>NZ_CBFHYF010000001.1:0-141949 GCF_965660005.1 Porticoccus sp.
GAAAACGTAATCACGAACATACTCCTCGCGAAGGTCATCCACATAGATTTCCTTCACACCCAATGCCGCCGCCTTGGCGCGGGCCGGCTCAACTTCCTCACCCTGACCGATATCTGCGGTAAAGGTGACAACCTCGCAGCGATAGGTTTCCTGTAGCCACTTGACAATAACCGAGGTATCCAACCCCCCCGAATAGGCTAAGACAACTTTTTTAATGTCGGACACGACATGACTCCTGATTGGTATTTTGTGGGATAAAAGTGCGGGCTATTCTAATCGTTAAACAGACAGTTTCACAGTAAGCAGGGAACGCTGCCGGACCGCTCTGACGATCGATCAATGCGCAAAATCCTTTGACTGACAAAGGACTCACCACGTTTCCTCTGTTAAGCCAGCAACGATTCCGGTAGCATGGATTCACTCAATAACCACCCGCAGCAACCAACTTGACCATGACCCGATTAACTATCACCCGGCCCGATGATTGGCACCTGCACCTGCGTGACGACCAGTTACTTGCCTATACCGTGCCGGATGCCGCGCGATATTTTGGGCGCGCCATCGTCATGCCGAACCTGCTCCCACCAGTCCTCAATACCGTTCAGGCACTTGCCTACAGAGAGCGAATTCTGGCCCGCCGTCCAGTGGACAGCAAATGGCAACCTCTAATGGTGCTCTATTTGACGGACAATACCGATCCAGCCGAAATAGAACGTGCTGTAGCGTCGGGACAGGTGGTGGCCTGCAAGTATTATCCCGCCGGCGCGACCACCAATTCGGATTCCGGCGTAACCAGGCTCAACAATATCTATCCCGTTCTGGCGCGTATGGAGCAGTGTGGAATGCCCCTATTGCTGCATGGCGAGGTCACGGATACTGAGGTGGATATTTTTGATCGGGAAGCGGTGTTTATTGATCATCATCTAACCCGTCTGGTCAGTGATTTCCCCGCCCTGAAAATCGTACTCGAACACATCACGACCTCTGAAGGTGTGGAATTTGTGGCCGGGGCCGGCCCTGATGTCGCCGCCACCATTACGCCACAACACCTACTGTTCAACCGGAATCAACTGCTCGCCGGAGGTGTCAGGCCCCACTACTACTGCCTGCCGATACTCAAGCGACAACATCATCAAGAGGCCTTGATTGCGGCCGCTACCAGCGGCAACCCCAAGTTTTTTCTGGGTACGGACTCTGCACCCCACAGCACCCATCGAAAGGAAACTGCCTGCGGCTGTGCCGGTTGTTACTCCAACCATGCCGCTATTGAACTTTATGCCGAAGTCTTTGATGAGGCCGGTGCGCTGGACAAGCTGGAAGGATTTGCCAGTTTCTTCGGCGCAGACTTCTATGGCATGCCACGCAACACCGACACCATCACGTTACATTTTTCGCCCTGGCAAACCCCGGCCTACTTGCCCTTTGGCAGCGACACCCTCACACCGTTGGGTGCCGGGGAAACCAGACAATGGAGTGTTGAATAATCATGCATCCGCCTATTTCGGATCGCTTCAGAGGCTTTCTTCCCGTCGTTATCGATGTCGAGACCGGTGGATTCAACGCTGCCACGGATGCTTTACTGGAGGTAGCTGCTGTCACACTGACCATGGATGAAGATGGCATCCTCATGCCCAGTGAAACCATCTATCATGCGGTGATCCCATTTGAGGGAGCCAATGTCGAAAAAGCCGCGCTGGATTTTACCGGCATTGATATAGATGACCCCTACCGGATGGCGCTGGAAGAAAATGAAGCCATGAGAGCTCTGTTTCAGCCAATTCGCAATGCAGTAAAGGAGGCACACTGCAGCCGCGCGGTCATGGTGGCACACAATGCCCATTTTGATCTGGGATTCGTCAATGCCGCGGTTGAAAGAAACGGCATCAAGCGCAACCCCTTCCACCCATTTTCCTGCTTTGACACTGCCACCCTGGCCGGACTTGCCTACGGCCAAACAGTACTGGCACGGGCCTGTGAAGCGGCAGAAATCGAGTTCAGCAATGGCAAGGCCCACTCTGCTGCCTATGATGCCGAAAAGACGGCCGAACTGTTCTGTGGTATTGTCAATCGCTGGAAAGATCTTGGCGGGTGGTATAAATAAACCAGTAAACCGGGTAGGCAGCGTGTTCTAAATGCCATCCGTTCAAAGTCATCACAAACACTATCAAGGAACAATCATCATGAGCAGCAAAATTAGCGGTAAAACCAAGGCAATTATCGCGCACATTACTTTGATCGGCTGGATCATTGCGCTGGTGCTCAACATGCAGAAGCGCGACAGCTATACATCATTCTATATACGCCAGTATCTCGGCATCATGATTTGCGGATTGGTGGGCAACCTGGTGTTCAGCATGATTCACAATTCCCTGGTGATGATCTGGGCGATACTGATACTGGTAGCTTGGGTAATCAGTCTCGTTGGCGCCATTACCGACAAGGAGACCGAGATTCCCTATCTGGGCCGCTACTTTCAGGACTGGTTCAAGGGCCTTTAAATCAGAACTCTGGGTATAGAACCCCGAGGATAGCGCCCGGACATGCCGCCTGGCGCTGGGGGAACAGCCCAATCTAATACTGGGAAGCCGGCAATCTCACCACCAGGCCATCGAGGTCAGCTGTGACTTTGATCTGACAACTCAGGCGACTGGTGGGCTCCGGGGCCGGCACCATCTCAAGCATCAGACGCTCGCTGCCCTCGGGTGGCCCGACTTTATCAAACCAGTCCTCATCGACATAACAATGACAGGTGGCACAACTGCAAACACCCCCGCATTCACCAAGAATGCCGTCAATCATGTTATCGACGGCACCCTGCATCACGGATTGCCCCACTGACACCTCCGCTTCATATTCTGCACCATTGGCTTCAACGTAATGAATTATCGGCATATAACAACCTCTGCTTAACCTATTGTGGCGGTTCAATCCAGCCAGCTTTTTGGATCAATGGTTTCATCAACCAACGCCACAGGATCCACTGCAAGCGCTCTCACCAACAATTGCCTGGCAACCATAAACTCTTTTGGCCGATTGATACAGTCTGCCGCCAGAAGCCGACCAGCACGGAGATACCAGACAACAAAGCCTTTCTGCCGGTCTTGAGCACCCCGCACAACCACCTGGTCATAGCCCTCGCTCAGACCGGCAATCTGCAACTTCAACTCATATTGGTCAGACCAGAACCAGGGATAACTCTGGTAGGGGACAAGCCGGTTGCAGAGCACCCCTGCCGCTGTTTTTGCCTGTTCGACCGCATTGGGAACGGACTCCAGACGCACACGGCGTCCCAGCAGGCCGTTCGGGTGATTGGTGCAATCACCAGCGGCAACAATATCCGGGTCAGATGTCCGGGCAAACTGATCAACCAGAATGCCATCATTTACCACCAGGCCACAGGCCTCAGCCAACTCGACATTCGGGATAACACCGACACCGACAATAATCAGGTCTGCGTGAAAACGACTGCCATCAGTGCAACTCACCCGTTTGGCACCGCCATGATTATTTTCTATGGCAAGCACCTCAATACCGGTGCGGATATCCACTCCCTGCTCCCGATGCACCCCACTATAAAAATCGGACACTTCCGGGGCACAAACTCTGGCGAGAATACGCGTCTGCAGCTCGAGCAGCGTTACCTTCATCCCCAGACCACGCAGTATGGCAGCCGTCTCAAGACCGACATAACCACCGCCAATGATAACGGCGCTTTTACCCGGTGAAATATTGGCACGAATCCCGTCCACATCGGCAAGGGTTCGCAGGTAAAAAACCCCGGGGCTGTCAACTCCCCGGATATTGGCAGGCCTGGCACGCGCACCGGTACAAAGTGCCAGCTTGTGATAGTTCATCTGTTGGCCATCATCCAGCACGACAACTTTTGTCGCCCGGTCAATACTCATAACACGGCGCCCGGTCAACAAATCGATACCGTGACTGGAATAAGCTGCAGCTGGGCGAATCAGAATATTTTCAAGCGTTCTCTCACCGGCAAGGTAATCCTTCGAAAGTGGCGGACGTTGATAGGGGGCATGCGGCTCTTCACCTATCAGTAAAATATCACCCGTCCATCCCTGCTGACGAAGGGACGACGCAAGTTGTGCCGCAGCGTGGCCGGTACCGACAATAATCATACGCGGATTCATTGGCATTCCACCCTGATCAAAAATTAATTATCCCCTGCTCAGAAACAGGATCAACGAGTCAGACCCATGAATATCAGCCCGCCATAAAACAAATGGTCCATCATATTAACAAGCGGTAACAATGAATATCCGGGTTGGCAGACAAAACGGCATAAAGCGATTATTACGCGTGGCAATTCTGTCTCGCATAGCGTTAGAATAACTGCCCTGTCGAACACCCCTCGTCCGCCTCTGTGCTAGCAGACATATTATTAACCGAGAAAAAAATGGCTGATTCATTCAAAGAAAGTGCTCTGCGTTACCATACCCACCCGGTTCCGGGAAAAATCGAAATCCGTCCCACCAAACCGCTGGCCAACAAGCGTGACCTTTCTCAGGCATACTCGCCCGGCGTAGCCTATGCCTGCGGGGCTATTGTAAAAAACCCCACGGAAGTTGCCAATGTCACAGCCCGGGGCAATCTGGTAGCCGTGATTACCAATGGCACCGCCGTGCTGGGGCTCGGCGACATCGGTCCGCTGGCCGCCAAACCCGTCATGGAAGGCAAGGCAGTACTGTTCAAAAAATTTGCCAATATCGACGTATTTGATATTGAAATCGATGAAACCGATGTCGACAAACTGGTTCATACCATTGCCTCGCTGGAACCCACTTTTGGCGGTATCAACCTGGAGGATATCAAGGCACCCGAGTGTTTCCTGGTGGAACGCAAACTCAGGGAACGCATGAAAATCCCGGTTTTCCACGATGACCAACACGGCACGGCGATTGTGTCTGCCGCTGCGGTCTACAACGGACTGAGAATCGTCAACAAGAACATTGAAGACATCAAACTGGTGGTAACCGGTGCTGGCGCAGCCAGTATTGCCTGCGTGGATCTGCTGGTCAGCATTGGCCTGCAAAAAGTCAATATCCGCATGATCGATCGCAACGGCGTTATCTACAAAGGCCGGACAGAAGGCATGAACCCCTGGAAAGAAAGCTATGCGGTGGATACTGAAGACCGCACACTGGACGATGCCATCGACGGTGCCGATCTGTTCCTGGGCCTATCGGGCCCCGGCATTCTGAAAGTCGATATGGTCAAAAAAATGGCACCCAATCCATTGATTCTGGCCATGTCCAACCCCACCCCGGAAATCATGCCGGAAATCGCCAAAGCCGCCCGCCCGGATGCCATTCTGGCCACCGGTCGCTCCGACTATCCAAATCAGGTCAACAACGTTCTCTGCTTCCCGTTTATTTTCCGTGGCGCCCTCGACTGTGGTGCCACGGTCATCAATGACGCCATGAAGCAGGCCTGCGTAAAAGCCATTGCCGATCTGGTTCACCTCGAACCATCGGAGGCCGTGGCGGAAGCCTATGCCGGTGAAGTGCTGAAATTCGGACCAGAGTATCTGATTCCGAAACCCTTTGATCCGCGTCTGATCGAGGAAGTCCCCCTGGCGGTGGTAAAAGCCGCAATGGAAAGCGGTGTTGCCACCCGACCCATTGAGGACCTGGAGGCCTACCGCAACAAACTCCACTCCTATGTGAGCCGCAGCCGCCTGTTCATGCAACCGATGATCGAACAGGCACGTCGTCACCCATCCCGCATTGCCTACGCCGAAGGAGAAAATGACGACGTGCTTCGCGCCATGCAGGGCATCGTCGATGAGAAGGTTGCCAGGCCGATTCTGATCGGTCGTCCCGCCGTGATCGAGCGAAAAATTCTGGAAATGGGGCTGCGCATTAAAATCGGCACCGACATCGAGATTTTCAACCCGGAAGAAGGTGATCACCACCAGAATTACTGGCAGTTCTATCACCAGCGCGTGGGCCGAGACGGCGTGTCCGTGGAAGCAGCCCAAAACACAGTGCACACCAACAACACAGCATTGGCAGCCATTATGGTCGCTCTGGGTGATGCCGACGGACTGATATGCGGCAAAGTCGGTCGTTTTGACAAGCACCTGAAAGACATCCGCAGCATCCTGCCACAAAGCAGCACCACCGAGATGTCATCGGTCTGCGTACTGCTGATGGAGGATGGCCCACTGTTTCTTGCTGACCCATTCGTCAATGTAGACCCCACAGAAGAACAGGTCGTCGCTACCGCGCTGAACACCATCAACTTCGTAAAAAGTTTTGGGATAGAGCCCAAGGTGGCGCTGCTCTCGCACTCCAACTTTGGCACCTACGACGACCATTCTGCCCACAAGATGAAGCGGGCCGCCGAGCAGTTGCGCAATCAATTACCCGATGTCGAAATTGAGGGCGAAATGCACGCCATGTCTGCCATGAACGAGACCCTGCGCGGCAAAACCTACCAGAATGCCAATCTTCAAGGTCGCGCCAATGTATTGATCATGCCCAACATGGATGCCGCCAGCATCACCCTGGGCCTGCTGCGCTCACTGACCAATGCCCGGTTGGTTGGTCCCTTCCTGTTCGGCTTCGACAAACCGGCCCATATTCTGATTCCGTCTGTTTCCGGACGAGGTATCCTGAATATGACCGCGTTGATAGGGGCGGACATCACCTCAAAAGTAGAATGAGGAATAATTCACCATAAAAAACGCGGCAGAAGCCGCGTTTTTTATGGTTGTAACGGAATAGACCCGCACAACCTAGTAATGCGGCGGTTTTTCTTCCCCACCTTCTTCGTCCGGCAACTTGGCGGCAATCTCACCGAGTTGCGCACGCAACGCTTCAGCGCGGGCAGTCAACCGGTCGATCTGACCCTGCTGCCGATAAACTACATCATTCAACTGCTGTAGAGTATCTTCCTGAAAGGTCAGTCGGGTTTCGATATCCACCAAACGATCTTCATTCATTGCCCATACCCCTCAAGTATCGAATGGGCCACAAAAAAACCGCAGAAGAAGCCTTCTGCGGTTTTTTCCAAAGACAAATCTGAGTATCAGAGTTTGCTTGAGTTCTCTGCAAGATAGGAAGCCACACCAGTGGGAGAAGCATCCATACCCTTGTCACCCTCTTTCCAGCCGGCGGGACAAACTTCCCCATGTTTCTGGTGGAAAGACAGCGCATCAACAATACGCAGCATTTCATCAATATCACGACCCAGCGGGAGGTCATTGACGATCTGATGACGAACAACACCATCTTCATCGATAAGGAAAGAGCCACGGAAGGCAACACCAGCCTCATCGAATTCAACATCATAGGCCCGACAGATTTCGTGCTTGACGTCGGCTACCAGCGGGTATTTAACCTGGCCGATCCCACCTGCGTTAACGGGTGTGTTTCTCCAGGCATTGTGGGTAAATACCGAGTCAATGGACACACCAATGACTTGCACGCCACGTTTTTTGAATTCATCAAGGCGGTGATCAAATGCAATCAGCTCTGATGGACAGACAAAGGTAAAATCCAGAGGATAGAAAAAAACGACCGCCTTTTTTCCCTTGATGTTGTCTGACAGCGTAAATGCATCAACAATTTCACCGTTACCCAGTACTGCACCAGCCGTAAAATCCGGTGCTGCTTTACCTACTAATACTCCCATAATCTAGCTCCTTTAATGGTCTGTTTTTCTGAAGGAAAATAAGGGCCAGCTGTTGTAGCCCATGCTCGAAATCCTGAACTCAATCTTACACAATCAGCTTTCTGTGTCTCATTGTAATTAGCTATAACTACCATAAGCCCAGTTTAACAACGGAACTAACGCTTACTCGGCAGCTTTCTGCGCAGCTTCTTTGACCAGCGGTGCCAACTCGCCTTTCTGGTGCATGTCTGCAATGATGTCACAACCACCAATCAGCTCGCCATTAACCCACAACTGCGGAAATGTAGGCCAGTTGGCATATTTTGGCAGATTAGCACGAATATCCGGATTTTCCAGAATATCAACATAGGCGAAGCGCTCACCACAGGCCATTAATGCTTCGACTGTACGGGCGGAAAACCCACACTGGGGCTGATTGGGGGAGCCTTTCATATAGAGAATAACAGGGTTCCCTTCCACCTGCTCACGAATGGTTTCCATAATATCCATTGATATAAACCTCTGACTGAAATTGGAGCAATAAAGAATAGCTGACTATTACAGTCAACTATTTTACTCCACTGCCAACCAATCTAAAACCACCTGCCTGAAAAAATATTTCGGACCAGTTAATCCGCACACCCTCACACACCGTAAAGATCGTCAGGAGCAGATCGTTGCGAACCCGTCAAAACCGCTATAATATGCCTGCTCCTGGGCAGCGCAACTCGCGTCTGCCTTTTTTCGTTTTGGAAGAGGCCATGACCAGCGACGCATTGATGAACAATTACGGTGCCAGAAAAATCACCCTGACTAGAGGTCAGGGAACCTGGGTATGGGATGACCGGGACCATCGTTATCTGGATGCCATTTCCGGCATCGCCGTCTGCGGACTGGGTCACTCGCACCCGGCCGTGACCAAGGCCATCACGGAGCAGGCAGCCACACTACTTCATTGCTCAAACCTCTACAACATACCTGTACAGGAAGCGCTGGCCGAACAATTGCGTAACATATCCGGCCTGAGCAAACTTTTTTTTTGCAATTCCGGCGCCGAGGCCAATGAAGCCGCCATCAAGCTGGCGCGTCTATTTGGCCACAGCAAAGGGGTAGATCAGCCCGCTATTATTGTCATGGAAAACGCCTTTCACGGCCGCACCATGGCGACACTTTCTGCCACCGGCAATCGCAAGGTGCAGGCGGGTTTTGAACCGCTGGTGGGTGGTTTTGTCCGGGCACCCTTTAACGATCTGCAATCGCTACACACCATCGCCAAGAATAATCGCAATATTGTGGCTATTCTGGTTGAGCCGATTCAGGGGGAAGGTGGTATACGAATTCCTGCAGCAGACTATCTGCCGGGACTGCGGGAAATATGTGATCAAAATGACTGGCTGCTGATGCTGGACGAGATCCAGACCGGTAATGGACGGACCGGATGCTACTTTAACTACCAGCATTTCAACCTGTTGCCAGACGTTGTGACGACGGCCAAGGGGCTGGGCAATGGAGTGCCCATTGGCGCTTGCCTGACGGGAAACAAGGCAGCTGATCTGATGCAACCCGGCAGTCATGGTACTACCTTCGGCGGCAATCCGCTGGCATGTGCAGCGGCGCTGGCCACTGTCAGCACCATTCTGGATCAGAATCTGTGCCAGCGAGCTACTACCATGGGCGACTATATAAAGCAGCGTCTCACCGAGCGCCTTGCCGGGCACTCCGGAGTCGTTGAAGTACGGGGCCAGGGACTCATGCTGGCCATTGAGATGAGCGAACCCTGCTCTGAAATGGTGACAAAGGCCGCCGCCAACGGTCTGCTGATCAATGTTACGGCCCAGTCCGTCGTCAGACTGCTGCCAACACTGACCATCAGTGAAGACGAAGCAGATCAACTCGTTCAGATACTGGGTGAACTGATTACCCGGGGGTAACCAAGCATGGCTATACGACACTTCCTCACTTTGCAGGATCTCTCCAGGGACGAACTGAAAGCAATCCTGCACCGGGCGATAGAACTAAAGGTTCAGCGCCAAAAAGGCACGGATGACCATCCGTTCTCAGGCAAGGTTATGGCTATGATTTTCGAGAAATCCTCCACCAGAACCCGGGTTTCCTTTGAGACAGGCATGGCTCAGCTGGGTGGCAGTGCCCTGTTCCTGTCACCGAATGATACTCAACTGGGGCGTGGCGAACCGGTTGAAGATTCTGCCAAAGTGATTTCAAGAATGGTAGATATCATCATGATCCGCACCTTTGGCCACAACCGCATCATCACCTTTGCGGAAAACTCTTCAGTGCCTGTCATCAATGCCCTGACCGACGATTTTCACCCCTGCCAGTTACTGGCAGACATGCAAACCTATCTGGAACACCGGGGCAGTATTTCCGGTAAGCGAGTGGCCTGGGTCGGCGACGGTAACAATATGTGCCAGTCCTATATCAATGCGGCAGACAGGCTGGATTTTGAGTTGGTCATCGCCTGCCCCAAAAGCTATGAACCCGATGCCGCGCTGCTGGAGAGGTTCAGTGACCGGGTATCCATTGTTCGCGATCCCCTGTTGGCGATTACCGGGGCGGATCTGGTGGTCACCGACACCTGGGCATCCATGGGCCAGGAGGAGGAAAAGAAATCCCGGGAGCGCGCCTTCCAGGGCTTCCAGGTCAACGAGGAGATCATGCGGATGGCGGCCCCGGACGCTCTGTTCATGCACTGCCTGCCCGCTTACCGGGGCCTGGAAATCAGCGAAACCATGCTGGAATCAAAGTGGTCCGTGGTATGGGATGAAGCAGAAAATCGCCTGCACGCACAAAAAGCGCTGGTTGAGTTCCTGCTTAACGAGACAACAAACAGGCCGCAGTAGATGCCCTAGCGAAACAGCTTCCAGGGAAGTTCAGCGAAATTGGTCAGGGATTCACCAACGCGATATTTCATGAAGCCACTGCCGGTAAGTGCCTGGCGCCATAAATCGATAATCTGATCGCTGTTACTGATACCGGTTTTGGACCAGGTGGCGAAGTGTTCGCAGTTGTTGAACACCAGATCGAAGGCAAACTCACCCAATCGGCTCTCGGCACGCTGCATCACCGCATCCGCCGAAAAGTCCAGTTCACCCGCTTTCAACCCTCGCAAATTGTCCATCAGACGATTCAAACCACGGGTAGTCCGATCCAGAATATCACCACTTTTAAGCGTCTCAAAAAACCGTTCGTAATCCCGCACATGAATCTCGTCACCGCGGGCAAACTTGTCAATACTTGTGCGCCGCACTTGGCGCGGTGTCACCCAGTGATCACTGGTGTAATGAATCACCGTACCGTCCCCGGCATCAATACCGTGGTGAGCGTAAACCCCACCAAAGCGAAGTGCGTAAATATGGTCACCACGCGCCATAGGCCAAGTCCAATTTCCCTTCGAAACACTGTTTAAGGGACTGCTCAATAATAGCAGTTTAACGGGGTATCTCTACTGCCTGTGATATTTATCACTTTCGTGGTTGGCGGGGATTAAAGTGGCAGCTCATCAGCACCCGAGCACCACACAAAAAGGCATTAACTGGAGAAGTATTGGCAACAAAATGGCTAAAGTTGGAAGATATTTTTACCCTGTCCCCACAATTGCTCGATTTGGTTCCGGTAAACATCAAGAGCGCCATTTGTCCAGAAATCATCGCTTCCCACGCCGTTATTCACAGCAAGTAGTCCCTCGGTTGTGAGCCTGCGAACCACTTCATTTGCCACCGCGGTTGCTGTATTGACGATAGCAACGTCAGGCCCCGCCAGTTCGGCAATTAAATGAGACACATGGTTGTAGTGTGTACAGCCGAGAATAATGGTATCAACCCTTTTTTCAAGGAGCGGGGAAATGTAACGCTTCAACAGCGCAATCGTTCTGTCACTATCGAAGCTCAATGATTCTATTTGAGCAGCCAGATCAGGACAGGATTGAACCTCAATCTTCACGCCACTTGCATAGCGTTCCGCCAAACTAAAAAAAGCATTTGTTTCAAGTGTTCTAGGCGTTGCCAACACACCAATCACACCGGTACGGGAGCGAAGTGCAGCGGGCTTGATTCCCGGCTCCACACCGATGATCGGAACCGAATATTGAGACCTGAGCTCGGCAATCGCCGACGTGGTAGCCGTATTACATGCCACAACAACAACCTTCGCACCATGGGACACCAGAAATTCTGTGATAGCTCGCATACGCGCCAACAGGAAACTGTCTGCCTTATCCCCATAGGGAGCATGAAGAGAATCTGCAACATACAAGATATTTTCACTCGGCAACAACTCCCTGACTTTTCGCGCAATTGACAGCCCACCAATGCCCGAATCAAACAGCCCTATCCCACTGGAATTGGTCATCTAGCTAAACACCGGTACTGGAGAAACTGGACAGGTCAGACGAATAATAAGAATGGTTCTCATCTGTCACCGACCCCTTTATTGTTTATTGCCGCGACCCCTTTATTGCCGGGCGGTCCCACACCATTGCTTTGTTAGTACTATTGGCCACGGGGAGGGCTTGGCCGCTGTGGCTTTTGAGTATTTCCTTTCACGCTTCTCTCAGGTGGTCTTGGGGGCGGCGGGGGCGGCGCTGGTTTTGTCATGTTGAGTTTCCGTAGTGTTGTTTAGGTAGAAAGGTACAGCAGCAGCAAATGCTAGAAATAAAGAGAACATCAATGCAACGATAGACCTGTATATATTGAAAGATCTGCGGTCATTATTTATTGCATTTTCTGACGCGAATTGTGCGTAGTAATCAAACAAAAAAGCATAGAAGTACTCGTTGGTTAGTTTTTCACTCTCATCATACTCTTTATATGTATTTTCAAGCTCGACGTAATAATCCTCAATAGTTCTGGCCACGGGTAATAACTTGTCCGTGTGACCGAACCAAGCCATTCTGAAAAACCATGCACCTACCAAAAGAGCCAAAGACGATAGAGAAAACAAACTCCAAAATATTACAGACAGATTTCCACCATTAAGTTTAGCATCTGAATTTAGCATAAATGATAAAAATGCTATTACCGCTAAAATTACTGTAAATGGCAGACTCAGACGGCCACTAACCTTCTCAATTCTTTCTAGCTCATGAAAATACAGTCTTTCGTATAGGGAAAATCTATCTTTTCTATTCATCGTAGTTCCGTACTACATTGCACTAACGCCAAAATGTGGGACGAAATGCGCAGCATTTTGTCCCACACCATTTACTTGTTAGGGTTTTTTGATTGATAAGATTGGAGTGTAGCAATGAGTTCCTCAGGTGATTTTGCATTTATGATTTTGCCGGATATTTCGCTGGAAGCCTCCACAACTGCTTTGGCCATAATTGGTGAAAGCTCTGCATGGAACTTTGTAATAAGTTTAGACCAGCGGTAAAAGTGGTAATTAAGGTAAAGAGATGAACATAGTACCTGGATTGCTACTACTGATAATCGGAGTCTTTCTAACGGTTGTGAATCTAGCCCTATCCAAGTCGTGTTCAGAATACCGAGGAGAAAGTACACGACAGACACACCTGATAGCAGGGCTATTATCAATCTTTTGGATTGCAGAGTCGGTGCGCGATTTATTATTTCTGCTCGAATATCCATGAGAACCCTAACATTTGTATATCGCGCACTCGCGCTTTGCCGAATCTGATATTCGGCACCTTTTGATAACGGATTGATACAGAACAGAAAATTGAGACATATCCGATTCCCTTCAGAATAAAGCGAGTTTTTCCTATATCTAAAATAATAGGACCTCGTTATCTTTTCTCGCGAACCTGCAACGCTCTATTATATTTGGATATTTTTTTTCCGGTTCGCATGATAACGCGCATTGACTGAGTATAAACCGAGAAGGGGATTTAATAACACCTCGATATCCTGTATACAAAAAGAGCCTATCGAGCACGCATACCTATTTAATTTAGACGGTGCCCAGAAGCCAGGGGCAAACCGGCACGAGGGTTACTTTCCTAGGGATTTTCAGTGCAGCTTACCTTTCGATCACCACCTACCAGAAGTACGCAATCGTCAATAAAAACTGGACTTAATAGGGACTTAAACTGAGAAACGAAAAAGGCCCGCTTTCAAGCGGGCCTTTTAATTCGTTGAATTACAACGTTTTTTTGGTCGGGACGACAGGATTTGAACCTGTGACCACTACACCCCCAGTGTAGTGCGCTACCAGACTGCGCTACGCCCCGAATGGAAGGCGCACATAATACCGGATGCACCCCACAATTCAAGAATAAAATCAGGCCTTCAGCACCCGTAACAGGTCTTCCAGCTCACCCACTGTCTGGTCGATCAACTGCCTTACCTGAGTGGCCTCTTCCTTGGCATCTTCCCCGGTCATGCGCTGTCGCGCACCGCCAATGGTAAAGCCCTGCTCGTAGAGCAATGAGCGAATCTGCCGGATCAGGATGACGTCCTGACGCTGATAGTAACGACGGTTACCACGGCGTTTTACCGGACTTAGACTGGGGAATTCCTGCTCCCAGTAGCGAAGCACATGGGGTTTGACATCGCAGAGTTCACTGACTTCACCAATAGTAAAGTACCGCTTGCCGGGAATGGCGGGCAACTGATCGTTATTGCTCGGTTCCAGCATAGCCTTCTACTCTCGCTTTAAGTTTTTGTCCGGGTTTGAACGTCACTACTCGTCTGGCAGAAATGGGAATTTCTTGGCCGGTCTTGGGATTGCGACCGGGGCGGGTTTTCTTGTCGCGCAGTTCAAAATTACCAAAACCGGATAATTTGACCTGTTCATTTTTTTCAAGGGCCGTACGAATCTCTTCAAAAAACGATTCGACGATTTCCTTGGCCTCACGTTTATTCAAACCAAGGTCTTCGAAAAGCATTTCTGCAAGGTCGGCTTTGGTAAGTGCTGACATAACTCGCTTAACCCCTGAGACTCGCTGAATGTTGTTCTTTCATGGCGTTGACCACCTGGTCCACAGCACTATTAATTTCTTTTTCGGTAAGAGTGCGTGAACTCTCTCTAAAGGTCAAGCCGACTGCAATACTTTTTCTATTGTTTTCAACACCTTTCCCTTGGTATACGTCAAATATTTTTAAGTCAACGAGGTAATGGCCTGCCGCTTCACGAATGGTGTCACAAAGTGCGCTGGCGGAAAGATCCCGATCCACAATCACTGCCAGGTCGCGGCGTAATTCCGGGAACCGACTGATACCACGAAATGCGGGCAGCTCGCCCTCGACCACAGCACCCAAGGCAAGCTCAAAAACATACACCGGCTGGGAAATATCCAACTGCTTCTGAACACGTGGATGCAAAAGGCCAACGTAACCCACTAACTCACCTTTTCGCTCGATGGCGGCGCATTGGCCGGGATGCAGGGCCGTATGTGCAGCGGGCACAAAACGGTATTCACCAAACACGTGGTTCTGTTTGAGAAGCGCTTCCACATCGGACTTGATATCATAAAAATCCACCAGATCATGCGGATTTGACCAGCGTTCCGGCAGACGACTACCGGTGACGGCACCGGCAATCATGGATGCCTGCTTCACCCCGCCCGCCTCGGGTATAAAACTCAATCCGGATTCGAAAATTCTCACACGGGATTGCTGGCGATTGAGATTCCGCCGCACTGCCGGCAGCAGGCCGGACCAGAGGGTCGTCCTCATCACCGACATATCACTGGCAATGGGATTAGCCAGCGCAATACCCTCAATATCTGGCAAAAGGTGTTTCTGTATCTCGGGATCGACAAAACAGTAAGTGATGGCTTCGCGATAACCTCTGGCAACCAGCTGCTGGCGCAACAATGACAGACCGGTCCGGGTTTCACGGCATACTTCAATCGGCAAGCTGGCAGTGATAGTAGCTGTCGGCAAGCGGTTGTAACCGTAGATGCGAGCCACCTCCTCAATCAGGTCCACTTCAATCGCAATATCGAAGCGCCAGCTGGGAACCCTGCAGCTCCAACCAGCCTCATCCTCGGCTAGAATTTCGAGGCCGAGCCGTTGCAACATATCGCGAACCAGCTCGATATCCAGTACCAGACTCAGCTGCTGTTGCAATTTTCGCCTGGTCAACGTTACCTCTACCGGCCGAGGCAGATATGGTTCTGACTCAACCACCGTCACCGGCCCGGCTTGACCTCCGACGATTTCCAGTAACAAAGCGGTGGCCCGCTCAATGGCGAGAGACTGTAACTGCCAGTCGACGCCGCGCTCAAAACGATGGGATGAATCGGTGTGAAGACCGTAATGGCGTGGACGACCGGCAATCGCCAGTGGATCAAAGTAGGCGCTTTCAAGGAAAATATCCCGGGTATCCGCCGTGACGGCCGACTGTTTCCCGCCCATGATACCGGCGATGGCCAGCGGTTTCTGATGGTCGGCAATCAGCAGGGTATCGTTGTTCAGTGTGGCTGTGGAGCCATCCAGCAATTCGAGCAACTCACCCTGCTCCGCCATACGCACCCGAATGCCACCGTCCAGCGTGGTGAGATCAAAGGCATGCATCGGCTGACCCAGTTCGAGCATCACATAATTGGTGACATCGACCACCGGGTCAATACTGCGAACACCGCTGCGACGCAGTTTTTCCTTTAACCACAGAGGTGATGGCGCAGTCATATTCACACCGCGAATCACACGCCCCACATAACGGGGACAGGCAGTGGGGGCATCCAGCACAACGGGCAAATGGTCATCGACCGTGGCTGATACGGGGTCAAGGGAGGGCCCGATCACGGCAGTAGTGTTCAATACTCCCACCTCGCGGGCCAGACCCCGGATACTCAGGCAATCGCCGCGATTGGGGGTCAAATCGACTTCAATCAGCTGGTCATTGAGACTCAGGTAGTCCCGAAGATCCGCACCTGTTGGTGCATCACAGGGAAGCTCCCACAGCCCGGAACCATCAGCACCCAGACCAATTTCATCCTGACCGCAGAGCATGCCGAAGGACTCCACGTCTCTCAGGCTGGCTTTGCGAATTGTCATATCGCCGGGCAATGTGGCACCCACCGTTGCGAACGGCACTTTCATACCTGCGCGGGCATTCGGCGCACCGCAAACCACCTGAACGGTTTCTCCGGCAGCACCAGTCACCTGACAGACACGCAACTTATCGGCATTCGGGTGTGGATTCACAGCGCCAATTTCACCGACCACCACGCCATCGAACGCCGGTGCCACGTCCTCAATCGCGTCCACTTCGAGACCCGCCATGGTTAGCTGAGCCACCAGCTCTGCTGTGTCAATACTCGGACTAACCCACTCACGCAACCAGGATTCACTGAATTTCATTGCTCACCAAATCAAATAATTTACTTTATATAAATAATGTATCTATTTGTTTTAAAACTGTTTTAAGAACTGAATTTCGTTATCAAAAAACAGGCGAAGGTCACTGACTCCGTAGCGCAGCATCGCCAGCCGCTCGACACCCATACCAAAGGCAAAACCTGAATATACCCCAGCATCAATGCCGCAATGGCCGAACACATTGGGGTGAACCATGCCGCAACCCATCACCTCCAGCCAGCCGGTATTCTTGCAGATCCGGCAACCGGCACCGCGACAGTTGGTGCATTGAATATCCACCTCGGCAGAGGGCTCAGTAAAGGGGAAATAGGAGGGCCGAAAACGCACCGGCAGATCCGCTTCGAAAAAGGCTTTCAGAAACTGATCGATGGTTCCCCTGAGATCGGCCATGCTGACATCGCGATCCACCACCAGACCTTCCACCTGATGAAACATGGGCGTATGGGTCAGATCTGAGTCGCAGCGGTAGACACGCCCGGGACAGATAATCCGGATTGGCGGCTCCTGATTCTTCATAGTGCGAATCTGCACCGGCGAGGTATGGGTGCGCAGCACGGTATTTTCCGTCACATAAAAAGTATCGTGCATGGCCCGGGCGGGGTGGTGTGAAGGAATATTCAGGGCCTCAAAGTTGTGGTAGTCGTCTTCAATTTCGGGCCCCTCTTCCACCCTGTATCCGACGCGGCTAAAAAAGGATTCAATCCGCTCCATGGTATGGGTGATCAGATGCAAGCCGCCGCTGTCTTCACCGCGTCCGGGCAAGGTTACATCAAGTGCCTCACTGGCCAACCTGGCTTCCAGGTCGGCATTCTCGAAAGCATCACGACAGTGATTTATCTGACGCTGGAGTTGTTCCTTCACCTCGTTAATTTTCGCACCGGCCGCAGGGCGCTCTTCAGCCGAGAGCTTGCCCAGCCCCTTCAACAGGTCTGTCAACCTGCCCTTCTTGCCGAGATATTCAACCCGCACCTGATCCAGGGCCGCCAGATCTCGGGCCTGCTCAATGGCTTGCTGTGCTTCACTGGCCAGAAGCTCTAGGGTTTCCATGCTCACAACCTTATCAACCGGTTCAGACCAAAACAAAAAAGGGAAAGAGCTGCGGCCCTTTCCCTTTTCAATCTACATTATTTAATGCCGGGAAATTTCCCGACACAAATATATCAAGCCAGGGCAGCCTTTGCCTGTTCAGCGACAGCAGCAAATGCCGCTTTATCGTGAACGGCAAGATCAGCCAATACACGGCGATCCAGCTCAATATTGGCTTTCTTCAGACCCGCGATCAGGCGGCTGTAGCTAATACCCTCAGCACGAGACTGCGCATTGATACGGGTAATCCACAGAGCACGAAAAGTACGCTTTTTGACACGACGGTCACGGTAGGCGTACTGACCGGCTTTGGTGACAGCCTGCTTGGCAACGCGGAATATACGACTGCGAGCACCATAGTAGCCTTTTGCAGCCTTCAGAATTTTCTTGTGACGACGGTGTGCGACAACACCTCTTTTTACACGCGGCATATCAATATCCTCTCAAATAATCGGTTAATCAGGAGCGCAACATACGATCGATCAGCGGCGAATCAGACCCATTCATGGTGCTGGTGCCGCGCAGGTGACGCTTACGCTTCTGCGACATTTTGGTGAGGATGTGACTTCTGTTCGCGTGTTTGTGCTTGTAGCCAGCGCCGGTTTTCTTGAAGCGTTTGGCGGCACCACTATGTACTTTTGCTTTTGGCATTTTGTGTCTCCATTTATAGACGGTTTAGATAATGAAGAAGTCGTTCCCGGACAGTCTGCCAAGGGCTGCACGCGGGTAACGCCAGATGAATCCTGATATGGTCAAAGACCAGAGGGGATCGGGTTACTTCTTCCTGCTTTTGGGGGCGATCACCATAGTGAGTTGCCGCCCTTCCATTTTTGGGAATTGTTCAACGGCGCCCAATTCCTCGAGGTCCTGCTCAATACGTTTGAGCATTTCCATACCGAGTTCCTGGTGAGCCATTTCACGGCCGCGGAACCTGAGGGTTACCTTGGCCTTATCCCCGTTTTCGAGAAACCGGATCAGATTACGCAACTTGATCTCGTAATCCCCTACATCCGTTCCCGGACGAAACTTCATTTCCTTGACCTGAGTCTGCTTCTGCTTCTTGCGTTGTGCCGCTTGCTGCTTTTTTACTTCAAACAGCTTTTTGCCGTAGTCCATTACCTTACAGACGGGCGGTTCGGCATCCGGGGCGATTTCCACCAGATCCAAACCGGCAGCCAATGCTGCGTTCAAGGCATCTTCAATGCTGACAATGCCAGCCTGTTCGCCATCGGCGTTGACCAGTCGAACCTCGGGAACATCAATCTCTTCATTCATTCGAGACCGTTTCGCTGTCCCCTTGCCATAATTTTTCTTGATAATTTAATCTCCGACCATTGTCTTTAAATAACGCGACCGCGGCGTTGTACGTCTTGAGCGAGAAGCTCGGCAAACGCTGAAACCTGCATAATGCCCAGATCTTCACCGCTTCGCGTGCGTACTGCCACGGTCTGCGTTTCTACTTCCCTATCCCCGATTACCAACAGGTAGGGAATCTTCTGAATTGTGTGCTCGCGGATTTTAAAGCCGATCTTTTCGTTTCTCAAGTCATTTTCCACGCGGAAGCCCTTGTTTTTCAAGGTATCAGCTACCTGCCGGACATAATCCGCCTGCGCATCGGTAATATTCATCACCACCGCTTGCTGGGGGGCGAGCCAGACAGGGAAAGCACCTTCAAAATGCTCGATCAGGATACCAATAAACCGCTCAAAAGAACCGAGGATGGCACGGTGCAACATCACCGGCACCTGGCGGGAGCCATCTTCCGCCACATATTGGGCATCTAGTCGTCCCGGCATGGAAAAATCCACCTGAATCGTACCGCACTGCCATACCCGCTCAAGGCAATCCTTCAGGGAGAATTCGATTTTTGGACCGTAGAAAGCGCCCTCTCCCGGCAACAATTCATAGCTCAACCCTTTTGCTACCAGGGCATCCACCAGCGCCTGTTCCGCTTTATCCCAGACGGCGTCGCTACCAACACGCTGCTCGGGTCGGGTGGAGAGCCGGATGATCACATCCTCGAACCCGAAATCCCGATAGACCTGGAACAACAGATCAACAAAAGTTGAGACTTCGTCCTGAATCTGTGATTCGGCACAAAAAATATGTGCATCGTCCTGAACAAAACCCCGCACCCGCATCAAACCCTGCAAAGTACCGGAAGCCTCGTTACGGTGACAGGAACCGAATTCCGCCAACCGTAATGGCAAGTCGCGATAGCTTTTCAGACCCTGATTGAATACCTGGATATGACAGGGGCAATTCATCGGTTTTACCGCGTAGTCGCGGGCTTCAGACTCCACGGTAAACATGTGTTCCCGGAAGATATCCCAATGACCGGATCGCTCCCAGAGAGAGCGATCCACCACTTGGGGTGTTTTGATTTCCCGGTAGCCATTGTTGCGCTGCACATCGCGCATATAGCTCTCTATCTGGGTATAAACACTCCAGCCCTTCGGGTGCCAGAACACCATGCCCGGAGCCTCTTCCTGCATATGGAACAGATCGAATTTTTTGGCCAGCTTGCGGTGATCGCGTTTTTCCGCTTCTTCCAGCCTGAACAGATAAGCATTCAGTTCTTTCTTGCTCGACCAGGCTGTGCCATAAATGCGTTGCAACATTTCATTATTGGAATCACCTCGCCAATACGCCCCGGCTACTTTCATCAATTTGAAGTGCTTGAGCTTTCCCGTTGAGGGCACATGGGGCCCGCGGCAGAGGTCTTCAAAATCGCCCTGGCAATAGAGGGAAAGCGTCTGTTCTGGAGGGATACTCTCAATAATTTCCGCCTTATAGGCCTCACCGATGCCACGAAAATAGGCGACGGCTTCGTCGCGGGACAACTCACGTCGCACTACGGTTGCATCCGCCTCGGACAGTTCGAGCATTTTTCGCTCGATGGCATCAAGATCTTCGGGAGTAAACGGCCGCTCATAGGCGAAGTCATAATAAAAGCCGTTATCAATCACCGGGCCGATGGTGACCTGCGCTCCTGGAAATAACTGCTTAACCGCCTGGGCAAGCAGGTGGGCGGTGGAGTGGCGAATGACCTCCAGCCCTTCGTCGGACTTTTCGGTGATAATCGCCAGCTCGGCGTCTGAATCAATCAGATAAGAGGTGTCCACCAGATTGTCACCCACTTTGCCGGCCAATGCGGCCTTTGCCAGTCCGGGCCCAATATCGGTGGCAACTTCATGAATAGTCACAGGATTTTGGTATTTGCGTTGACTGCCGTCAGGAAGGGTTACTACGGGCATTTTCTGATCCTTTCCAGTGGTGACCCCTACCAAAGGCCACATGGTTTATGCTGCGGGGGCAGCGCCAATTTGTGAGCGGGCCATTTTACCGGCTTGACCTGCATAAGCAAGCCGCCATCATCAGTGGCGGTAAAGCGGCATAACGTTTGGCAGGATCCCATAAAGCTTGTCAGGAGGAAGACCCGCTGGTAAATTACGCGCCTTCCTGATCGCGGAAAGTCAGCAGGCACGTAGCTCAGTTGGTTAGAGCACCACCTTGACATGGTGGGGGTCGGTGGTTCGAATCCACTCGTGCCTACCAAATAGAAAGCCCGTCGTATATACGATGGGCTTTTTTATTGACTGACCAAAAAATAGATACATTAAAAATATGTTATTTATTAAAAAGATAGAATTTTTATTTAATGTATATTATTGAATAATTTTTACTCATCAATATCACTGTCGACCAACAGACCGCCGAACCCTCTGGGAGGCCATGCCTCCTCAACAGGGCAGCGCCGCCAATCAATAAAACGCCACAGCCACATACAGACTCGGTTCAGTGCGGTAATATGCTGGTGTATTCAGTAACAGAGCCCCCGAAACCGGGCGGCCGTCAACTTGACAAAGGGTTTGGTCATTATGAAAAAAAGTATATTCACTGCCTTGTGTGTGTCAGCGCTGATGAGCGCCAACCTGTATGCAAACGATAAAGAGCTCTATCTCTGCAGATATATCCATATCTACCAGGTGGGAACCGGCTCAGGTGTTGACACGGATGGCGGCGATCTGGAGGTAACCATCGACGGTAATAACATGCGGCTTCATGGTGACAACAAGGACGCGTCGGGGACATTCAATCTTGAAATAACACAACAATCGGGCCGGAGTATTACTGCCAAAAATGAGTCAATGCTGTTCATTCTGAAGCCCCTAACCGGTGACTTCATGCTCAATGCCGGCTTGGGCGAATTCGGTTTTGATGTCAATAGAGGCGGTCACAAAGGCCACCAGAGACGGTATGCCGGTAGCTGCAAACGGGTCGAGAGCTTCCAGGCATAAGCTGACGGACGACACAGTGTCCGTCAGGCAACCCCGTCAGCCAGCCGCTTGAGCTGGCTGACCTGATCCCGAAGTCGGGCGGCCTCTTCAAACTCCAGATTTTTGGCGTGCTGAAACATCTTGTCCTCCAGTGCTGCAATCTGCCGCCAGACATCCCCACTGGTCACCACCTCCCTGGCTTCCAGGTGATACCTACCCTTCTCGTCTGCCACCTTGCGCCCGCCCTTGCCGGGGATCATACGGGCACCTTCCATAATATCCGCCACCGACTTATGGATGCCTTTCGGAGAAATATTATTAGTCAGGTTATGGGCTATTTGCCTGTTCCGGCGACGCTCGGTCTCATCCATGGCGCGCTGCATGGAGCCGGTGACCTTGTCCGCGTAGAGAATGGCGCGGCCCGCCACGTTTCGTGCCGCCCGGCCAATGGTCTGGATCAGTGACTGCTCTGAGCGTAAAAAACCCTCCTTGTCCGCATCAAATATCGCCACCAGCGCCACCTCCGGCATATCCAACCCCTCCCGCAACAGGTTGATACCTACCAGCACATCAAATTCACCAAGCCGCAGATCGCGGATAATTTCCACCCTTTCCACCGTTTCAATATCCGAGTGCAGGTAGCGCACTCGCACCCCGTTTTCCGCCAGATACTCGGTGAGATCTTCCGCCATCCGCTTGGTCAGCACGGTAATCAGCACGCGCTCCTCATTGGCCACACAACGGCTGATTTCGGAGAGCACGTCATCCACCTGAGTCGTTGCCGGGCGAACCTCAATCATCGGATCCACCAGGCCGGTGGGCCTGACCACCTGCTCCACCACCTGGCCCGCCTTTTCCGCCTCATATTTGGCCGGGGTGGCGGAGACAAAAATCATTTGTGGTGCCAATCGCTCCCATTCATCGAACCGCATCGGGCGGTTATCCAGCGCCGAGGGCAACCGGAAACCGTATTCAACCAGGGTTTCTTTACGCGAGCGATCACCGCGATACATGCCGCCCAATTGGGGAATCGTCACGTGGGATTCATCAATCACCATCAGGGCATCCGCGGGCAGGTAATCGTAAAGCGTGGGTGGGGCCTCGCCGGGTTCCCGGCCTGAGAGATAACGCGAGTAATTTTCAATGCCGGTGCAGTAGCCGAGTTCCTGCATCATTTCGAGATCGTAGCGGGTGCGCTCACGCAGGCGTTGCTCTTCCACCAGCTTATTGACAGAGCGCAACTGTTCCAGTCGCTCCGCCAGCTCGGTTTTAATGTGTTCCATCGCGTCGAGAATGGTCTGGCGTGGCGTTACATAATGGGACTTTGGATATACCGTCACCCGTGGCACCCGGCCAAACACCTCGCCGGTCAGCGGATCAAACATCGACAGGTTTTCTACTTCATCGTCAAACAACTCGACCCGGACGGCCTCACTATCTGAATCCGCTGGAAAAATATCGATCACATCACCCCGCACCCGATAGGTGGCGCGCTGAAACACCGCATCATTTCGGGTGTACTGCAACTCGGCGAGACGCCGTAGAATAGCCCGCTGATCCACACGGTCACCCCGCACCAGATGCAGGACCATTTTCAAATAGGATTCCGGGTCACCCAACCCGTAAATTGCCGACACGGTCGCGACGACAATCACATCCTTGCGTTCCATCAGTGCTTTGGTAGCCGACAGGCGCATCTGCTCGATATGCTGATTGATCGAGGCGTCCTTCTCGATAAAGGTATCCGATGAAGGCACATACGCTTCGGGCTGATAGTAATCGTAGTAGGAGACAAAATATTCCACGGCGTTGTCGGGGAAGAAGTCCCGCAGTTCACCATAAAGCTGGGCGGCCAGCGTTTTGTTGTGAGCCAATACAATGGTGGGGCGCTGTACCCGGCCAATCACATTGGCAATGGTAAATGTCTTTCCCGAACCGGTGACTCCCAGCAGCGTCTGTGCTGCCAGTCCTGCCTCAAGCCCCGCCACCAGCTTTTCAATCGCTGCTGGCTGATCTCCAGCAGGTTGATAGGGGCTTTTAACCGTAAAGGGTTTTGACACGTTTGAATCGCTCCGAATCAGTGCAGAAAACCGCGTATTATACCCCAGAAAAAGCCCTGAAAAGGCAGCTTCGGCGGGGTTGACTACCCCAAAGTCGATCTATAAGATACGCGCCTCTCGACTGTTCCGCCTTAGCTCAGTTGGTAGAGCAAATGACTGTTAATCATTGGGTCGCTGGTTCGAGCCCAGCAGGCGGAGCCATATAAAACAAAGGGTTGCAGAAATGCAGCCCTTTTTTGTTGTCTGAATAAAGCAATAAAGGGGTCAAAGCAATAAAGGAGTCGGTGACAACTGAGAATCATTCCCACTTGGCTTTCGATGACCTTCCGCCCAGCAGGAATAAAGAAGCGCACTTCAGTGACCAACAGGCGCCGACTGATTAGACCAGCAAATAATTGCTATCCAGATCGCATCAATTCTTGCGAATCGCGGCAAGCCCCTGCCAATCCTCCAGCTCCAGCGCAGGTTGTTCGGCACGAAAATGCGCATACAACTCGATTCCGAGCGGGTCTTCCAGAATGTCCACCTGCACACCCTTGTCGCGCAACAGTTTCTCATTACCTGAAGCATTGCTGACATCACCCACCACCACCCGGGCAAAACCACGCATGTGCAGCAAGGTCGCACAGATGTCACAGGGACTCAGCGAGGTGAACAGCGTAGCGCGGCTGAAATCCAGCCGCCCGGCATCGCGTATAGCTGCAGTTTCGCCATGGTTATAGGGGTGATTCTCCTGCACCAACGTATTGTGGCCCTTGCCGACAATCCGGCGCGTGACATTATCGACAATCACCGCACCGATGGGACAACCTCCCTCGTCATAACTCTTCCTGGCCAACAATACGGCGATGCGCATCAAATCGGCATCACTCAGTCGCGAGGCAAACGCTTCATCCATCAGCACCGGCAAGCTTGCTGTCGGCATATGGGCAATGGCGGTGAGAACTTCGTTCGTAATACTGGTATCACTGTCAAAAACAGCATTCATCGCTCAGCCAAACCTCCCTCTATCACCCGCTTCGACCGATAAACAGGGATTTGAGTATAATGAATAAACAAAAAACAAATCAGACCACCAACAAAAATGATTCTCAGTTACCACCGGCCCATTTTGGACAGGACCCCTTTTTGTACTAGAATTTTCATTGACACTTGCATACCTGCTAGTTGTAGCTCAATTGTTGCTTCGCAAGCCTCAATAACAATGAATTGATAAAGGGGTTAACCATAATGAACGTTACATTTGACGGGACTATCTGCAAACATTCAGGCGAATGTGTCAAGAGGTTACCAGAGGTTTTTAAGGTGATTGATGGCAATATGGTGATCGATACCAATCAAGAAACAGATGAAAATATTCGAGCGACGGTTGCAAAATGTCCTACCGGTGCTTTGAAATGCATTGATGAGAAATAGGGAATAAAAGGGGTCGGTGACAACTGAGAGTCATTTCTGCTTAGCTTTCAATGACCTTCCTGGCCAGCATAGCACCATTCGATTTGTTCCTGAAATCACTGCATTCAAGAGCATGGAGAATGTAAAAACTCACTCAATGGCGTGTAGCAACGGCTTTTCCAGGTCACTGGAAAACAACTCACGATAAGCAAAATAGCAACCTTCCCCAGTCAATCAAAACCGAGCAACCAATAAGAATGGTTCTCAGTTGTCACCGACCCCTTTTTGCGGGCTTTGCCAGCCATTCGTGACCCTTCAGCATAACGTGCCAGTAGAGCATGGGCAGTTGTTTTGCCTTTAGCCACCAGGCGGCCCGGGTGGCTTTGGTACCATCGTTCACCCAGCTCGGGAAGGTGGGTTGAAGTACACCGCCGTAGCCGAATTCGGCAAGGACAATACGGCCTCTCTCGACGGTGAGCGGGCAGGACCCGTATCCGAGGTATTCGGCTGTCAAGGGCTGGCCGTTGAGGTACGCAATCAGGTTTTGGGCAACCACCGGTGCCTGCTTGCGAACGGCAGCAGCGGTTTTGGCATTGGTCGTACCACTGACATCCCCCAGGCCAAAAATATTGTCATGGCGGCTGTGGCGAAGCGTATCGCTCTTCAGATCCAGCCAGCCGGCTTCGTTAGCCAGACTGGATTCGCGGATAAATGCAGGTGCCCGCTGGGGAGGCACGGCGTGGAGCATATCAAAGCTGAGCTCCCGATCCTGGCTGCCGCCCTCACTATCCGAGATACGAAATATGGCTTTCCGGGCAGGGCCGTTCACCGAGACCAGGTTGCTCTGGTAGTTGACATCAATCCCGTAACGATCGATATACGACTGCAGGGCTGGCACATAATCCGGCACACCAAACAGCACGGCACCGGCATTGTGGAACTGGACCGAAAGGTTATTCAGTGCACCATTTCGGCGCCAATGATCCGAAGACAGGTACAATGCTTTCTGGGGAGCACCGGCACATTTGATGGGCATTGGCGGCTGACTGAACAGCGCGGTACCTTTTTTCAACTGCTGAACCATTTCCCAGGTGTATTGGGCCATACCCTCCTGATAATTGGAGGTGACACCATTTTCTCCCAGACTTTCCGCCAGTCCTTCGATGCCAGCCCAATTCAGTTCCAGCCCGGGAGCAAGCACCAGCGCCTTGTACCCCAGAACCGTCCCATCTGAGAGCGTGACACAATTCTGATCCGGGTCGAGGGATACAACCGGTTGCTGGTACCAGATAACAAAACGGGGCATCACCGTAACCATTGGCTTAGCAGTGACCTCCGGGCGAAAAACACCCCCGCCCACCATGGTCCAGCCGGGCTGATAGTGATGCGTATCCGACGGTTCAATAATGGCGATTTCCAGCTGCCGATCACGCTTGTGGAGGCTGGCCGCCACCGCAATGCCCCCGGCCCCGCCACCGACAATCAGGACAGGGTAGGTTTTTTCGGGCTGCACGTGATTTGGGGCTTGATTATTCATGGCAAGGACCTCCTGTTTTCATGCCAAATCTGGTCACAGGAATGACGGGGCAGACATTATTTCAATTTAGTTATATGTATATACCATAATAGAATAAACAGTTTAGCAAGGACGGCGTTGACTGAACACCCTACAGAGAGGCGATGATACCGCCCCGAAGACTGGCAACCCGCTGGATACCCGCCTCTGCCAGAATCGACACGGCCATCGCTGAACGCCGCCCGGACCGGCACAGGGCAATGACGGGTTTATCGGTCGGGACCTCAGCCACCTTTTCTCTGAGTCTGTCCAGGGGAATCAGCAGGTCTGACTGCAGGGCCGAAGGTTTGTCCGAACGCACCTCATCAATATCACGCACATCCAGCAGTGTGACTTCCGGGCGATGGGACTGCAGCCAGTCAATCTCCACTTCCGGCACACCGGCATAGGTCACTTTGATCTCGGCCCAGCCCGGCTCTTCCGGCAATGAACCATTTTCCGGACACCCACTGCGCAGATTGGCGGGAACCGCTTCATCAATCTTCTTGGGATGCGGCAGTTTCATGGCATGCATGTATTCAACAAAATCGTGCTCATCGGCACCGCCGCCGACACGGGCATTAAAGGCTTTTTCTTCGCCGATAGTGCTCTGGGTCCTGCCGTTGTAATCGTGTGCGGGGTAGACCACATAGTGATCGGACAGACAGAACAGCTTCTCAGTAATTGAGCGGAACAGGTTGTGGGCACTGCCCTCCTGAAAATCACTGCGACCACAGCCACGTATCAGCAGCGTATCGCCGGTAAAAACCATCGTCTGATCTTCCAGCACATAGCTCATGCAGCCGTTGGTATGCCCGGGGGTTGCGAGGGCTTTCAGCTGGATGCCGTCAACACCAAAAACCTGCCCGTCTTCCAGGGCAAGATTGACGTGTTTTGCCCCGATGACTTTTGCCGAGGCAATCTGGCAACCGGTCTTTTGTTGCAACAACCAGGCCGCCGTCACGTGATCGGCGTGGGCATGGGTATCCACCACCAACGCCAGCGACAGGTTTAGCTCTCGCAGCAAAGCCATGTCCCGCTGGGCCTGCTCAAACACGGGATCAATCAGAATCGCCCGCCGGGTGGTTTCATCGGCCAGCAGGTAGGTATAAGTGGAAGAGGTATTATCAAACAACTGCCTGAACAACATAAAACATCCTTCTATTGATGATTACCTTTGGTTGATTATGGTTGAATCTGCTTGATGTTGCCTAAGAAAGGACAATTTTGTGTTCGTTTATCGCCAATCATACATAACTGTGTAAAATATTTGCTTACCCATTGTGGTGCCGTATTTTTTCATCTCCGCGATACCCGCTTCAAACTATAAGTGTCCATTGATCCTATGAAAACTACCACCAGACTGATTACTGTTATTGTCCTGCTGACCCTGGTTCTGGGCAGCCTGTTCGCCTGGAAAATGCAGCAGATAAAACAACAGGAAGCCCTGATGAGTCAGGCTCCGCCACCCTCTCCGGTTGAAGCAACCCGCGTGGTGAAAGATACCTGGCCACAGTCACTGTCTGCAATCGGCAGTGTTCGGGCGGTCAACGGCATACGGATTGCCAACGAGATGGCGGGTGTAGTAGAAAGCATTGAATTCGAATCCGGCCAACAGGTCAGTGCCGGTGACCTGCTTTTGAAACTCAACACCGCTACGGATCAGGCCGCCCTGGAAACCCTGAAAGCCGAGCAGCGACTGGCGCTGCAACAATTCGAGCGCTATTCCAATCTGATCAAGGGGAAAACCATTTCCCAGTCCGCCTTTGATGAGGCAAAAGCCACTCTGGAGGCCGCCGAGGCCCGGGTTCACGAGCAGCAGGCCATTCTGAACAAAAAACGGATTCGCGCACCATTCGACAGCATTATCGGGCTGCGGATGGTCGATCTCGGTCAGTTCCTTGAGGTAGGCACACCCATCGTCCAGCTCAGTATGCTCGACCCCATTTATGTGGACTTTACGATCCCCGAGCGGGACCTGCCGCGGATCAATGTGGGAGACGCGGTTGAAATCCGTGTTGCCGCCCACCCCGGGGAACTGTTCAGTGGCGCTGTGCTGGCCCTGGAGACATCGGTCAGCACGGAAAGCAGAACCCTTGCCGTGCGCGCCGAATTGCCCAACCCCGAACACCGGCTGCGACCGGGAATGTTTGCCAATGTCAGCACCTATCGCGGCCAGCAGGATCAGGTACTGACACTGCCGCGCACGGCGATCTCCTACAACACCTACGGCGACTTTGTGTTTGTCATCGAGACCGGTGAAGACCGGCAAAAAACCGTACAGCGGCGCAGCGTCACTACCGGGGAGGTCCGGGGCGGCAGAGTATCGGTTACCAGTGGTGTTGAAAAAGATGAACAGGTAGTTGCCACCGGCCTGCTGCGGTTGCGCAATGGCCAGGCTGTCGAGATTGTCGACGCGGTAAAACCTGATGAGGCTGCCAACTGATGCGGTTTACCGATATTTTTGTTCGCCGGCCGGTGCTGGCTACGGTCATCAGTCTGCTGATTTTGCTGATGGGGTTACGCGCGATCCTGGAACTGGAAGTCCGTCAGTACCCGGAACTGGAAAGCACAACGGTAACTGTATCAACGGCCTATCCGGGGGCGGATTCCGAGCTGGTAAAAGGTTTCGTGACCACCCCGCTGCAACAGGCCATTGCCGAGGCCGAGGGCATAGATTACCTCACATCCACCAGCCAGCAGGGTGTATCGACCATCGAAGCCAGAATGATCCTGAACTACGATGCCAATGATGCGCTGGCAGAAATTCAGGCCAAGGTCGCCTCGAAGCGGGATGTGTTGCCAGAGGCTGTGCGCGACCCGGTCATCACCTCGACCACAGGGGACAGCACCGCACTGATGTATATCGCTTTCTACAGCGACACTATCAAGGTTCCACAGATTACTGACTACCTTACCCGACAGGTACAGCCGAGACTGCAGGCACTGGCCGGGGTCGGCAAGGCCGAGTTGATGGGCAGAACCTTTGCCCAGCGAGTCTGGATTGACCCGCAGCGACTGGCCGCCATCGATATGACGCCGCGCGACTTGATCGAAATTCTCCTCGACAACAATTATCTCGCTGGTATTGGCAGCACCCGGGACGAGCTGGTCCGTATTGACCTGACCAGCAACACCGATGTCAATAATCCGGAACAGTTTCGCAACCTGGTCATAAAACAGACCGAAGACAGCATCATCCGCCTCGGTGACATCGCCCGCAGTGAGCTGGGATCGCAGACTTACAACTCCATCAACAACTACAAGGGCAAGCCCTCGACCTATATCGCCATCGAGATTGCACCGGGCGCCAATCCCCTGGATGTTGCTGCGCTGGTACGCGCTGAACTGCCGGATATTCGATCGCAATTGCCGGACGGGATGCTGGTGGAACTGCCCTACGATGCCTCGGAGTTTATCGACAGCTCCATCAAGGAGGTCATTAAAACTCTGGGCGAGGCGGTGATTATCGTCCTGCTGGTAATCTTTCTGACACTGGGTTCTTTAAGGGCCGCCATTGTGCCATCCATCGCCGTTCCGCTGTCATTGATTGGTGGCGCACTGATCATGCTGATGCTGGGCTTTTCTCTCAACCTGCTGACCCTGCTGGCAATGGTGCTGGCCATCGGGCTGGTGGTGGATGATGCCATTATTATTGTGGAAAACGTCCACCGGCATATCGAAAATGGCGAAAGCCGCTTTGACGCAGCCCTGAACGGCGCCCGGGAGATGGCGACACCGATTATCGCCATGACCACCACTCTGGTGGCCGTCTACGCACCGATCGGTTTCATGGGCGGACTGGTCGGCTCACTGTTCACCGAGTTTGCTTTCACGCTGGCCGGAGCCGTACTGATATCCGGGGTGGTGGCCCTGACCCTGTCGCCGATGATATCCGGCAAGATACTCAAACCCCACGGCAACCCATCCCGCTTCGAGGGGTTCGTGGAGCGCAGCTTCAACCGACTTGCCAGCGGTTATCAGTGCGCACTTGGGTTTGTATTGCAATCCATCTGGGTGGTGGTTTTTTTCGCGCTGGTACTCCTCGCATCCATCTATTTTATGCTGCAGCTGAGCCAGAATGAGCTGGCACCGCCGGAAGATCAGGGCATCCTGCTGTTTATGGGCGCGGCACCACAAACCGCAACACTGGAATATATGGAAGGTTACGGCAACCAGATGCAGGCTATTTTTGAGGAACTGCCGGGCTATGACGAGACCTTCCTGCTGATTGGCCGAGGCAGTGCCAATTCCATGTTTGGCGGTTTCAAAATGAAACCCTGGGACGAGCGAGAGGTGTCCCAGTTTGAAGTGGAGCCCTTGATGCAGCAGGCCATGTCGAGAATTCCCGGCGTGCGAATCTCCGTTTTTCCCCGCCCGCCAATACCCGGAGCGGGCAATGGCCTGCCACTGCAGTTTGTGATGACATCGGGTAAAAGCTATGAAGAGATTGATGCCCTCGCCGATGAATTGCTGGGCAGCGCCATGGCCAGTGGCAACTTCATGTTCCTGCAGAAATCCATCGAGATTGATAGCCCGATCAACAAAATAGTCATTGATCGGGATCGGGCTGCTGACCTGGGACTCTCCATGGGCGATATCGGTCGCTCACTGTCCAATATGCTCGGCGGCGGCTATATCAACCGCTTTAATATGCAGGGCCGTTCCTATGAGGTGATTCCCCAGGTCGAGCGCAGCGCCCGGGCATCCATAGATGACCTGAAAAGCTACTATATCCGGGCCGACTCGGGTGACCTGATCCCACTCAGCAATCTGGTGGATTTCGAGCAGCAGGTCGAACCCTCGTCCCGCACCCAGCACAATCAGCTCAACGCCATAGGACTGGAAGGCGTTCTGCAGCCCGGTGTCGCCATGGGCGATGCGATCGCATTTCTTGAGCAGAAAGCAGCAGAGCTTTTTCCCCCGGGCTTCAACTACGACTACAAAGGCCAGTCGCGACAGTTCAAGCAACAGGGAAGCGCTCTATTGGTGACGTTTTTCCTCTCTTTGCTGGTGATTTACCTGGTGCTGGCCGCCCAGTTTGAAAGCTGGCGCGACCCTATCATTATCCTGGTCACGGTGCCGCTCTCGGTGGCCGGTGCCATGGCGTTTATCATGATGGGTGCGGCGACCATGAATATCTACACCCAGGTGGGCCTGATCACACTGATCGGCGTGGTCAGCAAGAACGGTATTCTGATCGTGGAGTTTGCCAATCAACTACAGGCCGAACGTCAGCTCAGCAAGCTCGACGCCGTCATAGAGGCCTCGGCCATTCGGTTGCGCCCCATTCTGATGACGTCCGTGGCACTGGTCGTTGCCATGATTCCGCTGTTGATGGCGGCCGGACCCGGCGCAGAGAGCCGCTTTGCCATTGGCCTGACCATTGCCACGGGTCTGGGTCTCGGCACATTACTGACCCTGTTTGTATTGCCCGCTTTCTACTGTCTTTTGGCAGGCAGTCACCAAAAGGCGCACTAAAGTCAGACAGGACTTCATTAGTGTAAACCGGAGCTAAAACAGCAGCTCGGAAAACAACAGAAAAGGGACCGGCTCATGCTCATTGATCGCCTCACCGAGGCGATGAATGACAAAGCCGTTACCGGCGCTGGCCGTGGATAACACGCCGCTGCTCTGATTGCCCGACAGTTCAGCACGAGCAACACCACCGGCATCCAGAACCAGCCGGGCGCGCAGGTATTCCTGGCGTTTCGCCGCATGGGGGCGACTGAACCCGGCGATCACCGGAATCGGCGTGGGCACATAGTCCCTGGCACCCTGACTTTTCAGCAGGTAAGGCCGCGCAATAATCGCGAAGGTGACGAACACTGAGGCGGGATTGCCAGGCAACCCGACAAAGAGCACGCCTTTGACATCCCCGAAGGCCAGTGGTTTACCGGGTTTGATCGCAAGCCGCCACAGGCTCAGATTACCGAGTTTTTCCACACAATCCTTGACGTGATCTTCCTCCCCCACTGAAACGCCGCCACTGGTGAGAATACAGTCCGCCACCTCTACGGCCTCGAGTAAGGCCCGTTCAATCGCATCAGCATCATCGGCTAATATCCCCAGATCGAGACAGTCAAAGCCCAGGGCGGTGAGTTGTCCCGCCAGCGTGTAGCGGTTGCTGTTGTAGATATGGCCGGGGGGCAATACCTGACCCGGCTCGACCAGCTCATCGCCAGTACACAGCAGCGCCACCCTGAGTCGCCGATACACCGGGACACGGGCGATACCCACCGAAGCCAGCAACCCCAAATCCTGGGGTTTCAGCCGCTGCCCCCGCTGCAGGACAACGGCTCCCCGGCGAATGTCCTGCCCCAGGGGACGAATATTGCTGTTGGCCCTGATCCCGGAGGGCAGAACAACCTGTCGTTCACCCCAGCGGCACCGGCCGGAATACGCTGACTGATGTTGAAAACCGTCTCGCCGTCCGGGCAGGCATCACCGCTGTTCAGCGCAAACCCATCCATCGCACTGTTATCCGCCGGAGGCACATCCACCGGAGAATGCTGGTCGTCCGCCAGCACTCGCCCCAGAGCCAATGCTAGTGGCACTTCCTCTGACTGCTGCAGAGGCTTTGCCGCATTCAGCAGCTGATCCAGTGCCTGCTCGACACTCAATATTCCGGGTTGGTCACAATTGCGCATCAATCAAGATCCATTCAACTGGCAACATGGGGCGTAAAATTACAGGGCCGGGTTCGGGCGTCGAGCTGTTCGCCCAGAATTCTGTCCCAGGCCGTGCGACAGGCGTTGGTGGAACCCGGCATACAAAATATCAGCGTGTGGTTGGCAATCCCCGCCACGGCCCTCGACTGAATGGTGGCGGTCCCTATCTCGTCAAAAGAGATCTGGCGAAACAATTCACCAAAACCCTCAATCTGTTTATCAAACAGGGGCACCAACGCCTCCGGGGTGGAGTCGCGATCGGTAAACCCGGTGCCGCCCGTCACCAACACCACCTGGACGGCCGGATCGGCAACCCAGCGGGACACCTCGGCCCGCAGTCGATAGATATCATCCGGCACCAGCGCCCGGTCAGCCAGCTGATGTCCGGTGGCAGTTAGGCGGTCCACCAACAACTGTCCGGAGGTATCCTCCGCCAGTGCGCGGGTGTCGGAAACGGTCAAGACCGCTATCTGAAGCGCTATCAATTCTTTTTCGGCATGGGACATGGCGTGCTCCAACAGTTCAGTGATTAATTTCCGCACCCCCAGCACGGCTTCATACCAGGGCAATCATCTTGATGCCGGCAATAACCAGAACCAATGCCAACAGCTTCTGGATAGCCGGGCTGGCCAACTGCCATATTCCGCACCGATAAAACCACCCACCACCGCGGCAGCTCGGGTACACGACTGATGACACCCAGCAATCCGGCAATGGAATTCACCAGAATAAAAGCAGCAGCCGTTCCGGAAATCACCCGAACTTCGGCCCATCTCAGGAACAGCAACAGCGGACTGAGGAATATCCCGCCGCCCACACCGGTCAACCCGGAAAGCAATCCGAGTGCTGCGCCAACCGCCATTAGCAGGACTTTGCGTGGCGACCGGATAGCCAGACTGGAACGGGTATCTGCCCAGAGGAATGCACGGCAGGCTGCATAAACGAGCACTATACCAACCAGCGGCTTGTAAATCTCCGCATCCAGCGTGACGGAACCACCGATAAAGGCAAAGGGAATGGATGTCAGAACCAGTGGCCAGAACAGCGGCCAGGAAAAAGCCCCCACCCGGTAATACTTTGTAGTGGCAATCAGCGCCACCAGAATATTCAACGACAGCGCCGCCGGCTTCATGACAGCCGGAGACACGCCCGCCAGCGCCATGGCGGCAAGATAGCCGGATGCCCCCGCATGTCCCACAGCGGCATAGAGCATCGCTGCCAGAAGAATAACCACGGTCAGTATGATGTCTTCCGGAAGCATGAATTTTCCTTAGTCAGGGTTGAATGTCATAAACAGGGGTTAACCCGTCTCACTGAGCGCATTGTGGCGCCAATCGGTCACTAACGGATTAAATCACTGATTTCCCTGACCAGTATCGGCTGATTGCGAATCAGCGAATTCAACCTGTTCCGCTCTTCCTCCAGCCACCCGGCGATGTTGTCAGCGCTAGGATTTTTCCCGAAACCGTCATCGCTATCACTGTTACCCCACAAACGCTCGATCACCATCTGCCCCATTTTATGGTTGTAATGACTCGATTCCCAATACCATTGCATGCGATATTGCTTATCACCCAGCTCCGGAAATGGCTCACTGGTATAGCGGGAAATGGCTGAAAAATCTGTCAGTGTCACCCGACAGCCATTTCCTTGATGTTGCGCGACCATTTCTGCAAGCTGCGCTTTCCAACTGAAAAACAAACCGAGATGACCCGTTTCTCGGATCAGTAACAGTTGCCGGACATGCAGGGGAGAAATGAACAATCTGACATCGGTATTTTTCAGACAGGTATCGGCTAGCAATGCATCAAATACTGCAAGCCTGTCGAAATAAACCGCCAAATCATAGCTCGAATAAACTTTCGCCATGCGGGCCTCCAGCTTCTGCGTCACAAGCCGGTGTCCGGATGCCTCCAGTTTCGTCAGTTTGGTGTCGGTATTTGAAGCACCGTTCAGAGTTGTGTTGTGCGGCCTGAGGATCACCTTTACAGAGGCCAGAAACGTACTTTTTGACCAGAGTGCAGTGGCCAGCTTTTTTAACGGGATCGGGGCGCCGGGAAAGCTGCCCCCTGAATCCAGCCAGTGCCCGGGCGGGGGGTTGCCAGCAAGACCATTGCCACGAAGAAATTGCCCCAAATCCAGACCAATCACCAGATGGCGCACGGCATGGTCTTCAAGAACAATCCGTATGTAACGATTCAGCTCATCAAAACGCGCACCGGGCAGACCGAGACTGAGTATTTCGCCCAGCTGTTCCACTAATCGCCGGTCGTTCACGGCGAAGCCATGTTTAACCCTCGAGTTACCGGCTATGAGGGTATCCGGACGGTGGCTATCGATCGACAAATCGTGTGCCATTCTGTCATCTGACCACACGCGATCACCCAGAAATGTACCAGGATGGAAGCCCTGGTTGCGAAAATAACCCGATGGATCAAGGGTGAAGTTAAGGGCAGCGCCGAGAAAAAGAATCGCCACAAGAGAGCCGCTGAAAAAACGCAGATAAGCATTCATGGTCAGAACTGATAATAGATGAAGCGACTGGTGCCGCTCATGAAAATCAACGCAGAACACAACATGGCTGCCATGATAATCGCCCAACGGCGATTCAGGCCAAATACCTGATGTCGAAACCAGGGCAAAAGGTCCGGTGTAGTTTTCCCGGGGTGCACGTTGCGTTGATCGAGTGCTGTCCAGTGCCGGGCAAACAGGTGTCGGGTACTGGGTACTCCCCACACGATCAGCATCATCAACATCAGATTGATTAGCACTCGGCGATCAAACGTACGATCAATGTGATGATAAAGCGCGGCAATATCACCAGCGAAAATAGTTTGCACAGCAACCATCATCTGCTCATACATACCGAATGCAACCTGCAGGTCACTCGAACGAAACAGCACACCGAGCAGAACCGTCATCAGGAACGTCAATAGCATCAAAAACCATGGGAAACGTTCTTTCCGGAAAGAAAATCCGAGTTTCCCGGCAATCACACCGCGGTAGTGAACCCCCAACATCAACAGACTTTGCAGTGCACCCCAGAGAATAAAGGTTGCACCGAGGCCATGCCAGAATCCCGATAGCAGTGTCGTCACTGCCAAAGCCCCGACATGCCCAATATGTAATTTCTTTGCTCTGGCCAGGGGGAAGAAAACGTACTGCCGCATAAAGGCACCAAACGAAATATGCCAGCGGCGCCAGTAGTCGAACCGGTTGACTGCCCGGTACGGGGCATCGAAATTGATCGGCAGGTTGATGTTGAACATCCGGGCAAGGCCAATCGCCATATCCGAATAGGCGGAAAAATCAAAATAAATCTGCAATGTGAAGCCCAGGGCCGCGGCCCAGGCATCTATTGGGGCAATACTCTCACCCTGAGAGGCGCTGCCATATACGCCGTCGACGAATGGCGCAATGCTGTCGGCCAGCACTACCTTTTTGAACAGACCAACAATGAAAATACACATCCCCAGAGAAAAGTTATCCGGGTTCCAGCGAAACAATCCGGCGCTTCTGAACTGCGGTTGCAACTCCCGATAATGAACAATTGGCCCCATGATCAGCTGCGGAAAAAAAGTGATAAAAAGGACATATTCCAGTGCACCGCCTTCCGACAGCTTGCCCTTGTATGTATCCACCAGAAAGGCGATTTGCTGGAAGGTAATAAAGGATATTCCCAGGGGAATCAGAATATGATGGGTGGTGCTGAACGCTGCTCCATTGTCACCAAAAACAGCGATGACCAGCTTGAAATAAAACAGTAGCGCCACATTAGCGAGTATTGCAATCCATAGGCATAGCCGCCGGTAACGGGGTAATTTACGGATAAGGGCCGCAGCAAAATAATTGAATAGCAACGATGCCAGTAGCAGCCAGAGGTAGGACAACTCCCAGCTGGCATAAAAAATCAGCGAGGCGACAACCAGCCAGAGCAACCCCCCAGTGCGGCCTGCAACATGTCCCACTCCATAAAAACCAACCAATACCAACGGCAGAAAAACCAGCAGGAACAGATAGGAGTTGAACAACATTGTGACTGAACTCTAGCCAGCTGGCCGGCGATAGAACAGAAAACAGGCGTGATAGGTGGCCTGAATTTTACGGCTACCGGGTTCTTTATAGCGCGCCTCGTAGTAGTGGAGCATATCCCTGAGCACGGCCTTCGGAATCGACCGCTGACCCGACTGGGAATTTACCGCCCCGGCATTCTTAATGGACTGCAAAAAAGTCCTGACATCCTTGAAGTGGGCGAGGATATCCTGTTCAACCACCTCGGCCTCCGGCAATATCTGCCGGAGATAGCCGACAGACTTCATCGGCACCAGGTGATTCTGGGCCGCAAGCCGGTTTTTCTGATAGGCGCAATCAAACGCATCTGCCAACTCACAGAATGTGCGCTCGGCGAAGGTGCCCAACGCCAGGAATCCGCCCGGAGTAAGCCCAGCTCGCATACTGGCAACAACCTTCTCGAGATCGACAAACCATTGCACCGTTGCATTCGAAACGATCAGATCAAACCGTCTGTCCAGTGATCGAAGATACTCTTCAGCGTCCATAACCAGGTAGTCCGGTCCCGGCACCTGTTTTGTGGCATAGTCGATCATCTCCTGTGAAATATCGATGGCCGTTATGTTCGCTGAGGGAAACAGGGCTTTTAGCTCCCTGGTCAACCGACCGGTGCCGCAGCCGACCTCAAGAATTTCCTGAACATGCCCATCAGGCTGTTCACTGCGGATTCTGTCCAGCAGGCATTGGCCCATCACTTGCTGGACGGGTGTCGCGGCATTGTAGCTCTCAGCGCGGGAACCAAAACGATTGGCCAGTGCTCGCTTGTCGAGGGCCAGTAACTGTGTGTGTTTTATCGCAGACAAGGGTAACAAAAATCCTCTTTTATCATTGATTGCAATAGGCCTCGGGATACAGAACTTGATCTCATTGGTGGCCGATCGCTGCCAGAGGGTTTCTTTTCCGTATTCAATGTGTGAAGAAGAGATTCAAATCCAGACTTTTCTGGACGAGAATAATTATACAACCCCACTGGGCGAGAGGCACGAAATCGTCTAGGGTTGCAGTCATCGGTGCGCAAAGGGGCTGCGGGGCCTGCCACAAAAAGGTGAAAAATTATGTTGTTATCGCTGTTGTTGTTTATCGGTTTACTCACGGCCGTATTCTATTACCGTCCGCCATTGCAAACCGGTTCTCTGGTTATGGTGGTCGGCACCTTTCTACTGACAATCTACAGCGGCGGCATGTGGCTGATTTTGCTGGCGACGATCGGTGTGTCAATCCTCCTCAATCACCCCCGGTGGCGCCAGCAGTGGCTGATCAAACCGATATACCACCTGCTGCGAAAGTCCATGCCCACCATCAGTAAAACAGAGCGGGAAGCCCTGGAGGCAGGCACGACCTGGTGGGAAAAGGAACTGTTCAGTGGCAGGCCGGACTGGCAGCAGTTTTCTGCGATTGCCCTGCCCCGACTCAGTGAGCGAGAACAGCAGTTTCTTGACCGTGAAGTGGCGGGACTGTGCGAGCTTATAGATGAGTGGGATGTGCATCAGCGGCAGGATCTCTCGCCGGAAGTCTGGGAATACCTGAAGAAAAATGGCTTCTTTGGTCTGATTATCCCGGAAGAATTTGGCGGGCTGGATTTCAGTCCTTACGCACAAAGTCGCATCATGAGCAAAATTGCCAGTTGCTCGCCAACGGCCGCCGTCACCGCCATGGTGCCAAATTCTCTGGGACCAGGCGAACTGTTGGTGAAATACGGTACAGAAGAACAGAAACAGCGCTGGTTACCGGGTCTTGCCAACGGCACGGAACTGCCCTGTTTCGGTCTGACCGGTCCGGAAGCCGGGTCAGATGCGGGCTCGATTCCGGACCTCGGCATCGTTTGCAAAGGGCAACATAACGATGAGGAAGTACTGGGGCTCAGCCTGACTTTCACCAAACGCTGGATCACTCTGGCACCGGTGGCAACGGCAATTGGCCTCGCCTTCAAACTGCGGGACCCGGATGGCTTGCTCGGTGATCCGGATACCGTGGAATACGGCATTACCTGTGCCCTGTTGCCAGCTGACCATCCCGGTATCGAGATCGGTCGTCGCCACAATCCGGGCGCGCCCTTCATGAACGGGCCGATCAGTGGTACCGAGGTGTTTATCCCCATTGACTGGATTATCGGCGGCCCCGACATGGCCGGCAAGGGCTGGCGAATGCTGATCGAATGCCTGGGTGCAGGGCGCGGTGTATCCCTGCCCGCACTGGCCACTGCCAGCGGCGAAATGTGCTACCTGACGGTGGGTGCCTTTGCCCGGATTCGCCGCCAGTTCAATATGGAAATTGGCAAGTTTGAGGGCGTACAGGAAGCCACTGCCGAAATTGCCGCCGGCGCCTATACACTTGAGGCAATGCGGCAGATGGTAACCAGAGGGCTGGCAGATGGGGCACCCTCGGTGCTCACCGCGATGGCCAAGCACCATGCCACTGAACGGATGCGCCAGATTGTCAATCACGCCATGGACGTGGTGGGCGGCCGGGCAATCCAGCTGGGGCCACGCAATTTCCTCGCCTCGATGTACCACTCGGTGCCGGTAGCCATCACGGTGGAAGGTGCCAATATTCTCACCCGCTCCCTGATGATTTTTGGTCAGGGGGCCATGCGTTGTCATCCCTACCTGTACGCAGAACTGCAAACATTGCAACATAATGATGAACAAGTGGGCCTGGCAGAATTTGATCCCCTGTTCAGAGAACACCTGGGGCATATTTTCAGCAATATCGCCCGACTCAAGCTGTATGGCATCACTGCGGCGCGCTTCAGCCCGGTACCCGATGACACCTCGGATTTCAGTCGTCGCTGGTATCAGCGCATCAACCATCTGAGTGTGGCACTGGCCAGCTGCTCCGATGTAGCCCTCGGCATTCTCGGTGGCGATATCAAGCGGCGGGAGTTGCTGTCCGCTCGCCTTGGCGATGCCCACAGCGAACTGTTCATTGCCTGTAGTGTTCTCAAGTATCACGATGCCAATCAACAGAACGAAGCGACAGATGTACATGCCCGCTACGCGGTACAGCGCTCCCTGTTCAGGGCACAGCAAGCCTTGCTGGCATTTTGTGATAACTTCCCCCTGCGCTGGCTCGGCAAAATCCTGGCATTCACCTGCTTTCCCCTGGGACGTATTCACCGGGCGTCGGATGATCATCAGATTCGCCAACTCGGCAGCCTGATCATGGAACCGAACCCGGTGCGGCAGGCACTGGGCCAATTTGTGTATCTCAACGAAGACCCGCTGGATCCTGTGGGGCGGGTTGAATCCACCTATCAGGCATTGCTCAAAATTGACAAGCCCTGGCAGGCGTTCGTTCGGGCACGCAGCAAAGGGCTTCTGGAACATCCGGATAATCTGGATCTGGCACTGGCCGATGCGGCTGAGCAGGGCATCATCGACACTGCCGATATCGAGCCTATCAAAGCCTATGACAAACAGCGTTATGACTGCTTGCTGACAGATCACTTTGAGGCACTTTAGCGGCCACCGCTCCAGACCGGCGACAATGACTGCCGTGGCACTCACTGATCGCCGGCCTGCTCTGGATTGCCTGTAGCAACGTACACTGCCCTGAATTTTCAAGATCAGGGGAACACCGCCATGCAGCCGATACGACATCTGAACCTGATACTGGGCGACCAGCTCAATCGGAACAGTACCCTATGGGACGAGTTTGACCCCGCTCGTGATCGCGTCTGGATGGCCGAGGTCAGGGGCGAGTCCACCGCAACGCTCTCCAGCAAGCAGCGCACTGTCCAGTTTCTATCCGCCATGCGGCATTTTGCTGATGCCCTGCGCACAGAAGGAATCGAACCTCTCTACATTCCCCTCTCAGCAGGCTACCAACACTTTGCAGACGCTATTCACGACACGCTGAAAAAAATAAAGCCGGAGCAGATTCGCTGTGTGGTGCCCGGTGATAATCGTGTATTGCACGAGATGAATCAGGTTTGTATCGAACAGGGCTATCCCATCATATGGCTTGAAGACAGCCATTTCATAAGCACAGCTCGGGACTTTGCCAGTTGGGCAGCTGGCCGCAAAAGCCTGCGCATGGAGTACTGGTACCGCCTGTTGCGCAAACGCAACAATATTCTTCTCGACTACGCGTCCAACCAAGACGCTGAACCCTGTGGCGGCCAGTGGAACTATGACAAGGATAATCGCCGGGCCTTTGGCAAAGCCGGCCCACAAAAACTGCCCCAGCCAAAACTGTTTTCACCGGACCCACTGACTCAGGAGGTGATGGCCGATGTGGTCCGATACCTGCCGGATCTGCCCGGTGAGCTGGAGGGTTTTCAATGGCCGGTCACCCGGGAGGATGCGCTACTGGCGCTGACAGATTTCATTGAACATCGTCTCGCGAGATTTGGCGACTATCAGGATGCCATGTGGCAACACCAGCCCTGGTTGTACCACTCGCGCCTGGCGGCCTCACTGAACCTGAAACTACTGGATCCACGGGAGGTCATTGCTGCCGCGGAGGCGGCCTGGCGCAACGGCACCGCACCGTTGAATGCCGTCGAGGGCTTTATCCGCCAGATACTCGGCTGGCGCGAGTATGTTCGTGGAATCTACTGGCTGTACCGGGACGAATGGCCGGGCATGAATGCTCTGAATGCCACCCGACCACTGCCGGATCTCTACTGGACTGCACAGACCGACATGCGCTGTATGCAGCAGTCTCTGCAACAGGTGTTGTCACACGGCTATGGGCATCACATTCAACGGCTGATGGTAACGGGCCTTTTTGCGCTGTTATTGAGAGTCCGACCGGAGGCCATTCACCAGTGGTATCTGGCCATGTATGTGGATGCAGTGGCCTGGGTGGAAACGCCCAACACCCTGGGGATGAGTCAGTATGCCGACGGCGGGATTCTGGCATCAAAACCGTACATTGCCAGTGGTGCATACATTGATCGCATGTCAAATTACTGCACCGACTGCCCCTACAATCCCAAACAGGCGACCGGAAAAGCCGCGTGCCCCTTCACCACCCTGTACTGGGTTTTTATCAGCGAACATCAGGATCGTCTGAAGCAGAACCCACGGCTGGCCATGCAGGTAAAACACTGGCACAACAAGTCCACCGAAGAAAAACAGGCGATTCTGACCAAGGCAAAAGTAATCACCGATAATCCGGATGACCTTTAAGTCACAGAGGGGTCGACACAGAATTCATAACGATTTTTGGGTCGCCCGGCGCATCAGTGGCAAATAAAGCCGATTGGGCAATAACCGCAGCAACTTCATCCAGAACACAAAGCGCCGGGGAAACGCAATCTCGAAGCGACTGGACTGCAGCCCACGATAAATGGCCATGGCCGCATCGTCCACTTCCATCAGTGCCGGCATCTGAAAGGTATTCTTATCGGTCAGCGGCGTTCGGACAAAACCGGGGTTGATGACCTGCAAACACACCCCGGTGCCGTGTAAATCCATATACAGGGACTCGCACAGACTGATCAATGCCGCTTTGCTGGCACAGTAGGCCGCCGCCGTGGGCAAGCCCCGGTAACCCGCTACAGAAGCCATCACGGCAATGTGTCCTTTCCGGTCCGCAATGTAGCGATGCAGTACCGGATCGAGGCAGTTAATCGTGCCCTGCAGATTGATATCCAGCAGTCTGCGGCAGCGCTGGGCAGAAAAGGCCTCGGCACTGGCGGGGTCGTGAGTTCCCGCATTCAGCACCACCAATTCCGGAAATTGTTGCTCCCTTTCCCAACGTTCAAACAGCGCTGCTATCTCAGCGGGGCGACGGATATCCAGTGGTACGGGAATGAATTTTCCCGGCGCAGAGGCCAGCGATGACTGTAGCTGGTTGAGCTCGTCGAGGTTGCGAGCGGAACCATAGACGGTTGCACCGCGTTGACAAAACAAGCGTGCCAGTGCGGCACCAATACCGCGCCCCGCCCCGGTAATCCACACGCACTGCCAGGGTATCTGCATATTCTGTTCAATATTCATGGTCGTCTTTCGTCTCTCCAAAATGCTGCTTTAAATAATCATTAAAATGGCGATCCATATGAGAACCCGTATCAAAATCTAGATGGCGTCCCGAGCCGTGCAAGCTGGCCAGATATCGTCGGCTGGCTGATCAGATTCACGGCGGATATAGAGTGTAATTTCACCCACAGGAATACCGAACTTACTCATGGTGGCACGGTTGATCAGGTTGTTTTCATCCACCAGGTAGAGCCAGTCATTCAGCTTGATGTGACGCACCTTGCCATTGACCGGAATTTCCAGCACGTATTGCCAATTCAGTGCGTTTCCCTGCGTGGTCCCCGTGGCCTTTCCCACCACATCTCCAGCCGTCCCGGTGTATTGATTACCGTTTTTTGTCAACCGCCAGCAGCGGATTTGCTGTTCACCGTCATTGAAGAAGAACTGTTCGTCCAGAACGCCTTCCCCATCCTGCCAGGAGGCATTGATTTCCGCTCTGAAACGGCGAATCACCTTGCCACGAAAATCCTGCACCATGCCGTAAGCCACCAGATGACCATTGAAGAACCGGTCCAGGTGCAACTCCGGCGTTTCATGTTGGTAGTCGGTGATCGTGGAAGAACAACCTGCCAGCAGCAAGCCAGCGAGGCAAATACTTTTTGAGACATGACGCGCCATAAGGACTCCTGTTTTAGTGTTCTCCCCGAAGCTTTCGGGTCAGTTTCGGATTGATGCTATCATCTGCCAGCCAAATATTCAGGAAAGCTTCAGTAAATACACGATCCTCCAGCGAACCGATGTATTGACCGTTGTGATGAAAGTGACCCCGGCCCTCGGGATCCATGTAGAACGTCAGCTCATCGCCTTTCTCCAGATCCGGCCACATACCGGCCAGGCCCGCCATCCATTGATCCAGTTGGGTATCCGGCAAATCGCCGATCTGTTTGCGGGTTTCACTCACCAGCCTGTTGCTGCTGATATCCCGCTGATAAATGAGCCGCAGCATCAGGGGACCCTGTAATTTTTCGTAACGGCCGGAAGTGCTGTAGAGCTCGGCCCGGTAGATTTTCATAAAAAAAACCCTGAGATCTGCATGGCCGACGAGCTGCAATCTGCCCGGCACGGGAACGGCCTGTGCCGACACAGCACAAAGCAACAAACTCAGCAACAGTGACACACTAAACCTGCGCACGATGACCTCCCAGCCAGTCTGCCAACAACATCAGGGCGGGAAACAATCCCAACCAGACGACCGCCAGAATCACCACGGAAGGCACTACGGCAAAACCAAAGTCTGCCGCCCCCAGATTGATTGCCGCCCAGTAGGTAAGCGCACCAGCCACTGATCCGGTCACCGCAGACAGCAGGTACCGACCGGAAAAAAATCGCAGGCATTGGCGCAGGGTTGCAGCAAATCCGAGCCACAGTAGCACCAGCCACACCGGGGGCCAGGGTTGGCCACGATCAAAAACAAACACGCCACCAAGAGTTAGCAGTGCATCAATAATGAAGCCCAACAGCGCACAAAAAATTAATACCCGGGTTTCCAGAAGTGGCTGACGATGAAAGGCAAGATGCAGGGCCAGCAATACTAAAACGATCGGAGCGGCACTATTGCCCAACAATACAGACGACCACCAAATCAGCTGAAAACCAGCTAGGTTGACCCAGAAACGCTCGGAAATACCAGAAAACAAAGTTTGATCTCCTGTTGTAACGGAACTGTTACGCTTTGCCGCTACAGTCAGATCATCAGACACTGATCCAGACAAACCCGCGAAGCGTATTGACCAGAGAAAACGATATTTAGGCGGCAATAATGACAATTCAGCTTCTCAGACAACGGCAAAAGAAAGGACAACTGGAAACCGTTCGGTTTATCCAGAATGCCTGCGCCCCCATCGTGATTCAGGTGATTTTTTCTGAAAATGGACAATGGCAGCAACAGCTGATTAAGAACCGTCATGGCCAGGTGGTGACCTGCACCAATCTGGCCCAAGCCTATGCTATATGTCGCTCCGCTGGCGTGTATCGCGCCGCACTGGTACAGATCGTCGCCCATGACGAAGCCTGCGCCGCAGATAGTGCGGTCACGCCCCGACCTTCGATTTCACTGACATTTCAGGAGTGATTCATCCTTGAGCAGCTCTACTTTAATCATCACAGGGCTTCTGTCAGCACTTTGCATCAACGCTGCCATCGCCGGGTCGGCAGTGACGACCAACACCGAAAAGGCCACCTGCATGAATATTTATCAATTCACTGTGCCGGATTTGATCGATGAAAATCCGGTGGATTTTTGCCGGGCCTACGCCGGCAAGGTGCTGATCATTGTCAATACTGCCAGCAAGTGCGGATTTACCGGACAATACGAGGGACTGGAAGCACTGTACCGGGAGTTTGGCGACCAGGGCCTGGTGGTGCTGGGCTTTCCATCCAATCAGTTCGGCAATCAGGAGCCGGGCACCGCCGAAGAAATCCAGAACTTCTGCCGTGTCACCTACGGTGTGCAATTTCCGATGTTTGCCAAGACTCACGTACGCAAGGGCGATGCCGACCCTCTTTGGACTTACCTTGGCGAGACTTCGGGCACCTATCCCAAATGGAACTTTTATAAATACCTGATCAATCGCGAAGGCGAGGTGGTTGATGTATTCAGCAGTGTCACCTCACCGGAGAGCCGACGGTTTCGCAAAGCCGTCAAAGCGCTCCTTTGATCTGGACCAATTGAGCTGGACACCTGACACCCCATCAGAGAAGCGGAGTATTTCAAGGTGACAATACCGATGAGACATCAGAGTGTTGCCGTGATCGGTGCCGGTCTTGCTGGTGCAACATTGACCCAACGCCTGCTGGAGGTTGGCTACCAGGTCACCGTCTACGAGAAAAGTCGTGGCACCGGCGGCCGCCAGGCCAGCAGTGGGCTGGCGGAAGCCACGGTAGACTTCGGCGCACCCTGGTTTGAACCCGTCTCGGACAAGTTCCGAAACTGGCTGGAGGATCGGCCGGAAATACGACGCTTTATTCCACCACACAGGGATTTTACCGGTCTGAAACTGGATCCAATCTCGGTCTATCTGGCATCACCCAAACAATCCACCCTGACACGAAATCTGCTGGAAGGTGCCGTATTCTGCTCTTCAAGCCGGGTGGGCAAAGTGTATCCCTGCCCGGAAGGTGTTACCGTCGAGAGCGATTCAGGCCAGTTACTGAACACCCATCAAGCCGTTATCATCACCACACCCGCACTCCAGGCTGAGGTTCTGCTGTCGGCCATACCGCGCTTTGCTGAAGTGGCAAAATTTGCAGAATCGATACCAGCCTGGGTGGTGGCGCTGGGTTTGCGTCGCCGCGCCAGAAAATCGGTAGAGCTGTTCAGCGGCAGACACCCGCTACTGGCGAGGGCCATCCGCGACAGCAACAAACCCGGACGCAGCGCCGGACCGTTTGCTGAAACCTGGCTACTGGAAGCCAACCCACAGTGGAGCGAAGCCCATAGGGACTCTGATCCCAAACAAGTGGGTGCCGATCTGATCAAAGCCTTCCAGGCCATTATGGAGGAGCCTCTGGAAATTGCCGCACTGCGCACCCACCGCTGGCTGTATGCCAGGCACAGGTCGGCTGGTTCCGAAGAGTATCTATGGTGCCCGGAAAACCGTATTGGTGTTTGCTCCGATTGGCTGAGATGGACGGGCAGCGAAGGGGCGTGGCTGAGCGCCAATCATCTGGCCGATAAACTGCTCACCAGTCTTAAAACCTTCTCTTCTCATTCCTCCATCAACCTGGATGGCCTACCGTGATGACTAATAATACAGAAACCCGCAATGCACGCCCTTTGATGCAAAGTACTTCCGGCAGGGTGATTGTCTTCTACGATGGCAGCTGTCCCCTCTGCCAGAAAGAAATCCACCATTACATCAGGCGGGATCATGCCGGTCAGCTTGTCTGGGATGATATTTCAAAGGGCACCGGGCTCCTTGACGAGTTCGGCATCACACTGAATGAAGCCATGCGCCGGTTTCATGTGATAGACAGGAGCGGCAGTGTGACTCGAGGGGCCGAGGCATTCCTCACCCTGTGGCACGCCCTGCCAGTCTACCGGCACCTGGCCAAAACCGTTGAATATCTTCATCTGACGTCGCTGCTGGATTGGGCCTACGAACATTTTGCACGGGTACGCTACCGGCGCGCCTGTCAAAGGGGGTTCGGCAACACTTGCTCGATCGACACGAAAGGGCGCTGACCTGTCCGAACGGAATGAACCAATAATACAGGAAAATGGCTACTGCCGTTGGTAGTCCGCAAGGCTGGCCGCTCGGGCCTTACCGTAATCAATGATGGGAGACGGGCGCCCGACTTCGGCGGCAAATGCCGGATCGTGACGCTGCATACCCTTCAGTTCCCTGAGCTCAGGTAACCAGTGCGCGACATAATCCCCCTTCGGATCGAATCGCTCAGCCTGGCGCATGGGACTGAAAATACGGAAGTACGGTGCGGCATCCGCACCCACCGAGGCACTCCATTGCCAACCACCCAGATTGGAGGCAAAGTCACCGTCAATCAGATGGTTCATAAAGAAACGAGCGCCCTTTCGCCAGTCCTGCCGCAACAACTTGGTCAGGAAAGAGGCGGTGATCATGCGCAGGCGATTGTGCATCCAGCCAGTCGCCAGCAGTTGTTTCATCCCGGCATCGACAATCGGATAACCGGTTTCACCCCGACACCAGGCAACAAACAACCGGTCGTCATTCAGCCAGCGAATGCGCGATTCAACCTCGGGTCTGAAAGGTTCCCAGCGGTTCATATCCGGAAAGTGCATCATCAGATGGCGGTAAAACTCACGCCAGATAATCTCAGTTACCCACTGGTTGTTCAGCCAGTTCGTTCCCTCTGAGGCGACAGACATGGCCGCCAGACACTGGCGAGGGGAAATTACCCCACAGCTGAGATAGGGCGACAATCCCGAGGTACCAGCCATCGAGGGGGAATCCCGATCGGCCGCATAGCTCCCGACCCGGTTCGCCACAAAATCCGTCAATCGGGCGTGGGCAGATTCTGTGCCCACCGGCCATAGTGACGGAAGCCAGCGGCTACCATTGCTGATTGCATAAACCACGTTGTCGGGGATCACATCGGGAGCCAAACTGGCATCCGGCACAGGCGGTTGAACCGGGGGAACCGGCAGCGGCACAGGGTATTGCTCGGTAAAAATCTTGCGCCAGGTTTTACTGAAGGGCGTGAATACCCGAAACGGCAAACCCTGACCATTCATCACTTTTCCCGGCGCCAGTATCAAATCACCGTGCAGACCATAAACCGGGATGCCCGCCTCGCGACACCTGGCGACGACCTGTTTGTCGCGAAGATTTTCGTTCAGACAATATTCGCGATTCAGATACAGGCCATCACAGTGGAACCGGCGAGCAAGTGACAGCAACTGGCCGGGCAAATCAGCAAAGGTATCCACATGGAGAATCTTCAACGGAATACCCAGCGCCGTCAGTTGTTGTTGCAGACTCCGCAAGTTAGCCAACCAGAACTCCACCCTGGCCGGAGACTCGTCGTGGCTGGCCCACTGCGCGGGGCAGATGGCCGCCACTGCAAGCACGCCTTGACCGGCGGCATCGTCACAGGCCCGGAACAAGGCCGGATTATCTGCTACACGAAGATCGTTGCGGAACCAGACGAGTTTCAAAAGGGGTTTCCTCGTGGCAAAGACTGTTGGATGGTTTTCAAAGACCGGCAGGCTGGGTCACTGAGGCAGTACACAACGGACAGGCGGTTAACGTTCGCGCCGCGTCCACCTAGAAACCAAAGAGCGGTTGAGTCACTTTACCGAACAGTGTGGTGTAGCGCAGTGGGTACTCAGTGGCAATCAGACAGATACAATCATGATCGCTGTCCACCAGTGGCTGATGGGTAATCTGATCATCCAGATCAGCAATATCGCCGGGCATGAAGCGCCCCACTTCATCAGAGTATGATCCCCTCAACAGCAGGGTCAGCTCACTGCCTCGATGGCTGTGTGGTGATGCCGCTTTGCCAGGCGTCACACGCAACAGGCGGGTCATGCCCTTGCCCTGATTTGGCAAATCATGCATCCATATACCGGGAACCAGTTTTTTCCAGGACAGATCGTCCAGTGAATCTCCGACGTAGCCCGCCAACGGTGCCGGCACTTCACTGCCGCTCACAGGCAGCGGACGCACGGCAATCTCCGAAGTACCACCCTGATCCAGTCGATCAAGCACCGACTTCAGCGTATTTTCACTGACCGCCGCCAGGGCAATATTTTCCAGCAAAGCGCCACCGATGGCTTCAAGCTCACGGGCCCGTTGCCGGCAGGAATCACATATTGCCAAGTGTGAGGCGACCACAAGGGCCAGACCCTGACCCATAGCGCCAGCCACATAACTGAACAGAGTCGCTTCATCGAGATGATGATTAATGGTCATGGTTACCTCTCAACGCCTGTTTTAACTTTTCGGATGCCAGACGAATTCTGGATTTGACGCTACCCAAGGGGATCGACAGCCTGTCGGCAATCTCTGAATGGGAACGCCCCTCGTAGAAAGACATAATAATGACCTGGGCCTGGTTATCGGGTAGTTGACGAATTGCCGAAGCGACCTGATCAGACATGACAGACTGTTCGGACAGCTCCAGCGCTACGGGCTCACCCGCCTCTTCGTGCCAGCTGTCCAGATCGTATTCCGGATATTTCTGTTTGCGCATCCAGTCGATGCTCAGATTGCGCGCCAGTGTATAAATCCAGGTACTGGCGGCGGCCTTGCCGGGATCGTAGAGTTGGGCTTTGCGCCAGACGGACAACATGGCTTCCTGAGTCAACTCCTCTGCGGTGGCTTCCGTGAGGCCCAGTTTTATGATGTAACCTTTGATTCTGGGCGAAAAGTGCCGGAATAGCCGGATAAAAAGCTTCCGGTCCCGGGAAATGGCCAACTCTGCCAGAATTGCAGACCAGTCTTTCGCCGATGTCTCGGATGCTTTTTCTGCTCTTAATGCCACGACGCTCAACGCTTCATCTCCCGGCGGCTGGTCTTGCATGACTCTCCTTACGCATCATCAGCTTCAATAGATCACAGAGATTAGCGCCCACGGCTGATAAAGCCAAATAAAAAGGGTGATCCCTCTCGGCACTTCCTGCGTATTATCAGCATCGCAAACAACACGGATTGAAAAATGAATACCCGCTCCCTGAAATATCCTGCTGAAAACAGCCTGACCCGCAAGAACATTGCGATAATTGGTTCGGGTATTTCGGGTTTGAGCTGTGCCTGGCTGCTGAGCAAATCACAAAATGTCACGCTGTTTGAAAAAGATGACCGGCTCGGCGGACACTCCAACACCGTGACCTTCAAACCGGATAAGCAGGACATCAGCGTTGACACGGGCTTTATTGTCTACAACCCCGCCAACTACCCCAATCTGGTGAAATTCTTTGAACAGTTGGGAGTGACCACTTGTGATACGGACATGTCCTTCTCGGTGTCAGTTAACGGCGGGGAACTGGAATACTCCGGCAGTGGCTTGTCGGGACTACTGGCACAAAAAAGGAACCTGCTCCGACCAGCCTTCTGGGCAATAGTGATCGATTTGCTGCGTTTTTACAGGCAATCGCCAAAATTACTCCAATCAGCCGACCTTGAGCAGCTTTCTCTCGGTGAACTGCTTGAAAAACACGGTTACGGCAAATCCTTTATCAACAACCACCTGCTGCCGATGGGCGCGGCCATCTGGTCGGTCCCTGTGGACAAAATGCTCCAATACCCGGCCCTGAGTTTTATGCGTTTTTGCAGCAACCACGGTTTGACCCGGGTGAACAACCGACCCCAATGGCGCACGGTGGTCGGTGGCAGCCGCCAATATGTGAATAAAATCGCCGACGCACTGCAAGATTCCATCCGATTGAATACTCGCATCCAGTCCGTCACCAGACTGAATGACCAGGTGGCCCTGGACGATATTCACGGCAACCGGGAAATATTTGATGACGTGGTTTTTGCCTGCCACAGTGATCAGGCCCTCGCGCTGTTGGCGGATCCGACAACCGAGGAGCAGTCCTTGCTCAGCTGTTTCCCCTACCAGCGCAATCGGGCGTTTCTTCATCTGGACACCGACTTGATGCCAGAGCGAAAGCAGGTCTGGTCCAGCTGGAATTATCTGGCCAGCAATAAACCTGCTTCAAAAAATGGACACCTGATCACTCACACACAAAGAAAAGTTTCTGTCAGCTACTGGATGAATCGACTTCAGCCACTGGCTACCGAGCAGCCGGTAATGGTCTCTTTAAACCCTCTGAAAATGCCCAGATCAGGCACCATTATCAGAAGTTTTTTTTACGATCATCCCGCGTTTGATCAATCCTCCCTGGCCGCCCAGAAACAACTCTGGTCACTACAGGGCAAGCAGAGCACCTGGTTCTGTGGCGCGTATTTCGGCTACGGTTTTCATGAAGACGGGTTGCAGTCCGGACTTGCCGTCGCCGAAGCGCTGGGTGGTATTGCCCGCCCCTGGCAACTGGACGAGCCGAACTCACGGATTGAGGTCAATACTGACGCCCCGCCCATGACTGTTCTGGAGCCACATTGTGTCTGAAAAGCTGAAGTCGGCCCTCTACAGCGGCAAGGTCACGCATCAACGATTGCGCCCCAAAAAACACCGGTTCACCTACCGGGTTTTTTCACTGTGCCTCGACCTCGATGAGCTGGAGTTACTCCACCATCGACTGCGTCTGTTTTCCGTCAATTGTTTCAACCTATTTTCGTTTCACGAGAAAGATCACGGCAGCGGGAAATCAGACTTGAGGGGACAAATAACCCAACTGTTGACTGAGCATGGTTTTGCCGATGCCACAGCCCGGATCAAGTTACTCTGTTATCCGAGAATACTGGGCTATGTGTTTAATCCCTTGAGCATTTATTTCTGCTACAATGACCAACAGCAGCTATCAGCTGTGCTCTACGAAGTCAGCAACACCTTCAAACAAAAGCACACCTACCTGATCCGGGTGGACTCAACCCGGCAAAACAAGCTGATTGAGCAGCAAGCTGAAAAAGCCATGTATGTGAGTCCTTTCATGCCGTTAGCAACACATTACAGCTTCCGGATTTCACCTCCCGATCAACAACAGGTATCTGTCTTTATCAGGCAATCCGATGACCAGACCGGCAAGCCTGGTAACCATGTGCTGCTGGCGACCTTCAACGGCAAGCATCGGATATTCAACGATGCGACCTTGTTGAAGCTTTTTTTCAGCCATCCACTAATGACCCTGAAAATTATTGGCGCCATTCACTGGCAAGCCATACGCCTTTGGCTGAAGGGGTTACCCCTGCAGCCCAGAAAAACCACAAAGAATGCCCGCGATCTCAGCTGGCAGGACGATGATGGAGTATTACACCATGAACGGCTCTGACCTCGACGCCAACGGTATGACTGCCAAGCCAGCCAACTCACCGGTATGGCTGGAAACACAAATTATCCGGCTACTGCAGAGAAAGCTCGGACACTGCCAGGGGAGTGTTTCACTGCAATTTCCAAGTGGCTACAGACACTCATTTGGTCAGGGTGAAGCCGCCGCGCACGTCAGGCTCCATTCAATGGCTCCATTGGTCCGGTTATTCTTTGGTGGAACCAATGGCTGGTCTGACAGTTATTTGAACAGTGAGTGGGACTGCACTAATTTGACGACCCTGATTCAATGGGCAATTCAGAATGAACCGACCCTGAACAGTATGGCAAAGGCCGGTTATGTCAACGACCTGATTTATAACCTCTATCACTGGAGCCGTCGCAATACTCGCCGGGGCAGTCGCCGTAATATTGCTGCCCATTATGATTTGGGGAACGATTTTTATCGGGAATGGCTCGATCCGGGAATGACCTACTCTGCGGCGATGTTTGATGATGATCACCAGCAATCTTTACAACAGGCACAAACAAAGAAATATCAACGTATTCTCAATCTGCTTGCCCCCAGGGAGCGGAATCAGGTACTGGAAATTGGTTGCGGCTGGGGTGAATTTGCTCTCCAGGCTGCCGAAACTGCCAATGTACAGGTTCATGGTATTACGCTGTCCTCAGAACAGCAGCGCTGGGCAGAAGACAAACTTGCTGACGCAGACCTGACAGATCAGGTGACCATCAGTTTGACCGATTACCGAGACCTGAAGAGACAATATGACGGAGTTGTTTCGATTGAGATGTTCGAAGCGGTGGGCGAAGCTAACTGGGACACCTATTTTAAAAAACTCAAAGGGGTCCTGAAACCAGGTGGCAGAGCGGTACTCCAGATTATCACCATTGATGAGAAGCGCTTTGAGGTCTATCGCAAGCAAGCTGATTTCATTCAACGCCATATCTTCCCCGGTGGCATGTTGCCCAGCGTCATGGCCCTGAAACAAAAGTTCTCACAGCACGGTTTTGGTCTGATCGAGCAGGAGATGTTTGGCGAGGGATACGCCAGAACACTTGAACTCTGGCGACAACGCTTCGAAGATCGCTGGCCGAAGATCAGTACCCTCGGTTTTGATCAGCGTTTTTATCGTCTCTGGCGCTATTACCTCAGTTACTGCGAAGGGGGATTCAAGGAAGGGGCTATTAATGTGGGTCTGTTCGTACTGGAACATCAAAGCGACAGGTAACCATGATGACAGGGATTTAACTGCCAAAAAGTCAGTGCTCCCGGAAAGCAACCCGCCGTCTCAACCAGCGAAACAGGGCCCCCAGCACAGGCACTTTTTCATAAAGGTCGGCGCTGTCCCAAAAATCCTGATGTTGGGTAATTTTACCCGTCTCATCAAAGATCAACCGGCTACTACCCTGAAAATTCAGCCGACCAGTAACACTACTGCTGCCAGAAAATGTCCAGTATAAGTAGGCGACGGTCTCCTGTTGCTGGCTGTGATGAACAGTAAAATCCACACTGTCCAGCCGTTCAAACATCTCAGTCAAAAGTGCCAGATATGCATCAATACCTTTCACGTGATTGAATGGATCTGTAAAAACCACGTCCTCACTGAGCACGTCTCGCAGATGCTCCAGGTTAGACATCTCCAGGGTTTCCAATAGCTGTATGTACTGACTCAAACTGCTCATTTTCCCTCTCTATCAATAGACAGCGACCAGACAATCTGGCTGTTCTACCAATCCATCAAGTGTACGCAACCAATACAATAAAAACGTCAAGAATCGAAACTCTCCAGCGGACTCAACGAAAAAGGCCAGCCTCCTGGCTGGCCTGAATAGACACGGGTAAAAGCTACTTCACCGAGAGCATATCACGGTTCTGCTCCAGCAGCATTTCACCTACACCTTTTACCGACTGCAATTGTTCCACAGTCCTGAACGGACCATTTTCCTCCCGGTAAGCCACGATTGCCTCGGCTCGCTTTTCACCAATACCCTTGAGCATGCGGGATAACTCGTCCGCAGTGGCGGTATTGATATTGATCATTACAGGCGACTGCATCGTCCCATCGAGGGATGACTCGTCAGCCGTAACAGTCTGCCAGAACGGTTATTGCGAGCAGGGACAACAACAGAACGCTGGAAAGTTTTTTTACATGTTTCATGTCGAACTCCTTGTGCCAGTGGCACTCCATTTCAAAGAAGGCGGCACCTCGTGTACCGCAGGGTCAATCTTGCAAAATATCGCGATTGATAGCAAGTAGGGCCTCAACCGGATCCGATGACTGGGTGATTGGTCGGCCAATCACCAGATAACTGCTGCCGTTGGCGATAGCTTCGGCAGGGGTGACAACCCGTCGCTGGTCATCCGCCACGGCAGAAACAGGACGAATACCCGGTGTCACCAAGGTAAAGTCGTGTCCGAGCATATTGCACAGCCCCTGGGTTTCCATTGCAGAGCAGACCACACCATGCATACCGGACGCCTTGGCCAGCGCAGCCAACCGATGCACCTGCTGTTCCGGGCTACACTCAATACCCAATTCTGCGAGATCTTCCACTGAGAAACTGGTTAATACGGTCACCGCTATCAACAGCATATCAGTACCGGATTGGTCGCCGGCCAATCGGGCAGCTTCCATCATCTGACGACCACCGGAAGCGTGAACATCTGTCATCCATACACCAAGATCAGCAGCGACTTTTACCGCAGCGGCAACCGTGTTCGGAATATCATGAAATTTCAGATCCAGAAATACATCAAACCCGCGATTGACCAGCGAAGTAACAAACTGGGGACCTGAACGGGTAAACAATTCATTCCCGACTTTCAGCTTACAAAGTTCCGGGGAGACCTCACCGACAAATTTCTCTGCCGCAGCCGTTGTATTGTAGTCCAGCGCGACAATCACCTTACTGCCATTAGAATTTTTCATGAATCGTTCTCATTTTAAAATAGCCTCTTCGGTCAGCGGTCATTCACCATCGATTCCACGAACAGGCCGGACTGTTTCCCAGCGCAGGCATTGGGGGCAAAGCCAGTGAAGCTGGGCGCCACTGAAGCCACACATATCACAACGGTACTGCAAACGACGGGCAAGCAGACTGTTCAACAGTTGCTGCAGCAGATGTAGCTGCTCTTTTGCCACTTCAGTGCCACTGTCTTCTGAAACCCCGAGTAATGTTTGCAGCCCCCGGATGGACAGATGTTCCCTCAGATAATCCATTAAAAAGCTTATGGCCGGTTGTTTTCCGCACTGCTTCACCATCACTTCGACCACCATTTGCAGCAAACTGGCGCCGGGATAGGCTTTCAGCCAGAACTGCAACTGCACAAGAAGCCCGGGGATATCATCCAACTGCTCGTAACACTGCCTCACAAGAGGAAGGATTTCCGGCAAGTATCCAGGCTGTTGCTGAGGAATCATGGCAAATCGTTTCAATGCCTCCATGTTATTGCCCGCGTACATTTCCATCCGCCCCCAGAGCATATTGGCTCTGGCTGAGTTTCTGTTGTATTTGAGCGCCGATTGAAGATGACGCCTGGCCTGCAATCCATCTTTCCTTTTAATCGACTGCTCCGCGAGCTCACAACAAAACTGGGCCTGCTCTATGGCCAACTCATCAGTAGCGCGTGCAAATCGCTTTTTTGCCATCATACCGGCGGCACGAATAGCCTTTTCCCACTCCTGCTCACCGCGATAGATTTGAATCAGGTGTTGCAAAGACGCCTGCCGGAAGTCACCACTTTCATCCTCCACCAGCTCCAGAAACAGGCGCTCAGCACGATCGAACAAGCCCGCTTTCAGGAAATCCCTGCCAAGCTCCAGTCGGGCCTGACCTGACTGGCAACTATTCAGGTTGGGTCGTGAAAGCAGATTTTGGTGAATCCGTATGGCCCGCTCTACTTCTCCGCGCTGCCGCATCAGATTACCGAGTGCGAGATGGGTCTCCAATGTATAGGGTGTGACGTCGACAGAACGGATGAAGGTATCAATAGCCTGATCAGGCTGCTCGTTGAGGAGGAAATTAACACCCTGAAAGTAATGATGCGCCAACACTTCTTCGTTACTCGCCAAACGCTTGCGTTTACCGAAGATGTAACCGGCAAGCCAGAGTAACGGGAAAAGCAATAACCCGATAAATGATAAGTGGTCCACCATGTATGGTATTCGGCTACTCCGCCTTGTTTCGCTCTCGAGCAGGAGCCACTCTCAATTTAATGAGTTGTTGATTCAGCCCACGAGCACGCCGCCTGAGTCGCAGCAACATTGGCAGACTGGCCAGCATACCCGCCAGACAACCAATAAAAAGTGCCACCAGCAACCAAAGACCGCCGGGGAGGGGCCCTGCCTCACGGCCAAAAAAATCAACTGTCATGACATCCGGGTTTGACAGCACCAGACCAATGCCCAACAGAATCGCCGCCAGACCAATCAACAATAAACAGAGCTTCTTTAGCAGTGCCATAAATTCCCCATAAAAAAACGGCAAGTCACGATACTTGCCGTTTATTGTAACCAAACTACTATGGGTTGGTCTTGTTTATCCTGTACTGGAACCTGCAGAATCAGTCTGCCTCAAGGCTACTATTAACGCGTTCGCGAAGCTCTTTCCCGGGTTTAAAATAAGGCACATATTTGCCCGACAACTTAACCGAATCACCGGTTTTAGGGTTACGCCCTACCCTGGGGGCACGATAATGCAGGCAAAAGCTACCAAACCCGCGAATTTCAATGCGATCATTGCTCACCAGCGCATGGGTCATACGCTCAAGGATCATTTTTACAGCAATCTCCACATCCCGGGGTGGGAGCTGATCCTGCTGGGTAACGATATAATCAATTAGTTCTGATTTTGTCATAACATTCTGATTTTATAAAGAAAAGGGGTAATGTTTCCATTACCCCCATCTAATCATTACTTCTCTTTGGTGTCCATCTGAGCCTTGATCAGATCACCGATAGTGGCCGGTGCAATATTCTCTGATTCAGACTTGCGATGTTCCTTGATGGCCGCCTTCTCTTCAGCAACATCCTTGGCTTTGATAGAGAGGTTGATACTGCGGTTCTTGCGATCCACATTGATCACCTTAACCTCCACCTCATCACCAACGTTGAGTACATTGCGGGCATCTTCAATCTTCTCGCGAGAAATTTCAGAGGCTTTCAGATAGCCTTCAATATCACCACTCAAGGTAACGACTGCGCCCTTGGCATCCACTTCCTTGACGACACCGTTGACAATGGCACCTTTGTCATTTTCAGTGACGTAGTTGGAGAAAGGATCGTCCGACAGTTGCTTCATACCCAGCGAAATACGCTCTCTTTCCGGGTCGATGGAAAGTATCACGGTTTCAACTTCATCACCTTTTTTGAAGTTGCGCACCGCTTCTTCACCGGTTTCATGCCAGGAAATATCAGAGAGATGAACCAACCCGTCAATACCACCGTTCAGACCGATAAAAATACCGAAGTCAGTAATTGACTTGATATTGCCGGAAATTTTTTCACCCTTGCTGTGGTTCATGGCGAACTCATCCCAAGGATTCATATGACACTGTTTGATGCCTAGTGAAATACGACGACGCTCTTCATCAATATCCAGAACCATGACATCAATTTCATCACCCAACTGAACAACCTTGGATGGGTGAATGTTCTTGTTCGTCCAATCCATCTCAGAGACGTGAACCAGACCTTCAACTCCATCTTCCAGCTCGGCAAAGCAACCGTAGTCAGTGAGGTTGGTGACAACCGCTTTGACACGGGCACCTTCCGGATAGCGACCGGAGATGTCAGCCCAGGGATCTTCACCCATCTGCTTCATACCTAGTGATACGCGGCTGCGTTCACGATCAAATTTCAGTACCTTGACATCAATTTCATCACCGACATTAACGATTTCACTGGGGTGCTTGATACGCTTCCAGGACATGTCGGTGATGTGTAGCAGGCCATCAATACCACCTAGATCGACAAAAGCACCGTAATCGGTGAGGTTTTTGACGATACCTTTCAGAGTCACGCCTTCTTCCAGTTTGCCGAGCAACTCATCGCGCTCTTCCGAGTTCACCTGCTCCATCACGGCACGGCGTGAAACGACCACGTTGTTGCGCTTTTGATCAAGCTTGATGACTTTAAATTCGAGGGGTTTGTCTTCCAGATGAGCTGTATCGCGAATTGGGCGAACATCGACCAGGGAACCCGGAAGGAACGCCCGCAGACCATTGACATCCACCGTAAAGCCACCTTTGACCTTGCCACTGATGATGCCGGTAACCACTTCGTCCGCCTTGTGAGCAGCTTCCAGTTCAATCCAGGATTCTGCACGGCTCGCTTTTTCCCGGGAGAGGCGTGTAGCACCGAAGCCATCTTCTACGGCTTCGAGGGCGACCTGGACTTCATCGCCAATATTGATATTCAGCTCGCCGTTATCGTCGTAGAACTGGATTTTGGGGATCACGCCTTCGGACTTCAGTCCTGCGTGAACCGTTACCCAGTCTTTATCGATATCAATAATGACACCGGTGACGATAGCGCCGACGTTCATTTCGACGGTTTTCAAGCTTTCTTCAAAAAGATCTGCGAAACTTTCGCTCATTGAAATGTACCTGTAAAAATCGAGTCAATCGACTCTCAAACCGCACTACCAGTTATGCGGGCTGTTGGTTTCAGGGTGACATGGTGCGTTACTGGCCAAACACCACAAACCCGGTTTATTGCGGTGGCTGTATGCCGCTTACAGCGACAACATCCACCACCTTCTGTAATACTTCCTCGATGGTCATTCCCGAACTGTCCAGCACCATGGCGTTGGTCGCAGGAATCATCGGTGACACCTTGCGTGTCATATCGCGCTCGTCGCGCTTCTGAACCCGTTCGATGAGGCCGGCAAGGCTAACACTTTCCCCTTTATCTATCAACTGCTTATAACGTCTTTGCGCCCGCTCTTCGGAACTCGCTGTAAGGAAGACTTTGGCATTGGCATCGGGGAAAACCACAGTGCCCATATCGCGTCCATCAGCTACCAGTCCCGGCAGTACAGCAAAGGCTCTCTGCCGCTGCAGAAGCGCATTACGCACCTCCGGATAGGCAGCAACAACTGAGGCATTGGTCCCCACACCTTCAGAACGAATCAGCGTAGAGACATCTTCTCCCTCCAACATCACCTTTGGCGCGTCACCGTTGTCGCGTGTCTTGAATGAAATATCCATATGGGCCGCCAGTACCGCCAGGGATTCCGTGTTATCCAACGACACGCCATGACGCTTGGCCGCCAGTGCAAGCAACCTGTAGAGCGCACCACTATCGAGATAGTGAAAACCTAATCTGGCAGCCAGTAACTGGCAGATCGTCCCCTTTCCAGAGCCACTTGGTCCATCGATGGTAATGACTGGTACTCTTTTTTCATTCATCGTATTTCCTCGACAATTCTCAACCCGACACTGTTGGCCAAAGCCACAAAGCCCGGGAATGATGTCGCCACATTATTACAATTTCGTATCAGGATATTTCCCTGCGCCCTTAACGATGCAATCGCAAAGGACATGGCGATACGGTGATCGCCCAGACTGTCCACCTCACCACCACGCAATATGCCACCCTGGACTTCCATACCATCAGGGGTGGGAATCGCCTGGATCCCCAGGCAGGTCAGACCATCTGCCATGGCCTTGATCCGGTCACTTTCTTTTACCCGTAATTCCTCGGCACCGGTCAAGCGGGTTTTTCCCTCGGCACAAGCTGCCGCCACGAACAGGGCCGGAAACTCGTCAATTGCCAATGGCACCTGATCTTCGGGTATATCTATACCGTGCAGTGGCGCATAGCGAATCCGGATATCGGCCACCGGCTCACCTCCGGCCTCACGGTGGTTGGTGAGTTCCAGATCCGCCCCCATCATTTGCAGGATATTGATGACACCAATCCGGGTGGGGTTAACGCCCACATGGGTGAGTGTCATATCGGAACCCGGGGCGATTGCCGCCGCCACCATGAAAAAAGTCGCCGAGGAGATATCTGCCGGCACATCGATATTGGTGGCATACAGTTTTCCACCTCCATCGAGCTGTGCAACGGCCCCTTCCCGCCTTACCGAATAGCCAAAACCAGTCAACATGCGTTCGGTGTGATCACGGGTCGGAGCAGGCTCTCTGGTCCGGGTGGTGCCATCGGCATAGAGACCTGCCAGCAACACCGAAGATTTCACCTGAGCACTGGCCATCGGCAGGGAATAATCGATCGCCTTGAGCACCTGCCTCCCTCTGATACGAAGCGGTGGCCTGCCACCCTGTTCCGTTTCGATGACAGCACCCATCTGCCTCAAAGGCGCTGCCACACGCTCCATAGGCCGTTTCGACAGCGATTCATCTCCGCTCAACTCGACATCGAAGGCCTGACCAGCCAGCAACCCTGCCAACAGGCGCATGGATGTCCCGGAATTACCCAGATATAACGGACAGGCTGGCGCCTTGAGACCGGCCATGCCAACACCGTGTATCACGACACGGCCATTCTGTGGTCCTTCGATAACCACCCCCATATCGCGAAACGCCTGCAAAGTGGCAAGGCTGTCTTCACCTTCGAGAAAACCGGTCACGGTGGTGACACCCTCGGCAAGTGAACCCAGCATAATCGAGCGGTGGGATATGGATTTATCACCGGGAACACGAATGCTACCGGTAACGGTATTGCCGGGAGATACCCGGTAGTCAATAGTCTGTGTCATGGGCTCCAGGTAAGCCTTGTTTTCGAGCATTTTGGCAAAATGATTGCGCGCTTCTCTGGCACGGGTAAACACCCCCAGCAGGTATTCGCTGTCCTTGTTCTGGATGGCATTTTTCAGCTGATCCATATGGTCGGTAAATGTTTCCAGCACGGACAACAGTGCCTGGCCGTTAGCCATGACAATGTCATGCCACATCACGGGGTCACTGGCAGCTATGCGCGTAAAATCTCTGAATCCACCCGCCGCGTAACGGAAAATATCACGATTTTCGTGCATGCCAGCGAGTGTATCCACCAGCGTATAAGCCAGCACATGGGGCAAATGACTGGTGGCCGCCAGAACTTCATCGTGTTCCGCCACCGTCATTTCGCTGATCACAGCACCCACACCACGCCAGAGGGCACGGATACGCTGCAGATGATTCTCACCGGTTTCCTGCAAGGGTGTCAGAATCACCCGGTGTTCATCAAACAGAGCGCTGTCCGCAGCCTCCACACCACTTTTCTCCGAACCGGCAATCGGATGTCCCGGCACAAACTGGGCAGGTACCTTTCCGTAGACATGGCACGCGGCGGCCACAACACTGCCCTTGACGCTGGCCACATCGGTCACAGTAACGGTATTCGCCAGCAAGGGTTGCAGTTGGCGGATAATGTCGGGCACGGTCAGGGTCGGCACACCAATCAAAACCACATCGCCCTCACCCAGCTGAGCCGCTACCTCATCAATATTGGTTATAACCCGGTCAACCACACCGCATGCGAGCGCCTTTTTCAGCGTATCGGGATTTCTGGAACTGCCGATCACCTCGCGGCAAATTCCCCGCTCACGAGCAGCCTTTGCCAGGCTTCCGCCAATCAGGCCAAGACCCACTACCAGCAGACGGTTGATAACAGGTGTCATCAGGCTGCGTCTCCATCGGCAAGCAGCTGGCTTAATGTATCGAGAAAACGCTGATTTTCATGGGGCAGGCCAATTGAAACCCGCAGATGCTGGGGCATGCCATAAAGTGCGATCGGGCGAACAATGACACCCTTGCGCAACAGGGCTTCATACAGGGCCAGTGAGTCCCCCGGGACCTGAACAGCAACAAAGTTGCCCGCCGATGGGATATACGCCAGCCCGAGCGCCTCAAAACCGGCCACCAGCTGGTCGTAACCGTCACGATTTACACTGATACTACGCTGCAGATATTCATCATCATCAAGCACTGCCAATGCAGCGGCCAGTGCCGGACTGTTGACGTTGAAGGGCTGGCGCAGACGATTGAGAATATCTGCCACATCCGGATGAGAGACCGAGTAGCCGATCCGCAACGCCCCCAAACCATAGGCCTTGGAAAAGGTACGGGTAACAATCAGGTTGGGGTAGCGATCAATCAATACGAGCGCAGAGCCATAATCGGGTTGATCGACATATTCATAGTAAGCTTCGTCCACTACAACCAACACGGATTCTGGCAGTTTCTGCAACAACCTTTCGATTGACGCAAGCGATACCGAAGTGCCGGTGGGATTATTGGGATTAGCGATAAACAGCAAGCGCGTGTGTTCATTCACAGCGGCAGCCATCGCCGGCAAATCGTGGCCCCAGTTGCTGGCTGGAACAACAATTGTGGTGGCATTTTGCGCTGTGATCACCAGTTGGTAGACCACGAAAGCGTGTTCAGCAATGATGGCGTTGTGCTGCGGGCCGAGGAAGCCTCTTGCCAGCAGCTCCAGGACCTCATTGGAGCCATTGCCCAGAGTCAGCTGGCTGACAGAGACAGCCAATTTCTCGGCGAGTCGGCGCTTCAGATAGAAGCCGCTTCCATCGGGATAGCGAGCACCATGTTCAAGTGAAGCTTCTACAGCGGCTTTCGCCAGTTTGCTCAATCCCAGCGGGTTTTCATTGCTTGCCAGCTTGATCGCACCGGAGATACCGAGCTCTCGCTCCAGTTCATCAAGGGGTTTGCCACCCTGGTAAGGTTGCAAATGTTGTACGCCTGGTAACGCCAGGCTCTTTAAGTCCATACTCATAAGTATCAACACGACGCCTGGTTACAAGACGGCTTTTGGATAGGAACCGAGCACTCTCAGGTCGGCAACGATAGAGGCCACTTCCCGGAGCACTTCGGCCACCTTGGGATTATCGCAGTGGCCCTCAAAATCAATAAAAAACACATAGGTCCATTTACCGGTCCGTGATGGTCTTGTTTCCACTCGTGTCAAGTCCACACCCTGGCGGTGGAAAGGCTCCAACAGTTGATGCAGTGCTCCCGGCTCATTGTGAACTGCGGCAATAATCGATGTCTTGTCATCACCACTGGGGGGAATAGCATCCCGACCGATAATGAGGAACCGGGTGGAGTTGTCTGGCCGGTCTTCGATTTTTTCTGACAACTTCTGCAAGTCATAGAGCTCGGCCGCCATATCGCCGGCAATAGCCGCACTATTCCATTCACTGATGACACGCTTGGCGGCATCCGCATTGCTGCTGACAGCAACACGCTCAGCTTTTGGGTAGTGGGCATCAAGCCACTGACGACATTGGGCCAATGACTGCGCGTGAGAATAGATCCGGGTAATCCGGTCGGGGTGGGTGTTGGGTCCGACCAGCAGATGATGGTGAATTCTCAGTTCCACTTCACCGCAAATATTCAGGGTGGAATCAAGAAAGGTATCCAGTGTGTGATTGATCATACCCTCTGTGGAGTTTTCCACGGGCACCACACCGTAGCTGGCCGCACCGGCAGCCACTTCCCGAAATACTTCATCGATCGCACCCAAAGGCACAGCCAGTGCTGAATGACCAAAGTGCTTGAGTGCGGCTTCCTGGGTAAATGTGCCCTCTGGCCCCAGAAAAGCGACCTTTACCGGCTGCTCTAGCGCCAGACAGGCCGACATGATTTCCCGGAACAGCCTGGCCATCTCTTCGTTATCCAGTGGCCCCTGGTTTTTCATCATGATATGACGAAGGACCTGGGCTTCCCTCTCAGGCCGGTAAAAAGTGGTATCACCTTCGGCACGCTTGACTTCAGCCACCTGCTGGGCACAGCAGGCACGCTCACTGATCAGGGCGAGAATTTTGTCATCTATTGCATCAATTTGCTCACGAAGCCGGCTGAGCCTGTTTTCTTCTGCCATACCGTCTCTCTGCTATGCTTCCATCTCTTCGTCAAGCAACGATTGCTGTTCCTCTATCCTTGCCATACCCACCAGCGCCTCAGCTTCCTTGAGGCGAATGACTCGAACCCCCTGGGTATTGCGACCGAGCACAGATATTTCACCCGCATGGGTACGAACCATGGTGCCCTGATCGGAGATCAACATAATTTCATCGCCATCAAATAATTGTACAGCGCCCACCAGAGGACCATTGCGCTCAGTAGACTGCATGGCAATCATGCCCTTGCCACCACGACCCTTGGTGGGGAATTCAGTCAGGGCCGTCTGCTTGCCGTAACCGTTCTGTGAAACCGTCAATACATAACCGTTTTGCTGGGGAATTACCATCGCCAGTATCTGATGGGCAGCGGGTAAACGCATACCGCGAACGCCTTTGGAAACCCGCCCCATAGCACGCACATCAGCCTCGGCAAAACGAACGGCTTTGCCCTCGCTGCTAAATAGCATCACATCACAACTGCCGTCCGTAATTGCAGTACCCACCAGGTGATCACCCTCTACCAGGTCCACTGCCCGCAACCCGACACTGCGCGGACGAGAGTATTGATCAAGTGATGTTTTCTTGATGGTGCCATTGGCCGTGGCCATGATCACAAACCGGTCAGCCGCGTACTCATCCACAGGAAGGATTGAGGTAATCCGCTCATTTTCTTCGAGGGGCAGCAAATTCACCATAGGCCGACCTCGGGAATTGCGACCAGCCAGAGGAATCTGGTACACCTTCAACCAGAAAACCTTGCCCCGGCTGGTAAAACAAAGAATCGTACTATGGGTGCTGGCTATCAGCAGATGCTCAACAAAGTCTTCATCCTTGACCGCAGTAGCAGACTTACCCATACCACCCCTACGCTGTGACTGATAGTCACTCAGGGGCTGGGTTTTCGCATAACCACCGTGAGAGATCGTCACCACCCGATCCTCTTCAGTAATCAGATCCTCGATCGTCAGGTCATGCTGGGATTCGATAATCTCTGTACGGCGATCGTCACCAAACTCCTCACTGACTTCACGCAACTCCTCTCTGATGACCTCCATGAGACGACTGTGAGAGGCCAGAATCGCCAGGTACTCGGCAATTTCTACCAATTTTTCCTGATACTCGCTCAGCAGTTTGTCATGTTCCATGCCTGTCAGGCGATGCAGACGCAAATCCAGAATGGCCTGTGCCTGTGCCGGAGACAGAAAATACTTCCCATCACGTATGCCGTATTCAGGTTCCAGATCTTCGGGACGACAGGCGTGGCTGCCGGTATGCTCGAGAAACTGGCCGACTGCCGAGGCATCCCAACCGCAGGCAATCAGGCGCTCTTTGGCTTCGGCAGGAGTCGGGGATCCCTTGATCAGTTCAATCACGGCATCGATGTTGGCAATGGCGACAGCCAAACCTTCCAGCAGGTGCCCTCGTTCACGAGCCTTTCTCAGCAGATAAACGGTGCGGCGTGTCACCACTTCGCGACGGTGGCGAACAAAGGCTTCCAGCATTTCCTTGAGGTTGAGTGTGCGTGGCTGCTCGTCAACCAGCGCGACCATATTGATACCAAAGACATTCTGCAATTGAGTTTGAGCATACAGGTTATTCAGAACAACGTCGCCCGACTCACCTCTTTTCAGCTCTATCACGACCCGCAGACCATCCTTATCGGACTCGTCCCGCAGCTCCGATATACCCTCAATTTTTTTCTCTTTCACTAACTCGGCGATGCGCTCAATCAACCGCGCCTTGTTCAGCTGATAGGGGATTTCGTGAATAATGATTATTTCACGGCTGGTTTTCTCATCGCGGATCACTTCCGCTCTGGCCCGCACATAAATGCGACCCCGACCTGTACGGTAGGCCTGAATAATGCCGGCGCGACCGTTGATAATGGCAGCTGTGGGGAAGTCAGGGCCGGGAATAAATTCCATCAATTCATCGATGCTGATATCCGGATTGTCGATCAGCGCCAGACAACCACGCACTACCTCCCGCAGGTTATGCGGTGGAATATTAGTGGCCATGCCGACAGCGATCCCGGAGGATCCGTTTACCAGAAGATTGGGAACACGGGTCGGCAATACCTGGGGAATCAGTTCTGTACCGTCATAGTTTTCAACAAAATTGACGGTTTCCTTCTCGAGATCCGCCAGCAGCGAGTGAGCAATCTTCGCCATACGGATTTCGGTGTACCGCATTGCCGCAGCAGAATCGCCGTCGATGGAACCGAAGTTGCCCTGCCCGTCCACCAGCATATAACGCAGAGAAAATGGCTGAGCCATCCGGACAATCGTATCGTAAACAGCCGAGTCACCGTGGGGGTGATACTTACCAATCACATCACCCACAACCCGGGCGGATTTTTTGTAAGCCTTGTTCCAGTCGTTATTCAGAACGCTCATGGCAAAGAGCACGCGCCGGTGAACCGGTTTAAGACCATCGCGAACATCGGGAAGTGCCCTGCCGACAATGACGCTCATCGCGTAATCGAGGTAGGATTGACGCAATTCGTCTTCGATATTGACGGGCAGGATTTCTCTGGCTAATTCACCCATACTGCTGCTCGATCCCTTTCTGCTTGTTTTGGACGTTCAGGCGCCTGATGGCGCCAAAACAAGCGCGGGATCATACCACACAATACACTTGAAACGCCCTTGTATGCCTTTGTTTAATGATCTTTTTTCTGCGGGTATAATGCGCGACCTGCTACCGATTCAAGGAATGGCCCATCATGACGGCTGAGCCCATAGACCTGTTGATTTCAGCGCGCTGGATTATCCCGATCATCCCGGAGGGTCAGGTTTACGAAAACTGCTGTGTGGCTATTCGCGATGGGGATATTCTCGCCCTGTTGCCGCTCGTTGAGGCAGAGCGGAGGTATTGCGCCCGTGAACATGTGTCGCTGCCAAATCATATTCTGATGCCGGGACTGGTCAACGCCCACGGTCATGCAGCCATGACACTGCTGCGCGGCTACGCTGACGACTACCCGCTGAAAATCTGGCTGGAACAGCATATCTGGCCCATTGAAATGAATTGGGTCAGCGACAGCTTTGTAAAGGACGGCACTGAACTCGCGGTTGCGGAAATGATTCGCAGCGGTACCAGCTGTTTTTCTGACATGTATTTTTTTCCCGAAAGCGCTGCCAGGGTTGCCAGCCATGCCGGCATTCGCAGCCAGATCGCCTTTCCGGTTTTCGACTTCCCCTCCCCCTGGGGACGGGGACCCGATGAGTATATCCACAAAGGCCTGCAGTTGCGGGACGACTACAAGGGACGGGATCTCACACGCATTGCCTTTGGCCCCCATGCACCCTACACCCTCTCCGATGAACCACTCCGCAAGATAGCCACTTACGCTCAGGAGCTGGACACCTGCGTCCAGATTCATCTGCATGAAACCGCGGGTGAGGTTTCAGACAGCCTGGGGCAGTTCGGATTGAGACCCATTCAGCGGCTCAAGGCACTGGAGTTCCTCTCACCCCTTACCCAGTGTGTACACATGACGGTACTGGACGAGAGCGACCTGGAAACCATTGCCAGTTTCAACGCGCATGTTATTCACTGTCCGGAGTCCAATCTGAAGATGGCCAGCGGATTCTGTCCGTTGGTGCAGCTCCAGGAGAGAGGGATCAACGTGGCGTTGGGTACTGACGGTGCCGCCAGCAATAACGATCTGGATATGTTTGGCGAGATGCGCACAGCAGCGATGGTCGCCAAGGCCGTTTCCGGTGATCCGGGTGCTGCGGACGCCCATGCCGCCTTGCGTATGGCCACCATCAATGGTGCCAGAGCACTGGGCTGGGGAGACCGCATTGGCAGTATTGAAGCGGCCAAAGCGGCTGACCTGGCCGCGGTGGAGATTGGGACAATCGAAACTGAACCACTGTATAATCCCGCCTCCCAACTGGTTTACACCAACGCCGGAAGTCGCGTCAGCCACCTGTGGGTCAATGGTCGAGCTCTGATGCTAGAACGGCAACTCCAGACCATCAACGAACAGGAAGTCCTGATCAAGGCCAGGCAATGGCAGCGCAAATTTACCGGTAAAAGTTGAAATACTTTTAAATCCACCACATATTCTAACTGGGGATTCCAGATGTCATCGCCCAATATTGATCGTGCCGAGATCGCCAAATTTGAAGCGCTCGCCAGTCGCTGGTGGGACCGGGAAAGCGAATTCAAGCCACTGCACGATATCAACCCGCTGCGGGTCAACTGGATCGACGGGTACTCCCCCGTTGCGGAAAAAAAGTTGCTGGACGTGGGCTGTGGCGGAGGGATTCTTGCTGAAGCGATGGTGCACCGTGGTGCAGACGTCACCGGCATTGATATGGGCGAGGCGCCGCTGGCGGTCGCCCGACTGCATGGACTGGAAAGCGGTGTCTCCGTGAACTATCTGCGCAGTACTGCAGAGGATATGGCCACACAGCATCGCGAACAATTTGATATTGTCACCTGTCTGGAAATGCTTGAGCATGTGCCAGACCCCCTGTCAGTGATGGAGGCCTGTGCGCAGCTGGCAAAACCGGGTGGCTATCTGTACTTTTCAACGATCAATCGCAACCCTAAAGCCTACCTGTTCGCCATTATCGGCGCCGAATACCTGCTGCGGCTTCTGCCAAAGGGGACTCATGACTACAGCAAATTTATTCGCCCATCAGAGCTCTCTCACTGGGCCAGGGAATGTGGACTGGAGATGCAGGCCATGACGGGGATGGTCTACAACCCGCTGACACGCCGCTACCGGATGACCGATCGCGATGTGGATGTCAATTACATGGTCTGCGTGCGCAAACCCGCCTGATGGGATATCCCGCTTAATGGACAAACAACCAAAATTTCAGGCTGTCCTGTTTGATCTTGACGGCACCCTGCTGGATACTGCACCAGATTTCCTGACCTGCACTAACCGGTTGCTCGGCCAAAGGAATATGCCTCCCCTGACAGAAGACTCCATTCGGAAAATGGTAACCCACGGCTCCGCAGGAATCATCAGCGAAGCATTTTCTCTCAACAAAAATCATCCGGATTTTGAACCCCTGCGCCAGGAGTTGCTGTCACTGTATATGGAGCATTTGGCGGACCGGACCCGACCCTTTCCGGGCATTGTCGAGTTGCTGGCCGAATTGGCCGACTACCGGATTCCCTGGGGAATCGTGACCAACAAACCTGAGCGGTATACCCTGGCCATCCTGGAGCAGCTGTGCCTGAATCCACCACCTGCCACCATCATCTGTCCCGATCATGTCACCCACACCAAACCAGACCCGCAATCCGTTTTACTGGCACTTCAGGAGTTGGCGATTATTCCAGAGAAAGCCGTATTGATTGGGGATCATCGAAGGGATATCGAAGCCGGGATACGTGCCGGCACCGTTACCATTGCGGCAGCCTACGGCTATCTGGACGAAAATGATGATCCGGGTGATTGGGGCGCAACCTTTACAGTGGATGATGCAAACCAGTTATCACCCTTGATTTTTCAGAGGACATCCCATGAATCACAAGCAGTATGAAGCGCCCGACAATCTGCTCGACGGCAAGGTTATTGCGGTCACCGGCGCGGGAGATGGGATTGGTGCCGAGGCAGCAAAAACCTTTGCGGCCCATGGTGCCACGGTCATCCTTATCGGGCGCACTGTCCCCAAGCTTGAACAGGTGTATGACCGAATCGAAAAAGCCGGCGGCGCTCAACCGGGTATTTATCCCATTTCTCTGGACGGTGCGGTAGAAAAAGATTACCGCGATATGCACGACCGTCTCGAGGAGGTTTTTGGCAGACTGGACGGCCTGCTTCACTGTGCCGGCGAATTGGGCCAGCGCACACCCATTGCCAACTATACCCTGACCAGCTGGCAAAAAGTCATGCAGGTGAACGTGACAGCAGCATTTCTCATGACCAAGGCACTACTGCCTCTGCTGGAAAAATCGGACAGTGCCTCGATTATCTTCACCAGCTCCAGTGTTGGCCGAGTGGGCAAACCCTACTGGGGTGCTTATGCCGTCTCCAAGTTTGCCATTGAGGGCTTGTCACAGGTATTGGCCAATGAACTCGAGGGAACCAGCAACATCAGAGTGAACTGCATCAATCCCGGGGCGACCCGGACTCGTATGCGGGCAACAGCATTTCCAGCGGAAGACCCGGCAACCGTAAAAACAGCTGCCGACATTATGCCCACGTTTCTTTATCTCATGGGCAGCGCCAGCGAAGGGGTAACGGGGCACTCCCTGGACGCCCAGTAGAAAACCCTTCAGCCCCGGCCAGTCACCGCCATCTTTTCGGCCTGTCGCCGGGGGCTTCCACGCATATTCATAAAAGGCCGCTCAATGAACAAATACACCATGGTTGCGATCAGTAAACTGAGCGGGACACCCACAAGTGTTGCAATGGCAATTTTCTCAAGCGTAGGCAATTCAGCCGCCAGCTGGAACATTGCACCATAGAGCGCGCCGATCACGAACGGGTGGAAAAGGTAGGTTGAGTAGGCCAACTGGCCTATGGGATATAACCACCGCGCGGAAAGACCCCGGCTGAGCCAACCACAAAAACCGTACTCGCAATAGAGGCTACTGATCAGAAGAAACCCGACCGCAATGGTAAACAGGTGTCTGAAACTCACGTAGTAAAAAGTGCCCAGTGAGGGAGAAAACGACACCAGTTGATTGTTGATGGGGATCGACAGCACCACCACCACCAGCAGCAATGAGAACAGGGATAATCAGGCGATGGGCTTGCGATATTTCAGAAAGCAATCCCGCAGTGCCTCCCGGTGATAGACATGAAAATAGGCAGCAAAAATACCCGGCAGAAAACTGCCAAAACGGGTCCATGGCTTCACATAAATATGATCAATCACCTCAAAAAAACCTTCGCAGGCGTTTTCATACCAACAGATGGGCAGTGGCAGCTGGTAATGTTTGATCACCAGATAACGAATTAACAGCGAGGCAACAACCGCAATGGTCATGGCAACCCCTAAAAACCGGACACTGCGGCGACGCAAAACCCACAGCAGCAACAGTGGGAACAGAAAATAGAACTGCTCCTCAATCGCCAAAGACCAGGTCCACGGCATAAAATGAGTGGATGCCGGCATTAAATTGTTGATGTAAAGCAGGTTGCTCCAAATGTATTCTCCGTTGGGCAACAGCAGCAGACCAAAACCCATGGCAAGCAGGTAAGCCGGCATCAGCCGCATGAATCGACGCTTGTAAAAGTGGCCAAAACGGATACCCCCCGAAGACTGGTACTCGCCCATCAGGATCGATGTAATCAGAAAACCACTGATCACAAAGAAAACATCGACACCCAACTCACCATTGAATACCCAGTTCAACCAGAACGGTGCCTGATAAAAAAACTGGGCTGCGCCCTCATCAAAAACGGCCAGTATCCAGACGCAGTGAATGGCCAATACGAGCAGAATAGAGATGGCACGGAGGCCATCCACTGGTCGCATCTGGCCAGGCAGCGGGCTGAAGAGAAATTTGAGGTTGTTACGAAGGGCAAAAGGACCTACAGAATTCGACACGTTTTTATTCGCTACCAGCATTGGGGTTCAGACATTCACGAAGCATCGGCAGACATTCAGAAACGCCTTGCCGAAAGGCAACCCGGGGCGTATACCCCAGCTGCTGTTCTGCTTTGTCAGTGGGAAATCGAGCATCATAAGACAATAATTTCGCCGCCGCCTTGCTGATGGGCAATATCCCAAGAAGCCCGATTCTGGCCAGACCCTCGGCGGCAACAGCCATCAACCCAACCAGGCGGACATTGATGTTGCCGGGCATGGCCAGCTGCATCTCTTCACACAACAGCGTTGTCAGCTGACGCCATTGGGGAGAATCTATGGAACAGGCATTGTATATCTGACCATCAGCTCGGGGGTGCTCTGCGGCAAGTATCAACAGGTCAACCAGGTCAACCAGGTCAACCAGGTCACTGATATAGATCATTGGAATCCGGCTATAACCGCCATTTCCCAGACGAAATCGACGCGTTTTGAGCATTGACAGCAATGTCGGCAAAAAACCGCCTGGCCGATCCCCAGGCCCGTAGATAAATACCGGCCTCAGGATACTGACCTGAAACAATCCTTCACGCTGTGCCTCAAGGCAAGCGGATTCCGCGGCAATTTTGGCCCGGCCATAGGGGTCCAGACTGGAGGTGAGCAATGGCATGGATTCGGTATACTCTGTGACGTTTTCTGTCAGCTCATAAACAAGAATGCTGCTGACATACACAAAGCGCTGCACCCGGGCCAAACCTGCTGCCTGCAGAAGATTGCATGTGCCCTCGGCAATAACCTGATGAAAAGCATCCATCCGGTGTCCGACGCCGGTTAACGCAGCGCAGTGAAAAACGACAGCACAACCTTCCATCGCAGCAGACAGCGCTTCCGGCTGGCAGAGATCACCGAAAACAACCGTCACACCCGGCTTTTCCAGTGGAGTATACTGACTCTGCTCGCGAACCAGCACCACCAGTTCCCACCCATCGGATAACAATCGTTGCGCAAGGGCTCCGCCCACAAACCCGGTGGCACCGGTTATAAAGGCCCGCTTTGTCAAAATACCATGCCCAGGCACTCCGTAGTTGGTCCGAATTATCGGGACGATGACCCCTTGGAACGCAATCGTTTCATCTGTCGCTCCCAGCGCTTCTTGTCCTCAGGCAATTGTTTGCGCTGCTTTTTGCTGGCCGACATATTGGTGGCAGCCAACAGGTCCGCCAATGCGCGTTCATCAAGCTCTACCCACTGACCCATGCGCACATAGGATGGCATAAAGATTGGCCCAAACCGAACGCGCTTCAGACGGTTGACTTCGACACCCTGAGACTCCCACAGACCCCGCACCTCCCGGTTGCGCCCTTCCATCAGCGCTACGGTATACCAACCATTGCTGCCGACCCGCTCGCCGGGCACGATATCGCTGAATTTGGCCGGACCGTCTTCAAGCAGCACGCCTTCACGCAGGCGCTTCAGCATCGGGTCATCAACAGTACCGTGCACACGCACCAGATATTCCCGGTCAATCTGATAGGAGGGGTGCATCAGCCGATTGGCCAACTCGCCATTGTTGGTAAACAGCAACAGTCCGGTGGTATTAATGTCCAGCCTGCCCACCACGACCCAGCGCTCGCCTGCCAACCTGGGCAGATGGTCAAATACGGTTTTACGACCCTCGGGATCAGCGCGGGTACAGACTTCACCCTCGGGCTTGTTATAGAGCAGCACACGAATTCTCTGGTCAGCGGCAACGAACTTGACGCGCTTGCCATCAACGCTTACTGCGTCTTCAGTGGTGACCCGATCACCCAGCCTGGCGGGCTTTCCATTCACCTCCACGCGGCCATCGCTGATCCATTGCTCGAGTTCACGACGCGAGCCATAACCGGCCGCAGCCAGTACTTTCTGTAATTTTTCAGACATCAGTGTTGCCAATCGCCGGAAGGTGTATTGATTTCTGTAGAGTCATTATCATCTGGACGGGATCCCATCCCAGAGCCTGCTATCTCGTCAGCTTCTGCGAAAGCATCGCGGGAATCCTCTTTATTTTGATTCTGTGTCGATATCTCAAGGGTCAATGTCGGATTGATATCATCAATATCGCGGATCTCACTCAATGGCGGCAATTGATCGAGACTGCTCAAGCTGAAATAATCGAGAAATTCGCGTGTGGTGGCGTACAGGGCAGGGCGACCGGGGACATCGCGGTGGCCGACAACCCTGATCCACTCACGCTCCTGGAGCGTTTTGATAATCTCCGAGCTGACAGACACCCCCCGAACATCTTCAATGTCACCCCGGGTAAGCGGCTGGCGGTAAGCGATCAACGCCAGGGTTTCCAATAGGGCACGGGAGTATTTTTTGGGTTTTTCCTCCCAGAGACGATTGATCCATGGCGACAGTTCCTGCCGGACCTGGATCCTGTAACCACTACCGGTGCGTTTCAACTCAAATCCACGATCGCTGCATGCTGCATCGATATCTTCAAGGACTGCCAGCAGCTGATCTTTTGCCGGCACTTGATCGATATCGAACAGGTTTTGCAGGTGGCCAATATCCAGTGATCGCCCGGCTGCCAGCAAAGCACCCTCAACAATTTTTTTTAACTGATCATTTGTCATTGTCATATCGTCTCTGTTACCGGAGCTAGGAGCGAGCCTTGACGTGAATAGGACCGTAGGCCTCGCTCTGTACAATTTCTATGAGAGACTCTTTGATCAATTCCATCAATGCTAAAAAGGTAACCACCACACCACTGCGGCCCTCTTCCAGCTTGAACAGGCTGACAAACAGCAAAAACTGCTTTCCTCTGAGCGCTTCCAGCACCTGGGACATCCGCTCCCGGGTCGACAACCGTTCCAGTTGCACTTTGTGACTCTCGAACATCTGTGCCCGACGCAGCACATCGGCAAGCACCAGTAGCAGCTCCTTCATGGCAACGTCCGGGTCGGGTCGCTGCTGGTGACAATCCGGTGTTTTTGCAGTGGCGATAAACACATCGCGGCCGAGACGCGGCAAGGCATCAATGTCTTCAGAGGCCTGCTTGAAACGTTCATACTCTTGGAGTCTGCGGATCAGTTCGGCCCGCGGATCATCTTCGTGCTCTTCAGCCATCTGACGAGGCAACAACATTCGGGATTTAATCTCGGCCAGCATGGCCGCCATCAACAGATATTCAGCGGCCAGCTCCAGTTGCATGGATTTCATCATTTCAATGTAGGCCATGTACTGCCGGGTAATCTCTGCAACGTTGATTTCAAGAATATCCAGGTTTTGGCGCCGAATCATGTAAAGCAGCAGATCCAGTGGCCCTTCAAATGCCTCAAGAAAGACTTCCAGCGCTTCAGGTGGGATATACAGATCTTTGGGTATCTCGGTAATCTGACGCCCCAGCACGACAGCAAAAGGCATTTCCCCTTGCAAGGGGTGAGGCTGAACCTCAGAGACCGGGTCCGCTTGGATTGTCTCTCCTTCCGGAGCAGCTGTTATGGTCATAAATTATTGTAGGCAGATGATTTAGCAACCGATGCATTATACTGTGATTCGCTATCACAGCCACTGGACGAAGACTGTCTGTTCAGATGACAAGATCTTCAAATTGGCCAACCCCCTGGCGGGTTACCCGGGGCACTTCACCAGATAGGTCTACCACTGTTGTCGCCTCAAGGCCACAATAGCCCCCATCAACGATCAGGTCTACATGATGTTCAAGGGTATCGCGGATATCATAGGGATCCGTCAACGGATATTCATCCGTTGGCATGATGAGGGTAACACTCATCAGGGGTTCACCCAGCTCTTCAAGCAGCGCCTGCGCAATCGGATTACCCGGTACCCGAAGCCCGATCGTTTTACGTTTCGGGTGCATCAGCCGACGTGGTACTTCCGCTGTCGCATCCAAAATAAAGGTGTAGGCTCCGGGGGTGTAGGTCTTCAACAGACGAAATACCTGATTATCCACCTTGGCGTAGACCGCCAGCTCTGAAAGATCACGACACATCAGGGTGAAGTTGTGGTGCTTGTCCAATTGGCGTATCTGACGGATTCGGTCCAGCGCTTTCTTATTGCCAATCTGGCAGCCAAGCGCATAAGCTGAATCTGTGGGGTAGACAACAACACCACAGGCACGAACAATTTCTACAGCCTGATGGATCAGTCGCAGCTGAGGATTTTCAGGATGAATTGAGAAAAACTGACTCATAGAACAGGCATCTGTGAATTTCCACACAATTATTACACAAATACCGATCAATAAAGTCAGGAAAAGTATTTCTCAGGAAGCGGAAAACCGCCATTAAACAGGCAAGGCAATATTAAAAATATTCATGAACTGGCAGCCGGACGAAGAAAAGTCCTCTCAAACTCTACCGCCGATACTGGTTTGCCAAAATAATACCCCTGACAGGTATCACAACCCAATTGTTGAAGGAGACGGTATTGTTCCTCCGTTTTCACACCCTCGGCAACCGAAGCAGCATAAAAAGCATTTCTGACTCTTCGGCAGAAAGTGACAAATCGGTCATTGCTGTCGCAGCAACACCGGACATGGCCAGAGGCGCACCGGCAAAGGCTTCGAGTTTTTCTCGATGCTGCATCAACCAGGCAAGGCTTCCCCCTTCACTAACTTCGGCGAGATATGCCAGGGTTTGCCTGACAGGGCTGGAGCAACTGACGCCATTCGGGTCAAAACCCGGCGCATGTTCCATCGGCATCCAGACATCAACCCGCTCTTCCCGGGGAGGGTTTTTAAGGATCGCTTCCCAGGCTGCCAGATCAGTGCCACATGCCTGCCAATAGTTAACTGCTGTATAGACTTCGCGACCGCCACCGAGATTTCCGGCCCCTACCGAAATGGAGGCAATCAGGGCCGATGCACGAGTGGAACCACCCACTCCGGCACACATCGCTGCACGTACACTATGATCTCTCAGACCTGGATTGGCTAAGGCAAGTGCCAGGCCTTCCAACAATTTTGACGCCGCTGTAGAAGGTGGTTCAAGTTTAAAAAGCAGGTACAGATAATCAATGTAGCTGGCATTGCGCAGTAAATCACCAAATACGTCAAAACCCGCGCAATAATAGGAAGCCGCTGCAAACGGATTATCCTCTTCAGGAACTTCACGCCAGATTTGAGTGGTAATTTTTTCCTGCTTATCTTCATCAATCATAATTATTGTGCAATCAAATTGGTTCGAACACTGATGGGTCGAACTTCGTCTTTATCTATCCTGACATCAAGCAAAGTGGGGCCGAGTCGGTTACAAATCGCTGCAATATCGAGTGACAAGAGATCCTCTGGTGAATTAATGATATGGGATTCCACACCCATCGCCCTGGCAAAGACGGCAAAATCTGTTTCTGGTATATCAGTACCAATATTTTCTGCACCAGTGAGTCTCTGCCCATGTTTTACCATGCCGTAGCCACCATCGTTGAGTACGACAAAGATCACTGGCAACTTTTCTTGCGTTGCTACTGTAATTTCCTGGCTATTCATCAGCATACTGCCATCTCCCGTGATACATACAACGGGATTACCTGGTCTTGCCAGGGCCGTACCAATGGAACTCCCGATGGCCCACCCGATAGAAGCAAATTCCAGCGCTGCACGAAATAATCCTCCGTTGGCATCACGCTTTCCAGCAATCCGGCGGTCATAAGGGTGAAGGTAGTGAGTTGCCCAGGCAAAACTGGCACCGGTATCTGCAAGATAACGTGTATTTGGAGGGAACAGACTGGATAACTCTTTCATTAACCGCTGGGGTTTTATTGGAGAAGCATTGGAAAGATAGCCTTCTTCATCGTCAATAGTGAAATAACGCTCATGCTCAACATCCTCAGCATGGGTTTTACCGGGCACGCTTGCATCAACCGCATGCAGCTTAACTCTACAATCACCTTCGTAGGACTCGACCAATCGTTCAAAAATTGAAGACAGACGGCCACGCACATGCAACTTGGCCATCGGGCTGCGCGTAAAATTTACTTCCGCAGACTCCACATGAATCATGCGCTTGGTCAACAGCCATTTTGTATCCCACCCATCTGTTGCCCACTCGCCCAGACTTGCCCCGATTGCCACCACCAAATCAACGGACTTATCTGTTAAAACCTCTTTTGCACTACTGTGTCCAGCAAAACCAATCACTCCACGGAATAGAGGATGATAGGGGCTTACCAACCCTTTGCCATGTGGGGTAACCAGCAGCCTGGCTCCCACTTCAACGGCCAGGCTCAATATACTGCCGATTGCTTCGCTGGCTTCATCGCCAATCAGAAACACCGGGGTTTTGGCTGAGATAATTTCTTCGTAAAGCTTGGCAACAGCATGATCGTCCATTAATGATGGACGTTGTAATAAACCAGAGAGATTATAGGCCGGTGTTTTTGCCGACGTCATCGCCCGCATAACATCCAGGGGTACACTGAGATGCACTGGGCCGGAGGGAGACTGAAATGCGGTCATAACAGCAGTTGCCAACTTGCTCTCAAACTGCTCAACATGAGAAACCAACGTGTTATAGCGAGTACAGTGCTCAAAAAGGCCGACTGTATTGATTCCCGTACAGGATGATTCCTGAAATGCCCCCCGCCCAAACGTGGACAACGCGGTCTGGACTGTAATCACCAGCATCGGAACATTGTTTTCATAGGCAGAAGCTACACCTGTAATCAGGTTTGTCGCACCGGGGCCGGTTGTTGCACAACACACGCCCAGCTTACCGGTATTTCGGGCATAACCATCCGCCATAAAAGCAGCACCCGTTTCATGTCTGGCGACCACTGCACGGGGGCCACCTCGACGCTCGCTGCGTGCCAATGCGTTATAAAGAGGCTCGATTGCACCGCCGGGAATACCAAATATATACTCCACTCCGAGCTGCTCCAGATAAGCTATCAACAGATCCCCAAACTCTGCATCCGCTTGCATCTGCTGCTTCGGTTTTTTATTCATCCCGAGAGAGCCCATAATTTTTTCCTTTTTAATCAATGAGATAAGACTTTTTCTTAAATCTATTTCAGTGATTTACGCATTATTGCCTTATTTTTATTAAAAATTCAGTAATTTAACGGATAACTATCTGTTCTGTGCAGCCACCCACAGGAGAAAGCCGCGAGTTCACTTCCAGTCGATAAACCGGCCTCCTTACCTTATAATGGCGAGCCACACACAGACCGGTTTACATCCTGCCAATGAACGAGCTGTCTCCCCCGCCCAAAAATACTGCAGCGAATAAAGGTAAAAGCGAAAGCCTGCTTCTCAACCTGCTCTTCAACATCATTATTCCCACACTGATTCTTACCAAGCTCAGCGGTGATGATTATCTCGGCACCCGGCTCGGGATTGTTGTAGCACTCGCGTTCCCCGTCATCTACGGGCTGAAGGACTTTGTTGCTGCCAGAAGAATCAATTTCTTCTCTGCACTGGGGGTGGTGAGCGTATTGTTGACGGGCGGGATCAGTCTTCTGGAACTGGACCCGGCCTATATCGCCATAAAGGAAGCGTTAATTCCCGCCATCTTCGGGCTGGCCACTGTTGTCTCCCTGAAAACGCCCTATCCTCTGGTAAAAACGTTTCTCTACAATGACAAAATACTTCAGACAGACCGGGTAGCTGCCGCACTGGCAAAAAGGAGCAACACCCTGCATTTTGAAAAATGCCTGAGCAATGCGTCCTGGATGGTCGCCGGATCTTTTTTCCTTTCATCGTTACTGAATTACCTGCTGGCCACCCTGCTCATTACCGCACAGCCCGGCACAGTTGAATTTAATGATCAACTGGGCAAAATGACGGCGTTGAGTTTTCCGGTCATAGCCCTTCCAGCCATGCTGGTATTGACCGGAGCGCTGTTTTATCTATTCAGGGGAATTACCAAATTGACCGGCTTATCCCTTGAAGAGGTTATCCACCACCACGACAAGAAAGAGAAGTGAACCCATGTGGTATGCGATTATCAGTCAGGATGTGACAAACAGTCTGAAAATACGACTGGCTTCAAGGCCGGCCCACCTGGCGAGACTGGAAGCCCTGAAGGCTGAAGGGAGACTGCTGCTCGCCGGACCTCACCCCGCAGTAGACTGTGACAATCCCGGTGAAGCAGGCTTTTCCGGCAGCCTGATCGTGGCCGAATTTGAATCACTTGAAGCTGCAAAAAAGTGGGCCGATACCGACCCCTATAACATCGCTGGTGTCTATGCCAGCGTCATGGTCAAACCGTTTAAAAAGGTGCTGCCTTGATGCCATCACAGCTATTAGAGACGCTTATGTTCAGAATCATGCGATCATTTTCAATGGCGGGATTATTACTGCTCGCAAGCACCGTCAGTGCGGAGACTATTTATGTTTCTGACGAATATTCAGTGCCATTGCGATCATCACCCTGCGCGGGGTGTTCCATTCTGCACCGAGGCATTAAAAGCGGCACCCCCATGACACTGGTTGAAACCAACGGGGAGGGCTGGGCGCACGTCACTACCTCAAGCGGACTTGATGGCTGGATGCCTTCGCAATATCTGCAAAAAGAACCTGTTGCACGCGATCTGGTTGAACGTATGAAAACCCAACTGGCTACCGCCGAGGAAAAAGCGTTGCAACTGACAGAAGAGTTGCAACGCCTGAAGGAAGAGAATGCCCAATCGCTTGCCGAGCTTGGTCGTGTGAAAGAGACAAATGATGAAGTGAGCAGTGAACTATCATCGATCAAGAAAATGTCTGCCAATGCCATTTCAATGAATGCACAGAACCAGGAACTGCTGGAGCGTAACGGTATATTGCAAAATGAAATCGATGTATTGAAGGCAACCAATCACCAGCTGGAAAGCAGTGACAGAAACACCTGGTTCCTTTATGGCGCACTAGCGGTGCTTATGGGATCCATGCTGACTCTCATCTTGCCCAGATTAAAACGACGCAAACGATTCTCGGAATGGGGATAACCACATGAAGCATTTCATCACAGCAACAATATTACTATTGAGCACCATGAGCACCCTGGCAGCTCCCGGCGAACCTGCCCAAGTGTTGATAAAAACGAATATGGGAGATATTCAGCTGGCGCTGGATTCGGAAAAATCACCGACAACCGTCGCAAACTTTATTCAGCTTCTGAAAAACAAACATTATGACGGTTTGATTTTTCACCGGGTCATTCAGGGATTTATGATTCAGGCAGGTGGCTTCAATGAGTACATGAGCTCCAGAGAGCCGGCCAGCAAGCCGATTAAAAACGAGTCGTACAATGGTCTCAAGAATCACAGGGGTACAGTGGCCATGGCCAGAACATCTGACCCCAATAGCGCCAAGGCGCAGTTTTTCATCAACCTTGACGACAACTGGAATTTGGATAAAACCCCACAAAATCCCGGTTATACAGTATTTGGAAAAGTGGCCAAAGGAATGGATGTAGTCGACAAAATTGCCAGTGTTCCGGTTGGCTCGGCGGGGGGCCATGACGATGTACCTAGGCAACCGGTACGGATTATTGAAGCAACCCTGCTGGATGCCCAGTAAAGCATGGACATCGCTCTCAGCGTCAACCTCAATAAAATCGCCCTGATTCGTAACTCCCGTGAGGGAAATTATCCGAATCTGATTGAGCATGCCAAAGCCTGTATCAGCCATGGTTCGGACGGTATCACGGTACATCCCAGGCCTGACCAGCGCCACGTCCGGCCAGGTGATGTATTGCAACTGGCGGAACTGCTCAAGCCATTGCCTGACATCGAATTCAATGTTGAGGGCAATCCATTTGCAGCCGCCAGGGGTGACTATCCGGGGCTGACGGCGCTCGCAGAAGCCTCACTGCCCGACCAGTGCACACTGGTGCCGGATTCAGATCATCAGCTCACATCCGATCACGGTTTTGATCTGACTAAAACCGCTGACAAACTGCTACCCGTTATTGAGAAGCTGAACGCCCTGAAAATTCGGGTAAGCCTGTTTATGGACCCGATTCCGAAACAGATTGAGCTGGCAAAACAGCTCGGGGCAGACCGTATTGAACTGTATACCGGCCCCTATGCGGCAGCTTGGAGCCATGATGCAGAAATACGGGAAAGGCTGTATCAACAGCACCACCAGGCGGCGCTACTGGCCACAGAACTCGGTCTGGGGGTCAATGCAGGACACGACCTCAACCTGCACAACCTGCCAAGATTTTCGACCATTCCCGGCCTGAAAGAAGTCTCCATCGGCCACGCCCTGATCGTGGATGCGATTACCCTGGGACTGGAGAACGCCGTCAAAGCCTACAAAGCCATTCTTGAATTAGCGACAAATTCGCAGGATCTCAAGTAGCAAACCTTTATGGTGCTCAGGCTCCCTCAGTTTCACTGAGCTGCTGGCAGCCAATACAGCGAGCCGATTCAGGTTTTATCTCAAGCCGGCGGGAATCAATCAACTCGCCGCATTGTTCACACCAACCGTATTCACCCTGATCCAGAGACTGCAAAGCCCGCTCTACAGCCACCAAGCGCTTGCGATAAGCCGACCTACTGGCATGGCACATCTGCTGCTGTTGCAGTGCATCCATTCTCGATAACTTGCCTACGGTGGTCTGATCAAGCGTGACGGTTTGGCTTGCTCCCGTTGATATATCCAGCAACTCACTGAGCTCGACCCGCAGGCTTTCCAATATGTCCCTGAAATGATTCAACTGCTTATCGGGTAAGTTCTGCATAGGCTTATAATAGTGCTTTATCGATTACCGGTTGTGCACAATGACACGTCAACACAATACGTCTGCTCCAAGGGACGAATATCTTCAGCGAAAGCGTTTTTTTGACAAAATGCTCACCATCTATGGGCGAAAACCGGTGCTGGAAGCACTCGAGGATGGCGACATCCCCTGCTATCGTCTGCACCTTGCCGAATCCAACCAAGCGGGGGGAATCATCGCCCAGATCATGAAACTGGCCGAAGTTCGGGGTGTGGAAATAAAGTTTCACAGCCGTCAGGCACTGTCACGCATTTCGCGCAACGGCAAACAGGATCAAGGCGTGGCAGCCGATCTGGCTTGCCCCCACCACCTGTTGCTGGAAGACTTTCTCGCCAATCCACTAACAGACAATTACAGCCTGATTGCACTGGATGGCGTCACCAACCCACAGAATCTCGGCATGATTATCCGCTCGGTAACCGCCAGCCCATGCCACGGTCTACTGTTACCCGCTCAGGGTATTGCTGCCATTTCCCCACTGGTGATCAAAGCCAGCGCCGGAACTCTGTTCAAGAGCAGACTGATTCACTGCGATAATCTGGCAGGGGCGCTGAAGGCGCTCAAACAACAGGGCGCCACTTGCTGTGCCCTGTCCTCCGATGGAGAACAGACTCTCTCCGGTTTCCGACCGAAAACACCGGTCGTTTATGTACTGGGCAATGAAACGGAGGGGGTCTCCAAAACCGTCAACGACTGTTGTACAACTCGTCTTCGGATTCCCATGCAAAATGGCGTGGAGTCACTGAATGTCGCCGTCACAGCAGCCCTGCTGGCTTTTCGTGGCTCTTGCTGATCCAATCAGCGTTCCTGAGTCTCATAAGACAATGGCTTCCAAAGATCACTGAATTTAATGGCGATTGCTGCAGCCAACACAGTCAATGCGCCCAGCGCACCAATGGCCATCAACACCCCCACGGAGGCAATCGCATGACCACTGAGCCATGCTCCCACCGTCGCAGCACCAAACAGCGATAACTGGTAAACGGAGACCACCCTTGCCCGATACTCCTGAGGCGACTCCTCGTGGGTAAGGGAACGGCCCAACATCATGGCCACCCCCGAAGCGCCTCCCCACAACAGCACCAATACAAATAATAACCAGACGGGTGGATGAAGGGCGATCATCATCAGGAATAAGCCGCGTACCAGCAAGCTGAGTAACAGAACCCTGCCGGACTGCCTGAAGCGACCCACCAGCCGAATAATAATCACATTGGAAATGATGACACCTAACATAAAAGTAAACTGGATGGACGCAAAAAAGGACGCACCCTGCTGATAGACCTCCCGGGTCAACAGGGGCATGGCGACAAGATACAGTCCAAAGCCGAGAAACCCGGTAGCCGCAACCACCATCATTAACTGGAATAATCGCCGGTGATGCCAGACCAGTTTCAAGCCGGACATCATATCCACCCAGGTAGAACCGCGGCGTCCCATACTGCCCTCTGGCAAATAGCCTAGGCTTTTTCGCAACAGCCAACCGGAAATGACCAGCAATGCCAGTTGGAAACTAATCAACGGCAACAAGCCAATGTGATCCATATAGCCAGCCAGAAAAATACCGGCACTTTGGGCAGCAAACTGTACAAAGGAAGCCCTGGCCACAGCCTGTTGCAACTGAGTATCCACAACACGCGACAGCAGACTTTCCCTGGCGGGCTGTACAAATGCGGTAATCGTGCCAAAACAGAACCCGTAGAGCAGCATCGCACTGTAGGATAGCTGGCCTGTCCACAGTGCTCCCAGCAACATCAGACATGGCAGGTTATAGAGTAGATAAAGGCGAAACAGGTGTTGTCCGGGGTGACGATTATCCGAGAGAACGCCACCCCACAAAACGAATAACAGTTGCGGCAGCATCAAAGCCATCTGCGCGATACCAACCCGCTCCGCCGTCTCGTTCAGGACACCGACCAACAGCCAGGGAAACAGTATGATCTGCAGCCCGTGCGCGAAGGAACTCACACCCATACCCTGCAGGTAAAAACGAAAACTGCCCGTAGGGCTGTCCTTCAAGCCTTTATCGTTGTCGGTCATTTGAGATAACACTAGCCAAAATGGCACCTTCAGAGGTTGACAACATAGCAACACCGGAAAGTGTTAAATCGTCTTCAAAGAAGCCCCTGTACTTTAAAAAGCGCCAGCAGCTGGTCTTCATCCACGACCGGCACACCCAGCTCCCTGGCTTTTGCCAGTTTGGAGCCGGCACCGGGCCCCGCAACCACACAGGCAGAACCGGACGACACACTGCCCGCTACGCGTGCACCCAATTGTTGCAGCTTCTCTTTTGCCTCGGATCGTCCCATCGACGTCAGCGTACCGGTCAACACCCAGGTTTCGCCAGCCAGCGGGAGTGATGATTTATCCGGTGAGACAACATCCGGCCAATACACACTCGCTTTCCGCAGCGTTTGCACAATTTGCCGATTCTCTGGTTGTTTAAAAAAAGTACTCACAAAATGCGCCACAACCGGCCCCACATCGGGCACCTCCTGAAGTTGCTCTTCATCTGCCGATTGCAGGGCCTCAAGATTGCCAAAATACTCGGCGAGACTGCGTGCAGTCGCCTCGCCCACTTCACGAATCCCCAGTGCATAAATAAAACGCGGCAGCGATGTCTGCTTTGAAGCGACCAAAGCCGCGAGCAGATTGGCAGCGGACTTGTCTGCCATTCGCTCCAGACCCGCCAGCTGATCAACAGTGAGTCGATAAAGATCCGCCACCGAAGTGACCAGTCCTTTATCCACCAGCTGCTCAACCAGTTTATCCCCGAGACCGTCAATATCCATGGCCTTGCGGGAAGCATAATGCCTGATCGCCTGTTTGCGCTGCGCCGGGCAAATCAGTCCACCAGAACAGCGAGCTACCGCCTCGCCTTTGACCCGTTCAACCGGCGAGCCACAGATCGGGCAATGGTCAGGAAAGACCACGTCTCTGGCATTGCAAGGGCGATCTTCCAGGATGACCTTAACCACTTGAGGGATAACATCCCCGGCACGGCGCACAATCACCCTGTCGCCAAGTTTGACACCCAACCGGGTCACTTCATCCTGGTTGTGCAGGGTCGCATTACTCACTGTGACACCCCCTACAAATACCGGCTCCAATCGGGCAACAGGTGTTACCGCACCGGTTCGCCCCACCTGAAACTCCACATCCAGCAACCGCGTCATCTCCTCTTGGGCGGGAAATTTGCGGGCAATCGCCCAGCGGGGCGCCCTGGCCACAAACCCCAGCCGCCGCTGGATCCCGAGGTCATCCACCTTGTACACAATGCCGTCAATATCGTAGGGCAGCTTCTGCCGCACAGTGATCATTTTCTGATAATAATCGATACAGCCCTGGATACCCTCTGCCAGCTCAATATGGGGGTTGATCAAAAACCCAAACACCTTCAACAAATGGAGCGTGTCCATATGGGTATCCGGCCAGCGGAATCCCTCCATGCGACCGAGGCTGTAGGCCATCATTTCCAGTGGTCGCGACGCGGTAATTCTTGAATCCAGTTGCCGCAAACTTCCCGCCGCTGCATTGCGGGGATTGACGAACAGTTTCTGATCCGTGGATCTGGCCCTGGCATTCAGCTGCTCAAAACCGGATCGGGGCATGTAAATCTCACCCCTGACTTCCAGAACTGCCGGGGCATGGCCATCTTGCAGGCACAGTGGAACGGATTTAATCGTCCGAACATTCGCTGTAATGTTTTCGCCGATCGCACCATCGCCCCGCGTGGCAGCGCGAACCAGTGTCCCATTTTCATAGAGGAGACTGATAGCCACACCATCCAGCTTGGGTTCGCACACATAAACCAGGGAATTCTCATTTTTCAGACGATCCAGCAGCCGGCGGTTAAAATCCACCAACTCATCATCGCTGAAAGCATTATCCAGGGACAACATGGGCACTTCGTGGGTCACCGGTTCGAAGCTGCTGAGCGGTTGCCCACCCACACGCTGGGTGGGCGAGTCAGGGGTTTTCAGCGAGGGGAAATCCGTTTCCAGACTGTTGAGCCGCCGCATCAGGCGGTCGTACTCAATATCCGGCACTGAGGGGTCATCCAGCACATAGTAACGATAGTTGTGTTCATTCAGCTGCCTGCGCAGCGCAGCCGCTTCCTCCTGAACGGCAGAGCCCGGTGAGGCCATTATTCAATTCCGGATAACTGGCTACGGCAATAGTCGGCTATGCGCTGCCGGTAGTGCTCTTCTGTCTGGCGGGTGAGAACACTGCGGCTCTCATCTTTCAACGTGCCACCGAGATCAGTAGCCATCTGTTGGGCGGCACCCAGTAGCAGCTCAAAGGCAACAGCAGGATCATCGACATCCTCCATGGCAAAGAAGAAACTGACACCCGGCGTCGTAAATTCATCCATGTCATTCAGGTCAAATGTGCCGGGATTAACGGAGTTCGCGACACTATAAAGTACCGGCCCCGAGCCATCGTCACTCGCATGGCGATGAAAAATTTTCATCGAGCCATACCGCAGCCCCTCGGCAAGTAATGCATCCAGCAATGGCTGCCCTGCAAACATTTTCCCGTCACCGGCCATCAGGTGCATGACCACCTCACTGACAACAGCAGAAGGTTTCTGACGAGCAGGTGTCGCGCGGGATTCCCTGTTATCAACAGCATCTTTTTCAGACGTTTCAGGCACAGTGTCGGGGATATCCTCAGCCTGCGGGACGTCAACCCTGCCAGGTGACGGGGCCGGATCTTCCTGAAAAAGGCTGGATTGTTCCGGCTTCCTGATGGGCACTGTTAGTTTGGGTTTACTGGCCTCGGCACGCTGCCTGACGGCCCGGCTCATCTCCTCGACATCGGATTCATTGCGATAGCCGACGACCCGAGCACCACCACTGGGCAGTTCACTGCCGTATTCATCCCGTCTGTGATCATCAAAAATAGGCTGCTTCCGTTTCGACATATGAATTTTGTCATAACGGGCATTACGCACACGCCGGATCACATCAAGGAAAATCGCCAGCACAACCAGCGCACCCAATGCGAGCATCATTTCGCGAGCACCAAATTCCATCGTCATTTGTATCCTGTCAAAATTTCGCTTTCCGGATTTAACAACCCTTTAGTAACACAGTGGCAGCATTCATCTGAAATTACACGCTAGGCTTCCGCCAATTCCACCGCCTGATTCACATCCACACTGACCAGACGGGACACCCCGGGTTCATGCATGGTAACCCCCATCAACTGATTGGCCATTTCCATGGCAATCTTATTGTGGGAAATATAAATAAATTGCACCCTGGCAGACATCTCTTCCACCATTCTCGCATAGCGCCCAACATTGGCATCGTCCAGCGGCGCATCCACCTCATCAAGCATACAAAAAGGTGCAGGGTTCAACTCAAAAATAGAAAATACCAGCGCAATCGCCGTCATAGCCTTTTCACCACCCGAAAGTAGGTGAATAGTGGTATTTTTCTTACCCGGCGGGCGCGCCATAATAGTAACACCGGTATCCAGAAGATCTTCTCCCGTCAGTTCCAGATAGGCGTGGCCACCACCAAATAGTTTTGGAAAGAGCTCCTGCAGTGAACCGTTGATCCGGTCAAAGGTTTCCCTGAAACGGGTACGGGTTTCCCTGTCAATTTTCCGGATCGCATTCTCAAGGGTCTGCAGTGCCTCTTCGAGCTCGGCATTCTGAGCATCCAGGTAGGTCTTGCGCTCCGACTCCACCTTATATTCATCGACTGCGGCGAGGTTGATCGGACCAAGTCGCTGAATACGGTTGGCCACCCGCTCCAGTTCCCCCTCCCACCGGGAAGGGCCTGCATCCTCCGGTAGCGCCGCCAGCAGGCTATCCAGTTGAAAACGATGCTCACCAATCTGCTCCACAATCGTTTTACTGCGAGTAACCAGATCCTGGGCAGACAGGCGATGCTGCTCCAGTTCCAGCCGTTCGGTCTGTATCTGCTGATCCAGCTGGTTGCGCCGTTTTTCCGTCTCGCGCATTTGCTCTTCAACCGTTTCCAGGGCCTGCCTTGCAACGGCAAGCTCTCTCTCGACACCCAGACGACGTTCCAGTTGCGCAGCCAGATCTTCCTGCAGCTCAAGGGTCGGATCTTCGTGCTGATTAAACACCGCGTGCAGCTGTTCACGGCGTTCCTGAAGCCTTGCCACCTGCACTTGTAAACGCTGGATTCCATCGAGAATAGCGTGCAACTGTGTGCTGACCGATTTCTCTCGCATGGCCAGCTCATGGGAGTGGTCACGGTCGTGCCTGGCAGTCTGTCGTGCTTGATCGAGTTCAGTCCGAAAGCTGTCTCTACGTTGCAAAAGCTGTTCGCGCTGGACGGTATCCTGCTCCATCCTTTCAATGGCTGAGGACAGCGATTGTCGGGCAGTTTTGAGATTTTCCTGCTCCAGCTGCTGTTGCTGTAACGCTTCATTAAGCTCATTCTCGGCTCGGGTGCGGCGTGCAGCAAACTGTTCGACCTGCATCTGATTGGCCGCAAGCACAGAGCGCAACTCCGCGTAATGGCGCTGCTGGTCAACCATATCCCGGCTGATTTCCTCTCGACTTAGCTCGAGCTCGCGGAGTGTCTGCTCTGTGTTGTTTTTCTCCACAGACAAGGCATCAACAACCGATTGGCATTCAAACAGCTCGCTGGCCAGAGAATCGAGTGCCTGCTGTCGTTTTAAAACCCCGGCACGGGCATCCTGGTCGCGTGCCACCCTGAGCCAGTTGGCACCGAGCCACAAGCCATCTCGCGTGACGACTGATTCCCCCTGTGCCAGAGCTCTGCGCATCAATAGTGCTGTGGAAAGATCTTCAGCGACCAGCACACCCGCTAATAATGATCCGGCCAATTCACCATCGACCTTGCCGGCCAGGGAACGGGCTAATGCGGGTTGGCTCTTACCACTCGCAGCATTCCCCAAGCGATCAAGCAGAACCAGCTGCCCCTTGCCAAAGGTGTCAAGATGATGACTCATCGAGGTGAAGTCATCGACACAAACGGCTTGCAGGTAATTACCCAACACTGTTTCCACTGCCGTTTCCCAGCCTGGCTCAACCCGAAGAGTTTCTGCCAGTTTCGGTTGCCCGGCCAGTTGATGACTCTCGATCCACTGCTGCTGATCACCATCACCCAATGCAGCTTGCTGCAGGGCCTCCAGGGATGACTGCCTGCCGAGCATGGACTGCAGATGGCCCCGCTGCTGATCGAGCTCGGCGCCAATTTTCAGGCTTTGTTGGCGCGTGTTTTCAACCTCAATATTCAAGTTATCCAGTTGTGCCTGTTGATCACCGAGGGTCAGTTCAATCTCCGCCAACCGCTCCTGAACCAGCGCAATTTCCTCTTGCACCGGACTATCGCTGAGACTCTGATACTCCTGTTTAACTGTCTCTATCCGTTCCCCCAGTCGCCGTAATACCTGCTCCAGATGTTGAATCCGGGACTGTTCCACCTCCGCCTGCTGACGGGGTTCGCCCGCTTTGAGGTTGAACTCATCCCACTGGGACTGCCACGTCTGCATAGACTCCTCGGCAAGGGATAATGCATGCTGAGAGCGATCTTCGGCGGCACTTGCCTTCTCAAGCTGCGGCGCAATCTCCAGCAGTTCACTCTGCCATATCTCTGCTTTCTGTCGGTCGACACGCAGATGCTCTTCAGATTCGGCAAAATTACGATCCGTTTGCGCCAGGTCCTGTTGCAATTCCCGGGCCCGATCCTGCACATGCTGAATGGCTTGTTCAATTCTTGCCACCTCGGCACCAATTCCGTAGTAGCGGCCCTGTACGTCATTAAACCGGTCACCCGACTCCGTGTACTCCGTACGATGGCGCTCTATGGTGGTATCGCAGGCACTGCGCTCCGTCACAAGAGCCTCAATCTTCAACTCAAAACCGGAAATAACCCGGCGCCGCTCGGCAATCTGCACCTCCAGCAATCGCCATCGAAGCGCCTGCAGCTCTGCCTTGATGCGGCGCTCTTCCTTTTTGAATTCGGTGTATTTTTCCGCTGCCTGCGCCTGACGCTCCAACCGACCCAGTTGCCGACCCAGCTCTTCACGGATATCCGTGAGCCGCTCCAGATTCTCCTGTGTGCGACGGATACGGTTTTCCGTATCCCGTCGACGCTCCTTGTATTTGGAAATACCGGCGGCTTCTTCAATGTAGACACGCAACTCGTCGGGACGGGCCTCAATCAAACTGGAAATCATGCCCTGTTCAATAATGGCATAGCTGCGCGGACCCAGTCCGGTACCGAGAAATATATCCGTGATGTCACGTCGACGACATTTGCCACCGTTAAGGTAATACTGGGATTGACCGTCCCGGGTGACTTTGCGTTTGATGGAAATTTCACTCCAGCTCGCGTATTCGCCGCCAAGTGTGCTGTCAGCGTTGTCAAAGACCAGTTCTATGGAGGCTTGCCCCACGGGCTTTCGTCCACCGGAACCATTAAAAATGACATCCGTCATGGACTCGCCACGCAAATGCTTGGCAGAGCTTTCACCCATTACCCAGCGCACCGCATCAATGATATTGGATTTACCACAGCCGTTCGGGCCAACAACTGCACAGAGATTGCTGGGGAAAGACACGGTGGTCGGGTCAACAAACGACTTGAAGCCTGCCAGTTTGATACATTTGAGGCGCATGATGTCTCTTTTTAATGGCATTTCTGCCAGTAGTTTTGTTGCGTTGACAGCCGTATCAGCCGGGCATCGTCGGGCTACTGAAAGATTGTGATTTTACACAGCTGAGCAGCGTCCACAAGCAACGGGCATCCTATAATTCTCTGTCAATGATAATGGTTGCTGCAGTCCCCTGTTTTTTCATGGACAGCACCTCGCTGGCACCTTCCAGATCACCAGCTGAAGGAGCCACTGAGCCCGTTGCTGAAACCCTCGCTACCACCTCAATCCGATCAGCCGATGAGAGTGTCTTACCGTTGGGCATTGCCATTGAGTCATCGAGAATAACCGTGGTCGGCAGGTCAGCCACCTGTAATTTTGCTACTGCCAACGGCATTGGTGACCCCTGCCACTCCCTAGCAAACACATAAACCACCTGCCCTGATTCTGCTGTCAGCTCTGACGCCAATGAGACACTCACCCGCAGAGACTGAGAACTCTCCCCCATTTGCTCACGAGCGCGCTCGATACCCGCCTGCAGGGATTCAGCCTGGGCCGTAGAGGGATGAATCGCCTGCAGGGCTTTTTGCCAACTGACAATGGCCAACTGGTAATCGCCCGATTCAAACGCACGGATGCCCTTCAGGCCAAGAGCGGTGAGATTGTTGGGGTCAAGGGTCAGCGCGCGCTCAAGCGCTGAATCAGCTTCGGGGCTGAAACGATTGCCGGAGGCAAAATAAGTCGCCTGGGCATATTCTGCCTGAAGGTCTGCATCGTCGGGGGCGGCCCGTACCGCACGCTGGTAAGTGGCACTGGACTGCAGAAACTCACCATCTTCAAGCAGCATACGGGCCAGCGTAACAAGGTAATACACATTATCGGGCTGGTCCTGCAGACGTCGGGCAATCTTGTTTTGCAACTGCTGCCGAATTTCGGCATCTGCTTGACTGTCCCGGCTTGCAAGGCGCTTCTCCATCAACTCACTGATCAGCACATCTTCGCTGGCACCAAGCTGCTGGTAAAGGCTGAAAGCCAACAACGGCAGTAACAACAGGCCCACCATCAACAACCAGGCTCCACGAGATCGAGAGGGGGGTTCTATCACCGGTAAATCTGACTCGTCAGCCAGTAGCAGGCGTTGCTGTTCAGCGACCAGCTCAGAATACTGCGACTCATCCATTTCACCATCGGCCAATTGGCGGTCGAGCGCCGACAGCTGCTCGCGAAACAATACAATGTTCGCCTGTTGCCCTTCCTCTGACTGCACCCGGGGTGCTTTTCGCAGCAGTGGATAAATCACAAAAACAGCGGCCAGCAAAGTAAGAAAAGCCAGGATTGACCAGATCATCGCTCCACCCCACCACTGCTTTTAGCATCATCTGATCCAGACCGTTCGCTCTCCCCCAGCAGAGTTTGTAATTGCGCCTGTTCTTTCGCAGACAATACTTCACTGCTGGCGGCCGTTGCCGATACCCCGCCGGGCCGAGAATTTAACAGGTCTGCGTTCATGGATTGGCGACGGTATACCCACCATAAAATACCAATACCAAGCACTGCCAGGAGCAATGGCGTCAGCCAGAGTATCAGTGTGGTCTTTTTGACCGGCGGACGATACATGACAAATTCACCATAACGGTCAACCAGAAAGTCGACGATCTGCCTGTCTGTTTTCCCCTCTTCCAGCATCCGGTAAATCTCACTGCGGAGATCCTGTGCTATAGGAGAATTTGAATCTGCCAGGGTCTGATTCTGACATTTTGGACAACGCAATTCCGCCACCAGGGCGTGAAACCGTTGTCGTTTGTCCTCGGAGGAAAATGCCTGCACATCCTCAGCGGCCCCGATCGGACCAGTGAAAACCAACATCAACAGTAGAATCGTTCCGACAATTGAAGCCCTGTGCATAGCTGATCCTGTTTTTACCTGCTTTCAATACTCAAACGGCCCGTCATCTGGCTGCTGAAGGGTCATTTGATGATCCCCGGGGGAAGACAAACAGACTGACTGCGCTCAGCCTGCCACGCTCACTGATCTTCAACGATTTCCTTTGCTGCACGGAATGCTTCCTGAAGGGCAGGCGCACCGATATAGGGGGCCGTATGCAGCAATACCTCGCGAATTTCCTCCGCGGTGCAACCGTTTCGCAGCGCACCGCGCACATGGCCTTTTAGTTCTGCCGGTGCTTTCAGCGCAGCCAGAACGGCAATCGTAATCATACTGCGGGTTTTCAGCGGCAGTGTGTCACGTGCCCACACAGAGCCCCAGCAGTTTTCATTGATATAGTCCTGAACCGGTTGTGTGAATGCCGTGGCTGCCGCCATGGATCGATCGACAAACTCATCGCCCATCACCTGACGACGCACCTTCATTCCGCGTTGATAATCTTCATCTGACATACAACCGTCACCTCATTGAATTTGTTGCCACACGGGCAGGAGCTTGTCTCGCCAGACGCGCTCATCCACAACACCAATGTGCTTGTAACGTATAGTGCCGGTTCGATCCACGATGTAGGTTTCAGGCGCCCCGAAAACTCCCAGGTCCAGCCCCATTCGACCCCGCGCATCAATCACACTTAATGCATAGGGGTCGCCTTTGTCCATCAGCCATTTTCTAGCCGCCTCGTTGTCATCCTTGTAATTCAAACCGATAATCCGTATTCCCTCACCAGCCAACTTGTTGAGAAAGGGGTGTTCAACCCGGCAGGCAACACACCAGGTTGCCCAGACATTAAGCAGCGTCGGCTCACCCTGAAACAATGCTTGAGTCACCGACCGCGTCTCATCGCCCAGTACCGGCAGAGAAAATGCCGGCACGGGCCGGTCAATGAGCGCTGAGGGCATGGCATTGGGGTCACGCTCCAAACCATTGAGCAGAAAAATGGCCAACACCACAAACACCATCAAGGGTAAAAAAAGCTTTAACCTGGACACATCACCACCCGATCATTCAACTATTGCCTACCATCTCCGACCCGGCTTGGATGACCCGCTGTCGCCGATATCGCTTATCCAGCACCGCAATCAACCCACCGATGGAAATCAACAAGGCACCCAGCCAGATCCAGCGGACAAATGGCTTGTAATGTACCCTGATCGCCCAAGCTCCGCCCTCCAATGGTTCTGCCAATGCCACATAGAGGTCACGCCAAAGGTTTCCGTCTATACCCACCTCGGTCATGGTTTGACCACTGGCCACATAACGACGTTTTTCAGGCTTCAGCTCATTCACCCGCTGGCCATCGCGGGTCACTGCGACCAATGCCTGGTCCGAAACATAGTTGGGACCCTGCACCTTGCGCAGCTCGACAAATTGGAACTGGTATCCAGCCATCTCTACCAGATCGCCCGGCAACATTCTCACATCCCGCTGAATACTGTAAACCGTCGTTACAGCGGCTCCCACCATACAGACTGCTACCCCGAGGTGCGCGAGAATCATACCGTAGTAACTGCCTTTCAGCCGTGTCAGACCGTGCCACCTGGAGCGGGAATGACCGGATTTCTGCCAGAGATCAAGCGATGTCACTGCGAGCACCCAGATTGCCACGGCCATCGTCACCGCAACGATCAGAGAATAGTCCGTGTCAAACAGCAGTGGTGAGAAGGCGCCTGCCAGCAATGAAATCAACAATGGTGGCGTCAGAAACCGTCGCAGGCCGGCAAGGCTGTTCCGCTTCCAGCGCATCACTGGAGCTACCGCCATAAACACCGCCAGGATAAGCATCAACGGGACAAAAAACAGGTTGAAGTACGGCGGACCGACAGAAATTTTGCCCCAATCAAGCACATCGGCAAACAGGGGATAAAGCGTCCCCAGCAGAATAATCACCATGGCACTGACCAACAGGATATTGTTGCCCAGCAGAAACATCTCCCGGGAAACACCGGCAAAACGGGTCACACCTTTGACAGCAGGTCCCCGCAGGGCATAAAGCAACAGCGAACCACCCACCACCAGTGCGAGAAACATCAGGATAAAAACGCCCCGCTCCGGATCAGCGGCAAAAGCATGCACAGAAGTCAATACCCCGGAACGGACCAGAAATGTGCCGAGCAGGCTGAGTGAAAAAGCAAAGATGGCCAGTAGCAGCGTCCAGCTGCGAAACACGCCGCGTTTTTCCGTCACAGCAAGGCTGTGGATCAACGCCGTTCCCACCAGCCATGGCATGAATGAGGCATTTTCCACAGGATCCCAGAACCACCATCCGCCCCAACCCAGCTCGTAATAGGCCCACCAGCTACCCAATGCAATACCGAGTGTCAGAAATACCCAGGCCATATTAGTCCAGGGTCTGGTCCAGCGGGCCCAGGCTGCATCCAGGCGACCGGCAAGTAGGGCAGCCACGGCAAAGGAAAAGGCCACCGAAAAGCCCACGTAACCCATATACAGCATCGGCGGATGGAAAATCAGCCCGACATCCTGCAACAGCGGGTTCAGATCAGCACCCTCCGCCGGGTAAAACGGCAAACTGCGCTCAAATGGATTAGAGGTGAATAGCATGAACAGGTAAAAACCGACACTGATCAATCCCATCACCGCCAACACTCTTGCCACCAGCTCCTTTGGCAAAGTCTGGCTGAACAGCGCCACCGCGAAACTCCATGCCGCCAGAATTAATGCCCACAGCAACAGAGAGCCCTCATGAGCACCCCACACAGCACTGATCTTGAAATAATCGGGAAGTAGCGTGTTGGAATTGGCGGCGACATAGCGCACGGAAAAGTCATCGTTCAGAAACAACGCCACCAGACAACCAAAGCTGAAAGCAACCATGACGGTCTGTCCAACCACCAATGGTCTCGCTGAGGCCATCCATAAGCGATTACCAAGGGATGCACCAGCCAGGGGAATAGCAGACTGCAACAAGGCTAAAATCAGCGCCAGGATAAGCGCAAAGTGACCATTTTCTGCAAGCATTAGGTTAACACCCGGTTTTTCCTGTCAGGATTCATCCACCGATTTTTGCGCTCGCTGGTGGGCGGCATTCATGGCATCTGCCACTTCCGGAGGAGTGTAATTTTCATCATGTTTTGCCAACACTTCAGACGCCATGAAAACGCCCTGCTTGTTCAGCTCGCCTGCAACCACAGCGGCTTCACCCGCAGCAAACAGATCGGGCAGGATGCCGGTATAGTGGACCTCTACATCGGCTTCACCGTCCGTTACCAGAAAACGGACGAACAGCGAATCACTCGCCCGCTCAACGCTACCGTCTACTACCATGCCACCTGCGCGAATGCGGACACCCTGCGGGACATCTCCGGCGGCAATATCCGAAGGCGGATAGAACAGATTGATATTATCACGCAAAGCATAGGTCATGAGACCAACCGCCAGAGAAGCCGCCACCACAATAAAGACCACCAAAAAAAGTCGCTGTCGACGAATCGGATGCATCATAATTTAACTCTGGTTTCTGCAGGTATGCTTTAAGGTCATTGCCGACTTTCCGTGCTCAAACTATCCCGCCTGGCGGTTTCACGGCGCAGTTCCCGGGCAACAGCCTGTCGAACGCCCGCCTGCCGCAAAAGTGGGCTTAACGCAAGCCAGATCATAATCAGAATCGATATCAAATAGGCAGACCACACGTACGGGCCATGCCCGCTCATCTGCAGGAAATCCTGGAAACTGTCAAAACGAAAGATCAACGTCAATTACCCCTGACTTTGTAACACCATATCCTTTACCCAACTGGCCCGACGCTCGCGATATAGAATCTCCGATCGGGTGTTGAGAATCAGAACCAACGCATAAAAACAATAAAACGCCGCTATCATCACCAACAGTGGATGGAACATGTCAGGGTGCATGGTGGGCGCTTCCGTAAATTTGATGGTCGCGGGCTGGTGCAGTGTGTACCACCAGTCAACCGACTTATAAATGATCGGGATGTTCACCATCCCCACCAGTGACAATACCGCACTGGCCTTGTTCGCTGCGTCCATACTGCTGTAGGAGTGCTGCAGGGCCATCACGCCCATGTATAAAAACAACAACACCAGCATCGAGGTAATTCGAGCATCCCAGACCCAATAGGTTCCCCAGGTAGGCTTTCCCCAAATGGCACCTGTAATCAGTGCAATAAACGTCAATGCTGCACCAAGCGGCGCCGCTGACTTCATGATCATATCCGCCAGCTTCATTTTCCAGATCAGACCCACAGCACCGGCAATTGCCATCACATAGTAACCGGCCAGCGCCAGAAAAGAGGCCGGCACATGAATATAGATAATCCGGAAACGGTTTCCCTGTTTCGCATCCCGTGGCGCAAAACCCAGCCCCCACACCAGCCCGACAACCAGCAACAAAAAGGTGATGCCCCCCAACCAGGGGAGCCACTTGCCACTGGTTTGATAAAACCAGCGGGGTGAGCCCAAACGATGAAACCATTGCCACATAGTCGTCTTTAGCCTTATTTGTTGGTCGAGCCACCGACCCAATAATCAACCGTGCATACTGACTCGCAGAGCACTGGCCGTGGCAAACGGGGAAACCAGCAATGAAAAAGCCAGCAGCGCACCCATTACCGCTAACGGCCCCTGCACCGAAAATCCATCCACAGCTCGCTGAACCGCGCTGGCACCAAAAATAAGCACCGGCATATATAGTGGCATCACAATCAGTGACAGCAACAATCCGCCCTTGCGCAGGGCAACCGTCAGGCCGACACCTATCGCACCCAGCAAACTCAATACTGCGGTACCCATCAGCAGACCCAGAACCAGTGGTAGATATCCCGCCGCGGGAAGAGATAACATCATACCTAAAACTGGTGCCAGCAGGGTTAATGGCAGACCCGTTATCAGCCAATGGGCTAAAATTTTTGCCAACACCATCAAATAGAGTGGCTGGGGGGAAATAACCAGCTGCTCCAATGTGCCGTCCCGATAATCACTGTGGAACAGCCCCTCCACTGAAAGCAGTGATGCCAGCAAAGCCATAACCCACAAAATACCGGGTGCAATTTCAGCCAGACGGGAGGCCTCGGGCGTCAAACCGAGCGGGATGAGCGTCACAACAATGAAGAAAAAGATGACCGGATTCGCTATCTCACCGGGGTTGCGAAATGCCAGCAGTAAATCGCGGCGCAATATTGCGACAAAACCATAACCCATACTCAAACGATCTCCACCGGAGCCACCAGAGGAAAACGGCGCACGTTGGCAATGCCCAGGTCCTGATGTGTTGAGAGCACGGCCATACCCCCGCGCCGCGCATGAGCTGTCAGAAGCACCTCAAGATCGGCAACACCCTGTTTGTCAATTGCGGTAAACGGCTCATCAAGGATCCAGAGAGGAGCATCCGTCACCAATAGACGAGCCAGTACCGCCCGCCGCTGCTGGCCCGCGGACAAGGCATAACAGGGGATATCCTCATAGCCGCACAAACCCATTGAATGCAATATTTCTTCATCCTTTAAGGGACTATTGTCCCGGTGAATACGGCGCCACCAGGTGAGGTTTTCAATGGGTGAGAGGGGTTGCTTCAGACCAGGCAAGTGGCCAAGAAACAATAGATTTTGCAAATACAGCTGGCGATGGCGAGCGACATCAATACCCTGCCAAAACAACTTGCCGGCAGTGGGCATCAGAGCAGTTGAAAGAATTCGCAGTAGTGTGGTCTTACCGACCCCATTGGGCCCTTCTACTTGAAGAATATCCCCGGGTTCGACTGACAGGCAAATGTCAGAGAACAACACACGATCATCCCGTTCAAAGGCAATCGAGTCCAGTGTCAGTTGCGGAGTTTGGAACAACAGAAAACATCCAGCCAAGGGCGTAGCGGATATTATGCCAAAACTCAGGGTAGTAAGGAAAAAAGTTAAACCATATCAAGAGAAAAACAGCAGATCGCTGCCATCAGTCAATATCGTATTCGTAGTCACCTATCAACTTTTGCAGCCGGCGCTCTTCAAGCCGATCCTCAAGGCGTCTTCTGGCCTCTGAATTGACTATTTTTACGACGACTTCAGCCGTTTCGGTTTCCCGACCGGCATCGCCTTCTTCAACATCGAAATCATCGTCTTCTAAAGCGTCTTCGCCACTCATATCGAAACTCCTGGATCCCGACAGAACAACCCCAGCGAGGCAGGGGTAATGCACTTGTGATTTTGCGCAAAATAGGCGTAAATCACAAGCGGGTCAAGAAAAATAAATCTTTTAATATCAAATTGTTAAGTATTTTTTAAAAAATAGTTTTCGCTCAGCACCACTTATTAGATAGTGCAGATCTTCATTTCGGTCAATATCGACCAATGGATCGAGTTCAAGCCAGTCCCAGCTGTTCGCCATCAAGTGCTGCCGCGTCACCTCCATAACTACCTCTGTCCCCCACGGGACATCCTCAAAAATAGCCCGACAGGGACGATTGAGTCCCACCAGCACATAGCCACCATCGCAGGCCGGACCAAATACAGCAGGAGCCACCTGCAATGCCTTGAGCGCAGCGGCAATATAATCACGGTCAATACCCGGGCAATCGCTACCAATCAACAACACGTTGCGGTAATGCGGCAATCGGTCGGTAAAGGCATGGGACATGCGCTGCCCAAGGTCATCGCCTTTCTGCAGGCGCAACGGTACGCCCGTATTAGCCAGAAGAGCATCAAAAAAGGAATGTTCACTGTCAGACCAGAGTTCACTGTCTACCTGACCCACGGGCAAATGACGATTGAATACCCAGCTGACTAGAGCCCGATGCAATGCAGCACAGCCCGCTTGCCCCAACGCGGGCTCCAAGCGGGTCTTTACAGCACCCAGAAGTGGGGCTTTGGCAAATTGAATCAGGCAGCTGTCAGAGGAGCCGCGTATCATTCAGGATAATACTGCCTGGCCAGACGCACCGGGGAAACACCCAGAAAAAACGCCAGCCGCAACCACCACATCTGCAATACGGTGCTGACAATCCCCCGCCGCTGCCAGCGACGAACAGAAGTCCAAACAGGAGAAGGCAACACTTCGGGCGGACAACGGACCTTCAGGCGGCGACAGATTTCCACATCTTCCATCAGCGGGATAGCAGCAAAACCGCCGATCTGATTAAAAATATCACGACGTACAAACAGCCCCTGGTCTCCAGTGCCAATGCCGGAGAGACGGGCTCGACAACTCATCGCCCGCTCGATCACCCGGAATGCACAATGGTCCCCAGCCAGCCTGATTGCGAAAAACCCCCAGTCATTGCCAGACAGCCAACGTGTTGAAAAATCGGCAGGTAATCGGGTATCGCAATGCAGAAACAGCAGATAGCGGCCACTGGCCTTTGCTGCACCCGCGTTCATCTGTATGCCGCGGCCACGCGGGCTGCTGATAACCGTATCAGCCAAAGCAAGGGCCAGCTCGACTGAATCATCTGAACTCCCACCATCCACCACGACCAGCTCGACCCCCGATTCGCGCAGCGCCTGAAGATGCTGGAGACATTGGGTTGCCTCTGCACCTTCGTTGACCACTGGTATCACAATACTGAGCTGCAAACTGGCCATTAGTCCAACAGGATCCCTTTACCACCGCGATCACCCACCACCCTGAACAAATTCGTATCCGGCTGGCCACAATAATGATCACACTTCAGAAATTGCCTATAGATCTCGCCTTCACTTCTGACCAACAGCACAGTACTGAAGTGACCGAACAGCATAGTCGTGATGGAGAAAAACGGATTGAACACGATGTAATACTTCTCCAGCAAGCGAGTTTTATATTTTTTTAGAGCTGTGGCCGCAGCAGCGGAGGATACGACTTTCAAACTGCGGACATAGTATCCTGTAAAAATTCTCCAGGTTTATGAACCCTGGGAACCTGAACAGTTAGTGCACACCGGAATATCGGTTGGCAATATTTGCCTGTTAGACTGACAGAAATCATGTCAGATGTCCTATGCCAGCCAAAACCTGTCAGACCATTGTCATTTTAACCGGTGCCGGAATCTCTGCTGAATCCGGCATACAGACTTTCCGGGCCAACGATGGACTCTGGGAGAACCATCGGGTAGAGGATGTTGCCTCGCCAGAAGGCTTTGCCCGCGACCCAGCCACAGTACACCAGTTCTATAATGAGCGAAGGCAACAACTGCTGGATCCGGGTGTCACACCCAATCCAGCCCATATCGCACTGGCTGAATTTGAGCAGCAATTTTCCGGCAACTTGACGCTGGTTACACAGAATATCGACAATCTTCATGAGCGGGCAGGCAGCCGCCATGTCCTTCATATGCACGGGGAATTAATGAAAACCCGTTGCAGCACTTCCGGGAATATTTTTGATTGCCGCCAGGATACCGCAGAATCGATGGCATGCCCCTGTTGCAACAAAATAGGTACCCTTCGCCCCCACGTAGTCTGGTTTGGTGAAATGCCACTTTTTATGGGTGAAATCTACCGGGCTTTACACCAGTGTGATTTGTTTATTGCCATTGGCACCTCCGGCCATGTCTATCCGGCTGCGGGGTTTTTCGCAGCGGCCAAAGCGGCCGGGGCATACAGCGTTGAGCTAAACCTGGAGACCTCAATCAATGGTTCACAGTTTGATGAATGCCATCAGGGTCCGGCATCGAGATTAGTACCCGAGTACTTTTCATTGCTGTAATTGATCGCTGTAACCCCTGGGCCTCCAATCCATCAGGCCATGCCATTCAGGTAGCCGGCAAATGGGTATGATCCACTTCTTTCACTGCATAAAAAATACAATCACTCACCGCTATCGAGGGGTTGGTGGTGGCCATAAAAAGCTTTAAAAAGGTTCGCGGGTAAAGCTTACTCTCCCAGGAAACAAGATAGTCATCAATAACATCATCACCGTTGGCATCAACCACCCGGAGATTCTGGATACCCGCTGGACCCAACCAGGCCAGGGGTGAATCCGGACCGACAATACCAAAATTTCGTCGGTCGAGATGAAGTGGCAAGGTAATATCCATGCCGGGACAGGGTTCCTCTGCATAGCACAATCGTCCCCCGGACTTCAGCTCCAGTCTCACTGGATGCCGGTAGATGTCTCGCTCTACCAATCGCTCTGAATCGGGTAATTCCGGCCTGGACAGGTCTGCCTCCGTCATGAACCGCTTTAATCCCTGCCGGGCGATCGTGTCGGACAACGCCTGTGCGGCGCCGCCACACTCAATCGTCACTACCGGACAACCGAGGCCTGGGGACTCCATCAACGCCCCCAGACGGATATCGGTAATAATGAGGCGGTGGGTAAAGAGAATGGCAATATCCATATGAATGGGCTGCTCTTCCATAGCGACCGCAAAAGCGGGCCCATCACCGGAGGTATTGTGGAGGTCAATCACGGCCTCGGGGCCGACCCGGCGGATGATATCCAGCAATTCAGCAGCCAACATGGCCTGTGCATCTGAGTAGGGGGGGGCGAACAGCCGATTCATATCTCGCTGATCTGGCAAATAGCGGTGACTGAACTGAGGCTCGGTCAATGCCGCCTCGACCGAGACAATAGCCAGATAGGTATCCACCTCCGGTTCAAAGCTCTCGCATAACAATTGGTGGATCGCTTTCAAACCGGAGGGTTCATTGCCGTGCAGCAGAGTGACCAAAAAACGGCAACGGCTGCTATCTCGCCCGTCCAGTTTGATCACCGCTGGGCCGCCAAGCTGCACAAGGAAATCGGTAACGGATGCTGGTACATCCTCTGCCAAAAGCTTCTGGAGAATTCTGAAGGTTCCCCCCCACTGCATATTCACACCTCTATCTACTCGATATCAGCCCATTGGGATACCGGCGTATTGGCAACCGAGCGCGCCTGGTAGGCTGCCAGTAACTGCCGACAAACCTCTTTGCGGTTTATGCCAGCTGACATCAATTGAGTAAATTGGGCCAACTGCCAACTCGCACCATTCACACCGGTTGATAATCTGTGCTCGATGATCTTCAGCCACTTCCGGCATTCCTCTCCCTCGACCCCGATACTGGCGAAACCCTCTTCCGCAGTGGGCAACAGCTTGCTCAATACACTGGCCAGTGATTGCTCATGCAAACCATTTTGTCGCGCATTTGGCCATAGTAACTGCGCTTGCAGACCATCCTTTGCCGCCCGATAAAAGTTCTCCTCGGCATAGGCAAACGGCAGTGCCGACAACAAGGGTTCCAGCTGATCGGCCAGCCCCTCGGCAAGCCCGATAAACAGTGCCGCATTTGCTGCCATATCCAGTGGCGTTGGTCCCGCCGGCAGTGCTCTCATCTCTATCCTCAAATGAGCATCCCCCTCGGGATCAAAAATTGGCCGGTTCCAGGACCAGATGGTCCTGTCATGCAAACAAAGCTCCTCAAGTGACGGTATGCCACCGCCTGCCACCACGGCCCGGGGATCTTCCGCACTGACCAGCGGCATCAGAGGTTTATAGAGTTGCACCATTTCCCTGAACAATTCCAAAGCGTTCCCGCGCAACCAGCCATGGCCAAAACTGACACGGGCAGGCTTGTTCCAGCCATCATTCACGGCTGCAGGATCATCGATGGACTGTCTGAAGAGCGGGACCCGGGTTTCGTGCCAGAGACGGTGTCCCAGCAGGAGTGGCGAGTTGGCGGCGACACCAACCATCAAGGGAGTAATTAACTGGATAGCGTTCCACAACCTGCCAAACCGGGCGGGATCGGTGCGGTAGTGCAACTGAAAGGACGTACAGGCACCCTCCAGTGTCACATCACCGTGAACCAGATGAATCGGATCCGGGCCGTCAATATTAATGCCGAAAGCATCGGCCCGAGATTTTCGAATGGCTTCAGCGAGAACCTGATAACGAGGCTCATCTGTCATCACAGCTTCGCCAAAATGATGGGGTCCAAGCGTGGTCAGAATGCCGATAGGGATGACACCGCCACCCTCTTCACTCAACAGGGCCTGCAAATTCGTCATGATTTCCAGCATCTGCTTTTCGATTGCAGAAAATGGCTGACCCATCGCAGACACGGGGGAAAGATTAAACTCGAGGTTGTAGCGGTTCAGTTCAAGCGTCAGCCTGGGGTCGCCAGCTTGCGCCTGAACTTCCAGATTGCGCAGGAGCGGCCCACCCTCCCCGTCGACCAGATACAACTCCAGTTCTGCACCAATACTGGCATTGCCCTGACCAAATCCTGGCCGGGCCAGGAGACTATCCAGTGCATCGAGGCAGTGATGCAATTTTTCTTCAAACCGCTTGAAATCAGCGGGAGTAAAACTGGTTTTCTCAATGGATTGACCCATTCAACATACCCCCTGCCATTCCAACTGACGGCCCAGCTGACTGATCGGTTTCACCTCTGACACCGCGGCGGGGTCATTGCTCAATATTTCCCGGTGGAAATAACATCGCACCCGTTTGTACCGATGGATAAAGGGTTTCAAGACTTTCCGAGCGACCGGAGCTGGTCGCCATTCTGGCATGGTGACGGCGCAGCTGTCGGGGCTCAAAAACACCACAGGAATGAGCGATCATTCCAACATCATAGGTCATATTCGCCACATAATTTGCTACCCGCTCGGACTTCAGCGTTGGATCCAGTCCACGCTGCAGTTTCGGATCATGGGTAGTAACGCCCGTGGGACAGATATTTTTATTGCACTGCATGGCCTGAATACAACCCAGAGAAAACATGAAACCACGCCCGGAGTTGACAAAATCCGCACCCATGCAGAGAGCCCATGCCACACTGGAAGGGACAATCAGTTTTCCCGACGCAATCACCTTGATACGCGCTTTGAGGCCATAGCCGCACAGCAAATCCACAACAGCCGGCAAACTCTCCCGAATGGGCAACCCCATATAGTCCATTAGTGCCTGGGGAGCAGCACCTGAACCACCCTCAGCACCGTCTATGGTGATAAAGTCGGGCGCCGTTTCAATGCCTCGCTCCAGTATCAGCTTGAACAGGTCTTCCAGCCACAGGGTATCGCCAATAACCGTTTTAAATCCGACGGGTTTGCCCGTCACCCTGCGCACCTGATCAGTCATATCCAGCAGGCTTGCAGCGTTGGTAATTTCCAGATGCCGGTTCGGGCTGATCGCATCCTCGCCTACTGAAATGGCCCGGATGAGCGCAATCTCCTCAGTGACCTTGGCACCGGGCAGGATTCCGCCCTTGCCCGGCTTGGCACCCTGGCTGAGCTTGATCTCAAACATTTTGACCTCCGGATGAGCGGCAACACCAGCCAACCTCTCTTCACTGAGTCGTCCCTGCTCATCCCGAATACCGAATTTCGCCGTGCCAATCTGAAAAACAATATCGCAGCCACCTTCAAGGTGGTAAGAGGATAACCCCCCTTCGCCGGTATTTAACCAGCAGCCGGCTTTAGCCGCACCGCGCGATAAGGCCTGCAAGGCAGGTTTCGACAGTGCTCCATAGCTCAGACCGGAAATGTTCAGAATGGAGACTGTTGTAAACGGTTTTTCACAATAGGGGCCGATGGTAATGGGACTGGGGGCCACCGCATCCTCGCCACGCGTAGGATAGGCACAGTTAACAAAAAATATTGAACCTAGCGGGCGCAGATCGCGGGTTGAGCCGAAGGCAAGGGTTCGATCCACATCCTTCGAGGCCCGATAGACCCAGGCACGCTCTGCCCGGTTGAAAGGCATTTCCTCGCGATCCATGGCATAGAAATATTGTCGAAGAAATTCACCCATGTGTTCAAACAGGTAACGGAAGCGACCAACAACGGGATAGTTCCGGCGAACCGCGTGCTTCGTCTGAGTGATATCAATGATATAAAACACTAACAGCGTGAGTATCACCAGGCCAAAGGAAATCACAAAAATGGCGGCCAGAGAATTCAGCGTGAAGGAAACCCAACCTGACATGACTGATTCCATATTTTATTTTGACCTGCTTTAAACGCGCACAAGATCCTAGAGATTAGAATAATCTCACTGATCTGAACATGGTACGCTGACAGAAACAACTACCCGGTTGATCTGACCAGTAGTCTCCCGAACGAAAACTGATCATAATTCGCGCCCGCACTCCATCAATCAGGACTTATGCCAAAAAAGATTTTACGTCGCTTCCTGCCGGATCCACACAAGATTCTTCACGTGCGGCCCCTTCGCTGGATGGGGCCGTTACAGAGGGATCCCAATCTGTTTCATATCAACCGGGCCTCCATTTCGACCTCTTTTTTTATCGGACTTTTTTGTGCTTTCCTGCCAATTCCGGGCCAAACTCTGGTAGCTGCGCTATTGGCATTGATTCTCCGCAGCAATCTGCCGCTGGCAGTGGCACTGATCTGGATCAGCAATCCGTTGACGATCACCCCGATGTTTTTATCTGCTTACGGCGTGGGTGCCTGGCTGCTGGGCCAAAGAGAATCTCACCTTGTTATTGAGTTAAGCTGGGATTGGGCGATCGCACAGAGTAGTCGAATCTGGTTGCCATTGTTGACCGGTAGTCTGATCTGCGGCTTAACAAGTGGCATCATTGGCTATCTGGCCATTTTCAATCTGTGGCGATGGCAGGTAATCAGAAATTGGGACCGTCGCCAGAAGAAACGCCTGGGACACGCAGCGGCCCTATTGAGTCGGAGGGGTAAACCCTAACCGATAGCAGGCGATCACTCATATCTCAGGACTTCTGCAGGGCGGGTATTAGATGCACGGATGGCGGGATACAAGGTTGCCAGAAAATTCAACGCCAATGCCACCACGATAATCATCACGACATCGTGCCAGAGCAACGCCGAGGGAAGATAGTCAAGCGGATAGATTTCCGAGTTGAGTAACGGGCGACCCATCAATGATTCAAGCCACCGGGCTGCCGCCGTAATATTCAGGGCTCCGGCCACTCCCAACAGCACGCCCAGCAGGGTACCAAACAATCCGATCAGTGCGCCCTGGGTGAGAAAAACTGCAACAATTTCATGCCGGACAAACCCCTGTGTTTTGAGGATCGCAATCTCGGCACGCTTGTCGATCACGGTCATCATCAACATTGAAATTACATTGAAAACAGCGATGGCAATGATCAGAAAAACCAGCAGGGAAACCAGATTTCGGGACATTTTTATGGCTTGATAGAGATTGCCATGGGTTTGTATCCAATCGGAAAACCGGTAACCGAGTGGCAGCACCTGCAACAGATCATAGCCGGTCTGGCGAGCCTGGAAGACATCGACCACTCTCACCTGCAATCCCTGAGCCCGATCAGCATGCCCCGCCAGTTTGGATACTACTTCGAGACCGGCCAGCACCAGACTCTGATCAGCAGCCGTATGGGTATCGAAGGTACCGAGCAACGTAAACGTGGCTATTCTGGGCGCCTGCTGTCGCCCATTTCCACCGGCTGACGGAACCAGCAATGTCACTCGATCACCTGTGGACAACGACAGTTTTTCGGCAACCCCACCCGCCATCAAAAGTCCATTGGAATGATCAGCCAGCCGCATCATCAGCTCAGAGGCAACGAACATACCCATGAACGGAGCAGCCAGGGACGGCTCCAGCCCCATCACTTCTACGGGTCTTGTTTTGCCGCGGTGCGTCAACATCCCCTCCAACCGGGTAAACGGCATCACCGCACGAACATTCGGCTGCTGCTCCAGAATTTGATGCAATTTGTCAGTCTGCTGCACACCCTGCTCATTGGATAATCGTATGTGAGGCACCGCTGCGAGAATACGTGACTCCATCTCCCGGTCGAATCCATTCATCACTGAGATCACCACTACCAGCAGGGCAACACCCATCACCAGCCCCAGGATAGCCAACAGCGAAATAAACGACACCATCCGGCTGCCAGTGCCGGAGGTGAAATTACGCAGCCCGATAAAGAGCGTTAAAGGTCTGAACACGGCCGGCTACAACTCCTGAGCCATGGAGCGAGATTCAGTGACATCAGTCAGGCAACCTTCTGTGAGGGAGAGGACCCGATCCATCCGGGACGCCACCTCGGCATCGTGGGTGACCACGACAAAACTGATTGCCAGATCCCGGTTTAATGACATCAACAATTCCAGTACCGTTTCTGCTGTGACAGGATCAAGGTTACCGGTTGGTTCGTCCATCAGCACACAGGCCGGTTTTCTCACAAGAGCGCGCGCAATGGCGACTCTCTGCCGCTCACCCCCGGATAACTCTGAGGGCTTGTGATCACAACGCGATCCCAGCCCGACCCTATCGAGCATATCCCGTGCCTGCGTTTTTGCTTCGGCAACCGGTATTTTTGCCACCAGCAGCGGCATGGCCACATTTTCGAGTGCACTGAATTCCCCCAGCAGATGATGAAACTGGTAGACGAATCCCAGGTGCTGATTGCGCCATCGAGCACGTTTTGATTCATTCATCGGCTTCAGCGCAGCACCCATCACATTGACAAAACCCTCGTCCGGATCATCCAGCCCACCCAGGAGGTTCAGGAGCGTGGTTTTTCCGGAACCGGATGTGCCGATTATCGCGATCCTCTCGCCACTGTGAACCTCCAGCGACAACCCCTTTAACACATCAATGCGCTCTGCACCCTGACAATAGTGTCTGGAGAGGTTGCCACAATGCATCACTGCAGTTGAATCAGTGGTCATAACGCAAGGCCTCCGCCGGTAAGATTTGTCCCGCTCGGTATGACGGATAAAGTGTGGCCAGAAGGCTCAATCCAAAACCGAGCCCGCTTATGATCACGACATCCGGCCACAATAACCTGGAGGGTAACTGGCTGATGAAATATACATCCGGGTCAAATACACTGAAGCCGGCTGCATATTCAAGCCAATGGACGATGTCGCCAATCCACAGGGCAAGCAAACTGCCCGCCACCACACCGCAAAGTACTCCAAGAAAGCCGACAGCGCTTCCCTGCACCATAAAAATCCGTGAAATTGTTCCAGCCTCGACACCCAGAGTTCGCAGCACTGCGATATCCTGGCGTTTATCAGCCACCATCAAAATCAGGCTGGCGATAATATTAAAAGCCGCGACCGCAATAATGGCCGCCAACAGCAATCCAACCACCTTTTTCTCCAGCTCTATCGCCTGGAATAAATTGCCCATGTCCTCAGTCCAGGCTTTGGCCTTGAAAGCAGAATCAATTTTGTCAGTCAATGTGGCAACTATTTCACTTGCATCAAAAGGATCGGCAAGTCGAAGTCTCACACCTGTAACTGTATCACGGGTGCGAAACAGCTTCTGGGCATCGCGATAATGAACAAATGCGAGCCCGGTATCCACCTGCGCACCCGCCTGGAAAACACCAAATACGCGAAACCGTTTATAGCGGGGGAAAATACCCGCCGGGGTCACATTCAACTCAGGCAACGACAGGACCACAGCATCTCCCCGAATGACCCCAAGCGACCGGGCAAGGAGGTTGCCGATAACGATGCCATACTCCCCCGGCTGAAGTAACGCCATCTCACCAACCACCATATGCTCACTGATCGGGCTGACTGAGTGCTCCAAAAGCGGGTCTATGCCCTGTACCAGAACACCTTGCCCCTGGGCATCTGAAGACAACAGGCCGTAACCCTCGACGTAGGGAGCAAATGCCTCAACACCTTTAACAAGGGCTGCATCAGCACCCAATTGCTGCCAGTTACTGACACCGGCTTCATTGAATATTGCTGTATGGGCCACTACATTGAGAATTCGCTGCCTGATTTCACGATCGAAACCGTTCATTACCGAAAGTACCAGAATAAGTGCCGCCACACCCAGGGCCATGGCGATAAAAGAAAGCAGGGATATAAAGGATACAAAACCATTTTTGCGTCTGCTGCGGATATAGCGCAGACCGATAAAAAGAGGCAGATTGGTAATCATGGGAAGGCATTAAATCGGAATCACTGAAGGCAAACAAGTGAACATTTCAAACCGATGGATAAACCGTTTATTTGATACCCGCCAATTTTGCAGTTGCACTTCCTGCATTTCAGCTTACTATAATTGAATCTTACAAAAGCGGCCTCGAACTGCAGGCAACACGCTTGAACTCAAGGGAATTTCATCATGAACAAGCTACTGGTACTGCCCTTCCTTGCGATATTGAGCCTGCCGATAGCTGCAGTTGCCGAGCAGGTCATTATTCCCGTCGGGCAACAGTCGTCAGAAAATCAGGCGATTGAGAAACCGGAGCGGGGCACCAGCAAGGACAGGGTTCGCGCTAAATTTGGCGAGCCCTCAAGCATGAAGCCCGCAGTAGGAGAACCGCCGATCTCATCCTGGGAATACCCTGAGTTCAACGTCTATTTTGAATACGAACATGTGCTCCATTCGGTACTCAAGCGCACTGAGCCGGGGAATACCGCTGCAGAGTGATTCTGCCCACAATTCTACCCTGTCAAATCCAACAGATTTCCCCGCCCGGTCATCCGATTACCAGTTTGCGGGATTCCCGACATAACCGATTGATTCCGTTAATGGCAGCAATTCGGTAGGCTTCGGCCATGGTCGGGTAATTGAATGTGGTGCGAATAAAATACTCAATGGTATTCGCATCACCGGGCTGGTTCATAATGGCCTGACCAATATGAATAATTTCCGATGCCTCGGCACCAAAACAATGCACACCGAGAATTTCCAGTGTTTCCTGATGGAACAACACCTTTAGCACACCCACTTCCTCTCCGGAAATATGAGCGCGGGCAATATTCTTGAAGTAGGCGCGGCCTATTTCGTAGGGAACCTGCTGTTCGGTGAGCTCGGACTCGGTCTTGCCGACAAAACTGATTTCCGGGATTGTCCAGATGCCGGTGGCAACATCTTCAACGTGATATTCGCGCGCTGCACCGCACATATGTGCCGCAGCAAACCGCCCCTGATCGTAGGCTGCACCTGCCAGTGATGGCCATCCCACCACATCACCAGCTGCGTATATGTGCGGCACCGTGGTCTGATAGTGCCCGTTGACTTCCAACTGACCGCGCTCATTGACAGCCAGTCCCAACTCATCTAAACCCATGCCTTTGGTATTGCCGGAACGGCCATTGGACCAGAGCAGGGCCTCCGCGTGAATCCGCTTGCCGGATTTCAGCTCCATGGTGACACCGTTATTACGGGTTTCTATGTGGTCATATTCCTCGTTATGCCGAACGGTGACATTCAGATCACGGAGGTGGTAGCTAAGCGCATCAGAAATTTCGTCATCGAGAAACGATAACAGTCCCGAACGACTGTTCACCAGGTCGACACGGGTTTCGAGGCCAGCAAAAATCGATGCGTACTCACAGCCGATAACCCCCGCACCGTAAATAATAATATTGCGGGGTGTTCTGTTCAGTTTCAGAATGGAATCACTGTCAAAAATACAGGGGTGATCAAAATCAACATCTTCGGGATGATAGGGACTTGAACCCGTTGCAATCAGAAAAAATTTTCCCTTGATCGTTTCTTGGGTGTGGTCAGGTTGTTTGATGGAAATCTGATAAGTATCCGTGAAACTGGCTCGCCCTACATGGAGTTTGATTCGATTGCGGGAATAATCTTTGGTGCGCCCTTCAACCTGTTTGCGAATGACATCATCGGCCGATTGCATCAGGTCCGGGAATGAGAACCAGCGGGGGTCGCCCACTGCGCGGAACATGGGCATGGTATTGAACTGGACCATGCGCCGGACCGCATGGCGCAAAGCTTTTGAGGGGATGGTTCCCAGATGGGTACAGTTACCCCCCACCATAGGCCGCTCATCCACCACTGCCACCGACCAGCCCTGCTTTACGGCCGACATTGCCGCACCCTCACCAGCCGGGCCACTGCCAATTATCACCAGATCATACTGATAATCTGCCATGCTTTAAAACTCCATATCTATCGGTTGTATAGTAGGCACCACATAGTAGCTACTTCATCACAACCCCATGTTCACAACACCTCCAGTGCCACCGTTACAAACCATAGCAAGTGAGACGAACCTTGGTGTATCAATACACCTACCTATCTAGTATTCAGATGCGATATCTGCTTGTTCAACCAGCAGGGTCTCGTAAGACTGGTAATCGCGACTGGCGGCCGTCAGGGCAACCGTCGTGGAAAGCACCTGCTTCTGCTCTTCACTCAGCTTGGTGAAATCACCCTCCGTCACCCTGGTCAGAGACACAACCACGTGATCGCCATCGGCAAGGGGCAAATCGCTGACGACAGGGCTGTCTGCAGGCTCTGACATGGAGAAGACCCATTGCCGGATCTCCTCATTAAGTTTGCCGCTGAAACGCTTGGTGTCGAGATTAACCTGCCATTCGAGCGACTCTTTTTTAGCCACTTCTTCAATGGATTCACCTGCTTTCACACGAGCGACCAATGTTTCAGCCCGCTCAATCAGTTGACGGTCCGCACGTTCCTTCTTGAGTATCTGCTCAATACGGGACTTGACTTCCGCCAGCGACTTTAGCTGTGACGGAATGCACTCGCGAAGCGACAAAACCACGACGTGATCATCTGCCAGATCGAGCACCTCACTGGTGACACCTTTTTCCAGCACCGGCTCACTGAATGCGGCGGCTATTACCTGTGGTTTGTCTGTAATGCCCTCACCACCATCGCGGCTGAATGGCTCACTAACCTGCAGCTGCAGATCAAGCCTATCGGCGACACTTTCCAGAGAGTCCGCATTATAGGAGATATCTTTCAGCTCCTCGATACGCTCTGGCAACAATTCCAGGGCCAGCTGCTGTTGAAGTTCGCGCCGGATACCCGGTTCAATATCATCACGATTGGGTAGTTCAGCCGCTTTTTCTGCTATCAGTTTGACCAGATGAACACCGAGATCGGTTTCAACAGGACCAGAGACCTCACCGACAGACAGGGCATCCAGTGCTACGCTCAAGGATTCCGGCAAATCTCCCCGCTGCACAAATCCAAGGTCACCACCTTGTTCAGCCGTGCTGTAATCCTCTGAATACTGCCCAGCAAGCGCAGCAAAGTCTTCACCGGCTTCAAGCTGTTGCCGGATGTCAGAAATTTTATCGAGATGGCTGCCATCGTCCTGCTTTTCAAGCAGGATCTGTGCCACTTGTCGTGACTGCTTGGCACGAGCAGCGCTCACCCTCGCCTCAATCACATCGTTGACAACGTTTTCCTCCACAACCACATCTCGTATCAGGTCATCGGGGCGCAATTCTATGTATTCCACCACCACTTGCTCATCTGCCATAAACTGGTTTGTGTTGCTTTCGTAAAAAGCTTCGATTTCTTCGTCAGTGATAGAAATCGCCTCCAGTATCGGGGCACGGGGAATCGTCAGATAATAAAAATCCCGGGTTTGCTCGGTAATGCTCGCCAACAACTGGTTTTCTCCCTCCGTAGAAAACCCGGTATTGGCAACCCCCTGCATAAACTGGCTGCCCAGCAAATCTCCACGCAGCAGCTTGTTGTAGGAATTGGGTGTGTAACCCATCTGCCTGAGCACAAACTCATAACGCTGCACATCAAATTTGCCATCCACCTGAAAATCAGGAACCTCCAGCAACAGGCGGTAGATCATCTTGTCATCAATCGCCATGCCACGCTCCTGGGCGGCAAGCTCGACCACTTTCTGGCGAATAAGCTGCTGCATGACCGGACCACGAAGCTGTTCATCATTGATCATGGAGGGCTCCAGATCCTCGTACCGGTTTAGGATCTGCTGCTTCTGAAGCGCCACAGATTGCTCCAAACGAAGTTCCGTAATGCTCTCGCCATTGACGCTGGCAGCCTCTTCAACAGAGCTCCCACTGAGAAATATGGCATCCACACCGAACAGAGCAAACGGCACAATGATAATAGCGACCAACACAATTTTGGCCGAGCCTTTGAGGTTGTCTCGAAAGTCCTGCAGCATAGAAGTCTCTTGATTTGATTTTATTTGAACGTATCGGAGTATTTTATAAAAAAAGGCGCATCGCAGATGCGCCTTTCAACCTACAACAAAGACAAATAGTAGACGCCGTTTTATTTGTTAACAGCGTCCTTCAGAGCTTTACCTGCTTTAAAGCTGGGTACATTAGCAGCGGCAATCTTGATTTCTGCGCCGGTCTGAGGATTGCGGCCAGTGCGAGCGGCACGCTGTTTCACAGAGAACGTTCCAAAACCTACCAGAGAGACCGAATCACCTTTTTTCAGGGTACGGGTTACAGCGTCAATAGCGGCATCCAGTGCACGACCGGCAGACGCTTTGGAAAGGTCAGCAGCATCGGCAATAGCGTCAACGAGTTCAGATTTATTCACAATAATCCCCTTGTTATGTTAGTAAGACTGTTCACCTACAACACACGACCTAACTGCTTTCCCGCAGGCTGTGGCATGTAAGATGACTGCACCGTTATACCAACCCCCCGAAAACCGGTCAAGCGGTTTAGTGAGTATTTATGCGGGCTCCAGCGTCACCAAGGGTTTTTGTATCATCTTTGTCGACCCGATCATACTCCTCATCAGACAATGGCTCGGGTTTTCGAATCAACGCAATCTCCAAAACTTCATCAATCCATTTGACGGGATGTATATCAAGATCTGCTTTAATTTTCTCCGGTATCTCCTTGAGGTCACGCTCGTTTTCATGGGGAATCAGCACCGTTCGAATACCACCACGATGAGCAGCCAGCAATTTTTCCTTTAAACCACCGATTCTTAATACCTGCCCGCGAAGGGTAATCTCTCCCGTCATCGCCACATCGGCGCGCACCGGTATTCCAGTGAGCACCGAGACGAAAGCAGTACACATTCCGATACCGGCACTGGGTCCATCTTTGGGTGTAGCCCCCTCGGGCACATGAATATGCAGATCTACTGTCTGGTAAAAATTGCGCTTGATGCCCAATGTTTTTGCCCGACTTCTCACCACCGTCAACGCCGCCTGAATAGACTCCTGCATTACGTCACCGAGAGAGCCGGTTTTTACCACCTGCCCCTTGCCCGGCACTGCTGAAGATTCGATAGTCAACAGTTCGCCACCTACCTGAGTCCAGGCAAGACCGGTTACCTGACCAATCTGACTCTCCTCTTCAGCACGGCCAAAATCATATTTGTAGACACCCAGCAAATCTTCAAGCTCTGCGGAGGTGACCTGATAGACTTCCTTGCTATCATCACGGACGTGCTTGGTAACCACCTTGCGGCAGATTTTTGCCAATTCGCGTTCTAGGCCCCGTACACCGGCTTCTCGGGTGTAATAACGAATAACGTCCATGACGGCAACTTCGTCCATGACCAGCTCGTTTGCCTTTAGTCCATTCGCCTTACGTTGCTTTGGCAACAGGTATTTGAGCGCAATATTGACTTTTTCCTGCTCGGTATAGCCGGGGATACGGATGACCTCCAGGCGATCCAGCAACGGGCCGGGAATATTCATCGAATTTGCGGTGCAAATGAACATAACCTCAGAGAGGTCGTAATCAACTTCCAGATAGTGATCGTTGAAGCTGTTATTTTGCTCGGGATCAAGGACTTCCAGCATCGCCGAGGCGGGATCACCCCGATGGTCCATGCCCATCTTGTCGATTTCATCCAGCAGAAATAACGGGTTTTTTACTTCGGCTTTAGCCAGCTTCTGAATCAGCTTGCCAGGCAGGGAGCCGATATAGGTTCTGCGATGCCCACGAATTTCAGCTTCATCACGGACACCACCCAGCGACATACGGACATATTTCCTGCCCGTGGCCTTGGCAATAGACTCACCCAGTGAGGTTTTGCCCACTCCCGGCGGGCCTACCAGACACAACACGGGCCCCTTGAGTTTTTTCACTCTTTGCTGCACCGCCAGAAATTCCAGAATCCGTTCCTTGACCTCTTCAAGCCCATAGTGATCCTCATGGAGAATCCATTCAGCACGCTTCAGGTCATGGCGAACTCTCGAACGCTTCTTCCAGGGCACATTGACCATCCAGTCAATATAACCACGCAAGACAGAAGCTTCAGCCGACATCGGAGACATCATTTTCAGCTTGTTCAGCTCAGACTTTGCCTTGTCAAAAGCATACTTTGGCATGCCGGCATCATTGATTTTAGTTTCCAGCTGCTCAATGTCATTTCCGCCCTCCTCAACATCGCCCAACTCCTTCTGGATCGCTTTCATCTGCTCATTGAGGTAATACTCTTTCTGACTTTTCTCCATCTGCTTTTTGACTCGCCCACGAATGCGCTGCTCAACTTCAAAAAGCTCAATTTCGGACTCCATCAGACCCAACAAAATCTCCAGTCGAGTAGTCAGAGAGGGGGTTTCAAGGATTCCCTGCTTTTGTTCAACGCTGAGGGTCATGTGCGTTGCCAGAGTATCAGCCAGACGACCGGGCTCCTCAATACCAGCCACTGTACTGACGACCTCTGAGGGGATTTTCTTGCTCAGATTGACATACTGTTCAAACTGGGTGAGGGCCGATCGCATTAATGCATCGGCCTCCTTGCTGGACAATGCCTCGTCGGGCATGACTTCGTACACACCCACAAAATAGCCGGGCGATTCATTCATATCGTGGATCTTGACTCGCTCGACTCCTTCGACGAGCACTTTTACTGTGCCATCGGGAAGTTTCAGCATCTGCAAAACCGAGGAGAGCGTTCCCACACGGTAGAGATCATCGGGAACGGGATCATCTTCAGCCGCAGTTTTCTGGGCTACCAACAGAATTTGCTTGTCCTGCGCCATGGCCTCCTCAAGAGCCAGAATCGATTTTTCCCGGCCCACAAACAATGGGATCACCATGTGGGGATACACCACCACGTCTCGCAGAGGCAGCATTGTCAATTGATTATGCACAGCATTCTGTCCCATTCTTTAACCTCTTCGCGAGCGTTTCAATCCAAATTAAGCTTACTGCAAATATGGGGTTTACGCGGGTAAATACAAGTGACCGGCAACAGATAAATGACGACAGGCAAAAAAAAGGCCCCGCAGGGCCTTTCGGGGATATAAAAATGACTTACTCATCACTGGCCGCTTTCTGCTGCTCTTTGTTTTCATAAACCAGTAGTGGTTCCGACTCACCACGAATCACTGCACTGTCGATGACCACCTTGTAGACGTTATCCATAGAAGGAATGTTATACATGGTTTCAAGGAGCACGTTTTCAATAATTGAACGCAACCCACGGGCACCGGTTTTTCGCTCCAGTGCACGCTCGGCAATGGTCTCCAGTGCATCGCGACGAATATCCAATTCCACGCCTTCCATTTCAAACATCGCTTCATACTGTTTAATCAGTGAATTTTTTGGCTCCACAAGGATGTTCACCAGCGCATCGCGATCAAGCTCCTCAAGGGTAGCAATCACTGGCAGACGACCCACAAACTCGGGTATCAGACCAAAACGCACCAGATCTTCCGGCTCCAGATCCGACAGGGTCTGACCAATATTTTTACTGGCATCCTTGCTTTTTACCTGGGCACTGAAGCCAATGCCACCCTTATCAGAACGCTCCTGGATAACCTTTTCCAGACCGGCAAAAGCGCCCCCACAAATAAATAGGATATTGGCGGTATCCACCTGCAGAAACTCCTGCTGAGGATGCTTGCGTCCGCCCTGTGGCGGGACCGAGGCAACCGTGCCCTCAATCAGCTTCAGCAGGGCCTGCTGAACACCCTCACCTGACACATCACGGGTAATGGAAGGGTTGTCTGACTTGCGTGAGATCTTGTCAATTTCATCGAGATAGACAATACCGCGCTGGGCTTTTTCAACATCGTAATCACATTTCTGCAATAACTTCTGAATAATATTCTCGACATCCTCACCCACATAACCTGCTTCAGTAAGGGTTGTGGCATCGGCGATAGTAAAGGGGACATCCAGCAGACGGGCCAGCGTTTCGGCAAGCAGTGTCTTGCCACTTCCGGTGGGGCCAACCAGCAAAATATTACTTTTGCCCAGCTCAATATCCCCTTCGGCACCCTTGCCACCACTTTGCAAACGCTTGTAGTGATTGTAGACGGCAACAGAAAGGATTTTCTTGGCTCGCACCTGACCGATCACATACTGGTCGAGGATCGCGTTGATCTCTTTGGGTTTGGGCAGCTTTTCGCCAGCGGATTCGGCATCGGCCTCCTGGACTTCTTCCGTAATAATGTCGTTGCAGAGATCTACACATTCATCACAGATAAACACCGACGGGCCTGCAATCAACTTGCGAACTTCGTGCTGACTCTTGCCGCAGAAAGAACAGTACAACAGTTTGCCGTCGTCTTCCCCTTTTCCGGTTTTCTCGTCGCTCATAATCCTGTCTCTACAAATCTACTCATTTTTGGTCGATACGGGGAAGTAAAATTCTTTTATATCAACTAGATAAAACAATTTTTGCCGACTAAAAATCCTAACGGCTCTATGGCCGCTTGTCCAGCACCTGATCAATCATGCCATATTTTTGCGACTCTTCAGCGCTCATGAACTTGTCCCGCTCGGTGTCCAGAGCAATTTGCTCTACTGATTGGCCGGTATGGAAAGCAAGACGTTCATTCAAGCGCTGCCGTATCTTGAGAATCTCCTGTGCCTGGATATGAATATCAGAGGCCTGCCCCTGGGAGCCACCGCTTGGCTGGTGAATCATGACCCTCGAGTTTGGCAGGCAGAAGCGCTTCCCTGCTTCACCGGCAGCCAACAGAAAGGCCCCCATACTGGCGGCCTGACCAATACACATGGTACTGACATGGGGCTTGATAAATTGCATGGTGTCATATATCGACATGCCCGCAGTAACTGAACCACCGGGGGAGTTGATATACAGGTGAACATCCTTGTCGGGGTTCTCTGACTCAAGGAACAGCAACTGAGCCACCACCAGATTGGCCATGTAATCCTCTACAGGCCCCACCAGGAAAATAACGCGTTCCTTTAACAAGCGGGAGTAGATGTCATAGGCGCGCTCTCCACGAGCAGATTGCTCCACCACCATGGGCACGAGGCCACCTGCATTATTCACATCGAGATCAGACGTCGAAGAGAGATCAAATTTCATAGATAGTCACTCAAGAAAAAACCTGTTGAAGCATTGTAACCAGCAGTAGGGAGAAGGCAAGCAACCCGGGCTACAACAACATGCGGAAGAACGCTCGGAAAACAAACAGGCCCCAAACCGGGGCCCGTCGCCACACCACATAAGACCACTCGCAAAACGCCAACAAGCGGCCCGTCAGGAAAACAACAGACTAGAAGTCCGCCGTGCCATCCTGATCCGGTTGAATGGCTTTCTGGTAGTCAACCTCTTCTTCATTGACTGTCGCTATTGAAAGCACAAAGTCAATCACCTGATCCTGGAGCACGGTAGACTCCACACCCCTCATCAATTCCTGACTGCTGTAATAATACTTGACCACCTCCTCCGGTTTTTCGTAGGTGGAAGCCAACTCTTCGATGCGATCACGAACTTTTTCCGGGCTGGTTTCAATTTTCTCGGTTTTAACAATTTCATTGACGATCAGGCTGACAATGGAACGACGCTTCGCCTGGTCAATAAACATGTCATCAGGCAACAGTTCGGGATCAAAGTTGCTCTTACCACCACCCATGCGCTGGGCCATCTGTTTCTTCATCTTGGTGATTTCACTGGCAACCAGCACATCCGGAACCTCCTGTTCGCCGTGCAGATTGCACAACTGCTCCATAACACGACCCGTGGTCTTGGTTTTCAGCGCCTGCTTCAAATCCCGATCCATATTCAGGCGAACCACTTCACGAAATCTTTCTTCAGCGCCCTGTTGCATACCATAGAGCGCGAAAAATGCTTCATCCAGTGGCGGCAAGACGGCTTCGGTAACGGTATTGACCTTGATGGTGAACTCGACAGGCCTGCCTTTGAGTTCTCCGGCATGATAGTTTTCGGGGAAGGTCAATGAGAGCACTTTCTCCTCGCCGGCAGACATGCCCACGACCCCTTCTTCAAAGCCGGGAATGGCCTTACCCGCGCCGAGATCCAGCATGAATCCCTCGGCAGAACCGCCATCAAATTCCTTGCCATCCATGATACCGGTATAGTCAATATCGACCTCATCGCCATTCATGGCAGGGCGATTCACCTCTTCCCAACTGGCATTCTGCTTGCGCAAGGCGTCAATCATGGTGGTGACATCATCCTCTGTCACCACGGCAACCGGCCTGGCGACAGTCAATTTTGTCAAATCTGTCAACACGACTTCGGGCATAACCTCAAAGGTTGCGACAAATTCAAGATCCTGGCCGGGCTCATCTTTCACCGATTCAATCTCAGGGCGTCCAGCGGGCTTCAGGTTTTCCTGAGCAACCGCTTCTTTGAATGTACGGCCCAGCACATCACCGATGACTTCCTGGCGGATGCTCTCGCCAAAACGTTTTTTCAATACATTCATGGGCACTTTACCCTTGCGAAAGCCATCCAGCCGAACCGTCTTGCTGGCTTTGTTCAGGCGCTCGGTCACCTCAGCGTCGATACGCTCTGCGGAGACGCCCAGGGTCATCTTACGTTCCAGACCAGAAGTTGTTTCGATAGAAACCTGCATGATTATCCTCTGAATAATTCGCTAACTTGATTAATCTCATGGTGCGGACGGAGAGACTCGAACTCTCACATCTCTCAATACCAGAACCTAAATCTGGCGCGTCTACCAGTTCCGCCACGTCCGCAATAAGCCGGGTAATATCGAATCGGGCGGCAGATAGCCGCTTTCGACAAAGGGTGGGGATTTTGCCACAGGGGAAACACCTGAGCAACAACCGATGGCAGCGCAGCATGCTATGCAGGTGACGTGAGAAATCCTTCAGGCTGGTCGGGCAATCAATACGACAACATCCTCTGTTGACTGATTGATTAATAATGTTTCCAGTCGCTCAGCAGGCAACAAAACGGCCTCCTCCATCAATAGGTGGTGACCACCCAGCACAACAACACCCTCAACCACCACCAGCAGGCCATAACAACCCGTAGCGGGCAACAAATAACCGGATCCGGGCAGTAAGGTCAGCCGCCATACACGGAAATCGTCAAACGTCACCACTTCCACCAATAGATATCCCGGACTCTCCTCCAGAATGGCCAACTCTGGCAAACCGGGTGTCTCAAGCGACATCATGGCTACTGCCTGCTCGGTATCCCAATGCCCCTGAGTAAGGACTTTCTGGGCGAATGACAAAATCCTTCGCTCATAAACCGGGGTCTGGAATTCCACCGTACGGACCCCGTGCTGCAGCGCGTGGGGCATCAACAGGGGGACCTTGACCACATTGCCCACAGAGAGCGGCAACAGCGCTGTAAAGCGGTTCATTTCGTCCCGCAGCTGGTGTTCCCGTTGCTGCAGTTGCTCTGGCAGCTCACGGAACCAGGCTTGCAGGCACCGTGCCGGAACCGGCACGTTGGCATCGATATCCAGCGCTTCTCGTCGCTGATCAAAAAGGTCATCGATTTCGCGTCGGACGGTTTCATAACGCTTCACTGCTGCCAGAAAGTCCGCCCTGAAATCATCGTCAGAGGAGTAAGTCGCCCTCACTTCCGGATCGAAACCAAAACGAATGGCACCCTTGCCTTCCGGCCAGGCATCACGATCAATATGTGTGACGACATAGACCTCGCGTTTTTCCTCGTGCAGTTCGAAATACAGATCGCCGTAGACTTCCTCCGCCAAGGGATCAAGTATCTTGAGTAAATTGATATGCCGTTCTGCGCCAGCTGCAAGCCGGCGCGGCCCGACCGATAGCACCCAGGGCAAGGGGCTGCGGGCGACCCCATCACTGATATAAGACTGACCACGCTGCTCGATACCGGTGAACCAGATTTCCCGTCCCCAGGGCTTGTCAATAGCTACCGGCTCCAGACGCATGGGGCGGTCCAGAAAAAGCAAGGGCAAACCGTAGGCAGCACAGAAATCCCCCAGGTCAAAACAATCGTGATCCAGCAATGTCAGCTGATCAGCGAGCTGCTCATCCAGCGCAGTTACTGTAAAGGTGATCCGGCCTTCCAGTTGCTGAAAAATAGCCAGTAACTCAATGAGTGGCGAACCGGGCAGATAATACTGCTCATAGGCATAGTGGATAGCCAGACTATCCCAGGGGCTTGCCGACTTGGCCAGCCACTTCTCAAGAGCGTGTTCAGGATTTTTTGTTCGGAGGATATCCAAGCTGATCAGGTCCGGTTATTTGGCAGCAGAGTCTAACAAAAAAGCCGCTATCTCGCCGAATCAATAGTATGTCGATCAAAAGGATCTCACCGTAATCAACTTGACAAGAACCAGATGCACATCTTTACTGAACCTGCCAGGATCTCATAACAATCACACAAGATCCCTCAACATCCACCAAACCAGAAGGCTCGTATTATGAACAAATCACGCAAACTACCGGCGTATCTTGCAACAGCTGTGATGGCTGTTTTTTTACTACCGGGCTGCGCAGAAGATGAGGGGGCCGCAGAACAGCCTGTAATGGAGGAGGCTGTAGAGAATGCCCAACAAGCGATGGAAGAGACCGGCGAAGCTGCTGAAGAAATGGCAGGAGAGGCAAAGGAAGACATGAACGAAATGGCTGAGGACGCAAAGGAGACATCCGAAGAGCAATGGCAAGAGGCCAAAGAAGCCGTTGAAGAGACGAATCAATAAACAGCCTGATAATGGGGTAAGTAAATTATTCCCACTGCTTACCCCCATAATAAAGCCGGCCCAGGGCCGGCTTTATTATGTACGGCACGGAGAGATACAAGCGGACAGAATTCACCCGAACATCAATCAAATACTCGCTTAGCTCAAGCGCTCAAACACCGTAGTCACTCCCTGCCCCAACCCGATACACATAGTTGAAGCCCCAAATGTACCGTTGCGCTGACGAAGAATGTTCAGCAATGTTCCGCTGATCCTGGCACCGGAGGCACCAAGCGGGTGTCCCAGCGCAATGGCACCACCATTGACATTCACCTTCTGGTCCAGACTGTTCAGCAGACCGAGATCCTTCAATACCGGCAGCGACTGGGCAGCAAAAGCCTCGTTCAATTCTACATAATCAATGTCATCAATGGTCAGCCCGGCTTTTTTCAGCGCTGCACGGGTAGCGGGCACTGGCCCATAGCCCATAATTGAGGGATCAACACCCGCTGCCGCCACAGAGATGACTTTTGCGATCGGCGTCAGACCCAAAGCGACCGCGCGCTCTGCAGACATCACCAACATGGCCGCCGCGCCATCGGTCACCTGAGAAGACGTGCCGGCAGTAACCGTGCCACTGACAGGATCGAACACCGTTTTCAGTTGCGACAGTCCCTCCAGGCTGGTTTCGGGGCGGATCGTCTCATCTTCCCGCATTAAATAGAGGCCGCCATTCTCATCATGGGCTTCAATCGGAATAATTTCCTCGACAAAGCGGCCTGCGGCGCGGGCTTCAGCTGCCAGCTGATGAGAGCGAACACCGAATTCGTCCTGCTGCTCGCGAGTGATGCCATGAATTCGGGCCAGATATTCTGCAGTCAGGCCCATCATACCCGCAGCCTTGGCAACCCTGAGATTCTGTGCCGGATTGGGGTCATGATCATGCGTCATCGGCACATGGCCGAGGTGTTCCACACCACCCACCAGATAAATATCGCCCAGCCCTGCCACTACATTGGCCGTGGCAATGTGCAATGCCGACATGGAGGAACCGCACAGCCGGTTGATTGTCATCGCAGGAACATGGTGGGGAATACGGGTACGCAGCGCCGTCATTCTGCCCACATTGAAGGACTGCTCACGACCCTGCATCACACAACCCCAGAGAATGTCATCAATTTCAGCGGGGTTCAGCTGCGGATTGCGGTCAAGCAACCCTTCAATCAGTACCGCGCCAATTTCATCGGCACGACGATTCCTGAAGGAACCATTTTTCGAGCGGCCCATGGGGGTTCGTGCGCAATCAATAATCACCGTATCTCTTGGTTTCAAGCTCACAACAAATCTCCTGTTAACCTCCAGTCCGGCGATCAGCCGTAATAACCTCGACCGCTGACGGCCATCTCTCGCATTGTTTCCGTGGGGGCATAGAGTTTACCCAGATGACCAAAACGATCGGCCATGGCACAGAAATTATCCAGGCCCATCTCATCCATCCAGCGAAAGATCCCACCACGAAATACCGGAAATCCCAGGCCATAAACCATCGCCATATCCGCTTCGGCGGGCGAACCCACCACACCGGATTCCAGACAATGGGCCAGCTCGATACACATGGGTACCATATAGCGAGCGACAATGTCCTCATCGGTGAGCTGGTGATAGTTGGAGACCAGAGGTTTGAACAGTTCTGCCACGGCATCGTCGACAAACTTTCCGGGCTTGCCGCGCCGGTCTTTCTGGTAAAGATAAAAACCCTTGCCATTTTTCTGACCCAACCGGTCGCTCTCAAACAGGGTGCGGGTGGGTGAAATATCCGCAGCATTTGCCATGCGATCCGGATAGCCCTCCACCATGCTGGGAAAACAGTGTACGGCGGTATCGATACCCACCACATCCATCAGATAGGCGGGGCCCATCGGCCAACCCCAGGCTTCCATCACCCGGTCAATGTGCTGGTAGTCAGCGCCATTGACGATCATCATGTCAAAGCCGAAAACTGCGGGAAACAGCACCCGGTTTACCAGAAAACCGGGGCAGTCATTCACCACAACGGGTTTCTTGCCCAACGCCAGTGCATGGGCCACGATGGTGCCCACCGTCTCATCGGAAGTCTTGCTGCCGCGAATCACTTCTACCAGAGGCATGGCGTGAACCGGATTGAAGAAATGCATGCCACAGAAATTCTCCGGCCGCTTCAGATTTTCAGCCAGCACATCAATGGAAATCGTCGAGGTGTTGGATACCAGAATAGCATCCGGCTGAAGTCGCCCTTCAACGTCCGGTAAAACCATACTTTTGACCTTGACGTTCTCCACCACGGCTTCAATCACAATATCGGTATGCTCGATCCCGTCGTAGCTCAGCGAGGGCATAATTCTCGATAGCACGGAGCCTGATTCCAGTGGCGTCATTTGACCACGTTCCACCCGCTTGACCAGTAGCTTGTTCGCCTCGCTCATGCCCAATGCCAGAGAGTCCGTATTGATATCTTTCATCAGCACCGAAAAACCCTTGATGGCATTCTGATAGGCGATACCGCCGCCCATGATGCCCGCCCCCAGAGCCGTGGCATGAGTGATCGATTTAGCGGCCTGTTTGGCGTATTTTTTCGCCACACCACTGATCAGCTGGTCGTTGAGAAACACACCCACCAATGCCCGGCACTGCGGTGTCTGTGTCAGGTCGCTGAACGCTTCAAATTCAACCTCAAGGGCCTCATCACGGCACATTTCGGCGGCCTGCGACAGAACATCCACCGCCGCCAGAGGTGCGGGGTAGTTACTGCCGGCCTTCGCCAGAACCGCGGCGCGACTGGTGTGTACAGACATTCCGAGCTCAATCGTATTGAGCTGCAGGGGTGCCTGCTTGCACTGGCGACGGGTCTTGTAATCGAGCTCGCCACTGGCGGCGCTCATCAACATGTTCAGCGCTTCATCCTTCAATAGATCCGGCTCAACCACAGCATCCACAGCACCATCGGCCAGGGCTGCCGCCGCTTTTTTGTGCTGCCCTCCGGCAATCCACTCCACCGCATTGTCAAAACCGATCAGGCGCGGCAATCTGACCGTCCCACCCCAACCGGGAATAATACCCAGCGTGGTTTCCGGCAGGCCGACCTGTGCCCTGCTCGACATCACCCGGAAATCACAGGCGAGGCAGACCTCAAAGCCGCCACCCAGGGCAAAGCTATTGATGGCCACCACCGATGGAAATGGCAATGCTTCAATTTGGTTAAATGCTTGATTGGCAGGTGCGAGAAACTTGCGGCGATCGGCTTCACTGCCCTTGAATGCCTCGCCGAATTCCGTGATATCGGCTCCGGCCACAAACACCCCTTTACCACTGGTCACCAGCAACCCTTTGACCCCGGTTTTTTCCGACAACAGCGCGAGTGCATCCAGTAACTCCCGTAGCGTAGCCTGGTTAAAAACATTGACCGAGCTCTGCTGTGCGTTGAAGTGCAGTTCCACAAAACCGCTTTTGAGCGGCTGTAAACTGAGAGTATTCCCCTGAAACATGGGTGCTCCTATCCTGATAAAGTGGTAGTGATTTAAGGCCACGGGTTGACAATGCGAGTCAGCGAACCGTCGCGAGATAGTATGCAGGGCCAAAACGACCGGCAAAGGGCTTTTGTGACCCATGGGTACTGCCCGTGGCACGTCTGTGTATCATTTTTATCATCATAAACCACGATCAGGCTTTCTGAACAAAATCACATCATCCTCCGGTTGCTCCATGTCAGCCAGCCATTGAGCGCGAAGGTATTCCATCGTGGTCAAACTGAAAAAACGGATATGGGTCGGGTCATTCTTGTAATGCCAGCGTTCAAATGATGCCTTGTCGCGTACCAGCTTGGTCATCAGGCCAAGCCAGCCGCCCGATTCCAGCATCGTCCAGAGGTGGCCCAGCACCTCGCCGGGACGAGACAGATGCTCCACCACCTCCGTGGCTGTAATGAAATCATAGCGATTGGTCAATACCGACCTATCCGGCGCATAGTAAATGTCGTAAATCGCCATATCAAAACCCGCCTCCTCCAGCATTACCGAGAGCGTCGGCCCCGGCCCGGCACCAAAATCCAGCCCACGGCTTCCCGGGACAAGCCTGTTCATCAAGGGATTGCAGAGGCGTCCGAGAAATGCCCGGTAGCGCTGATCTTCCGGGTTATTCTCATGGAGATCGTAATGGCACTTTTCCTGCGCTGGCGGGAGCTGCTGCCCGAGCGGAACAAACACCAGCTGGCAGTGCCCACACTGTAAGTAGTCCCGTTGCCGATCGGACCAGTAATGCGCCACTGCCCGGTCACCACAGAGCAGGCAGTTCATACCCTCATTGTCAGCCATATTTTAATCTCGGGGACAAGTCTGTTTCGGGACGGGCGAATCGCCCATAATCGCGCCCTTACTTTGTCATTATCGGCAGTCCTGCGACACATAACACGATGGGCAATATGAATAAGATCCAGCACCAGATCGCCACAGAAATCAATGTCAAACCCGCCCAGGTGGCCGCGGCCATGCAGCTGCTGGACGAGGGCGCGACGGTACCGTTTATCTCCCGTTACCGCAAGGAAGTGACCGGAGGATTGGATGACACACAGCTTCGCACGCTGGAGGAACGGCTCGGCTATCTGCGCGAGCTGGAAGACCGCCGATCCACCATTCTCAGCAGGATTGACGAACAGGGCAAACTCAGCCCTGAACTCAAAAATGCCATTCTTCATGCCGACACCAAAACCCGGCTGGAAGACCTTTACCTGCCCTACAAACCCAAGCGCCGCACCAAGGGTCAAATTGCCATCGAAGCGGGTCTGGAACCGCTGGCAGATGCACTGCTCAGTGACCCAGGCCTGAATCCCGAGCATCAAGCCCAGGCCTATATCAATCCGGAACTGGGTATCGCAGACAGCAAAGCCGTACTGGATGGAGCCAAATATATCCTGATGGAACGGTTCAGCGAGGATGCCGATCTGATTGACCAGCTGCGTCGCTACCTGGCCGAGGAAGCCAGCCTCAGCGCCACACTGATGGCCGGCAAGGAACAGGATGGCGAGAAGTTCCGCGACTATTTCGAGCACAGTGAACCGCTGAAGAGCACCCCCTCACACCGCGCACTGGCCATGTTCCGCGGCCGTCGCGAAGGCATTCTCTCCATCAAGGTAGACGTTGCTTGCGAAGATACGGACAAACATCCCTGCCAAACCATAATCGCCCGCCACATGGCTATCGAACATCACAACCGCCCCGCCGATGACTGGCTGGCCGAGGTCGTGTGCTGGACCTGGAAAGTCAAACTGCATGTACATATCGAAACGGATCTGCTAGCAGAACTGCGACAGCGGGCCGAAGCCGATGCCATCGGCGTGTTTGCTGCCAACATGAAAGATCTGCTGCTGGCCGCTCCGGCGGGACAGAAAGCCACCATCGGACTCGATCCCGGCCTTCGCACCGGGGTCAAAGTGGCCGTGGTGGACAGCACGGGAAAAGTTGTCGATCACGATGCCATTTTTCCGACCCCACCCCAGAACAAAACTCGGGAAGCCGAAGCCAAGCTGCTGGCATTCTGCCACAAATACCAGATCGCATTGATCGCCATCGGCAATGGTACCGCCAGCCGGGAGACCGAACGCTTCGTCAGGGGGATGCTGAAAAACCATCCGGAACTCGCCACACAGGCTGTGGTGGTGAATGAATCCGGCGCCTCCGTGTATTCAGCGTCCGAATTTGCCGCAGGCGAGTTCCCCCATCTGGACGTCACCATTCGCGGCGCCATTTCCATCGCCCGGCGCCTGCAGGACCCGCTGGCAGAATTGGTAAAAATTGACCCGAAATCCATCGGAGTCGGCCAGTATCAGCACGATGTCAGTCAGGTTGAACTGTCCCGCAGCCTGAATACCGTGGTGGAGGATTGCGTGAATGCCGTCGGTGTCGAGGTAAATACCGCCTCCGCCACTCTGCTCAATCGGGTGGCGGGCCTGAACCAGACCATCGCCGACAATATCGTGGCTTTTCGGGATGAGCACGGCCCATTCAAAAACCGTGCCGCCTTGAAAAAAGTGCCCCGACTGGGCGACAAAAGCTTCGAGCAGGCCGCCGGGTTTTTGCGGGTCGCCAATGGCGACAACCCGCTGGACGCCTCCGCTGTTCACCCGGAAAGCTACCCGCTGGTTTCGCGCATGGCGCAGGATCTGGGCAAGCCCATTCAGTCACTGATCGGCGACAGCGCCACCCTGCGCACCATCCCGGCAAAAAACTATGCGGATGAACGGTTCGGCTTGCCCACCATCACGGATATTCTCAGTGAACTGGACAAACCCGGCCGCGACCCGCGCCCGGAATTCAGGACCGCCACCTTCAAGGACGGTGTTGAAACCCTGAAGGATCTGCAACCGGGGATGATTCTGGAGGGCACGGCCACCAACATCACCAGCTTCGGTGCATTTGTTGACATTGGCGTACATCAGGATGGACTGGTACATATCTCGGCACTGGCAGACAAATTTATCAGGGATCCAAGAGAGGTCGTCAAGGCTGGCGATACCGTGCGAGTCAAAGTCCTGGAAGTGGATATTCCCCGCAAACGTATTGCCCTGACCATGCGGCTGGGCGACGAACCGACCAACAGCAACGGTCCACCAGAAAGTCCCCGCCAAATCAGCAAGGCCGGCAAGGCGCGTCCTGACAAAACCAGGCAGCCCGCGGAGCCGCCCAACAGGACGGGCACCCTCGGCGCACTGTTCACCGAGGCACTGAAAAAACAGTGACCGGGCAAATCCTCCGCTCCAGGCAGGCTTCACAGGTCAAGGGATAAGGTGATCGACTTGGGTTGTTGATCAGGTTTGATCAACAGGCCATCCGGATTTTACAAAGCGTTACATTAAGCGGACGACCAGTTGATCGAATAATCTTTTTCCCTCAACAACCGCAGGCAGGCGGTGGCGGCATCAAGGTCATACAGCTTGCCAGCATTCGACTCAATTTCAGCCAGTGCCACTTCAATGCCGAGGGCGGGACGGTAAGGTCGATGTGACGCCATCGACTCCACCACATCGGCAATGGCGGTGATGCGCGCCTCAATGATGATCTGCTGGTCTTTCAGTCCCTGGGGGTAACCGCTGCCATCGATTCGCTCATGGTGCTGTCTGGCAATATCAGCCACCGGCCAGGGGAAAGGGATGTTTTTCAACACCTGGCAACCGAACTCGGCATGCTCTTTAATCAGCTCATATTCGCTAGCACTTAATCTTTTCGGTTTCACCAGAATTTCTGTGGGAACGGCGATTTTACCGATATCGTGCAGCAATCCTGCCATACGTAAGCCCTCCTGAAACCGCTTATCAAAACCCATTTCAGCCGCAATCGCTGCGGCAATTACACCAACCCGCTTTTCATGGCCCGCTGTATAGGGATCCCGCAGTTCGGTTAATTTGGCGACAGTATCGACCGTGTTGAATATAGCCTGCTCCAACTGAGCGGCATATTGGCGGGCATCCTGCTCCAGCCGATACGGCTCGCTGACATCGGTCCAGACGCCGATAAAACGAGTCCCTGATGAGACAGCAAGTTGATGCAATTCATCCTGAACCATAATATGGGAACCATTGGCATGACGGAATCGATATTCATGCATGCCACCGCCCTTTCGAAATATCTCCTCGGCTCGCATCACACACCGATCGAAGTCATCGGGGTGTAAATGTTCTTCCCACCACCCCTTGGTCAGGATATCTTTCGCTGAAAATTGCAATATTTTCTGAATATTTTCGCTCACCCATATGACCCTTTGATCCTCCGGCGTTCCTTCCAGCACATAGACGATAACGGGGATGGCAGCAAAAAATTGCGGCAGGTTAAAAAACTCTAATTCAGAGGCAATTTCAGCCTGAATTGCAGGTTTTTCGGAGTCCTCAAGTCTGTATAGCATAAAACAAAGCAGCAGTGACATCAGTACCACAAACAACAGTCCTTTAAGGGTGCTGACCCACTAGGTGGCCTCAATATCACCCAAAAGATGAAACAGAAGCCAGTCACTGCCGAGTATCCAGCTCGTGCCGATAACGGCAAAGAGGATAACAATCCATAACTTCTTTCGGGACAATACGTCCATACCTAACCTATCCGTTGACGGCAAAATACATTGTTGCCTGTTTATAATCTCACGTCAAAACAGTACTAGTACTACTCTATATTTCGTGAACCTGTCCTTGCAGCGTTTTTTCTGCGTCATGGCGTTGGCTACTCATCTTCAGAACGGACATGAAGAGAGTCAATCTCACCAGAAAAAGTAACGAGGGAAATCACTATCGGTCTGCAACAAACGCTGCAATCCTCAATATATTCCTGATGCTCTATCGAGCAGTCAACGATCAGTTCAATCCGCTCGCCACAGGGGGGGGGCATTGCATCATTCTGCTTTGCAGTAACGGCACGGTATATTCCCGATAGTTATCGATGTTCAATGCATGGATGTTCAACAGTAAGACGTTAGCACCTGCAACGATAAGCCAATATATCACGCTCCACTGACACACACCTCTGCATTTAAACCGAGGCTTGACGGGCTTTTAACACGCACCCACCATAAATGCGAATAATTATCATTTAAAATATGGAGAGTCAGTATATGGGGTATCTCATCCACACACATCTCAAAGAAGGCCGCCCGTGCCTTCGCATCGTCGATGCGGAGTCTGGTCAGGAATGTCTGCACTGGTGTTGCGAGTGTTCACCCGGCGCAGAAGAAAAAACTGCTCAACAGGAAATGCACCGACTGGTCAGTAAATTGTTGCTGCTCAGCTGCCAGCAGACGCTATGCAACCCCGCAGATACAACCGAAACCGGATGGATGAGGTGAAAACAAGGGCGTTAAAAGACGAAAAAAGGCGGCCCAACTGGACCGCCTTCCGGAAGATGGGGTGGCTGACGGGGATCGAACCCGCGACCACAGGAATCACAATCCTGTGCTCTACCAACTGAGCTACAGCCACCATTGCATAATTTGCTGTCTTTTGCGCCAGAACTGGATGGCACGCCCGGCAGGATTCGAACCTGCGACCTACGGCTTAGAAGGCCGTTGCTCTATCCAGCTGAGCTACGGGCGCTCAACAAGCACTTTACAACCGTTTCCGAAGATGAGGGTGGTCGGGGAAGAGGGATTCGAACCCCCGACATCCTGCTCCCAAAGCAGGCGCGCTACCAGACTGCGCTATTCCCCGTTATCTCACTGAGCCCTCATTTCGAGAGCAGCGCATAATACTGACGCCAACCCGCTTCGTCAATCAAAAAGCCCCATCGGCTTCCCCGCTTATTCCCTTCACAGACAGGCGGTGAAGTGCGAAAATAAGCGCCTTCCCACCCGTATTCAGGAGTCAGACCCACCATGGCAGCAATCATTCTCGATGGCAAAGCCGTTGCCCAGCACACGGAAGCCGAACTGAGCGAACGGGTGGCTCAACTGAAACAGAAAAGTAATGGTCAGGCACCGATTCTCGCCACCATTCTGGTAGGCGGCGATCCGGCATCGGCCACCTATGTGAGAATGAAACAGAATGCCTGCAAGCGGGTCGGCATGGAGTCCATCGCGGTAGAAATGCCCGATGCCACCACCACCGAACAGCTGCTGGCCAAAATTCAGGAACTAAATGCCAACCCCAACTGCCACGGTATATTGTTGCAGCACCCGGTGCCGGAACAAATTGACGAGCGCCTCTGCTTCGACAGCATCGCCCCGGAAAAGGACGTGGACGGTGTTACCTGCCTCGGTTTTGGCCGTATGGCCATGGGTGAATTCGCCTATGGCTCTGCCACACCCCAGGGCATCATGCGCCTGCTGGCAGCGTACGATATTTCACTCGCTGGCAAGTATGCCGTGGTCGTTGGCCGTAGCCCGATTCTCGGCAAACCCATGGCCATGATGCTGCTCAATGCCAATGCCACTGTCACCATCTGCCATTCCCGGACGGAAAATCTGGCGGCGATTATCAGTGGGGCTGATCTGGTGGTGGGCGCAGTGGGAAAACCCGAGTTCATCAAGGCCGACTGGGTCAGGGATGGCGCGGTGGTGGTGGATGCCGGTTACCACCCCGGTGGGGTCGGCGACATTGAACTGGCGCCCCTGCACGATCGCGCCGCCGCTCTCACCCCGGTACCGGGTGGCGTCGGCCCAATGACCATCAACACACTGATCCTGCAGTGTGTTGACGCCGGTGAGAAAAAACTGGGCTGAACAGTCATCATCCGCCCCGATAGCGATTGTCGTCACCCCTGCCCTGCTCTAGGATGAAGAGATAGAGCAGTGACAGGACACCACCATGATAGCGAACCGACTGGTCGCCCACCGGGGCTACCCCAGGCACTACCCGGAAAACACTCTGCTCGGCATGAGCAAGGCGATTGAAGCCCGGGCAAAATTTATCGAGACCGACATCCTGTTCAGTGCCGACCAACAACCGGTGCTGTACCACGACACGCTCATGACCCGCATCAGCGGCGTGGAAAATGCCATTCACTTACTAACCCTGAAAGAACTGCGCCAATACCCGGCCAACGAACCGGAGCGACTGGGTCAGGCATTCGTCAGCGAGCACATCACGCCTCTCTCAGCGCTGGTCGGGTTGCTGTCGGAGCATCCCGACGTCACAGCGTTTATCGAACTGAAGCGCACCGGGCTGGAGACTGTCGGCATTGAGAATGCCTACCGCATTGTCACCGGAATTCTCGACCCGGTCATCGGGCAGTGCGTACTGATCAGCTTCAGCGACGAATTTATCCAGCATGCCCATGAGCAGCAGTTTCCCCGCCTCGGTGTGGTACTCAAGGACTGGCAGGACAGACAGGGGCCCTGGATCACCGACATCCAACCGGAATTTATTTTCTGCGACACCGACAAAGTGCCGGAAGGGGCCACGCTGGACGATCTGCAAAGTACTGTCGTAGTGTACGAGGTGGAAGTCCCCGATCAGGCCATCGACTGGTTCAACCGCGGTGCGGATATGGTGGAAACCTTCGATATCGCCAGCATGATTACCAATCTCGCCCACCGGGCCCTCTGACGGTGGCCGGCAACAACACCGATCAACCACATCCCGACAGCCATTTCGATGTGGTCGTGATCGGCGGTGGCATTCAGGGCGCCGGGGTGGTACAGGCCGCCCAAGCCGCGGGCTATAACTGTCTGATACTGGAAAAAAACTACTGGGGATCGGGCACCTCCAGCAAATCCAGCAAACTGATTCACGGCGGCCTCCGCTACCTGCAAAGTTGGGAGTTCTCACTGGTGCGGGAAAGCCTCAGGGAACGCTCGCTGTTGTTATCGCTGGCGCCACAGCTGGTTTATGGCAACTGGTTCTACATTCCCCTTTATAAAGGATCGCGCCTGCGCGCCTGGCAGCTTCGCGCCGGTCTGACACTCTACTGGCTCCTGTCGGGCTGTCGCAGCGATGCCCGATTCAAGGTGATTCCGCCCGCCGAGTGGCCCGAACTCGCAGGCCTGAAAACAGCCGGGCTGAAAAAGGTTTATCGCTACCGCGATGCTCAGACCGATGACGCCAAACTCACCAGCGCGGTCATTCAGTCTGCCGCCTCTATGGGCGCCGAAGTTTGCAGTCCGGCCGAGGTCATCGCTGCCGAAAGCACGCCGGAGGGCTATCGGGTCCTGATTAAAACATCGGTAGGACAGCGAACTGTGCACTGCCGTTTTCTGGTCAATGCCGGCGGCCCCTGGGCCAATCGAATTGCCCGGCGAATAACACCGGAACCCGGCCATCTCGAGGTGGATCTGGTACAGGGAATCCACCTGCTGCTGGACAGGAAGATCAGCGACCGCTGTTTTTATCTGGAATCCCCCAGCGATGGCCGCGCCGTGTTCGTTTTGCCCTGGTACAACACCACCCTGCTCGGCACCACCGAAACCGGCTTTGACGGCGACCCGGATCAGGTGCTGCCCACGGCGGCAGAGAGGGACTACTTATTGGGCATTTTGCGGCATTATTTTCCCGACTATGATGGCCGGGTGTGCGGCGAAATGGCGGGGCTCCGGGTGCTGCCAAAAGCCACCGGGGGGTTTCACCAGCGTAGCCGCGAGGTGGAATTCGTCGAGAATTCTCACTATCTCGCGATCTATGGCGGCAAACTCACCGGCTACCGCGCCACTGCCGAAAAAGTCCTGGAGCGGATCGGGAAAAAACTGGGGCCGGCCAGTGCCGGGCGACGCGGTGACACCTGCCGGTTACCCCTGACGCCCGCTGCAGAGCAACCCTGACTCCAGGCCCTGTCAGACAGACATGGCGGTTGCATCCGCCATGGCCTTAAGCCAGTCCGTATAACGCTGCTTTATAACGCCATCAGGCTGCGGCCCAAACTGCTCAAATGCCGACTGCCAATCTCCGGGTTGACCTGCCAGCAGAAAAGCCGCACCCCTCGCGGTACTTTCCATTTCACCATTGCGCAATACCTTCAATCCGGACAGGTCTGCCAGCCGTTGACAGAAACCGTCGATTCTCGACAGGCCACCACCGACCACTATCTCCACGACAGGACCGCGACCCTCACGAAGGCGGGTCAGGTTCACCATCAGCATAAACATCACGCTTTCCAGTACGGCGACAAGTTTACCCGCCGTGGAACCCTCACCGATAAACCGGCTATGAAAATCACTCCGCCACCAGGGCGCACCCAATCCGCCAACACCATTGAGAAACAGCGGCACATCCCGCTCGGTCTGACACCACTCCGCCAGGCAAGACGAATAATCCTCGACACCCAACTCGACACTTAACTGATCAATGGCACTGGCCGCGCCATTCACCGTGCCTTCGGCAACAAACAGACACTGCCGGGCGGACTGATAGACCAGGGTTTTCAGCAGGCCGGCCGGTGCCGTATCATCAGCCGGCCACGACCTGGCAATAAATGCCCCGGTGCCCGCATTGATATAAAGACGATCGGGTTGCGGCGGACCAACACCAAAAAACGCGGCATTCTGATCGCCATTCATCAGCGCCAGCGGCACTGCTTTGCCGCCAAGAAGAAGATGCCCGAAATCCGATTGCGTGAAACAAACCGGGGGCAGCACCCTGCGGGGGATGGCAAACTGGCTCAGCAGGGTTTCATCCCAGTCGCCATGATGAATATTCCACAACAGGGTGCGCTGGGCATTACCCGGATCTACCGCCACCGAGTGCTCCCGGGTCATGGCAAACAACAGATAACTTGCCAGTGGCCCACACAGCAACTGATCGGTATCCATCGCCTCGCTTACCGCAGGAATATGATCCATGCACCAGCGCAACTTGCTGGCACCATAATGGGCGTTGGGGCGCAGACCCGTAAGATCGGCGATCTCTGCCGGATCAAGCTTCATGTCAGCCAGATACGCGGCAGCGCGGGTATCCTGCCAACTGATGACCGGCGACAGCGGCTCACCGGTTTGCCGATGCCAGCACACCAGACTGGAGCGTTGGGTCACCAGCGCAGCGGACTGCAGCCATTGCAGATCCGGCCCCAGCCTGGCGGCAACTTCATCCAGCAACTCCCGAATGGAATTCACCACATCCGCCGGCACCTGCTCCACCCGGTTTGCTGCAATAAACCGGGTCGCCACAGCGCGCCGCAGCAATAGCGTGGTATCGCCATTGGCATCAAACACCAACGCCCGGCTGCTTTGGCCACCCTGGTCAATTACCAAATAAAGCGAATGACTTAAAGGGGTCGGTGACAATTGAGAACCATTCTCAGTTGTCACCGACCCCTTTAAATTATTGTTAAAAGTTGACGTCACTGATGTTAATCCAGACCTGACCGATAATCATAAGAGCGGCGACGATAATCCAACTAACGTAAACGAGGTTATTTCTGCCAATTCTGCCCTGCCGATGCAACCTGAATCCGTACAGAATCATCGCCGAAAATATCACCTGGGTTCCCAGAATTCCGAGCGCCGAAGCTACCGGACCAATGTCCGGTTTAAATCCGAGGGCGACAACCAGAAATCCAACGACCCCAAACGTGAACAGCAACCAACTGAAAATTCCCAGGAAATTGAGCATAAGCTCCTCTAAACTTGTTATCCCTGTCGCATTATGGGCCAATCACTGACCTTGTGGGCGTTCATTACTTGGCAATAACTGCAAAGCCAGCCTACATCACCAAAAGATATCATAATGGTTATTAGGAATAATTCTCGGTTGGCACCGAGCTCTTTAATACTTATCCAGCAGCTCTGGGGGAAGTTATCCGTCTCCTTCATGCCCCCAACACCCTGCTTAATATGGAACCAAATGGGGCACCACAAAAATACGGTGCTCCTGTTCTCTTACAGATTGCGGCTACGATTTCATCTTGACGACGACCTTGCCTTTGGCCCGCCCTGTTGCGGCGTAGGCCATCGCCTCTTTGATAGCGGCAAACGGAAAAACGCGATCAATAACCGGTTTTATGACACCGGAATCAATCAGTGAAGCGATGCGTTCCAGTTGACTGCCATTCGCGCTCATAAAATGAAATGTATAGCTTACCCGATGCCGTTTTGCCTTCCTCCTGATGCCATAGCTCAACAGCCCTATGAGTTGGGTAAAAGCCCAGCCCAGGCCCAGCGCTTTCGCAAAGTCGGGGTCCGGCGGCCCGGAAATCGAGATCAGCTTGCCCCCGGGCTTTAGCACTTGCACCGATTTTTCGAGCGTCCTGGTGTCCAGGCTACTCAACACCAGATCGTAGTCGCTGAGTATTTTTTCAAAGTCGTCCCGCGTGTAGTCGACCACAGTATCCGCGCCAAGGCCCTTCACCCAATCCACATTCGCCGTGCTGGTTGTCGTTGCCACGGTGGCACCCAGGTGTTTTGCCAACTGGATGGCAAAGGTTCCCACACCACCGGAGCCCGCATGGATCAGAACTTTTTGACCCTGTCGCAGATTCGCTTTTTCAACTAGGACCTGCCAGGCGGTCAAACCCACCAGCGGGATCGATGCCGCCTCTGTCACGCTGAGGGTTTTCGGCTTGAGGGCTAGGGAATCTTCTTTTACCGCGATGTATTCCGCGAAGGCACCGATGCGGTCAACATCCGGCCGCGCATAGATTTCATCGCCGGGCTTGAATCGCGTCACTTGTGGGCCGACGCGAACCACCACACCGGCCAGATCATTGCCCATAACAAGTGGCAGCTGGTAAGGCAAAAGGCGCTTGAACTCACCACTTTTGATTTTCACATCCAGCGGGTTAATGCTGGCGGCGTGGACTTCAACCAGCACGTCGTCATCCCGCAACGTTGGCTTCGGCAGATCACCAATCCGGTCACCGCCCTTTTTGCCATAGCCTTCAATAATGAACGCCTTCATGACAGCTCCCCCGCTAAATGGTTAACCAGACCCACCGAGTTCATGGTCGAATATTTTCCGATCAAGTGGTTGCCAAAAAATAGTCAATCTGCGCCGCCACCTCCTGCGGGTGTTGCTGGTGGGGCCCGTGACCAGCATTGGGGTACATGGCCAACTGGGCGTTGGGAAGCTCCCGGTACAATACCCAGTGGTTCTTCGCCGGAAAGAAGGGATCGCGATCCCCGGACACAATCAGCGTCGGTTGTCGCAGTTCATTCAGGCGACTGTAGTGACCACTCGTCCCACTCATGAAATCCCCGATTAGCTGCGCCATCACCCCCCATCACCTCTGGTCCAACCGCCGGTTCCAGGTCTTCGCTGCGGGACATAACCCGCTCAATGAACGCCTGTGTCTCCTGTTCACGACCGACCGCAAAGAACAGATAGCGGATATCTTCAAAGCTGTACTCCGTTTGTGTCGCAATGTTGAAGACGATGTCGGTTGGCGGTTCGTTGTCGGGATTGCCGCCCGCACCGGTGCCGACCAGCACCACCTTGCGCACCAGTGTTGGTTCAGCCATGGCGATGGCCTGGGCGACAAAGCCGCCCATTGAGAAACCCAACACATCGACAGTCTGATAGCCCAGCGCCCTCACGAAGTCGGCAGCGTTGCAGGTCTTCTCATCCACGCTGGCCGCGGCAGAACCTGTCGAGGTGCCGATTCCCGCGTCACTGAAAAGGATGACATGGCGCGTCCTGGTCATTGCGTCCACAAAGCCGGGGTCCCAGTCATCCAGGGTGCCGCGGAAACGCTGCAGAAAAACCAGAGGCGTAGGGTCCGAGGGATTCACCTGACCCAATTCGCGATAGGCGTAGCGAACACCGCTGACGTCTACATATTTGGTGCTAATGGTGGAAGCCTGGTTCACATTGTCGAAGTGGGTCATGTGTTACTCCTGAAATTAATTGAGGGCTTTTGTTGATGATGCAGGGCGGCAGGGGACGAGCAGATTCACCACAAACACCTGCACGGGTTCGTTGTGCTGATTCAGCGTCGTGCTCTTCACCTTGAGCATTCCCAGCTCGGGAGAGGATTTGGAGACGCGGGTCGCCAGTACTTCACTTTCGACCCGCAGCTCATCCTCCGGTCGCACCGGTCGGGGCCAGCGCAATTCATCAAAGCCGGCGCCGACGATTCCCGAGGCGGGCTTGAAATCACTGTCGACCAATAAATTCATGGTGATCGCCGCAGTGTGCCAACCGCTGGCGGCGAGACCGCCAAATATCGAATGACTGCCAGCGCCTTCATCGAGATGAAACGGTTGCGGGTCGAACTCGGCGGCAAAGCTTTTAATACGCTCAGTGTCGATGCGCATTCGGTCAGAACTGAATTGTTGTCCTGCCGCAAAATCTTCCAAATATCGCTCGGTCATATTGGCCACCTCCCCGGTGAACAGTGATCTAGCGCAACGCCCAACAGTTACATGATGACCGTCATTATTGAATTATATGATAATCGTCATATATAATGTCAAGCAGTTTACCGGCGCACCGAAGGAGAGCGAGATGAAAGTGACCAGAGAACAAGCTGCCCAGAACCGGGAACGGATTGTCGAGACAGCATCCCAGCTATTCCGTGAGCGGGGTTTTGACGGTATTGGGGTCGCCGGCCTTATGCAAGAGGTGGGCCTCACCCACGGCGGTTTCTACGGCCACTTCGCCTCTAAAGAGGCCCTGATTGCCGAAGCGTCCACCTGCACCCTCAAACACTCTCTGACTGAATGGAACGAGTTCGTGGATAGATCATCGGATGATCCACTGACTGCCATAGTCGATCGCTACCTGAGTCGCAACCATCGCGACAACCCCGGTGAAGGTTGTCTGCTGGCCGCACTTGGCCCGGACTTGTCGCGACAGGGAGCGGACGTACGACATGCCGCTTCCGGCGCCATACGCTCTGCTCTCGACTTTCTGACCAAGCTGGTGCCGGGCAAATCCAAAGCGGCAAAAAGGCAGAAAGCTATCAGTGCCTACGCAACCCTGGTGGGCACCATGGTCATGGCGCGAATCGTGGACGATCCCATTCTGTCACAGGAAATTTTGGATGCTGGCCTAACAGAAGTTAAAAGGTGATGCCAAAAGTACTCTGGCTTGAGGTACCTGTTTTTAGTGAATTTTTGACAGCTCAAACGTCCCAACGCATGCAATGTGGTTACAACCCCCTCTGCCACTCCTCTCTCAACGGAATCATGCTAGGCCGCTGAATCGCGGTGCGTACCTGCTGCAATAACTGGTCTTTATCGCGGTCGAGGGTGCCTTTCAGGACCAGGTAGTTGGAGGCGTGATCGCTGCGGAATACGGTGCGCTCCAGCGTCAGGGTATCCAGCAGGATTTCCATTTCCTGAAACAGTTGCTGCTGGGTCAGCGGTTGAAATTCGCCACCGAAACCTTGCTGAAACCGTTCAGTGCCACCGGGAAAGCTTACCACCAGAGTCGAGAGAAATTCCGGCTGGGCCTCGTTCATCAATTTGGCGGAGTTGATAGCGTGCTGCTCGGTATATTGTTGCCCGCCGAGTCCATTGAGAATCATCACTGAACTTTTCATGCCGGCCTGTTTGATTTTGTGCAGGGCATCCAGTGAAGAGGCGTAGTTTTCGCCCTTGTCGATTTTTTCCAGCACCAGGTCGTCGCCGGATTCACACCCCACGTACATCAGGCTTAGGCCGAGCTGTTGCAGTTCCGCCAGCTCTTCCACAGATTTGTTTTTCAGGTTGCGGGGCAGACAGTAGGAGGAAATGCGCTGTACATTTGGCAGATATTGGCGGATGGCCAGCAGAATTTCCCTGAGGCGGCGGAAAGACAGCATCATGGCGTCGCCATCCGCCAGGAACACCCGGCGCACGGGGTAGCCGCTACCAGCCACCTGTTGCAGTTCCTGCTCAATGTCCATTTGCGGTTTGACGCTGAATTTCTTCTGCGGCGCGGTGTACATTTCGCAGAAAGTACAGCGGTTCCAGGAGCAGCCGTTAGTGACCTGCAGGATCAGCGAGCGGGCTTCGCTGGGTGGACGAAAAAGGGGTTCTATATAACCCATATAC
>NZ_CBFHYF010000002.1:0-64224 GCF_965660005.1 Porticoccus sp.
TGTGGGTGCGAATCTGGCTCTGGGTTTCATCGAGGTGCTGGTTAAGATTGGGTAAAGCTTCCCTGACCTGATCGCCAAAGCAGTGTCCCTCACCAAGCAGCAGGACATTCTCGTTGTCTAGATCACTTGGGCGGATGGTCTTCTTTTTGCCGAGGGGGTGGTCTTTGGGCATCAATACGACAAAAGGTTCGGAGAACAGCGGTTGGGTCACCACGTCGGATTCAGTAAATGGCAACGCCACGATAATTACATCCAGTTCGCCCTTGCGCAGCCGTTGTCGCAGTGTGGCGGTAAAGCCTTCTTCGACCACCAGTGGCATTTGTGGCACGGTTTTCTGTAGAGCCGGAATGAAGTGCGGAAACAGGTATGGGCCGATAGTGAAAATAGCGCCCACGTAGAGCGGCGCCTTTAGCTGGTCCCTGCCAGATGAGGCAATATCCTTGATCGATGCACTCTCCTCCAGCACCCGCTGTGCCTGAGCGACCACCTGCTCGCCGATGGGCGTTGGTCGGACACTGTTCTTGGAGCGTTCAAAAAGATCGATGCCCAACTCCTGTTCCAGTTTTTTGACGGCGATACTCAGGGTGGGTTGACTGACGTGACATAATTCCGCCGCTTGGCCAAAGTGTTGCTGCTGTGCCAAAGTGACGATATAGCGCAGTTCGGTTAAGGTCATATCATGTTCCTCCTGATGCCAATAATAGTCAAAACAAATTGAAAAAGGAAAGACGATTGAAAGTATTATTTATTGGCTGTGGTGATATCGGGGTTCGCGCTATTCGAAGGCTGCAGATGTTGCAAGGGTGGGCCGGTCTGGCGATGCGCCGTCATCCAGATCGGCTGCCCGCAGCGATTCCATCGGTGACGGGGGATATTTGCGATACGCCTGAGCTCACTGAATTGCTGCGTAACGCCGGTGTTGACGCAATCGTCGTTACCCTGACGCCGGGAGAGATGAGCGATGAAGGTTATCGGGCCAGTTACGTGGCCGGTGCAGGGTCGCTGGCCAGAGCGATCAAAGACAGTGGCTGGTGTTCTGGTCCGGTACTTTGGGTGTCCAGTACTGGGGTTTATGGTCAGGACGGGGGTGAGTGGGTTGATGAGTTGTCGGACACAGCGCCGGCGTCCTATCGATGTAAGCGCTTACTTCAAGCCGAGGGTCTGATAATTCGATTGACAGTGCCCACTGTGATAGTTCGTTACTCGGGTATTTATGGACCCGGTCGGGGACGCATGCTGACGCAGATCAAAAGAGGGGAGCTGGCGCCACCACAACCCGTACAGTGGAGTAATCGCATTCATGCAGAGGATTGCGCCGGGGTGCTGGTGCATTTGCTGCAGTGCTACAGGACTGATCAGCCGCTGCACAAGCTCTATCTTGCGACGGACAGCGATCCCACTCCTCTCCATGAGGTGCACCACTGGCTGGCAGGGCAAATGGGCGTAAGCCTGTCTAATTCCGTCACAACGACCAGTGTTGGCCGGACCGGTAATCGTCGTTGCAGCAATCGGCGTCTGCTTGAAAGTGGCTACCAGTTTCTCTACCCCACTTTCAGGGAAGGTTACCCCGCGCTGATATCCGAATCGCCGGAGTAGGCGACTTTTCAGATGACCATAATACCGTCCATTTCCACGCCAACCCCTTTGGGCAATTCCTTGACGCCAATGGCTGCCCGCGCCGGATAGGGTTCCGTAAAGTAGCGTGCCATGATTTCATTGACGGTGGCAAAATTGCCCATGTCAGTCAGGAAAATGTTCAGTTTGACCATATCCTTCAGAGAGCCGCCGGCTTCTTCGCAGACGGCGGCCAGATTTTTGAATACCTGATCGATTTCTGCCGCAACACCCCCTTCCACCACCTGCATGCTGTCGGGGTCGAGTGGTATCTGGCCAGACAGATACACGGTATTGCTGACTTTTATCGCCTGGGAGTAGGTGCCGATGGCGGCGGGCGCATGGTCCGTACTGATTACAGCTTTGTTTAACATGAGGTTGTCCTCCGGGAATTAATTCTTGGTGCGATAAACGCGCTGCACCTGTTTCAAGTTGCGAATTTTGCGCATCACGTTGGCCAGGTGAATGCGCCCTTTGACGTCAATCACGAGGTCCACAATGCTGGAGTGGGCATCCCGCTCCTTGATGCTGATTTGCTGGATAGTGGCTTCGCTTTCGGAAATACGTGCGGCAAGGGCGGCGATGATCCCGCGCTCGGAAGTCAATTCCACTTTGAACTCCACCGAGAAGTCTCCCTTGACCTTGGGAGACCAGTTCAGTGCCATACATTTTTCGACGTTAGTGCGGATTTCATTGAGATTTTTACAGGATTCACGGTGTACCACCAGACCCCGCCCCGGGCTGAGATGGCCGAGAATAGGGTCGCCGGGAATCGGGTGACAGCAGCGGGCATAACTGATGATGAGGCCATCACTAGTGTCGATCATGATGGGTGATTCAAATTCCTCGGGGACGTACTCCTTGCGCATTGAGGGTGGCGCCATCAGGTTGGCTACCCCATAGGCAAGGCGGTTGCCCAGGCCAATCTGTTCCAGAACTTCTTCAAAGTTGGCGGCACCGGTTTCAACCAGCAGGCGCTTGATCCAGGATTTTCGGATCTTTTTATAGTTACTGCCGAAGGTCTCCAGCGCCCGGTCGAGCAGACGCTTGCCCAGGTCAACTGATTCCTCATGCTGCTGATGTTTCAGGAAGTGGCGGATAGCACTGCGGGCCTTGGCCGTCACGACAAAATTCAGCCAGGAGGGATTGGGCTGTGCGCCTTTGGTGTTGATAATAGTCACTTTGCTGCCACTTTGCAGCGGCTCGGAGAGGGAGGTTAGTTGTCCGTTAATTTTGCTGGCCACACAGGTATTGCCCACATTGGTGTGAACCGCGTAGGCGAAGTCGACCGGTGTTGCCCCCGAGGGCAATGAAATAATCTGTCCGCCGGGTGTGAAGATATACACTTCATCAGGGAACAGGTCGGCTTTGACGTGTTCGATAAATTCCAGGGAGTTCCCTGCTTTCTGCTGGATCTCCAGCAACCCCTGCACCCAGCGATTGGTTCTTGGGTTGCCCTCTTCGCGCGACTTGTAGAGCCAGTGTGCAGCGATTCCGAAGTTGGCCATGGCATCCATGTCCCGGGTGCGAATCTGCACCTCAATAGGTACCCCGTGCATACCAATCAGTACCGTGTGCAAGGACTGGTAGCCGTTGACTTTGGGAATAGCCACATAGTCTTTAAATTCACCGGGAACCGGTTTGAAGAGGTTGTGGATGACGCCCAGGGTGCGATAACAGTCATCCACTGTGTCCACCACGATGCGAAAGGCAAACACGTCCATGATATCGCGAAAGGATTTTCGCTTGGACTTCATCTTCTGATAGATACTCCAGAGATGTTTTTCACGCCCCGTGACTTCTGCAGAGATCAGCTCTTTTTCGAGACGAATTTCAATGCTGTCCTTGATTTCTTCAACGATGTGCTTGCGATTGCCGCGGGCCGCTTTCAGGGCGGCCCGCAGACGCTGATGGCGAACCGGATACATGGCCGCAAAACCGAGATCTTCGAATTCTACCCGGATATCATTGATCCCGAGGCGCTGGGCGATGGGGGCGTAGATATCCAGTGTCTCTTTGGCAATCCGTCGTCGTTTGGTCGCACTGAGTACTTTCAGGGTCCGCATATTGTGAAGCCGATCTGCCAGCTTCACCAGCATAACCCGTATGTCCCGAGCCATGGCCAGAGTCATTTTCTGAAAGTTTTCTGCCTGCTGCTCTGCCCGGGAGGCAAACTCGATTTCTGTCAGTTTGCTAACGCCGTCCACCAGTTCGGCGACAGTGGAGCCAAAGCGCTCGGTGAGATCCTCTTTGCTGACACCGGTATCTTCTATGACATCGTGCAACATGGCCGCCATCAGGCTTTCTGCATCGAGGTGCATGTCCGCGAGAATATTGGCGACGGCGAGGGGATGGCTGATATAGGGCTCGCCGCTCTGGCGCAACTGGCCTTCATGGCAGCCCGTTGCAAACTGATAGGCGTCGAGAATGTCCTGGACTTCTTGCGGTTCGAGGTAGGAAGAAAGCTTGTTACTCAGTGCATCAACGGCTTGCAAGACTTCCCCCGGTTACGGTTTACTCGGCCTCAGGGGCTACCGGCAGATCGGGAGTAGAGGTCTCCTCAAAATCACCATATTCCAGCAGCATTTCTTCAGCTTCTTCTTTTTGCTTGAGGATGCTTGCATCGATGAAGCCCTCTTCAATTTCGCGCAATGCCATGACGGTGGGCTTGTCATTTTCCCAAGGCAGATGGGGTTGTTTGCCGCCAACGGCAAGTTGGCGTGCTCGTTTGGAACTGATCATGACCAGTTCAAAGCGGTTCTCCACATGATCAAGGCAATCTTCGACGGTGATACGGGCCATATTAGATTCCGTTTCTTTTCAGTGAGGGTGTTATTGGCTGGTAATCTGCATAGACAAAAAGCCGCGGCAATGCCACGGCGACATCCAGTTTACAAAATTGCGGGTATCAGGACAACAAATCCTTGAGTAAATCGCGGTTGCGTTGGCACTGGTAGTCCAATTTCAGGCGGTGACTGATGATAATTGATTGGAGTTCCGTCAGGGCCGTATCGAAATGGTCGTTAATCACCAGAAAGTCGGCTTCTGTGTAGTGAGACATTTCCAATTGTGCCTCCGCCAGTCGTTGACGGATGATGGCTGGTTCATCCTGTCCGCGGTCATGGAGGCGCTGTTCGAGAATGGCCAGTGACGGCGGTAGAATAAATATACCGATGCAACCCGGGACCAGACGGCGGATTTGTGCAGCCCCCTGCCAGTCAATTTCAAGAATGACATCAAGCCCGTCGGCAAGTGTCTGCTCAACCCAGCTGCGCGACGTGCCGTAGTAGTTATTGAATACCCTGGCATGTTCGAGGAATGCTTTTTCCTCAAGCATGGTACTGAATGTTGCCTGATCGACAAAGTGGTAGTTGATACCATCCTGTTCACCGGGCCGCATTGGCCGGGTGGTGTGGGAAATGGAAACGCAGATGTCCTGGCAGTGCTCAAGAAGGGCGTTAACCAGACTGGTTTTTCCGGCACCGGAAGGTGCTGATACCGTGAACAGGGTGCCTGTGGTCGACATTGATATCCGATGCTCCGCCAGTTTCTTGGTCGCTGCAGGTGGGTGACACAGCACTAAATTTGAAGCTTGCTACAATAACGTAATCGCGCATCCACTGCACCAGAGAGGCAGTGCTTTTATTGAATTATCAAATGCTGTCATCACAGCGGATGAGCCGTGAATCACTCAATATTCTGGATCTGCTCCCGCATCTGTTCGATCAGGACTTTCAGCTCTACCGCTGCATTGGTGGTATCGGTGGCGATCGACTTTGAGGACAGGGTATTGGCTTCGCGGTTGAGTTCCTGCATCAGAAAGTCCAGTCGTCGACCAATCGGTTCCTGACGCTTCAGCACCCGGCGGATTTCACCCAGGTGGGTATCCAGCCGGTCGAGTTCTTCGTCCACATCAGCCCGCTGGGCAATCAACACCAGCTCCTGTTCCAGTCGATTCTGATCCAGCTGGGCACTCGCCTCCTGCAGTCGGTCAACGAGCTTCTGGCGCTGGGCAGCCAGCAGTTCCGGCAATCGCGATCGCACGGTAGCCAGTTGTACGGCAATGCCATCCAACCGATGTTCGACCAGCTCACCGAGCTTTCCACCTTCCCGGCGACGGCCCTCCACCAGTTGATTCAGAGTTTCTTCAAACAACCGCAACAGTGTGTTCTTGAGTTCCTCCCGGTTGATTTCGGGTTCGCTGAGCACGCCCGGCCAGCGCAGGATGTCCAGCGGTGAGATTTTTGCCGGATCGGCCATCAGGCGGGCCAGTTGTTCGCCGGCGGCAATGTACTGACTCGCCAGTGATTGATTGATCGCTATGTCACCGGATTGTTTGGCGATATTGAGTTGCAGGCTACAGTCAACTTTACCCCGTTGCAGGTGTTTTCTGGCCAGTTCCCGCAGGGTCGTTTCAAGATCCCTGACGGTTTCCGGCATTCTGAAACCGGTTTCCAGATAGCGGTGATTGACCGAGCGGATTTCCCAGGTGGCGCTTCCCCACTGGCACTCGACACTGTGGCGGGCAAAGGCAGTCATGCTGCTGGGCATGGGTATCTCCAGGGTGGGTTGGATTGATAATCCATGGTAACACGCCGCCACACAGCGTCGACAATTCGGTTAGAATGGCAGTCCCCTCTCCATTTCAAGATATAGGAAATTTTTCATGTCCCGACCCAGTGGCCGTCGTCCCGAGCAGCTTCGCGCTGTAAAAATCACTCGCAGTTACACCCGGCATGCAGAGGGATCCGTGTTGGTGGAGTTTGGTGAAACCAAAGTCATTTGCACCGCCAGTGTCGAGTCCACGGTACCGCGTTTTTTGCGCGGTAAAGGACAGGGTTGGGTGACTGCTGAATACGGCATGTTGCCTCGCTCTACCGGTGAGCGTATGGCTCGTGAGGCTTCCCGAGGCAGGCAGGGGGGGCGCACCCTGGAAATTCAACGGTTGATTGGACGCTCGTTGCGGGCGGCAATGGATTTGAGCGCCCTGGGGGGGCATACCATTACGGTGGATTGTGATGTGATTCAGGCTGACGGCGGTACTCGAACCGCTTCCATCACCGGTGCCTGTGTCGCACTTGCCGACGCGGTCAGTCACTTGCAGGAACGCGGTAAAATCAAGACCAATCCCCTTGCCAATATGGTGGCGTCCGTTTCGGTAGGCATTTATCAGGGTGTGCCGGTACTGGATCTTGATTACGCGGAAGACTCGACGGCCGAGACTGACATGAACGTAGTCATGAACAGCAGTGGTGGTTTCATCGAAATACAGGGTACGGCTGAAGCGGCGCCTTTTACCGAAGCGGAGCTGCAAGAAATGATGGTGCTGGCCAAGCGTGGTATCGCCGATCTGGTCAGGGTGCAGCAAATGGCGCTGGCGAGTCCGAGCCGTTAACCCGGGAGTTCCCCGATAGCGGCTTCATCAGGTAGCCGGGAGGGCTTTTCAATCCGCAGTATTTTTTGCCTGCCAGTCTCTCCCTGCACCAGACTGACGGCGGATTTGGGTGTGCCGAACCAGCGACTCACCAGTGCTATCAAATGCTGATTGGCCCTGCCATCCAATGGCGGTGCAGTAATCCGGATCTTCAGCCGATCTCCCTGTAGTCCGACAATTTCATCTTTTGTCGCACGCGGTTGCAGTCGGCAACGCAACAGCAGGCAGCCATCCTGCCACCGATAGTGTTCAGCCATCAGATGCCGGGAACAAGACCTGATGGCACCTGCAGCGACCTGGCTGCGCCATGGACAAAAATCTGCAGCATATTGATCACCAAAAACATGAAAATGGGCGACAGGTCCAGGCCGCCCAGCGGCGGGATAATCCGCTGAAAGGGTGCCATAACGGGACGAATCAACTGGTTTAGCAGTGTCAGCGCGGGGTGATTGCTCTGTGGTGCCACCCAGCTGACGATAATGACGATCAGCAGACCGTAGAGATACAGGTTCAGTACCAGATAAATGGCGCCCATCGCACCCCAGGCCAGGGCCGAAAGAATATTGACCATGCCGAGGCCGTTGACCGAGGCGGTGAGCTGAATTGCCAGCCATTGGGACAGCAGTGCCAGCACGATAGTGGCCAGATCAAAATTCCGATAGGTGGGCAAAAATTTGCGCAGGGGTTTGCTGGGCAAATGGGTGGCCTTCACCAGAAACTGGGAAATCGGATTGTAGAAGTCGGCATGGGAGAGCTGGAGGAGAAAGCACAGTGTCACCACCGCCAGATAAAAGCTGCCGAGGGATTGGATCAGAAACGTGCCGGCCTGGGTAAATGTACTCATGGGTTGCCTTGTTTTTGACGGTTAATTTGCCAGTTCGTCGGCCATCTCTACTGCGCGTTTCCGGGCATTGTTCATTGCCTCGCGAAACAGTGCTTTTATATCGCCGGCTTCGAAAGTCTGTATAGCGCGTTCCGTCGTGCCGCCGGGAGAGCTGACTCGCCGCCTCAGTTCGGCAGCATCGACATCGCTACTGCTGGCCATTTTTGCCGCCCCAAGGGCAGTTTGCAAGGTGAGCTGCCTTGAAATTTCTGTTGACAGTCCGAGCTCCACACCGATTTCCTGCATGATTTCCATGATCAGAAAGTAGTAGGCAGGGCCGCTACCTGAAACTGCAGTGACGGCATCGATCTCTGCTTCACTCTGGAGCCAGCAGGATATTCCCACGGCATTGAGGATATCACTGGCGAGCTGCTTTTGTTCGCCGGACACCTGCACGTTGGCAAACAATCCGGCGGCCCCGGCCTGAACCAGTGCCGGCGTGTTGGGCATGCAACGGACAATGGGCAGGCCAGCGCCCAGCCACTGTTCCAGCGACGTCATGGATATTCCCGCCGCGATCGAAATAATCAGGGGCCGGTGACCCAGAGCACCGGCGATTGTTTCGGTCACGGTTTGCATGACCTGTGGTTTTACTGCCAGCAGAATTACCTCGGCTTTAGCCGCAGCGGCGGTGTTATCGGTTGAAGTTTGAACGCCGAAGGCACTGGCCAAATGCTGGCGATTGGCCTCCAGTGGGTCGGTAACAGTGATGGCGTCTGGCGGATAGCCCTTGGCGATGAGGCCGCCAATCAGGCTGTTGGCCATATTGCCGCCACCGATAAAAGTCAGTGTGGGTTTGTTCACAGGTATTTCCTTAAAGCGATAGCTGGTGAATGGTCATGCCGTGCTTTGCCGGGGACCAAAAATGGCTGTGCCAATACGTACGATGGTGGCACCCTCGAGAATGGCGGCCTCAAGGTCATCCGACATACCCATCGAGAGTGTATCCAATCTGGCGAGCTGAGTGGAGTGCCGAAGGCTGCCCAGTTGTGTCGCCAGATGGGCAAAGGCACGGCGCTGCTGTTGCAGGTCAGTTTGACTGCGCGGGATACACATCAGCCCACGGAGGTTGAGTCGGGGCAATTTGATCACTTCGTCTGCCAGGGTCGGCAGTGCTTCCACTATAACGCCGGACTTGCTGGGCTCATCATCGATATTGACCTGCAGGCAGACATTCAGCGGGGCGACGGTTTCAGGCCGCCGGGCACTGAGACGCTGTGCCACACGGTACCGGTCAACGCTGTGTATCCAGTCAAATTGTTCGGCGATCTTTCGCGTTTTATTGGACTGCAGTGGGCCAATGAAATGCCAGCAGATATCGGTCAGGTCCACCAGTGCCTGTTGTTTCTCCAGCGCCTCCTGCAGATAGTTTTCGCCGAAATGGCGCTGACCCAGTTCGTAAGCCATGCGAATTGCCGCAGCGGGCTGTCCCTTGCTGACCGCAAGCAGTTGAATTTCCCCTGCATCGCGACCTGCCCGATCAGCGATTTGTTGAATCTGTCGGTGAACTCGGTTGAGATTGTCGGCTATATTATGCATATACTTGTCATCGGCCGGCATTATGGCTTTCAGTAGAGCAGTAGATTAACCCAGAATAACAGGATTAACGCATGGATATTACGGAACTGCTGGCTTTTAGCGTAAAACAGGGTTCGTCAGATTTGCACCTTTCGGGTGGTCTGCCCCCGATGATCAGGATTGATGGTGACATGCGGCGGGTGAACCTCCCCCCCATGCAGCACAAGGAAGTTCACCAGTTAATCTACGACATCATGAACGACAAACAGCGCCGCGATTATGAAGAATTTCTGGAGACAGATTTCTCATTCGAGGTGCCCGGTGTGGCCCGTTTCCGGGTCAATGCATTTAATCAGAACAGGGGTGCTGCGGGAGTATTTCGTACCATTCCCTCCCGGGTTCTGACCTTGGAGGACCTGGGCCTGGGACAGGTGTTCCGCAATCTCTCCATGCTGCCGCGGGGCCTGGTGCTGGTCACGGGTCCGACCGGTTCGGGCAAGTCCACGACGCTGGCCGCGATGATGGATTATGTCAACGAGAACCGCTATCAGCACATTCTCACTATTGAAGACCCCATCGAATTTGTTCACGAAAGTAAAAAGTGTCTGGTTAACCAGCGGGAAGTCCACCGCGATACCCACGGCTTCAGCGAGGCGTTGCGTTCCGCATTGCGGGAGGACCCCGATATTATTCTGGTGGGTGAAATGCGCGACCTGGAGACGATCCGGTTGGCGCTGACAGCGGCGGAAACCGGCCACCTGGTGTTTGGCACACTGCATACCACCTCGGCGGCGAAAACCATCGACCGTATTGTGGATGTGTTCCCGGCGGCCGAAAAATCCATGGTGCGGGCGATGTTGTCCGAATCACTGCAGGCGGTCATTTCGCAGACCCTGATGAAGAAGATCGGTGGCGGTCGTATCGCCTCCCATGAAATCATGATTGGCACACCGGCAATCCGCAATCTGATCCGCGAGGAAAAAATTGCCCAGATGTATTCCGCCATTCAGACGGGGGCATCCCACGGTATGCAGACCATGGATCAAAATCTGCACAAACTGGTAGCCCAGAAAGTGATCACCCGGGAGACAGCCCGTGAAAAAGCCAAAATGCCGGATGAGTTCTAATTTGATTTGTTGGTGTCCCCTGCCAACACTGATTGAAAAAACAGTATTTGAGTTGCGGAGAATGTAATGGATTTTGATGTACTGCTTAAACTGATGGTGGAAAAAGAGGCCTCCGACCTGTTTATTACCACAGGCGTCGCCCCCAGTATCAAGATCAACGGCACCATTGTGCCGGTGGGTAAAACGCCGTTATCACCCGACCAGGCCCACCAGGTAGTTGAAAGCATCATGGATGAAAAACAGCGCATTGAATTTCGCGACAAGAAGGAGCTCAATTTTGCTATCAGCCGCCATGGTGTCGGCCGCTTTCGGGTCAGTGCGTTTTTCCAGCGCAACGAGCCGGGCATGGTGCTACGCCGGATTGAAAGCATTATCCCCACGGTGGAAGAGCTGCTGTTGCCACCGATCTTGAACGATCTGGTGATGACCAAACGCGGTATCATTATTTTTGTCGGTGCCACTGGCACCGGTAAGTCCACGTCACTGGCGGCGATGATTGGTCATCGCAATCGCAACAGCCATGGTCATATTATCTCGGTAGAGGACCCTATCGAATTTGTCCACCAGCACGCCGGCTGTATTGTTACCCAGCGCGAAGTGGGTGTGGATACCGAGTCTTTCGAGGTCGCCCTGCGCAACACTCTCCGTCAGGCGCCGGATGTCATTCTGATTGGTGAAATCCGTACCCGTGAGACCATGGAACACGCGATTACCTTTGCTGAAACCGGTCACCTGGTGCTGGCAACCCTTCATGCCAACAATGCCAATCAGGCGCTGGACAGAATCCTGCACTTTTTTCCTGCTGAGCGTCACGGCCAGTTATGGATGGACTTGTCGCTCAATATGCGGGCCTTGATTGCCCAGGAACTGATACCCCTGGCCGATGGTAATGGTCGCCGCGCTGCCATTGAAATTCTGATTAATACACCGTTGGTGGGGGATCTGATCCGCAAGGGTGAAGTGCACAAACTGAAAGAGTTGATGACGCGTTCCACCGAGCAGGGTATGCAGACTTTTGATCAGGCACTCTACGCCCTTTACGATGAAGGTTTGATCACCTACGAGGATGCCATGACCTATGCGGACTCGAAGAATGATCTGCGGCTGCTGATCAAACTCCAGTCGGAAACCGATGCGGGCTACCTGTCCAATGCGGCCGACGAATTGCAGGTAGAGGAAGATAGTGGTGACCGCATCAATCGTTTCTGATCCGTATCAGGGGTCCAGAGCCAGAGTGGGATCCGATAGCCAGGTGTTGAGTATCAGCACGGCGGCCAGATCATCCACCGGTGATTGTCGATAACTGCCAGTGTGTCGCTGGGAGTGACTTTTCGATTGTTCTTTGGCCTCAAAAGTAGAAAGGCGCTCATCCACCATTGTGACTTTTAGGCCGAAGCGACCATTGAGCCGTCTGGCAAACTTCCGGGCCCTGCGGCAAAAGGCGCTCTCTGAGCCATCCATATTCAATGGCAGGCCTACCACCAGTTGGTCCGGCTGCCACTCCGCCAGCAGTCGGCCAATCTGATCCCAGTCGGGAACGCCATTGCGGGCTTTGATAACGGTGAGTGGGTTGGCGCTGCCGGTCAGACTCTGCCCCACCGCAATGCCAATCTGGCCAGTACCAAAATCAAACGCCAGCAGTGTGACAGGCTTTTTCGGCAAAACATTCTGATCAGGCGTGTCCGGCATCAGTACTCAGCATGTTCAGATCAATACCGATTTTTGCCGCCGCCGCCGAGGCCCGCTGCTCAAAGGGCGTATTGAAGAGGATGTTGGCATCGCCGGGTACAGTGAGCCAGGCATTATGTGCCAATTCCTCTTCGAGTTGACCCGGCCCCCAGCCCGCATAGCCCAGAGTGATGATCAACTCGCCCGGACCCCGTTCAACAGCGATATCCGAAATAATGTCCCGTGAGGCCGTGAGGCTGATTTCACCGGAAATCGTCCGGGTGGATTCCCATTGCCTTTCGCCTGCACGGTGTAGCACAAACCCCCGGTCAATTTGCACGGGCCCTCCAGACAACAGCGGTTGAGCGCCAATATGGGGTGAGTAGGTCATCTCGAATTGCTCAAAAATCTGGCTAATCGGTATGTCCAGTGGGTTATTGATAACCAACCCCATGGCGCCGTCAGGGCTGTGCTCGCAAATATAAATCACGGCGTGAGAGAAATTGGGGTCGAGAAGCCCCGGCATGGCCACCAAAAAATGGTTGCTCAGGCTTTCGAAGTGTTGATTGGATGATATTGAACCCATATTCAGATTATGGGTTCAATGTGAGAGAAAACAAGTTATATGTATTGCCTTATTCTCACTATAGCGATCACTGGGTGTTGAGTCGGTGTCCGGGTTCAAATTGCCAGGTGCGAATAATTTCTAGTTTGTCCCACTGCCTCATTTCCTGCGGGAAAGGTGCAAAAGGGGATGCCAGCCGCACGGTTCTTACTGCTGCCAGATCCAGTACTCTTTGTCCCGAACTGAGCAGAATTTCAATTTTTTCCACCGAGCCATCCGGCAATAGCGTCACAGCGAGCCGAAGGTCGCCAAAGATGGCTTTTCGACGGGCTTCTTCCGGATAGTTGTTATTGCCGATGACCTCGATACGATCAATCCAATATTGGAGGTAAGCGGCATATTCAGCAGCTCTGGTGCTGGCAGAGGTCACCCGTAATACATCGGGCAGCTTGCTGTATTCCTGCTTTTTCTTATCCAGTTTCGCTTGCAGGCTGGCAAACTCCGGTGTCATGGCAGGTGGTGACTGCGCGGCACTATCGCCCTCCCGGTTTTCGCGAGCTGTTTCTGTGGGCGCTGCAATCGCAGCTGGGGTTGTTGTCGATACCACTGCGACTGAACCCTGGCGCTCCAGTTGCTGCTGTTGTTCGGGCAGTGATGCCGGCTGCTGGTGCTGGGCACTCAGTTCCGGCTGCTGATCAGTGGTCAGCTTGTCTATGGCCTGCTCATTACCGCTGCCTCGCTGTTGTTGCTGGGCGAGAAAGTCTGGTGTTTCATTGTCAGTGGGGGGCTGATGCCGGGCCAGGGTTACTTCCAGAGTGGGTGCTGGCGGCTTTTGTTGATAGAGCTTGAAGCCGATACCAAAGATGATCATTGCGTGTACGGCCACGGCCAGAAAAATTGAAAACCCCAACCGGTCGAATTGTTGCGGTGATTCCATCTCCGGCATGGCAATAGGCATCAGATCAATCTCGCCTCAATGGCATTCATCAGTTTGCCGCCAATATCAGTGGATTGAGCCTGGTCAATCTCCCGTGCACAGGTGGGACTGGTAACATTGATTTCTGTCAGATAGTCGCCGATCACATCCAGCCCGGCAAACAGAATGGCTTTTTCCCGCAGCACCGGGCCGATCTGCGCTGCAATCCACTGATCCCTCTCGTTGAGGGGTTGCACAATGCCGCTGCCACCGACAGCGAGGTTGCCCCTGATATCACCTTCCGGCGGAATTCGGGCAAGACAGAAGGGAACCGGCACACCATCTACCATGAGAATACGTTTGTCACCCTGGCGGATTTCCGGAATAAATTTCTGTGCCATGATGGTTCGGCAACCATTCATGGTCAGTGTTTCGATGATGACATTGATATTCGGGTCATCGGGGCGAACCTGAAACACAGCAGTTCCGCCCATGCCATCCAGGGGCTTATACACCACATTGCTATGGGTTTTATGAAATTGCTTGAGCATTGTCGCATCGCGGCTGACCAGTAGCGGGGGAGTACATTGAGGGAACAGCGTGGCAAATACTTTTTCGTTGCAGTCTCTCAATCCCTGGGGTTTGTTGACGACCAGTACGCCACGCTTCTCTGCCGCTTCAAGGATATAGGTGGAGTAGATGTACTCACTGTCGAAAGGCGGATCCTTGCGCATCAGTATCACGTTCAGTTCTGACAGGGGGCGTCGCAGGGGTTCGTCCAGCGAGAACCAGTCCAGCAGATCATCCCGGACCCTCAGCGGCGTCATCCTGGCGGTGGGTTCACCGTTTTCCAGCGCCAGGTCGGATTGCGTCATCAACATAAGTTGCCAGCCGCGCTTCTGGGCCGCCAGCAATAACACCAATGTCGTATCCTTTTTCGGATTGATACGGTCGATGGCGTCCATGACCACACCGAGTGTCCTCGTCATAATTGTTACCTGCATCACGCCATGAAGGAAGGGATGTTATTTATGATAGCCCTGTGGTTTTGCGATTCATGGCAGTAACTTAAGGCCAGTGCCTTGCCAGCGCAATACCTGTGTTTGAAAACGCTGTCCAGTGGTCAGTCCCAACAGTCGGTTATAGATAAAACCTGATGATTGTGTTACATAAGTCCATCCGGGTGTCGCGGGCTTGTGAGAATTAAAAATTGGGGCAAAAACAATGGAAGAGCAATTAAGCGGCCTTAAAGTGATGGTTATTGATGACAGCAATACCATCCGTCGCACAGCTGAAACACTGCTGAGTAAAGCCGGGTGCGAGGTGATCACGGCCATAGATGGTTTTGATTCGCTTGCAAAAATTGCCGATACCAAACCGGACGTCATTTTCGTCGATATCATGATGCCGCGACTGGATGGTTATCAAACCTGTGCCCTGATCAAGAACAACAGCCATTTTAAATTCACGCCGGTCATTATGTTATCGAGCAAGGACGGCCTGTTTGACAAGGCGAAAGGACGGATAGTGGGAGCCGATGCTTATCTTACCAAGCCGTTCAGCAAAGCCGAGCTGTTTGAGGCGCTGGAGAAATTTTCTCCCCGAGCGACTGCCTCGGATTCAACGGCGGAACAACCTACCGACATCCCTGATGGGGGCGCGTATGATGAGAGTACTGATCATTGATGATTCGCCCACTGAGACACATCGACTCACTGGCCTGCTGGAAAAAAATGGCTACGAAGTCCTGGCGGCTGATAGCGGTGAAGCCGGCTATGCCGTGGCTTTGAGTGAGCAACCAGATGCTGTTCTGATGGACATTGTGTTGCCCGGTGTGAACGGATTTCAGGCAACCCGGCAGTTGAGCAAGGCCAGCGAGACAGAACATATTCCGGTGATCATTGTTACCACCAAGGACCAGGAAACCGATAAGGTCTGGGGAATGCGCCAAGGCGCCAAAGCCTATCTCACCAAGCCAGTGAATGAAAAAAATCTCATCAGCATTCTGAAGGAAGTAATCAGTTGAAGACTGGTTGCTAAAACGCAATGGCCAGTTCACCGTTCAATACACTTCTCGCTTTGTCCCAGCGGTTTAATAATGCCAAACGGGGCTTGCCCGCGCAGCAGGACATCATTCCCTCGCGCAAGGTGGTGTGCTTTTCCATGCTCGGCATGAATCTGGTGATTGCATTGGAAGAGCTCACAGAAATTATTGAATTGCCTCAATACACCCGTCTGCCAAGGGTCAAACGCTGGGTGCTTGGTATGGCAAATCTTCGGGGAAGGTTGTTGCCTGTGCTCAACCTGCCGGCGTTCCTGGGCGGCAAACTGTCCGGTTCAGTAAAGCAGCAGCGGGTGATGGTGATTGATATGATGAGTATGTTTGTCGGCCTGACAGTTGACCGTGTTTATGGCATGCGTCATTTCAAGGTAGATACCTATACCCGGAACCCGGGTGATATCCCCGATAGGCTCGCGCCCTACGCTGAGGGGGGCTTTGTCCAGACAGATGGTATCTGGATTTTGCTGCGCCCCAGCCAATTGCTGGCTGACCGGCGATTTACAGAAGTAGCGGCGTAGATGGCCGCCTGAAAAAATTTATGCGGATCTGCCAAAGGTAGCCGCAATACAGGCTTGGAGTGATGTTCACATGAAAACGGCGGTCAACAAATCCAAAAATAAATCCCTGATCACCCTTCTGTCGGTGCTGCTGATGGTGGTGGTCATTTTCCTCGGCTTTAACCTGTTGGTGGTCTTCAATCAGAATGCCAGGGATCAGGAAAGCCTGCAGCTCATGTCGGAGTTGCGGGCGCTATCCTATCGGCTGGTCAGCCTGTCTCAGGAAGCAACGGCCGGCAACGAGAATGCCTTTGGTGAGCTGCAGGGTTTGGTGGACCGAATGCAGGAAAGCTGGGGCATATTGCATGGCAATCTGGAGGATGAGATAGCATCTCCGCAACTGAGTTCCCTCGAGGAGGGATGGGCCAGTGCCCAGCAAAATGCCCAGACAATTATCGATAATCAGGACACCGTCATCTTCCTCAACAAGGTCGCAGCGACCCTGAATGAGAGCCTGCCAGAGTTGCAGCAGGAACATATGGAAGTGGTGGATATTCTGCTGGCCAGCAGAGCGCCCTCTGAACAGGTGGCGGTTGCTCAGGCACAGACCTGGCGTGCCGAGAGAATTGGCCGCAATGTGGACAAAATGCTGGCTGGCAGTTCCGATGCAAAAAACGCCGCCGACCAGTTTTCCCGCGATGTGAAAATGTTCGGGCAGGTGCTTGCGGGTATGAAGAACGGTGATGCCAGCCTGGGTATCAGCCCTGTTACCGTGCCTCGGGCAAGAAAGAACCTGGACAGCAGTACCGATCATTTTGATTTTGTCAGCAGCTCCATTCAGGAGATTTTTGACGCGACGCCGGCGCTGTTCAGTGCCAGTCAGGCGAACAAGAGTATTCTCGATCAATCGCCCCTCCTGCAGGAGCGGATCAACAGCATTTCTGATGCAATTGCCGCGCTGCTGCAGAGCCGGAATTTTACCTATCAAACGGCGCTGTACGCCGGTGTCATAGGTGTGATCATCATGGCGTTGATGGGTATGCTGATCTCCGCGGAAACCCGTCGCCGGCTGCAGGAAACGGCGATGGATAACAAACAGAATCAACAGGCTATTTTGCGTCTACTGGATGAGATCGCCGGTCTTGGTGAAGGGGACCTTACCAGTCATGCCACTGTCACCGAAGATTTCACCGGTGCAATTGCAGACTCCATCAACTACGCCATCGACCAGCTGCGAATCCTGGTGGCGCAGATACAGGATACCTCTGAAAATGTCTCGGCGGCGGCCAATGAAACCCGTGCCACGGCGCTGCAATTGGCGGAAGCCTCTGAACATCAGGCACAGGAAATTGCCGGTGCCTCGGCTGCCATTAACGAAATGGCCGTTACGATCGATCAGGTTTCGGCAAACTCGGCTGAATCGGCCTCGGTGGCGGAAAAATCGGTATCGATTGCCAAAAAAGGCGCTGAGGTCGTACAGAATACGATCGGTGGCATGGATACCATTCGTGAGCAAATCCAGGATACGTCAAAGCGTATCAAGCGTCTGGGGGAGAGCTCCCAGGAAATCGGTGACATTGTATCGCTGATTAATGACATTGCTGACCAGACCAATATTCTTGCACTCAACGCTGCGATACAGGCATCGATGGCCGGTGATGCCGGACGCGGCTTTGCCGTGGTTGCCGATGAAGTCCAGCGTCTTGCTGAGCGCTCTGCAGGGGCAACCAAACAGATCGCCTCGCTGGTGAAAACCATTCAGACCGATACCAACGAAGCTGTCAGCTCGATGGAGCAAACCACGTCTGAAGTCGTCAGAGGGGCCGAGCGGGCCCACGCGGCGGGTGGGGCGCTGGAAGAAATCGAAACCGTGTCTGCCGATCTCGCAGAGCTGATTCAGGACATTTCCACGGCGGCCAAACATCAGGCCACCACGGCTGGACACATTTCCAGAACGATGAACGTGATTCAGGATATCACCTCCCAGACGCTTTCCGGTACCAACAACACCGCCCAGTCCATTGGCGAACTGGCAGAGCTGGCCGTTGACCTGAGAAACTCGGTTTCCGGGTTCAAGTTGCCTGCCTCCATGGAGCGGCACGAGCACCGGGAGTTAGATCAGGTCGGGGATTTTTCTGAATATGAGTTTGGTGATGACGAACTTTTCGAAGACATTGTTGATGATGCACCTGTCGAGGACCTCGCCCAAGAATCACCAGCGGATGAGGTCGACCAGCCAGAAGACAGTGCAGTAGCTAAAACACCCGCCAAGGTTCGCCAGCCCATGCGCGGTGCAAGCTTCAGCGAGGATGAGGCAGATGCGTTAGAAAAGGCGCTTTATCAGGGTCATGCACCCTCACCCGCAACGAGTAATACCGCTGCTGAAGGTAGAGAATCCGCTGGTGAGGCTGCGCGTCAAGTGAGCGCCCCCGACGATGACGACAGCTACGATGAAGAGGCAATCCTCAAGTCCCTGCAGGCAGATGATGCAGACATGGACTTTGACCACCTGGCCAAGGGATTGGGTGAAGATGAGGCGTTCTCTGCAGAATGGGAAGATCATACCGGTGATCGGGCGGGTAACGGCGAGAAGAAGAATCCATCCGCCCCGGATAACCAGGCTTGATTGATGGCGGAATTTTCCGATGGACCCCGCCATGGAACTGACTGAGAACGAATTCAGGCACGGGTGTCGTCTGATTGAATCACACACCGGTGTTGTGGTGAGCCCTTGCTGGGTGGACTATGCCCGTCGTCGTATGGCCGAGTGTCAGGCCTTTCTTCAAAACGCGGAGACTGGCACGCGGGGCCTGCAAGCTCTGGTGGATCGTCTGCTGATCAAGGAAACCCGTTTTTTTCGCCATCCAGCCTCGTTCAATTATGTGGCAAATTTTCTGACGGATGATGCCGGTAACGCACAGGCCGAGCCGCCATCCGGTTTCAGTGTGTGGAGCGCTGGCTGTGCCAGTGGTGAAGAGGCCTATTCTCTGGCGATGCTCTCTGAGCAACTCTGTCAGGCGGGTAAATTGAGGTCCCCACTGCGTTTGCTCGCTACGGACGTGTCCCGGTCGGCTCTGATTGCTGCCAGGCGGGGCGAATATCTGCGGAGCCGTCTGGGGCATCTCAATGCCATGCAACTTGCCTGTTTTGATGCGGCAGGTGAAAAGTCTCTGCGTGTCAAGGCGACTTTGAGAAAGCGTGTGGCCTTTGCCCTGCATAATCTCCTCGATCCGCTTCCCGTGAAAATTGGCAAGCCCTTCGATGTTATTTTCTGCCAGAACCTGCTGATCTATGTCGCACCGACACGAAGAAAAATGCTGTTGGACAAGTTGGCGGATGCGCTCAGGCCCGGTGGCTGCCTGATTCTTGCGCCCGGTGAGTTTGTCGGCACGCCGCCGGACCCGATGTTGCGGGATCGTCGCGATCCCAATGTGCTCGCCTACAGACGTTCCCGCAAGTCGGCCTGGGGACCTTAAATGGTACTGACCGGAAGATTGCAGGGATTATCTTGGGTTGCCGATGAAGTCGATGCCACGTTGAAGCTCGCCTATGAGTCGCTTGAGTCTTTTCTGGAGGATTCAACCGACACCACCAGCATTGGCCAGTGCGTTGACTACATTCATCAGGTCAGGGGATCCCTGAAAATTGTCGACTGTTATGGCCCTCTGCTGTTGGCTGAAGAGATGGCTGTGCTTGCCGAGCGTATTCTCCAGCGACGAATAACGGTTGTATCCGACGGCTGTGATGTTCTGGTTCAGGCCATGTTGAAGCTACCAAATTACCTGCGGCAGGTGATGGTCAGTCGCCGGGACAATCCGGAGTCATTATTGCTCCTGCTTAACGAGCTGCGGGCAGTCAGGGGCGAACCACTGGTCTCGGAAACCTCTTTCTTTTCCCCTCATATCGACGCTTCCCGTCGGCTCAGTAAACCCTATGATCGCCAGCCTGATCCGGTGGTGATGGCCAACTTGCTGCGCAAATTACGGCAAATGTATCAGTACGCATTGCAGGGGTTGTTGAAGGGCGAAAAAATCGAGGAGAACTTCAGTTATCTGGACAAGGTTTTTTCGCGACTCAAGGAGCTGAGCAAGGGCATGCCGCGAGAGCCGCTGTGGCATGTCGTGCTCGCGTTACTTGAAGTCATCGCCGGCAGAGACGTGCCGCTGGGCTATGCACTGAAAATGCTGTTGAGAGAGCTTGAAGGTGAGATCCGCCGGCTGGCTCAGGCAGGTTACGATGGGCTGACCCAGCCCCTGCCCGATGTTCTGTTTAAAAACCTGTTGTTTTATATTGCCTTTGCCCGCAGCAAAGGTCCCAGGGCGATGACAGTGCGGAAGGACTACCGACTGGATCAGTCACTGCCCCACGATGTCGCCATAGAGGAGACTGAAGACGGATTGTCGCCCGTTTATGAACCAAACGCAGCCGGACTGATCGTGTCGGCGCTGGATCAGGAAATTGAGCAATTCAAAGAGTGCCTGTCCCGTTTAATTGAAGAATACGATACCCGCCCGACACTGCTCGATGAATCCCGGGATCGGCTGAAAAAACTGGTGGATGCCGTGACCATGCTGGGCAGGCCAAGGCAGCGGGAATTACTGGAGCAAGCACTCTCACAACTGCAACACTTTATTGCCGACCCGGCAGTCGATTCCCCTCATCTGGCAGCAGTGGCCAGTTGTCTGGTGGAGGCACAAACCGGCTTGCACGGTTGGCTGGAACTCAATCGACAATTGATCGAGGGTGGCGCTGCCAGCCAGGAGATGCAGGTTGAGGTAAACCGTGCCCAGGCGACATTGCTGGTAGAAGCCCGGCACACCCTTGACCAGGTCAAAGACGTCATTGTCGACTTTATTGCCTCTCAATGGCGGAGAGATAAACTTAATGGCATCTCCGGGCTGGTCATGGATGTGCGTGGTGCACTACTGATTCTGGAGCTACCTCGCGCTGCGGCAGTTCTGGGTGCCTGTAATCGCTTCCTCAATGAGCAGGTGTTGCCAACCCGGAGTGTGCCCAACTGGAATATGCTCGATGCCCTGGCTGAGGCAATCACCAGTGTCGAATATTACCTGGATGTGCTTGATCAGCAGGACGTTCAATCTCAACAGTCGATTCTCGAGCTGGCTGAGCAGAGCATTGCCCGCCTGGGTTACGCGCTGGCTGCCGAGCCAGTCGCGCAACACGAATCAGACATTGCTGTCACCGAAGCGTTGACGGATCCCTCGGTGACCAAGAGCGAAAGTGTCGAGCAGCAGCCCATGGCAATTGAAGCTGATGCGATTGACCGGGAAATCATTGAGGTTTTTCTGGAGGAAGTGAGCGAGATCCTCGCCACCATCGAAGCTGCCTATCAGCAGTGGGTCGACTCACCCGATGCGGAGGGGCCTGTCGTTGAAATACGCCGAGCCTTTCATACCCTAAAGGGGGGTGGCCGTATGGTGAGTGCAGACCAGCTTGCCGGCATCGCCTGGGCAGTCGAACATCTGCTTAACCGGTTGATTGAAAAAAGAGTGTCCGTTACCCCAACCCTTATGGCGGTTGTGGGATTGGCGAAGGATGTGGTGCCTGAGCTGACCCGGGCCTTTTCAGAAAATACCGATTACCCCCGGCCGGAATACGTGGCCCAACTGGTGATTGCAGCGGAGGCGCTGGCCAGGGGTGAAGATGCGGCACTACCCGAAAGTATTGATGATCGCCACGATGATGACGTGGCAGAACCCTACCCTGCAACCACAGATGATCCTGTGGTTGCAGGTGCTGAAACAGCGGTCGATGATAGCCCTGTCCTGACGTTGGATACCGAAGATACTGAGCTGCTGGAAATCTTTGCGGAAGAGGCGGTGACCTATCTCGATGCCATAAAAGATTTTGTTCTGGAACAGCGTCAGCAGGCGCCGGTTTACTCTCCGCCCACCAGTGCATTACAGAGTGCCCTGCACACACTGAAGGGCAGTGCGCGAATGGCCGGTGTGGAATCCATTGGCGATCTGGTCACGCCTCTGGAACATTTCATCAAGGAGCTATACAGCTACCATCTCGATGTGACCCGCGATATTGTCGATTTACTCGATGATGGTGCGGGTTATTGCACCCTGTCACTCGCTTCAGTACAGGATTTGCAGCGGGTAGAGAGCATTCCCGAGCTGCCCGCCTTTCTCGAGCGTCTGACGGAGCTCCGCGATCAATGTATGTTGGCCATTCTCAGTGACGAGGCGAAGCCATCCCTAAAGGTTGACCCCGATTTTCTCAGTCTGTTGATGACGGATGGCATGCAGCCGTTGCTCGATGCCGACCAGCATCTAAGGCAATGGCGGGATCAGCCTGAGGATTTCAGCGTGCTGACACAGCTGCAGAAAGAGCTGGAGACGTTGGCTCCTGCGGCAGGCCGGGCGGGTATGCCGACCATGCAGCAGCTGGCGGCAGGATTGAGCCAATTCTACGGACTACTTTTAGAGGGCCGCCGCCCCCCTTCTGACGAGCTTCTGGATGCGGCATCCGAGAGCCATGAGCTGTTGTTGGCAATGGTGGATGCTGTCGCCGCCAACCAGGATTTGCCGAGTCCGGAAAATGCCCTGCTTCAACGGCTGGAAATGTTGTCCCGCTCAGCGGTGGCGGAAGCGGAGGTGCCGGAACAAGCCGCGACAATAGAGGAAGACTCCTCGTTTGCGGCAGTTACCAACACAATGGATCTGGCCGCGGTCCCGGATCAGGAAATTTCTGAGGTAACCTCTCTGCCAGAGCCAGAGCCAGAGCCAGAGCCAGAGCCAGAGCCAGAGCCAGAGCCAGCCGTTGACGCTGTATCGTCCATCGAGCCCAGTGACTCTGCTGATACCTCTGCCAGTACCGCTGAAAGCAGTTCCCTCCCGGCATTGGAGATTACCCCGCTTGATCGTGAAAAAATCGATCTGGATATTCTTGAGATTTTTCTCGAGGAGGCCGACGAGCTGCTGGAAGATATTGATCGCTGTCTGCAGGTTTGGCAACAGGACTTGCAGAGTCGTGAGGCGGTCGAGTCGCTCAAGCGGTCCCTGCACACCCTCAAGGGCGGCGCAAGAATGGCCGGGTTGCAGCAGCTCGGTGATTTGAGCCATGATTTTGAAACTGACATTCTTGCCATCGAACATCAGCCCGACCGGCTTGACGATGAGGTGTTCAGTCGATGGTTGCATCAGCAGGATCAGCTCCAGTTGGCGTTGGCGGCAGCGAGGAAGTTACTTGGCGGTGAAGGTGCGGATGCTAGCCCGACAGAATCCGTAGCCGGGGTTGTCGAGACAGTCGCCTGTGAGGGGGCGTCCGAGGTCAATCGAATCCCCCCCCCTTTACCGGCCAGTGCCTCTGAAATACCCGGCATCTCTCCACCCCAGCACCAAGTAGTGACGTCTCTTGAAACAGTCAAAGTGTCGGCTCCGCTGCTGGAAAGTCTGGTAAACCTTGCCGGTGAAACCAGTATCTCCCGGGGCCGGGTAGAACGAGAGATCAGTGATTTTGCATTCACGCTCGATGAAATAGGTTCCACGATTGCCCGTCTTCGGGATCAAGTCCGCCGTATGGGCATCGAAACCGAGGCGCATATGATGTTTCGGCAGGAGCAGATGGAAGCGATGCAATCCGTGGAGGGGTTTGATCCGCTTGAAATGGATCGCTATTCCCATCTGCAGCAGTTATCACAGGCACTGCTGGAGTCCGCCTACGACATTCAGGACCTGAAGGAGACGCTGGCGGAAAAAGCCAAGTCTGCCGAAGGACAGTTATTGATCCAGTCTCGTATCAACAGTGACCTTCAAGAGCGTTTAATGCGCACCCGCATGGTGCCGTTCAGTCGTATTGTGCCCAGATTGCGCCGTATGGTCAGGCAGGTCAGTGATGAGGTGGGGAAAAAAGTAGAACTGCAGCTGATCAACATTGATAGTGAGATGGACCGCTCTGTGATGGAACAGATGCTAGCGCCACTGGAGCACATGATTCGCAATTCAATTGATCACGGGATTGAGGCTGCCGAAGACCGACTCGCTGCTGGAAAACCGGAAACCGGGGTTATCTCTGTGGGCCTGGCCAGAGAGGCCGGTGATATTCTGTTGCTGCTGTCCGATGATGGTCGGGGACTAAATGTCGAGGCCATCCGCCGTCGGGCGATCGAGCGGGGTCTGGTGCCTGCGGACAGTCGTCTGGATGACCAGGACGTGATCGAGTTTATCTTCCAGCCGGGGTTCTCCACATCGGAAAAAGTGACTCAGGTTTCCGGTCGCGGTGTGGGGATGGACGTGGTCAACAGCCAGGTGCGGGAACTGGGTGGCTCGGTGCAAATCATCACCAATCCCGGAAAGGGTACCCGTTTCACCGTGCGTTTGCCTTTCACCGTGTCGGTCAACCGGGCGCTGATGATTGAAATGGGTGATGAGCTGTATGCACTTTCCCTGAGCAGCGTGGATGGTGTGGTACGAGTCAGCCCAAAGGAGCTTGAGTATTACTATCGCTACCCGGATGCGCGGCTTGAATATGCCGGAGAGTTTTACGAGGTCCGCTATCTGGACAGCCTGTTGCACAATCGCCCAATTCCAAAACTGGATATGGATAGCCAGTCAGTATTCCTCATTCTGGTTCATACCGAAACCCGCCACTTCGCCATTCAGGTGGATGGCCTGGCGGGCAGTATGGAAATTGTGGTGAAGAGTCTCGGTGTCCAGTTCAGTAAAGTGCCCGGCTTGTCGGCGGCCACGGTCATGGGTGATGGTCGGGTTGTGGTTATTCTGGATCTGTTGGCGTTATTGCGCAGCCGGGTAATGACCGCCTCTGTTGCTGACAGTGACGCCATCGGTGAGCCAGACGCCCCGGCCCCTGTTGCCAAGGTAATGGTCGTGGATGATTCTGTGACGGTCCGCAAGGTGACCAGCCGTTTTTTGCAGCGGGAGGGTTTTTCTGTGATCACCGCCAGAGACGGCCTCGAGGCGATGACCCTGCTGAGGGAACACAAGCCTGATGTCATGCTGCTGGATATCGAGATGCCCCGCATGGACGGGTTTGAAGTGGCGCGCCGCGTCAAGGGCAGCAGTGAACTGAAATGCATACCGATTATCATGATCACCTCAAGGTCGGGAGACAAGCATCGGGAGAGGGCTTCCTCACTGGGTGTCGAGCACTATATGGGCAAGCCCTATCAGGAGCAGGAGCTTCTGAATGCCATGGCTAACGTCATGCACGTGGCAACAGAATCAGGAGAATAGCTGTGCCGTTTTCTACCCGGGCAAATGGTACTTCTACGGGAGTGAAAGCCCTGAAAAAAGCTGAATCGATTGAGGGGGCGGGAAGTGAGTAAACCGGTTGCCGATAACCCTTCCCTGTCCTCTGAAGTTGATAGCCTGTTCGTGCCACTCAGCGGGCAAAGCCTGCTGGTTCCCATGACAGCGGTAGCTGAGGTTGTACAGCAGATCGACTGCCAGGCTGATGACCATCAACCTCCCTGGCTCCAAGGCTGGATAAACTGGCGTACCCAGCGAATTCCACTGCTGTCGTTTGAATCGCTTGTCGGTGATGAGCAGATAACGCTGGGTGATCGTGCGATGGCGCTGGTGTTATACCGCATACTGCCGGACGGTTTGAGCCAATTTTATGCCCTGCAAATCCAGGATTTCCCCCATTTGATCAGGTTGGCTGACGACGGCATGTTACAGCAGGTTTCTCTGCCGGCGTTATCGCCCTACGCGCTGATGATGGTGGCGATCGGTGAACAACAGCTATTGATACCTGATCTGGACAAGCTGGAACAGCTTCTCGCCGAGGCGCTCTAGACACAATCTGGCCCCTGCACCCTGTGCTTCTGGTTTATCCGGCCCTGATCGGCATGGCCAGGATGTCTTGTCCGCGACGTTGGGTCAGGCCGGCAAATGAACCCTGTACTATGCGCATCTCTGGTGCTGGTGGTAGAGTACAAATATCTGGTGTCCCTTCCCCGCTTCAAAGTGAGTGTTTTTTGAGGGTGCAATAGTGTCCAAAGAGCGTAAAAAATCGGCTGCCCAGATGCATGAGGAGCTGCTGGCCAAAGCGATTGAGACGACAGTGTCACTCAATCCGCTGGTCGGTGTCAGCACGGAAGACCTCAAGGCGGCTGTCAAGAAAACAGTCAAACAGACGGCGGCACAGCCATCCAAGGTGCTGCGCCACAGCAAGCGGTTTGCCGGTAAGGTCTCCGATATCCTCAAAGGCACGGACAAGTACGAGGGACGCAAGGGCGATAGACGTTTTGATGATCCTTCCTGGGAAGAAAACAAGCTTTATCACAAGCTCAAGCAGGCATATTTTGCCTGGGAAGAGTCGATGGATGAACTGGTGGATGACCTGGATCTGGATGGGCTGGATGAGAGACGGGCTCGTTTTGTCAAGGAAATGCTCACTACCTCCATGGCGCCGACAAATTTTCTCCTGGGCAACCCAAAAGCGCTCAGAAAGGCCATTGAAACCCGTGGCAATAGTTTGCTGAAAGGACTCAAGAACTACGCCCATGATCTGAAAGACAACAACGGCATGCCTGCTCAGGTGGATAAAAGCCAGTTCAAGGTGGGAGCCAATCTGGCAACGACGGAAGGGGCTGTGGTTTTTCGCAATGAGTTGCTCGAACTGATCCAGTACAAGCCACGTACTGACCGGGTGTTCCGCAGGCCGTTATTCATCATCCCTCCCCAGATCAATAAGTTTTACATCTATGATCTGACAGAGGAGAAAAGTTTTTTTCGTTTTTGTCTCGATCAGGGATTTCAGGTATTTGCCGTCAGCTGGAGAAACCCGTCGGACGCTCAGGCGCACTGGGGGATGCAACAATATATCGAAGCGGCTATCGAAGCCGTCGATGCCATCCTCGCTATCACCCGCAGTCAATCAATCAATATAGTCGGCGCCTGTGCCGGCGGGATTACGGCTTCGATTCTGTCTTCCTATCTCAAGCAGACGGGCCGCAAAGTAGTGCATTCTCTGAGTCTGTCCGTCTGTATGCTCAGTATGAGTTCCCGGGAGATGGAGCTGGGTGTATTTACTTCACCGGCATCCCTGCAGGCGGCGCGGATCAAATCCCGGGAAAGGGGTATCTTGGAAGGTGCCGAGCTCGCCCGGGTATTCAGCTGGATGCGCCCCAATGACCTGGTCTGGAATTATCACATCAATAATTATTTGATGGGCGAGGCGCCGCCCGCCTTTGATATTTTGTTCTGGAACAGTGATTCAACCAACTTGCCGGCGGAGTTGCACTGTGACTTCCTGGATATTTATGAACACAATTCACTGGAAACCGGGGAAATGAAAATTGATGGGGTGACCATTGATCTGGCTGCCCTGGATTGCGACAAGTATGTAACCGCCGGATTATCAGACCATATCACGCCCTGGAAAATCTGTTACAAGACGACTCAGATTGTCGGAGGAAACATTAAGTTTGTGCTCAGTTCCAGTGGTCACATTCAAAGCCTGGTCAACCCCCCCTCCAATAACAGGGCGCGTTATTTCAGTAATGAAAACCTCCCCGAGACTGCCGATGAGTGGCTCGAAGGGGCTGAACAGTTTTCGGGTTCCTGGTGGATCGACTGGGCCGACTGGCTCACAGTCCGTTCCGGGGAGCGAAAAGCCGCTCCGAAGGTGCTGGGCAACAAGCGCCTCAAACCCCTGGAGGATGCCCCCGGCACCTATGTCTTCGGCTGAGAGAATTGAGGAGCATCTTGTGAACGTTCAATCCAGCGGATTGCAGGTCTACTGGTTGACCGTTATGGGATTGAGTATTCGCGTCGCTATCAGGCGGGGCGGTGATGATCAGAACAATCCGTTGTTATTACTGAATGCTATCGGTGCCAGTCTTGAGGTTCTGGAAAGCTTCATTGTGGCCATGCCGGGCACCGAGGTGATTATTTTTGATGCCCCCGGTGCAGGGAAGTCAGACGCCCCCATGTTGCCCTGGCGGTTGCACACCTATGCAAGGCTGACCGCAAAAATTCTCGATCAGTTGGGCTATCATCGAAAAGTGGACGTCCTCGGGCTCTCCTGGGGTGGTCCGCTGGCCCAGCAGTTCGCCCGTCAGTACCCCCAGCGCTGCGCAAAGCTGGTGCTCTGTGCCACCAGTTGTGGTTCTGCGATGTTTCCCGGGCATCCATCGATTCTGGCAAAAATGATCAGTCCGCGTCGCTATCTGGACAAAAAGTACATGTCCCGTATTGCCGGCGACCTCTATGGCGGTAAAATGCGCACCGATCCGGCTCAGGTGGAAAAGCATGTGTCCCGGGTGCAGACCACCAGTTCGCGCGGTTACTACTATCAGTTGCTGGCGCTGGCCACCTGGTCGAGTTTGCACTGGTTACACAAAATCGCTATGCCAACGTTGATTGTTCACGGCACTGATGACCCGATCATCCCGCCGGTCAACGCCAAGATTCTCGCCAGCCGGATTCCCAACGCCGAACTGTGGCTGATGAATTGCGGCCATTTGTTCATGCTGACCATGCCAGAGACGGTTGCACCAGCGATCCAGGATTTCCTGGACAGGTAATATTGTCCCCCGACCTTAACGGAATATTTGCATGACTCAATCAATTAGTGGTCAGTCTGACTGGTTTGAGATTACTCAGGCCCAGATCAACCAGTTTGCCGATGCGACCCACGACCATCAGTACCTGCATGTGGATCAGCAGCGAGCGGCAGAAGGCCCGTTCGGTAAAACCATTGCCCATGGGTTTCTCTACCTCTCGATGGTGCCCTACCTGATGCTGGATGATCTGCTGGCCATTATTGGCGATGCGACAGTGATCAACTATGGTGTCAATGGACTGCGTTTTATCTCCCCTGTTCCGGTTGGCAGCCATATTCGTCTCAACTGGCGGGTCCTGTCGGATGAGCCGAGAGGCAAAGGCCGGCTCCTGACGGTGGAGGTTGGCGTAGAAATTCAGCATGATCCAAAACCTGCCATGGTCGCTGAATGGTTACTCTACATTTTGTGATCACACAGGCAGTTAATGCACGCTAAACAGTTTGGCGCGCACGGTCTCACGGTATTTCATCGGTGATGTGCCAAACTGGCGGTGGAAAATTTTGCTGAATGCCGCGGCATCCTGGTAGCCGGAGTGAGCAGCCACTTCAGCCACAGACAGGTTGGATTTCTGCAGTAACTCTCTGGCATTGTTGAGCCTGGTGCGCTGCAGGTATTTAAGTGGTGTCTGGCCCAGCGCATTTTTGAAGCGGCGGTCAAAGGTGCGCATACTGAAGCCAAACTGTCTTGCCACATCGCTAATCCTGATGGGCTTGTTGAAATTATCCTCAAACCAGATCTGTGCCTGCACCACCTGTTCGTCGGGGTGGTGCTCTACATTGTCCGAGAAGTAGCTGGTGGGTTCAAAAGAGCTGCGAATTTCATGGAAAAAGTTACGCTCCACCTGCGTTGCCGCCTGGCGCCCGTACAGTCTCGCCACCAGGTGTACCATCAGCTCCGCCATGGCGTTCACGCTGGCAGCGCAATAGAGATTGCCGGCCTGGGTAATAAAGTACTGTCGTTTCAGTGCGACCAGGGGGTAGTCGCGCTGGAACTGATCAAAATAATGCCAGTGTGTGGTAGCCGGTTGATGGTCCAGCAGTCCCGCTTCAGCGAGAAAACAGACCCCGGTTCCCACGGCGATGACCGTGGCGCCTTCCCTTACCTGATGCTGTAACCAGGGTATGTACTCGCGGTATTTTTGCAGGGCAGGTCTGGGATTTCGCCACAGGGCGGGCAAGCTGATGATGTCACAGTGGTCTATCTCCCCAATCGTTGCCGAGGGACTGATAGCAAAGCCCGAGGGCGACGTGATAGGCCGGTCATCAATCGACAGAGTGGTGGCTGCGATACCGCGGGTGTTCGGGTTGACTGCCCGGTCGGCCGCTTCCGCCGTGCGCAGCATCTCCACTGGCAGGGTAGCGCTGGTAGCCAGCAAATTGTTGTAAAGGAGGGTGCAAACCCGTAGCGGTGGTGGGCGATTAATCGGTTCTTTGGCCATAATGGAAAAATATATGGCTATATCAGACAAAAATCAATCATGAATGCCTGATAGACTGTCTCTATTAGTTCAACTGGATGCAACGCACCATGCAAGCTTTGCCCGTTATTGTCGGTTTTGGTGGCTACAATGCCGCTGGTCGTAGTTCTGGACACCAGGCTTTTCGTCGCACAGTGATTGAGTCGCTGCCCCTCGCAGAGCGCAACAAAACATTGTTGGGGCTGGCCTGCCTGATGGGCCTGGTGAAGTGGGACGGCAGCTCGTACCGTGACAAGGCGGGGCAATCCTATGATGGCGATGCCGTGGCATCGACTTTTGCTGATCAGGTAATGGCTGGCACACTGATTCGGCGTCTGGAAAACACCCTCTACAACCCCGAAGAAATCACTGGCCACAAACGTGTGGAAATGCAGCAACACGACGAGAGCGGTGTGCGGTTTACCCTGAGCCGCAGGGATATGCCGGCGCAGATTCCCGAACACTGGAGTGTGCGTCCGCTTGAGGACGGCAGTTTTGAAATTCACTCTCGGGATAGCGCAGAATTTCTGGTGCCGGTGCAGACCGAGCAGCTGGCCAAAGCCGCCGGGCAGCTACCCTCCGGGTTTGATCCCGCAGCGCAATACAGCTCCAGATTTCACCCGCGTGGGCTGCAGTTGGCATTGCTGGGTGCCAGTGATGCCATTCATTCCGTCGGTGTCCCCTGGGAACAGATCGTCGCCGCCGTTCATCCGGATGAAATTGGTGTGTATGGTTCCAGTGTGTTTGGGCAGCTGGCACCAGAAGGTTTTGGCGGCTTATTGCAAAGTCGTTTGCGCAGTGAGCGGACCTCCTCCAAACAGCTGGCGTTGGGGCTCAATACCATGCCGGCAGATTTTGTGAATGCCTATGTGTTGGGTAGCGTTGGGCATACCGAGGCGATTACGGGGGCCTGCGCTTCCTTTCTGTATGTGCTGCAGGCAGCCGTGCGGGATATCCGCAGCGGTAGACGCCGTGTTGCGGTGGTGGGGAATGCCGAAGCCAGTCTGACACCGGAGATCTTTGAAGGCTTTACCAATATGGGTGCCCTGGGCACCGACGAGGGGCTTTGCAAGCTGGATGGTTCCAGCCTCCCGGATTGGCGGCGAGCCAGTCGGCCTTTTGGTGAAAATTGTGGCTTCACTCTGGCAGAGGGAACCCAGTATGTGGTGTTGATGGACGATGCGCTGGCCGTAGAGTTGGGTGCCGATATTCACGGTGCTGTGCCCGAGGTCTTTATCAATGCCGATGGCCTAAAGAAATCCATCTCCGCACCCGGCGTAGGCAACTACGTTTCATTTGCCAAGGCTGTCGCAGCGGCGATGGTAATCCTCGGTGAGGACACGGTCAAGAATAACAGTTTTATCCATGCCCACGGTTCCAGTACGCCGGCCAACCGCGTTACCGAATCAGAAATTTTCAACCGGGTCGCTGCCGTTTTCGGAATCAGCGACTGGCCCGTGGCGGCGGTCAAGGCCTATGTTGGCCACACTATTGCGTCCGCCAGTGGCGATCAGTTGATGTCGGCACTGGGCACCTTTAAATACCAGTTGATTCCGGGTATCAAAACAATCGATCGGGTTGCATCCGATGTTTGCCAAACCCACACCTCCTTTCCTCTGCAGGATAGGGATGTCAAAGATCGGGGGATGGATCTGGCGCTGATCAACTCCAAGGGTTTTGGCGGCAACAATGCAACGGCCGTGGTCATCTCCCCCCGCAAGGTTGAGGAAATGCTGAGCCGTCGTCACGCAGCGGCAATGGACGATTACCGCCTGCGCCTTGAACAGACCCACCAGCGGGCAGTGGATTATGCGTTGCGGGCAGACCGGGCTGAGCTCGATGTCATTTACCGGTTTGGCGAGCAGATCATTGATGACAGCGCCATTCAACTTGGCCGCGATGGCTTGACAATGCCGGGTTTTGGCAAAGCGGTGATATTCGACAAGTCGAATCCCTGGGCGGACATGAGTTAGTTGCCTTCCGATATTGCACAGCATGTTTGCCGCTTGTCCATACGCTGTGGCAAGCATGCTCATGACCCCGACAAAAAGTTCGGTCGGAATTTCAAGTCGGCTCCTTTAGAATGACCTTTCCCTGCGGTGCTTTTTTTGTGAAAGTGGCGCCCCCGTCAGTCTGGTTGCGAAATCGTGACGCTGCGTTTTTCGTGCGGGCCCGCCGGGACGATTGGTATCGTTTTTAATGTTCTGCCGAAGGTTAGCTGGAATGACGTTGACATATTCCGGTGATGTACGGCAGTGAGACAAAGAGCAATATAGCAACTATCTCGGAGTGATTATCTTGAATGATCATCAAGGCGGCAGCTGGTCCATTGCGGATTCGGCGAGTCTGTATGGCGTCAATGATTGGGGTGCCGGTTACTTTGGTCTTTCCGGGAAAGGCGAAATAACGGTCATTGCGCCTCACAGTGGGCGCTCCCACCAGATTTCCCTGCTCGATATTGTTGCCGGTCTGGAACAGCGTGGCCATGCCATGCCAGTGTTGCTGCGGATTGAAAATCTGCTTGACCAGCGGATCACCTATCTCAACGAGAGTTTTGCCGATGCCATCCGCCTGATGAACTACCAGGGCGAGTACCGCGGTGTATTCCCCATCAAGGTGAATCAACAGTGTCATGTGGTGGAAGAGATCGCCAAATTTGGCAATCAGTATCATCACGGCCTCGAGGCGGGCAGCAAGGCGGAGCTGATTATCGCCATGTCACACCTGCAGGATCGTGAGGCCTGTATTATCTGTAACGGTTACAAGGATGCCGAGTTTATTCAGCTTGGCCTGCATGCGAGAAAGCTGGGTCTGAAGTGTTTCTTTGTCATCGAGACCCCCTCGGAGCTGGGAATTATTCTGGAACAGAGCAAACGCCTCGGTATCGAACCGTTGATCGGTGTCCGCCTGAAACTGGCTGCCAAGGTTGAGGGCCACTGGTTTGAAGACAGTGGTGATCGCTCACTATTCGGCCTGACCGTGACTCAGCTGGTGGATGTGCTGGACCGGTTGCGTGAAGCGGACATGCTGCATTGCCTGCAATTGATGCACTATCACATCGGTTCCCAGATCCCGAATATTCGCAATATCCGCGATGGGGTTCAGGAAGCCTGTCGCTACTACGTGGATCTGGTGAAAGAGGGTGCCCCGCTCGGCCATCTGGATCTGGGTGGCGGTCTGGCAGTGGACTATACCGGTGCCCGTACCAACGAAACCCACAGCAAGAACTACTCGCTGGAGGAGTACTGTGTCGATATCGTGGAAACCATCACTGAGGCGCTCAACAACAGCGATATCCCTCACCCGACCCTGATTACCGAGTCGGGACGAGCCACCGTGGCCTACTCCTCGGTGCTGCTGTTCAATATTCTCGACGTGAGTTATTTCAAGTCCAGCGGTATTCCCGACCAGTTGCCGGATGACTGTACTGAATCGCTCGATAATCTCTGGGCAACCCTGCAGTCGCTGAATGACACCAATCTCCAGGAATGTTGTAACGATGCGGCACACTATCGGGAGGACATGCGGCGCATGTTTCGTCAGGGGCAGGTACAGCTGCGCGAACTTGCACTGGCGGAAAACCTGTACCTGGAAGTATTGCAGCGCACCCGCCTGTTGTTGCCCTCGTTGCGGCGTATTCCGCCGGAGCTGGCCAATCTGGATGAGGCGCTGGCGGATATTTACTACGGCAATTTCAGCCTGTTCCAGTCGCTGCCGGATTCCTGGGCGATCGATCAGATTTTTCCGGTCATGCCGATCCATCGGTTGGATGAAGCGCCTCTCAACAAGGCGATTATTGCCGACCTGACCTGTGATTCCGATGGCAAACTCGATTTATTTGCCAATGCCGATGGCGAAACCCGCACTCTGCCGTTGCATGACCTCAAAGAGGGTGAGGAATATTACCTCGGTGTTTTTCTGGTGGGCGCCTACCAGGAGACCCTCGGCGACCTGCACAACCTGTTTGGCGACACCCATGTGGTGAGTGTTCGTATCGATGGCGAGGGACAGTTTGAATTTGTCGAAGAGATTCAGGGCGACACTATTGGCGATGTGCTGAGTTATGTGGAATACAATCCCAAAGAGTTGTATGAAAAATTTCGTATCTCCGCCGAGACCGCTGTGCGCTTGGGCAGTATCAGTGTGGTGGAACGTCAGCGGATGTTAAAGACCTTCAGTAACAGCCTGAATGGTTACACCTATTTTGAGCGTGACTGATTGTTTTAGATCAATCCGTTTTTGACCATGGGCTGGTCGGCGGTACGGGTAAAGTATCTGCGGACTGGCCAGCAGAGAAGTTGAGGAGTTCAGCATGGCAAAAGTACTGATTATCGGTGCCGGTGGTGTCGGTGGCGTCGTGACCCACAAGTGCGCGCAATTGCCGGAGGTATTCGAGGAGATAGTCCTAGCCAGTCGCACCGAGGCAAAATGCCGGCATATCGCCTCGCAGCTCAGTCGGCCCATTGAAACTGCCCAGGTGGATGCGGACAATGTGCCGGAACTGGTGGCGCTGATCAATCGCGTCAAACCGGACCTGGTGATCAATGTGGCGCTGCCCTATCAGGACCTGACTATCATGGACGCCTGTCTTGAAGCGGGCGTCAACTACCTGGATACTGCCAACTACGAACCGCTGGATACCGCCAAATTCGAGTACAGCTGGCAGTGGGCCTATCAGGACAAATTCAAAAATGCCGGTTTGATGGCGTTGCTCGGTTCCGGTTTTGACCCCGGCGCCACCAACGTGTTTACCGCCTATATTGCCAAGCACTACTTTGATGAAATCCACACCCTGGACATCATTGATGTCAACGGTGGCGATCATGGCTATCCGTTTGCCACGAATTTCAATCCTGAAATCAATATCCGCGAAGTGACCGCCGAGTGTCGCCATTGGGAAAACGGTGAATTTGTCACCACCCCGGCGATGTCCACCAGTCAGTCCTTCACCTGTCCGGATGGCGTCGGCACTTACAATATCTATCGCATGTACCACGAGGAGCTGGAGTCACTGGTGAAAAATTTCCCCAGCCTCAAGCGCGCCCAGTTCTGGATGAGCTTTGGTGAGAGCTACCTGAAACATCTGGAGGTGTTGGGCAATGTCGGCATGACCGGGATCGAGCCGGTGGCGTTCAATGGCCAGCAGATTGTGCCGATCCAGTTTCTCAAGCATTTGCTGCCCGATCCGGCTAGCCTCGGCCCGCGCACCAAGGGCAAGACCTGCATCGGCTGCGTGGTCACCGGGGTGAAAGACGGCAAGCCGAAAACTGTTTACCTCTATAACATCTGCGATCACCAGGCCTGCTATGCCGAGGTGCAGTCTCAGGCCATTTCCTACACCACCGGCGTGCCGGCCATGATCGGCGCCAAGATGATGCTGGAAGGCAAGTGGCTGCAACCGGGCGTGTGGAACATGGAACAGATGGACCCCGACCCCTTTATGGCTGACATGAATAAGTACGGGTTGCCCTGGACGGTGATTGAGGACTACCAGGCCTGATTGCAGGATGGGATAAACCGGTACTCTGCCGGCTCAGGGTTTCAGGACAACTGTTGCTTGCGTAGCAGGCCGTGCTTTCTGCTCCAGCAACAGGGCTTTAAATGACTCCCCGGCCATGGGTTTGGCAAACAGGTAACCCTGGGCATAATCACAACCTGCCGCGGCCAGCAGATCCCGCTGTTCACCGGTTTCCACCCCCTTGGCGATCACTTCTATACCCAGCTTGTGGGCCATCACAATAATGGCCTCGCACAGGGCCAGGTCTTCATTGCCGGGGTGCAGGTTGCTGACAAAGATCTTGTCAATTTTCAGGTAATCAATATCAAATTTTTTCAGGTAGGACAGTGACGAGTAGCCAGTGCCAAAATCATCCAGAGCCACCTGAATACTGTCATCCCGGAAGGCCAGCAACTGTTCGGTAACAATGCTACGGTGTTCGAGCAGCAGTCCCTCGGTAATTTCCAGTACCACCGCCTGCCCCGGTAGCCCCTGATCAAACATCGACTCACGCCACAGTTGAAACACGGTTTTACTGCGGTTGTTCAGCTGCACCGGTGAGACATTCATGCTGATCTGGAATTGTGGATGGTAATTCGCGCGCAGAGCCTGTGACATCAGCGCGACATCTTCAAACAGGCGATCGCCAATCAGATGGATAAGGCCGGTTTCTTCGGCAATCGGGATAAAGGTATCCGGCCCAATCAATCCTTCGACAGGGTGTTGCCAGCGCATCAGGGCTTCGGCCTTGTGGATATTGCCGGTACGCAAATCGATAATCGGCTGATAGGCGACCCACAGCTCGTGCTTTTCCAGCCCCGTCCGCAGGTCATTGACGATCCGCATTCGCTTGAGGGCAGATTCCTGCATGGACGGGGTGAAATATTGATAGCCATTGCGCCCCTCTTTTTTGGCCGCATACATGGCCTGATCAGCATTTTTCAGCAGCCCCTCAATGTCTGTCGCATCCTCGGGGTAAAGTGTGACACCAATACTGGCACTGACAAATGCCACGTCATTGCCGAGCTGATAGGGTTCGGGCAACCGTTTCAACAGGCTGGCCAATACCCGCTCAATGGTTGCACGCTCTTCCAGTTCGCTGAGAATGATGATGAGCTCATCACCGCCAAGGCGGGCTACGGTGTCCGTATCACGGATGCAGTGACTGATTCTGCCGGCCGCTTCAATCAGTAGCTGATCGCCTTTTTCGTGGCCCAGTGTATCGTTGATCTCCTTGAAATGATCAAGATCGATGAACAGTACGGCCATTGACAATGATGAGCGGTGAGATTTTTTAATTTCCTGCCCCAGACGATAGTAAAACATCCGGCGATTGGGCAGTTCGGTCAAAGGGTCAAAGTTGGCCTTTTCCCAGATGAGCTGTTCATTGGCTTTCTTTTCAGTGATATCGGAGAACTGGGCCACCCACCGATGGACCGATCCGTCGGGATTATAGACTGCGTTGATGGAGAGCCACTCGGCAAAAATTTCGCCATTTTTCCGTTTGTTCCACAGCTCCCCTTCCCAGTGTCCGGTGCTTTTCATCGCTTCCCACATACGCTCATAAAAGCTCGCCGGATGCTTGCCGGAGCCCAATATACTGGAGTTGTGGCCAACGACATCCTGGCTGGTATAACCGGTCATGATGGTAAACGTCTGGTTAACATCAATGATGATGCCGGTCGCGTCGGTGACCATCATCGCTTCATTACTGTTCTGGTAGACCAGTCCTGCCAGCCTGAGGGCCTCCTCGTTTTCCTTGCGGCTGTGGATATCGCTGGTGATACCGTGCCAGAGTGTACTGCCGTCGCTGAGCCTTTCCGGAACCGCATCGCAGAGCCGCCACTCGGAGGCTGTTTCTGACAGTATGACCCGGAATTCTGCATGCAATGGACAGAGCTCATCGGCCGAAATGCGTATCTGGGTCTTCAGGCGGTTCACATCATCCGGATGAACGCGCTGGAAAGCCACCGATGCATCAACTGCCACGTCAGCGGCTTCCAGGCCGAGAATGTTTTTGATGGCCGGGCTGCACCAGGGAATAAGGCTGGTATTGTCGGGAAACAGTTGAAACTGGAAAATCATACCGGGGGCCTGCGCGGCCAGCTTCATCAACAGGTTATAGCTCTGCTGTTGTTTTTCGATGGCTAGCTTGCGCTGGGTAATATCCCGCACAGTGCCCTTCAGCCGGGTAATGCGGTGGCGGCTGTTTCGTACGGCTTTAGCGATAAATCGCAACCAGACAAGCTGTCCATCCCTGGTAAGAGAGAGTTCGAGGTCGACGGCTTTGCCTTCATCGAGGCACTTTTCCAGCGATGTTTGCAGAGTGGTGCGATCGGTGTCACCAAACAGCGAATAGAGCAGTGAAAAGCTGGGTGCAACGTTATTGGCAAGACCAAAATTTTCACAGGTTTGCTGCGTCCACTGCAGGGTTTCCGAGTCACAGTCGTATTCCCAGCCACCCACCAGCGCGATACGGCTCACCTCATTGAGCGCGCCTTCACTCTTGCGCAGGGCCTGTTCTGCCGTCTGCTGATCTTCCAGCACACCCAGCAATGCCAGTCGAGCCTGGGTTGATTCATTGAGTAGGCGGGTCGTCTCGCGGTGGGCAGCTTCCATGTCCTGTTCAAACTCTTTCCTCGGATTGATATTGGTGAGGGTGGCGAGCATGCGAGAGGGGCCTCCTCGCTCATCCCATGCAACCAGCTTGCTGAGTGACGCAACCCAGATCCAGTGACCCCTTTTATCCCTGATGCGAAACTCCTGATAGAGCTCGCCGGGCCGTTTGCGCACACTGTTACTCAGGTAGCCCCGGTAGGTGTCCAGAACCTTCTGTCGGTCATCCGGGTGAATCCGGGCGAACGCATTGCTGCGCGTTTCGTGGAGCTGGTCGGGACTGCGTCCCATAATCCGGTTGTAGCCTTCATTGACAACCAGCCTGCCGCTCTGGAGATCAATGTCCAGCAGGCCGAGCCCGGCGGCGGCCAATGCCAGCCGGAGTCGCTCTTCGTTTTCTTCCAGGCGGCTGGCGCTTTGCTCCTGCTGCAGCCGTTTTACCATCAGCATCCCCAGCAGCACCGTCGCAATGGGGTAAACCAGCATTATAGGCAATGTGATCGCCATCAGTACCTCGCTTGCCAGGCTTCCGGGCAGGGTCAGCATTAGTGCCAGCATGAGGATGTGCGCCACAATGCCAAGACTGTAAAGCTCTGACCAGCCCAGCGTGGACAGATTGGCGACTCTAAAGTGTCGCCACAATAGCCCCAGTGTGCCGCAGGCGAGAATCACCGAGACGCCGGTCCAGGCTCCCGCACCACCCTGATAAAGCCGGAAGAGAGAGGCGATTATCACGGTAACGATCGTCGGCAAGGGGCCAAAAAACAGGCCGGTCAGCGTCACCAGCACCGATCGGGTATCAAACTGGATACCCGGTGTGAAGGTAAAGGGAGACAGCATCAGTGCGACGGCGATGCTGCCCATGATGAGGCCGACAGCGACTTGACGGAGGGACGGTCTTACCGGAGGCTGAGGGGTTCGACTGACGTCATAAATCAATACCACCGCCAGTAACAGGGTTGCATTTTGCAGGATTGGCAGGAAGGCCGCGCTCATGAGGTTTCGTCCCGGTCGTCATAGCGGGGGGCCTGGCCCATCTGTTCGAGCAATTGATTCACCTCACGTTTTAGCTCAAGGGTGCGTGATTCCCTGCCAAGTGTTGCCTCCTGCCAGCGGCGCAACTCATCGAGCCGCTGCTTGAGGCCGGCCTCAAGCTCTCTGTGGGGTGACATCCCGGGCAATTCGAGTGGCGCCAATGACGCTGCCGTCACTGCTGATAATCGGGGTATAGCTGACTTCAAAGACCTTCGTCCGGCCTGCCAGGGAAACTTTTTTGCTGGTTCTGGTGGGATCCCCGGCCAGAGCTTTTTTGATATTGCTGCGAATATCACTGGCGTATTCCATGTCGGCACTGGATCTGGGTGGCATGCTGTCGATAACCTGACCCACTTGGGGATTCGTCTCGAACACTTGCTGAACGTATTCAGCGTAGGCCGGGTTGAATGTCGTGATTTTGAACTCGGTATCCACGGCAGCGACCTGGTCGCCCGTGCTGTCAATAATCGCATTCAGCAACTCCCTGCTGTTGCGTATGACACGGTGCTGTTGATCGGTCGCCAGTTGATAAGCTCTGCTGCTGAGCACGGCAAAAGCGACCAGTAATCCCGCCAGCAGGGAGAAGCCGATGTAACTCCAGCGCACCATACGGTTGATGGCCTCTCTCCCGACTGCAATATCGAGTCGCCAGATCTGATCGGCCACGCGGATGCTGTGGCTCCAGGCGGGCAGGGTATCGGCAGGCAGTGCCCCGGCCAGTAGCGTCTGGTCGCCGTCGTTCGAGAAGCCAGTGATCTGATAACGAAGTTGATTAGCCCGGGCGGCGAGATCAAATGGCAGAAACAGCTGTCTGAAATCAATGATACCGATCACAAAGCCCTTGATCCCGTCCTGCCGCTCAGAAGCCCTGTCCACCTCGGGTTCAAACACAGGGATAAACAACACCAGTACATTGGTGAGAGAGGGATGCAGGTTGATAATCCGGGCAGTAGCCTCCCCGGTACGAATGGCGGTGTTTATGGCACGGCGGCGATCATCAAAATGGCCGTGATCAAGCCCCACCGAGTTGAAAGTAGCGTCTTCTGAAATGGCACTGAATTGAACCGGATAATAATCCTCCCCCGCCGGTGCGCTGATTTTTTGCCAATCCTCATCCACGGTGCTGATGGCAAATTTGCTTGTGCCCTGCGCACGCTCCCCGGCCTCAAAGCCCTGCCGCTGATTGGCGGCAACGCGCGGTGCCCAGTCGACCCGCACAATATGGGGCTGACTCGAGATATGCTCGCTGAAGCGAAGAAATTCTTCCTCTGTTACCCGTTCGCTTGCAGAGAAAAAGGACTGCACTGCGTAGAGTGGCGAAATCTTCTCCTTCAGAGTCAGGAAGCTCAGGTCCGTGAGTGTTTGCACCTGTTGGGAAAGCTTGGCTCTGGCTTCTGCCAGTTCAAGTCGTGACAGGGTCATACTGCCTGCTACTACCAGTATCGTGGTCATCAACAGCGGCAACAGAAACCGGTAACGTGGCATGGCGCCGGGCTGGTTGCTGGGCCAGAGTAAAAGCAACAGGGGGGCAAACAGAACCACCCCGACGGAATCGCCTGCCCACCATAGTAACCACTGCTGGGCCACATCGTCGGCAGACAGCATGTCCAGCATATAGCGGGCGGCGATGCCAATAGTGGGTGACATTAAGGCAGGCTAGTGGACCTGCCGACAATAAAAAATGCCACTCGCGACCGGATACAACCGATAATGTCTGCCGGTCGAGGTAGGGCCTTGCCAGGGTTGCGCCGAGCAGCGCCTGTAGCGTTACCCCGGCAGCAGTGGGTGCCAGCATCGGGTCTGACAGGAAAGCCCCCAGCAATAGGCCGGGCCAGAAGCGCTGTCCGCCGATCAATAACACGGCAACTGCCAGCCCGGCCGGAAGCCAGAGAGGGGATGCAGGCCCTGTGGAGAGTTGAAGAAGCAGTGATGCTTTGGCCGCGGTGAAGTACAGTACTGCCACGGCGGCGGTGTAGCCAATCCATTGACTGACAGAACGACTGATAGCTGGGGTTGTCGTAGGGCGGGCCCTCTGCGTTGATCACCCACTCGCGGTTCAGTTGCATCCATGATGAAATATCTTCTCAATGTGCGTTTGTCCGTTAAAAGCGAAACGCAAGCCAGCCGCGGCACATTGCGTTATCACCGAACCACAGTTTAGCAGTACCTGTGCGGTTATCCAGCTTTTGAAAGGCGTATAATGGCGCGTTTTGGTGTAGTGCCGGAGTGGTGGTGTCCGGTGGTTAAAGCCGGTTAGCCGTTTTTGTCGGCTGCAGGAGTTTCAGTTTTGATAGGTGATAAAGCAATGACAGAGGCTGCAAAAAACGCGCTGGAAACCTTTGATCCCGGCCGAGTGCCTTCACCCTGTTTTGTGGTGGATGAAGTGGCGGTGGAGCGGAATCTTAAAATTCTGCATCGGGTACAGGAAGAAAGTGGCGCGAAGGTACTGGCGGCCCTGAAAGCATTTTCCCTTTGGCGATTGGCACCGCTGGTGGCCAGATACCTGTCCGGCACCTGCGCCAGTGGGTTGCATGAGGCGAAGCTTGGGCGAGAGGAGTACGGTGGCGAAGTGCATGTGTTTTCGGCGGCCTACACCGAACAGGATCTACGGGAAATCCTCAAGCTGGCTGACCATATAGTGTTCAACTCATTCGGTCAATGGCAGCGTTTCCAGCCACTGTTGCAGGAAGCCAGAAAAGCCCGCCCGGGTTTGCGCTTTGGTCTGCGTATCAACCCCCAGCACTCCGAGGGCGATGTGCCCATCTATGATCCCTGTGCCCCCTGCTCCCGGCTGGGTATTCCCCTGTCGCAATTCGAGGGGCAATCCCTGGAGAGTATTACCGGGCTGCATTTTCATACCCTCTGTGAACAGGATGTGGAACCCCTGAAGCGGACTCTGCTGGCGGTGGAGGAGAAATTCGGACACCTGTTGCCACAGATAGAGTGGGTCAATTTTGGCGGTGGCCATCACATTACCGAGCCGGGTTATCAGGTGGATGAGTTGATCGAGCTGATCAGGGATTTCAGCGCCCGCTACAAGGTGCAGGTATTTCTCGAGCCCGGCGAAGCGGTCGCGATTCACACCGGGGTGCTGGTCACCGAGGTGTTGGATTTGAGCTGGAACGATATGCCACAGGCAATTCTCGATACCTCGGCCACCTGTCATATGCCAGATATTCTGGAGATGCCCTACCGTCCGACCGTCAACGGTGCCGGGTTGCCCAGCGAATTGTCCCACACCTACCGGCTTGGTGGCATGACCTGTCTGGCGGGGGATGTGATCGGCGATTACAGCTTTGCGTCACCTCTCGAAGTGGGGCAGCGACTGGTCTTTGATGATATGAGCCATTACACCATGGTCAAAACGACGACATTCAATGGCATCAATTTGCCCTCGATTGCCCTGTGGAATCCGGAAACCGATCAGTTGCAGATGATCCGCCAATTTGGTTATGAAGATTTCAAGCAACGCCTGAGCTGATCGGACGTATTATGGTGACAGTGTGGTGCAGAGCAGGGCTTGCTGGAAACTGCCCCCGCTATTTGATTTCGTCGCTGGCAGTCGCTAGATTGATAGTCGGCCAAACGGATTAATCACAGAAATCGTTTAATCAGACATACACAGGAGATGCCAATATGGCCAATGAAGGTTACCACGAACCCATTAATGAATTGTCCGACAAAACCCGGGATATGCACCGTGCCATCACCTCACTGATGGAGGAGCTGGAGGCCGTTGACTGGTACAACCAGCGAGTGGATGCCTGCAAGGATCCCGAGCTGAAAGCCATTCTTGCCCACAACCGCGATGAGGAGAAAGAACACGCCGCGATGGTGCTGGAGTGGATTCGCCGCCAGGATCCCGCGTTTGATCACGAACTGAAAGACTATCTGTTTACCGACAAATCCATTGCCCACAAGTAAACAGGTGCCTGAGTGATTGGAAGAGGCGCCCTACTGTCGTCTCTTCCGGCGCTCAGCCCGGGATCAGTCTTTTTCGATCCCCAGAGATGCCCAGATATCGTCGATTCTGTTCTTGACCTCGGGATTCATCGCAATAGGGCGGCCCCATTCGCGGTTAGTCTCGCCGGGGAATTTGTTGGTGGCGTCAAAGCCGATTTTTGAGCCGAGGCCGGAGACCGGTGACGCAAAATCCAGATAGTCGATAGGGGTGTTGTCGACAATCACCGTATCCCGTCGCGGATCCATGCGGGTCGTCATGGCCCAGATCACATCCTGCCAGTCCCTGGCATTGATATCGTCATCGGTGACCACCACAAATTTGGTGTACATGAATTGCCGCAAAAATGACCATACTCCCATCATTACCCGCTTGGCATGGCCGGGGTATTGTTTCTTCATGGTGACCACGGCCATCCGGTAGGAGCAACCCTCGGGTGGCAGATAAAAGTCGACTATTTCCGGGAACTGTTTTTTCAGGATGGGTACAAACACCTCGTTCAGTGCCACGCCCAGAATCGCGGGTTCATCCGGTGGTCTGCCGGTGTAGGTGCTGTGGTAGATGGGGTTGTGACGATGGGTGATGCGCTCCACGGTGAATACCGGAAACCGGTCCACCTCGTTGTAGTAACCGGTGTGGTCGCCAAAAGGTCCCTCATCGGCCATTTCATCGGGGTAGAGATAACCCTCGAGAATGAATTCCGCACTGGCGGGCACCTGAAGGTCGCTGCCCAGGCATTTGACCACCCGGGTTTTCTCGCCGCGCAATAGCCCGGCGAAGGCGTACTCAGAGAGGGTGTCAGGCACTGGGGTGACGGCCCCCAGAATGGTGGCCGGGTCTGCGCCCAGCGCGACAGCTATCGGGAAGGGTTCGCCCGGGTGTGCCAGTTGCCAGTCGCGGAAATCCAGTGCCCCGCCGCGATGGGACAGCCAGCGCATGATCAGCTTGTTTTTGCCGATCACCTGTTGCCGGTAGATACCCAGATTCTGGCGTTCTTTTTCCGGTCCCTGGGTAATCACCAGGGGCCAGGTGATCAGCGGGCCTGCGTCGCCGGGCCAGCAGGTCTGGATGGGCAGTTTACCTAGATCTACTTCGGTGCCTTCAATAATCACTTCCTGACAGGGTGCATTTTTTACCACCTTGGCGGGCATATTCAGAATGGGTTTGAATTTATGGCGTTTCTCCCAAAGATCCCGAACGCCTTTTGGCGGTTCCGGTTCCCGCAGAAAGGCCAGCAGTTCGCCCACCTCGCGCAGGGCGGTGACACTCTCCTGGCCCATACCCATCGCGACCCGTTCCGGTGTGCCAAACAGGTTGCCCAATACCGGGATATCAAAGCCCCTGGGGTTTTCGAACAATAGCGCCGGACCACCGGCGCGCAGGGTTCGGTCACAGATTTCGGTCATTTCCAGATAGGGGTCGATTTCCACGGAGATACGTTTGAGCTCGCCGCGTTGCTCCAGAAACTGAATAAATTCTCGCAGGTCGGAATACGTCATAAGTGTGCCTGAACAATAACTCCGGCAAGTGTTACGGCAACGGTTGGCGAATGCAATAACTCTAATGATGTGCGGCGCCGTTGGGGTAGATGCAAAACCCGGTTATTGGCGTTACATTAGTTCCATGGCTTACCCTTTTCTGATTGTGTTTGTGGCAATAGTACATTTCGGTTTTGTGCTGTTTGTGATCGCCGGCGGTTTGCTGGTCTTTCAGTGGCCCGTGTTACTCTGGTGGCACCTGGTCGGGGCACTGTATGGCATCTCGATTATGCTGGTGGGCTGGCGTTGCCCGCTAACCAGGCTGGAGGCCTGGTTGCGCGAGCGGCGTGGCGAGCGACTGGTAACCCAGTGGGAGTTTCTGCGCCACTACCTCTGGTCCCATATCGGTTTGCGGGGCAACGAGTGGTTTATTACGGTGGTATTGATGATGGCAATGGTGCTGTTCAACTACCGGGCATATCGGTTTGTCATCGTGGGGAGTTAGGGTTGACAGAGCTTGCTGGTGTCTTTGGCTTCAACTCGGTGGTGGTTGCCCTGGCTGTGCTGATTCACTATGAAGTGTTGTCGCGCCTCGCGACGCTTCTGCCAAGACTGGATATCCGGCCACGGTTGCGGGTCCTGGTGGCAATTTTTGTGGCATTTGTTGCCCACGTGGCGGAGATATGGGTTTTTGCCTCGGCCTACTACCTGCTGCTGCAATCGGGGGGCAGTGCTTTGGGCGGCAACTTTGACGGTTCGCTGCTGGATTGTGTGTATTTCTCTTTCAGCAACTACACGTCGCTCGGTTATGGCGACATCGAACCATTCGGTCATATTCGTTTTCTGGCGGTACTGGAAGCCCTTATCGGCCTTATCCTGATCGGCTGGACCGCATCCTTCATGTACATCGAGATGCAGAAGTTCTGGATGTCGGGAAAAAACGGTCGCTGATAGCGTAAACCGGGCTATTCAAAAACGATGGTTTTGTTGCCGTGCAATAACACGCGATCCTCGAGGTGATAACGCAGGCCTTTGGCCAGTACATTTTTTTCCACATCCTTGCCCTTGCGCACCAGATCCGGAACGCTGTCGTGATGACTGATGCGAACCACATCCTGCTCAATGATCGGTCCGGCGTCCAGGTCACTGGTCACATAGTGGCAGGTGGCGCCAATCAGCTTCACGCCTCTTTCTGCCGCCTGGTGGTAGGGCTTCGCCCCGACAAAGGCCGGCAGAAAGCTGTGGTGGATGTTGATGATCTGTCCCGGGTAGTTGGCACAAATTTCCGTCGGCAGGATTTGCATGTAGCGGGCCAGTACGATGACATCCGCCCTGCTCTGGGCAATTTGCGTTGCCACGTCTGCAAAGTGCGCAGCCCTGTCACGCTGATCCACCGGAATGTGGTGGTAGGGAATATTGTGCCAGCTCACATAACTACGCAGCTCGTCGTGGTTGGAGATCACACAGGGAACATCAAACTGCATTTCACCGCTGCGCCAGCGGTACAAAAGGTCAGACAGGCAGTGAGCCTGGGTGCTGGCCATCAATACCACCCGCTTTGCTTTACTGGTATCCGTCAACCGCCACTGCATATTGTATTGCTGCGCTAGGGGAGCGAAGCGGGCAGTGAGTTCCTCCGCGCCATAGGGTAGGGAATCTGCGGCAATCACCTGGCGCATAAAGAACCAGTTGCTATCGGGGTCCCGGTAGTAGTTGGCTTCGGTCAGCAGGCCGCCCTCGCTGGCGAGGAATGAGCTCACTGCGGCCACGAGGCCAACCCGGTCCGGGCAGGATATGATCAGACGAAAACTGTGTGTGTTCATGGGTGTTCGGGCTGGGGTTAGCGAAACTCGACTGTGGCATATTTGCGGGTGAATTTCACCCGCCACGCCAAAAAAGTACGGGACTTTGGCGCTGGTATTACCGGGCCGGTTTTCTTTGATTATTTCAGCGGTTGCAGCAGGTCGCGAAACCGGGGGTGTTCAGCGCTTCCCAGCCATTCAAAAATTACCATTTCGGCGGTGACGATTTCAGTGCCGTGGTGGGCCATTCTGGCAATGGCAGCCTCGCGATCATGCGGTTTTCGGGAGCCGACCGCATCGCTCACCAGGTAGACTTTTTTGCCCGCCTCCCTGAGCCCAAGCACGGTTTGCAGGACGCAGACATGGCTTTCACAGCCACCGATCACCCACTGCTGACGGCTGCCAGCCAGTGCCAGCAGTTGTCCGGTTTTAACTGCATTAAAGGTCATCTTTTCCAGAACCGTCTCCCCCTCACGGGCGGCCAATGTTGGCGTTGTGGCACCAAGGCCCCGGGGATACTGTTCGGTGTAAACGACGGGTATACCCAGGGTTCTGGCCGATTGAATGAGTCGTTCGAGGTTGCGGACGACCTGTTCGCCCTGATTGATGGCCGGTAACAGTCGGGCCTGCATATCAATGACCAGCAGCAGGGATTGCGTCGGGTCAATTGTCAGCATGCGGTTTCTCCACAAATCCGGCTGGCCAGTGTGTCGGAAAAACTGGCCATCATCTGCTCGGCGCTGGCATTGAAAATCCTGATACGGCCGGTATGTGCCAGCAACAGCAGGCCCGTGGCGTAGGCGAATACGCTGGCCGTTATTTCGCTGGCACGGGCTGCACTGGCATTCATGGCCAGTGCGGCATCCGCCATGGGTTGCAGGCCGGATTGCAGCTGTTGATTGAGTTCGATATCCCTCGCCCGGCCGAGTCCCTTGGGCTTCATACCGCCGCGGAACAGGTAAAAACCCAGATCGAGGTCGCCGGGATTATTTCGATAGTAATTAAAAAACGCCATGGCGGAGGCCTTGAATTGCAGAGCGGGGTTGTCGGCCTGCTGGATGGCGGACTCGATTTCGGCCTTCAGCCGCCCTAATGACTGGCTCAGCAGTTCCGCATAGACCACCTCTTTGGAGTCGAAGTGGAAGTACAGGGCGGCGGGAGTGTATCCGGCCTGTTTGGCGATAGCGCGCAAACTCGCCCCCTCGAGGCCTTCCGTCTCGAACACCCGGCGGGCCGCGAGCAGAATGCTGTCCCGTTTCAGTTCGCGGCTGACCGGGGAGCGCCTGCTTTTGGCGATGGGGCGAGGTTTCGTGATGGGTTGCTTGGTCGGCGAAGTTGGCATGGCGGACAGACTCAGCTTGGTTTGACATAAAAATTTTAACAGTGTTAGATTATGTCTGCAAAGAACCACTTGAGAGATTATTCCATGCTGATGACAGCGGCTGAGTATCGTGAATCCCTGCGGCGCTATCAACCGAGGGTATTTATCAATGGCAGGCAGGTGGACAGTGTGGCGGATGAGCCACTGTTGGCCCCGGGTATTGCGGCGGTAGGCGTGACCTATGACTTTGCCTGCAATCTTCGCCATGCAGCATTGATGACCGCGACCCAGAGCACCTCCGGTAAGCAGGTCAACCGCATGTTGCATATCAATGAAACTGCCACCGATCTGCTGAGCAAACTGGAGGCGGTCAGGTTGGTGTGTGCTGAATCCGGTTGTGCCCAGCGCTATCTGTCCCAGGACGGTCTGAATGCGCTGTTTCAGTCAACCCACCTGACGGATGCCAATCACGGCACCGATTACCACTCGCGTTTTCTCGCTTACCTGCATGAAGTTCAGCAACAGGATCTCACCCTGGGCGTGGCCATGACCGATGCCAAGGGCGACCGGTCCCGGCGACCTGGCCAGCAGGAAAATCCGGATACCTATGTGCATATCGTGGAGCGCCGGGTGGACGGGATTGTCATCAGTGGCACCAAAGCGATTGTTACCGGCGGACCCTACATGCATGAGTTTCTGGTGATGCCCTGTCGCACTCACACGGAAGAAGATGCCGACTTTGCTGTGGCCTGTGCTGTGCCGGTCGACGCGCCGGGGATTACCATCGTAGCCCGGCCCGCAGGTCGGCCCGGCGAGAGCGCGGCAAAATTCTCGGCCAAATATGGCCAGTCAACCGGCGTGGTCATTTTCGACAAGGTCTTCGTGCCCCACGAGCGGGTGTTTCTGGCGGGTGAATACGAGGAGGGTGGTTTTTTGACCACCAGTTATGCCACCCACCACCGTCATTCCTGTATTGGTGCCCGGGCCGGTTTTGGTGATTTATTGATCGGTGCCGGCGCGCTGATCACCGAGGCCAACGGTCTGGATCCGGATCGCCACGGTCATATTCGGGATGCCATGGTGGAGCTGATCACCATCACCGAAAGCTTTTTTGCCTGTGGTGTGGCCGCTTCGGTTTACTGCGTGCAGGACCCTGCCGGCGTGGCGATGCCGGACCCGGTTTTTGCCAATATCGGCAAGCTGTTGCTGGCCACCAAGATTTATGACATGCACAAACTGGCGCATTATGTGTCCGGCGGGTTGATCGTCTCCCTGCCCGGCCCCGATGAAGATCACAATCCTGAAACCGCCGCATCACTGGCCGCTGTACTGGGTGGTCGACCGGATATTCCGGCGGCACAGCGCTTCGAAGTGGCCCGGTTTATCGAGGATCTGACGGCTTCGCATCAGGGTGGCTGGTACTCGGTGATCTCGCTGCACGGCGGCGGCTCACCCGAGGCCATGAAGCGCGAGATCTGGCGCAACTACCCCGTCTATGAAAAGCAGAGTCTGGTGGAGCGATTGCTGGATCGCGGCGTGCTCGACGAGGGGCAGCGTCCTTCAAGACAGCCCGGCCGCTGCTGTATCAAGGGCTGTGACATGCCCGAGTCGCCGCCCGGAAAGTAGTGCACGGTTGTCGCTGGCAGAATCCTGCAGTCGCCGTGTATCAGGAGTCACTGTGTATCAGATTGCGACTAGGTCTGTTGTGCGGCATAGTAAGCCGCCATTGATCAGCACACAGGCCTTACCATGACAGACTATCTGATAGCGCCCTCCATTCTCTCGGCTGATTTTGCCCGACTGGGGGAGGAGGTGGACGCGGTTCTCGCAGCGGGCGCCGATGTTGTCCATTTCGACGTGATGGACAACCACTATGTGCCGAATTTGACCATTGGCCCCATGGTTTGCAAGGCGTTGCGCAGCTACGGGATCGATGCACCAATCGATGTGCATCTGATGGTGGAGCCAGTGGATCAGCTGATCGGCGACTTTGCCGAGGCCGGTGCCAGCTGGATTACCTTTCACCCGGAGGCGTCAAGACATGTGGATCGTTCGCTGCAGTTAATTCGCGATGCCGGCTGCAAAGCCGGGTTGGTGCTCAACCCGGCCACCAGTCTCGAGCAGGTCAGGTATGTACTGGACAAGGTCGATATACTTCTGCTGATGTCGGTCAATCCGGGTTTTGGAGGACAGAAATTTATTCCCGCGACACTCGGTAAATTGCGTGAGGCGAGAGCGCTGATTGACACCAGTGGTTGCGATATCCGGCTGGAAATTGACGGTGGTGTGACGGTCGACAATATCCGCGCGATTGCCGATGCCGGTGCCGATACATTTGTCGCCGGTTCGGCTATTTTCGGTGCCGATAGCTACGTCGCTGCCATTGCGGCCATGCGGTCTGTATTGCGTTGAATGGTCGATGACTTTGCAGGTTCTGGTGAATCCATTAGAATGCGCCCTCTGACTGTTGGAGGGATCTGTGGTATCCGGTAGCGGCCAATCTTGTAGTTCTTCTGCACACCTCAGCTGGCGATGGCGCAGTTGCTGAAACCCGCTGCCTGAAGGGCGGCATCCCAACCGCCTGTTGTCTGATACATCTGCGTCCAATGACGCAAGGGAATGACCATGACCCCGACAGAATTTGCCGCGCTGGCCGAGCAGAACTACAACCGCATTCCGGTGACCCGCGAGGTGCTGGCCGATCTCGAAACTCCCCTGTCCTGTTACCTTAAACTGGCTCGAGGCCCCTATTCCTATCTGTTTGAATCCGTTCAGGGTGGTGAAAAATGGGGGCGCTATTCGCTGATCGGTATGCCCGCCACCACCATTCTGAAAGTTTACGGCGATCAATTGACCATCGAGCGCGATGGTGAGCAGCTGGTCTCGCGAACCACGGAAGATCCCCTACGGGAAATCGAGGAATTCCAGAGCAGTTACCGGATGCCGGAACTGCCGCAACTGCCGCGCTTTACCGGAGGACTGGTGGGCTATTTCGGCTATGACACCGTTCGTTACATAGAGCCAAGGCTAAAGCAATGCGTGCCCCCGGATGCGTTGGGAACACCCGATATTCTGCTGATGGTGTCCGACGAAGTGGTGATTTTCGACAACCTGCTGGGCAAGTTGATTCTGGTGGTACATGAAGATGCCTCAGAACCGAATGCCTGGAACCTCGCCCAGGCCCGCCTGGATGAGCTCGAAACCAAACTGGCCAAACCCCTGCTGGAACTGCCCCCTCTAAAAATGCAGGGCAGCGGTCTGCAGGAGTCGGCGTTTGTCTCGAGTTTCGGTGAGCAGAACTTCAAGCAGGCGGTCGACAAAATCAAGGATTATGTGCTGGCCGGTGATGTGATGCAGGTGGTTCCCTCCCAGCGCCTTTCCATGGATTTCGACGCGGAGCCGCTCAACCTTTATCGCGCATTGCGCTGTCTGAACCCCTCGCCCTACCTCTATTATCTGGACATGGATGACTTTCAGATTGCCGGTTCCTCGCCGGAAATTCTGGCGCGACTCGAGGATGGCGAGGTGACCGTGCGACCGATTGCCGGCACCCGGCGCCGCGGCCACACGCCGGAGGAAGACCGTGCGCTGGAGGCGGATATGCTCGCTGACCCCAAGGAGATTGCCGAACATCTGATGCTGATTGACCTCGGCCGCAATGACGTGGGTCGTGTGGCACAGACGGGGACGGTCAAACTGACGGAAAAAATGTCGGTGGAGCGTTACTCCCATGTCATGCACATCATCTCCAATGTCACCGCACAGGTCATTCCGGGTACCACGGCTATTGATGTGCTTCGGGCTACGCTACCTGCGGGAACCCTGAGCGGTGCACCGAAAATTCGCGCCATGGAAATCATCGACGAACTGGAACCGGTCAAGCGCGGTGTGTATGGCGGCGCGGTGGGTTATATCGGTTGGAATGGCAATATGGACACCGCCATTGCGATTCGCACGGCAGTAATCAAGGATGGCAAGCTGTATGTGCAGGCCGGTGCCGGCATTGTGGCGGACTCGGTGCCGGCACTGGAGTGGAAGGAAACCATGAACAAGGCCCGCGCCATTTTTCGCGCCGCTGATCTGGTCATCTGAGGAGTGCTGCCGTGATACTGATGATCGATAACTACGACTCCTTTACCTACAACGTGGTCCAGTACCTCGGTGAGCTGAAAGCCGATGTGCAGGTCTTTCGCAATGATGAGATCACCATTGCCGAGATAGAGGCCATGGCACCGGAAAAAATCGTGATTTCGCCGGGCCCATGCACTCCCAACGAGGCCGGTATTTCTGTGGCGCTGGTGAAAACCTTTGCTGGAAAAATTCCCATGCTGGGTATCTGTCTGGGGCACCAGAGTATCGGCCAGGCGTTTGGTGCCAGGGTGGTGCGTGCCCGACAGGTAATGCACGGTAAAACCTCATCGATTTATCATGCGGATGTCGGGGTGTTTCGCGGCTTGTCCAATCCCTTCGAGGCCACCCGTTACCACTCTCTGATAGTGGAGCGCGAGACGCTGCCGGATTGTTTTGAAATTACAGCCTGGACCCGAACCGAGGACGGTCAGGTCGATGAAATTATGGGCTTGCGTCACCGCGATTATGATATTGAGGGGGTGCAGTTCCACCCGGAATCCATTCTCACCGAGCACGGTCATGACCTGTTGCGCAACTTTCTCCGGGGCGGATAAAAAATGCACATACAGCAAGCGATAGCCAGAGTCCTTGAGCGTCGGGACCTCGATGCCAGCGAGATGCGGCTGGTGATGCAGCAGATTATGACCGGTGGCGCTACGGCGGCCCAGATCGGTGGCTTTCTGGTGGGATTGCGCATGAAAGGAGAATCTGTTGCGGAAATCACCGGTGCTGCACAGGTGATGCGTGAGCTGGCAACTCCGGTTGTGATAACCGGTGATCATCTGGTCGATATTGTCGGCACCGGCGGCGACAGTGCCGGTATCTTCAATGTCTCTACAGCGAGCAGCTTTGTGGCGGCGGCGGCGGGTGCAAGGGTAGCCAAGCATGGCAACCGCTCAGTGAGCAGCAAAAGCGGCAGTGCCGATCTGTTGGAATGTGCGGGAGTGCAACTGGACCTTTCGCCCGAAGAAGTGGCGCTCTGTGTTGAAGAGGTCGGTATCGGTTTCATGTTTGCGGTGAACCATCACAGTGCCATGAAATATGCCATTGGTCCCAGGCGCGAGCTTGGCGTGAGGACCGTATTCAACCTGCTTGGACCCCTGACCAATCCGGCCGGGGTGCCGAATATGTTGCTGGGTGTCTATGACCGCCACTGGCTGAAACCGGTGGCTGAGGTGATGCGCGAACTGGGTGCCGGGCATGTACTGGTGGTGCATGCCACAGACGGGCTCGATGAAATCAGTATTGCCGCCGACACGCTGGTGGGCGAGTTGAAAGATGGCGAAATTGTCGAATATATGATTCGGCCGGAGGATTTCGGTTTTCAGCGTGGCTCGCTGGACAGTCTGAAGGTGAGTGATGCCAGGGATAGCCTGGATAAGGTCAGGTCTGCTCTTTCTGAGAAAGGGGGCGCAGCCTCGGACATGGTGGCATTGAATGCCGGTGCTGCACTCTATGCAGCGGGGGTTGCTGAGGATCTGGCGGAAGGCGTCAGCCTGGCCCAGGATGCGCTCGGCAGCGGCCTCGCAAAAGCCAAAATGGGCGACCTGGCAGCCTTCACTCGCTGTCTCAAGGCGCTGGATAGATGATGAATACTGCTCTGGATACACCGACTGTGTTGAAAAAAATCCTCGATCACAAAATTGAATCAGTCAACCGTCGAAAGGTAAAGGCTTCAATGGATCAGCTCAGGGAGCAATGCCGGGAGCCGCGTGAAGTTCGCGGTTTTTCCGCTGCCTTGCAGCACAAGCTTGACCAGGGGCTTGCGGCGGTGATTGCCGAAGTAAAAAAAGCATCCCCCAGCAAGGGGCTTATCAGGGAAGATTTTGATCCGGTGAGTATTGCACGAAGTTATGAAAAAGGCGGAGCAGCCTGCCTGTCGGTGCTCACGGAAGAAGCCTTTTTTCTCGGTGCTGACGAGTATTTAAAGATGGCCCGGGAAGCCACCCGGTTGCCCGTACTGCGCAAGGACTTCGTTATTGATCCATACCAGGTCTACGAATCCTACGTGCTGGGTGCCGATTGTATTCTGTTGATTGTGGCCGCACTTGAGCAGCCCCTGCTGGAGGAGCTTCACGATATTGCCGTGGGACTGGGCATGGATGTGCTGGTTGAAGTGCACAATGAAGCGGAGCTCGATCGGGGCCTGTTGATTGAAAATCCCATGATCGGTATCAATAACCGCGATCTGAAAACATTTGAGACAACCCTCGAGACCACTTTTCGGCTGCTGGAAAAAATCCCCGAGGATCGTATTGTGATCACGGAAAGTGGAATTCTCACTATAGATGACGTCGCCGCTATGCGGGGGCATAACGTCAATACCTTTCTGGTTGGTGAGACGTTTATGCGCGCCGAGGAGCCGGGCCTGAAATTACTGGAAATGTTTAATTAGGGCGAGCCAGCTGGGCAGATGAAGGCGGAGTTGTTTCCGGTGTTGCGCGATATGTTCTTTTGCCCGATATTGGATATCACCGGTTGTCTTAGAGGACTCCCGGCTTAGGTTTAATGGTTGACGGTCCTAGCGGGTACCGAATAAGATCATGGTTTTGCCTTTCACCGATACCAGCCCCTGATCCTCAAGGGTTTTCAGCACCCGGCCAACCATTTCCCGGGAGCAACCCACAATCCTGCCGATTTCCTGGCGAGTAATTTTGATCTGCATTCCATTGGGGTGGGTCATCGCATCGGGTTCTTTGCAAAGATCCAGTAGTGTTCGCGCGACTCGGCCAGTGACGTCAAGAAACGCCAGATCACCTACTTTCCGGGTGGTATCACGAAGGCGTTTGGCCATTTGTACGCCGATGGCAAAGAGAAACTCGGGATACTGGTTGGACAGCTCCTGAAACTTGCCGTAACTGATTTCACCGACTTCACATTCCGTTTTGGCGCGAATCCAGGCACTGCGATCCGGCTGCTTGAATAGCCCCATTTCACCAAAAAAATCACCCTCATTCAGGTATGCCACAATCATCTCCCGACCATCGTCGTCTTCAATCAGCACAGTGACTGAGCCCTTGATGATATAGGAGAGGGTATCGCCTTCATCGCCTGCATAGATAATGGTGCTTTTAGCCGGGTATTTTCTTCGGTGGCAGTGGGCGAGGAATGCTTCCGCATTTGGCATGTGGGGTGTAATGGGTGCGGGTGCCAACTTGGCGTCCTCCTCAAGCTGATGTTTTTCGAACAGAGAACCCATTATGGGCACAAACGCCTCGTCGGCCAAGTTGGATTTTGTCATCATCCATTTCTCCTTATTGTGAAATCCATGTATCTGGCCAGACGATTCTAAGAGTAACAGCACATCAATTATGTTAGCCTCTTGGCAAATTTTCGATTGAGTAACAGCATGAAAGCAAAAGTGATTTGGGGTGGCGATGTAAAATTCACTGCAGAAACGGAAACAGGGCATCAGGTTGTGATGGATGGTCCGCCGGATCACGGTGGCACCAATCAGGGGCCGCGTCCCATGGAAATGGTTCTCTGTGGTATGGGTGGTTGCTCATCGTTTGATGTGGTGCATATTCTCAAAAAGAGTCGCCAGGATGTAACAGGTTGTGTGGCAGAAATTGCGGCGCAACGTGCGGATGATGTACCCGCAGTTTTCACCGCCATTCATATTCACTTCGTGGTGACGGGTCGCGGCCTGAAGGAGAATCTGGTGAGTAACGCGGTGAAACTGTCCGCAGAAAAGTACTGTTCCGCATCCATCATGTTGTCCAGAGGTGGAGTGGAAATAACCCACAGCTACGAAATCCATTCTGCCTGAAGCCTCGAACTGGGCCACCCTACTGCTTGACCGGCCCTGCTGACTCCACCGGCTCCTTACCCGTGGGTAAAAAAAGGGCAGCGGAGCTGCCCAAGGGATTCTAAGAGAGGTGAGGGAGGCAAAAAAGTATCAACGATTTGTTTGAATGGCAGACGCTGGTGTTGAAAAAGCCTAAGAAATCAAACGATGGAATAACTATAAATCCCGCCTAACCATGATTGAAATGTATTAAATTTATCTGCTTTATTCCCTGTATTTATGTATGCGCTGCACACAAAAAACAGGCAGCTTGCGCTGCCTGAAAAGATATAGAGGGAGTAAGAGAACTACACTTGAATGGCCTGATAATTCGATACTGGGAGTATGTTACTCATCCGGCACATTCTCGAGACTTCGGGTTCGGCGACACCGGATTTCCAGTGAGGGGGGTCGCTTGGTGAAGATCACTCCTCAGCCCCGCTTGCTACAGTTTCAATATAGTCATTGGGAAAATATGACTCAAATGTATTAAGATAATGTTGTTCATAATCTATAGGAATGTTTTTGTGGATACCAAAATTTTGTCCCGGGTTGATTTGAATTTACTGGTAGCCTTGCAAGTGTTACTGGAAGAGCGCAGTGTGACGAGGGCAGCCGAACGACTGTTCATCACCCAGCCGGCCATGAGTAAAACCCTGCAGCGCCTCAGGGACCTGTTTGATGATCCGCTGTTTATCCGCAGTGGACGGGGATTGATCCCCACACCCAGAACCAACGAATTGGCAATGCATCTGCCGACCTTGCTGGCCGGTGTGTCGGAACTGGTGTCCAGGAGCAGCTTTGACCCGCTGACGTATGAGGGGGAAATATGCATCATGACAGCAGAGTTCATCGCGGTACAGGTGGTGCCTACCCTCACCCAGAGAATAATCAGGGAGGCGCCAAAGATGTCATTGACGTTGACCAGTGAATCCGAGGAAGAAGGTCGCGCGTTGGAGGATGGTGATCTGGATTTCGCCATCGAAATTGCCCGTCCCTACGGCAGTGAATACCATGTGACCCCGTTGGGCAGTTTTACACCGGCTGTGTGGATGCGCTCTGAGCATCCTCTTGCCAAAAAAGACAAGTTGACCCTGGTGGAAATGCTTGAATACCCGTTTATTCAGTATTATTTGCTACTGACGGGCCCCATCTCGGCCAATGCCGAGAGTCGCTTCGACCGGGAGTTGGCCAAGCACGGTTTGAAAAGGCAAAAAACGCTGGTTACCACCCAGCTGATGACGGCCATGGATGCACTTTGGCATACCGATTGCCTGATGATGGCCACCATGCACGACCTGAAAATTGAGAGTGAATCTTACGGTATTGTGCGCAAACCCTATCCGGCGGAGCTGGAGTTCGATAATACCGTTCCGGTGGTCCTGGTGCAGCATGCCAGAACCATCAAGTCCCCGGCGCACCAGTGGGTAAAAGAACAGATTATTGGCATTGTTCAGGACATCAAAGAGCAGGCCAGGCTGGCAGCTCGGGCTCGCTGATCAAATGCGGTAGCTGGTTTTGGTCATGGCACCGGAAATGAGTGTCATCAACCCCTTCACTGGTGAGGGAAATTCCAGGCCCCCGGCCTCCTTCGCCAGATCCGCATGTTTGCCCTCATCCTCCAGCATTTGCTCCACAATGGCGCGGCTTCGGGTGTCATTTTCTGGCAGAATTTCAAGATGATTTTCGAGGTGTTGGCAGACCTGCTGCTCCGTGGCTGATACAAAGCCGAGGCTGAGTTTATCGCTGATTAACCCGGCAGTGGCCCCGATGCCAAAAGACAGTCCATACCACAGGGGATTCAGCAGACTGGTGTGGCCGCCGAGCTGCTTGAGTCGTTCCTGACACCAGGCCAGATGATCAATTTCTTCGTCGGCTGCCCGCTCCATTTCACTGCGAACCGACGTAAGTTTCGCTGTGAGTGCCTGTCCCTGATAAAGGGCCTGGGCACAGACTTCACCGGTATGATTGACCCGCATCAAACCAATCGTATGTTGCTTTTCCAGTGTTTCGAGTTCGTGTTCTTGGACAGTTGTTTTTCCCGGTGACAGCCGCACCGGTGGTGGTGCATCTGCCGCCAGGGTGCGCAGGGCCCGGTCCACCTGAAGAAGGAGTCCGTCGAGAGTCGTGAGCCGCCTTGTGCGCATTATTTTGCCCTAAACTTTGGATGGGAACCGGATTGTAGCAAAATCATCAACTAACACACGAGGAGAATGGATGATAGGTTATCAACAGCAATATCTCGGTTACGGTATCCACTGTATCGACGCACACTATGTGAGACAGGGGCAAGCCTGTTGTTATCTGCTGGTGGAGGATGGTGGCGTCGCAGTTATAGAAACCGGTACCAATCATACGGTGAGTGCTATCAGCGAAGCGTTGGCATCGTTGGGGCTGACGGCAGAAGCCGTGCGCTATGTGATTCCCACCCATGTGCATCTGGATCACGCCGGTGGTGCCGGATTGCTAATGCAGCATTACCCGGATGCGCAACTGGTTGTTCATCCCCGTGGTGCCCGTCATCTGGCGGACCCCGCAAAGTTGATACAGGGTGTTGTTGCCGTTTATGGGGAGTCAGCCTATCGGGAACTTTATGGCGAGCTTTTGGCTGTGCCTGAAGAGCGCATCACCAGCGCCGAGGACGGTTTAGGATTGAGTCTGGATAGACGCACACTGGAGATCCGTCATACACCGGGTCATGCAGAGCACCACTTTTGTCTTTGGGATGAAGCAAGTAACGGCTGGTTTACTGGAGACACTTTTGGCCTCGCCTACCTGACCTCGGCGCTGGGGGGTGACCGGTTTATCATGCCCACCACCACACCTGTGCAGTTTGCACCTGAACGACTGCTCAGCTCGCTGGATTTGCTCATGAGTTATCAGCCGCAGCGGGTATATCTTACCCACTACGGCCTGCTGAAGGCACCCGAAAGATATGTCATGTTATTGCGCGAGCAAATAAACGCCTGGTGTGAAATGGCCCTTTGCCTGGATGCTGGGCCGGAGAGAGAGTCGATCATCTGCCAGCGTATAACGGATCTCACGCTGGCACGGATCAAGGCGCGCTGGCCGGATGCCGACATGGCGATGGTCGAGGAGGATCTCGCAATGGATCTTGAGCTGAATGCCCAAGGGCTTGAAGTCTGGCTGCAGCGTCAGCAGCAATAGTGGATGGTCGGCTTGGTTTCAAGCCTTTTCCCGTGCAATCGCCCGATAGCCAATATCGTGTCGATAATAGACCTCATCCCAACAAATTTGTTCTGCCAGTTGGTAGGCCCGCTGCTGGGCCTCAAGGACAGTGTCGCCCAGGCCGACGGCGCACAGTACCCGACCGCCATTGGTAGTAATCCGTCCATCAACTTCTCTGGTTCCGGCGTGAAAAACTTTGCGGTCTTCTGTGTCGGAAGCGGGAAGCCCTGAGATGACATCACCCTTGCGGTAGTCATTTGGGTAGCCTCCTGCGGCCAATACGATACCCAGCGCGGCCCGCGGGTCCCAATCGACAGTGCAATGGTGGAGTGTCCTGTCGAGTGCCGCATTGCAGAGTGCCACCAGGTCTGATTTTAACCGCATCATGATCGGCTGCGTTTCCGGATCGCCGAAACGGCAGTTGTATTCGATCACCTTGGGGGTGCCATCGGGCATGATCATCAGCCCGGCATACAGAAAACCGGTATAACGGTTGCCCTCTGAAGCCATTCCTAGCACGGTTGGGCGAATCACTTCGGTCATCACACGCTCGTGAATGTCAGGAGTCACCACGGGCGCGGGGGAGTAAGCCCCCATGCCGCCGGTATTGGGCCCTTTGTCACCGTCGTCACGTGCCTTGTGATCCTGTGACGTCGCCATTGGCAGGATGTGCTCCCCGTCCACCATGACAATAAAGCTGGCTTCCTCGCCGGCCAGAAATTCTTCAATTACCACCCGGTGACCGGCATCGCCGAAGGCATTGCCCGCCAGCATGTCGTGCACGGCATTTTCGGCTTCTTCAAGGGTTGTGGCGACGATCACCCCCTTGCCGGCCGCCAGTCCATCGGCCTTGACGACGATGGGAGCCCCTTTCTCCCGCAGGTAGGCAAGCGCCGGTTCGATCTCTGTAAAATTGCGGTATACCGCAGTGGGGATATTGTGGCGCGCCAGGAAGTCCTTGGTAAATGCCTTGGAACCTTCCAGCTGTGCCGCGCCTTTCGAGGGGCCAAAGGCCCGCAGGCCGCGGCTGGCGAAAAAATCCACAATGCCATCCACCAGTGGCTGTTCCGGGCCGACAATGGTCAGGACGACGTTATTCTGTTGGGCAAAATCCGCTAGTGCTGCGAAGTCGTTGACATCGATAGCGACATTTCGGACACCCGGTTCCAGCGCAGTACCGGCATTTCCCGGTGCCACGAAAACCCTTTCAACCCCTTGGCCCTGCGCCGCTTTCCAGGCCAGTGCGTGTTCTCGTCCGCCGGAACCGATCACCAGAATATTCATGGGTAAGTCTCTTGCCTGATATGAAGGTGGCGATTGTACCGATGTGGCACAGGCGCCTCAAAATCAACGTGACAGGGTCAGCGTTGGGCGGGGTGTCAGTGACGGAAGTGCCGCATACCGGTAAACACCATGGCCATGCCATGTTCATTGGCGGCGTCGATCACCTCTTCGTCACGGATCGAGCCGCCGGGCTGGATCACGCAGCTGATGCCCACCGCAGCGGCGTTATCGATGCCATCCCGAAATGGGAAGAAGGCATCGGAGGCCATCACTGCGCCCTTTACTTCCAGTCCTGCATGTTCCGCCTTGATGGCGGCAATACGCGCGGAATTGATACGGCTCATCTGGCCTGCCCCCACGCCGATGGTCTGGTTGTTCCTCGCGTAAACGATGGCATTGGATTTCACCATCTTGGCCACTTTCCAGGCAAACAACAGGTCCGTCAGCTCACCATCCGTGGGCTTCCGGTCGGTGACCACTTTCAGATCGGCGGCGGATACCATGCCGTTATCGCGATCCTGTACCAGCAGTCCGCCATTGACCCGTTTGAAGTCAAAGTCCTGTGGGCGGGTTTTGCCCCACTGGCCGCATGCCAGCAGGCGAACGTTCTTCTTGCTGCCGACCAGTGCTACGGCTGTGTCAGAGACACTGGGGGCGATAATGACTTCCACGAACTGGCGCTCACAGATGGCTTCAGCAGTGGCAGCATCCAGCTCTCGGTTGACGGCGATGATGCCACCGAAAGCGGATTCCGGATCGGTCGCAAAGGCCAGGTTATAGGCGGTCTTGAGGTCCACCGCTACGGCCACGCCGCAGGGGTTGGCGTGCTTGACGATCACGCAGGCGGGTTGGTCGAATTGCTTGACGCATTCCAGCGCAGCATCGGTATCGGCAATATTGTTGTAGGAGAGTTCCTTGCCCTGCAATTGCCTCGCGGTAGCGACACTGGCCTCAGCCGGCTTGGCTTCCACGTAGAAAGCCGCTTTCTGGTGGGGATTCTCGCCGTAACGCATTTCCTGGGTTTTCAGGAACTGGGTGTTGAAAGTATCGGGAAAATTGCGCTTCTCGTTGACGCCCGGCTCAAAATTGAAGGGGCGGGCACCAAAGTGATTGGCGATCATGCCATCGTAGGCGGCCGTATGCTCAAAGGCTTTCACCATCAGTCCATAGCGGGTGTCGTAGCTGAGCTGACCATTGTTGGCCTGCATTTCCTCCAGCACGGCACTGTAGTCACTGGCGTTGACCACAATGGCGACATCCTTGTGGTTCTTGGCGGCGGAGCGAACCATGGTGGGGCCACCGATATCGATATTTTCAATGGCGGTTGGCAGATCACAGTTGGGGTCAGCCACCGTGGCAGCGAAGGGATAGAGGTTTACCACCACCATATCGATGGGCAGAATGCCGTGTTCGCCCATGATGTTGTCATCGGTGCCGCGGCGACCGAGGATGCCCCCGTGTACCTTGGGGTGGAGGGTTTTGACCCTGCCGTCCATCATTTCCGGAAAGCCGGTGTAATCCGAGACTTCCCTGACGCTAATGCCGTTCTCGTTGAGCAGGCGGTGGGTGCCGCCGGTAGAGAGGATTTCGACGCCCTGATTGCTCAGTGCCCTGGCGAACTCGACAATGCCGGTCTTGTCGGAGACGCTGACCAGGGCACGGGAAACTTTACGCAAGTCGCTCATAGGGTAGGATCCTCAGTTTTTTATAGCAGGTTGTATTGTTTGAGTTTTTTTCGCAGTGTGCCGCGATTCAGGCCGAGCATTTCCGCCGCCTTGCACTGGTTGTTACGGGTATAGCTGAGTACCGCTTCAAGCAGGGGTTCTTCCACCTCGGTGAGCACCAGCTGATAGAGATCATTGGTCGGTTGTCCGTCCAGATGCAAAAAATATTGCTGCAGTGCGGTTTCCACACAGAGGCGCAACGATTTGTGATGGTGTGAGGTGTCCTGTGGTTCGGCTCCTACTTCGGCCTGGATAGTAAATGTTTCGATGGCACTCATGCGGCTTGGTCCCAATTGTTCTGTCCTGCCAGAAAAGCGTGCAGGCGGTCTATTTGTTCGTTGTGGTTTTCCAGCTGGTTGAAAGACCGGCGAAAGGTATCACCGTCGGGCAGGTGCTCAACGTACCAGCCCACGTGCTTGCGGGCAATCCGGATACCTGAATATTCCCCGTAGTGGGCGTGTATGGCGCGAATATGGTCCACGATCTGTGCGACAAATTCCTGTTCGGAGGGGGGCTCCGGTAGCGAGTTGTGTTCCAGGTAATGATTGATTTCACGAAACAGCCATGGGTTGCCCTGGGCGGCGCGGCCAATCATCACGGCGGCAGCTCCCGTGTCGTCCAGCACCGCTTTCGCCTCCGCTGCAGAACGGATATCGCCGTTGGCGAATACCGGAATATCGACTGATTGGACCACACCCGCGATTGTGTTGTATTCGGCGCGACCGTTGAAGCGACAGGCGCGGGTGCGCCCATGTACGGCGAGTGCCTGAATGCCGCAATCTTGGGCAATTCTGGCAATATTGAGCGCGTTGCGATTTTGGGTGTCCCAGCCAGTGCGAATTTTCAGTGTGACGGGAATGTCGACGGCCTCTACCACGGCGGAGAGAATAGCGGCCACCAGCATCTCATCCTGAAGCAGCGCTGACCCGGCGGCGCGCTTGCAGACTTTTTTGGCAGGACAGCCCATGTTGATATCGATGATCTCGGCGCCCAGTTCCAGGTTTTGTCGGGCCGCTTCTGCCATCAGGGACGGAATGCTGCCGGCAATCTGTACGGATCTGGGTGAGAGCTCATCTTTGTGGACCAACCGTTGTTGGCTCTTTCTGCTGTGCCAGAGGCGGGTATCGGAAGTGATCATTTCGGATACGGCCATGCCAGCCCCCTGCGTCCGACAGAGCCGGCGAAAGGGCAAATCCGTCACGCCGGCCATCGGTGCCAGAATGGTTCGTGATGCCAGAACATGATGGCCAATCTTCACCAAGTTGGGTTGCCTCGATCTAAGCTCGGAAAAAACGGGGGTATGATGATACCCGCTCTTGGCCGCCGGAATAAAGATTATTTGGGAATGAATAGCAGATAGCTGACAGCCTCCTGCCCGGGGTCGGCCAGTTCCAGCTTGAGCCTTACCGGTTGCCTGGCGGGCATACTGGTCATACCGGCCAACGCGCCACGTAGGTATTCTCCAGGTTGAAAACGTCGCTGTGCGATGATTTCTCCCTGCAGGTTTTCGAATCTGAGCACCAGCGCCGGGAACGGTTGTGCGAAGCTGGCTTCATTTACCAGCACGGCGTCCACGATCAGGGCATCGGGTATTTTCGGGTGACTGTAGACCATCAATTTATCGCTGCTGATTTTGTTCAAATCCTGTCGGGGTGACAGCTTGCAGCCGACTACCCCGCAGTAACGGGTTATCCATTGCCGGTGATTCGGATCCGCGCCAATCATATCGGCGGAAAAATACAGGGACTGTGCCGCCAGCAAAACGACAGCCAGCAGCGACAGTGACAGCCACAGCCAGGTTTTCTGTTGTGTTTTGGTGGGTGGGTAAAAGACGATTGTTTCATGCTTATGCTGTACAGAACCATTTTTAGCCTCCTCACGCGGCGAACTTTCAGGGGTTCCGGCAGCCTCAGCCGATGATTCATTTCCGGGCTCCTGTGTGCCAGTGGGCAGGGTATCGGACCAGTTAATATCGATCTGTTCTGAAAGTATTGCATCGGTGACTGTTTCGGTGTCAGGCTCGTCCTGCTCCTGCTCCTGCTCCTGCTCCTGCTCCTGCTCCTGCTCCTGCTCCTGCTCCTGCTCCTGCTCCTGCTCCTG
>NZ_CBFHYF010000002.1:64323-116545 GCF_965660005.1 Porticoccus sp.
TCCTGCTCCTGCTCCTGCTCCTGCTCCTGCTCCTGCTCCTGCTCCTGCTCCTGCTCCTGCTCCTGCTCCTGCTCCTGCCCTATAGGGTTGATGGTATCGCTTTGAGCGGAGGGTGTTGTGTGGTGGCTGCCCTCTGTCTCAGGTTGAAGTGTTGCGTCGACGAGATTTTCTCTTGCATCAAAGACCATCAGGCAGGCGCCGCACCGAACCAGCCCGTTGGCCGCCTGAAGATGAGCAGGCATCGCCCGAAAGGAAAGTGAACAGCCGGGGCAGCGGGTGATGATTTCGTTCATGGTTGATTGCCGGGACATCGCATGAGTCAGATTAGGGCCTGTCAACACTAATTGACCTCCAGCAGCAATGAGTCAGATTAGTGTTAGCAGGCCGCTAGTTTAGCGGTATGGCTCAGCGCTTGATAGCGGTTAGCCTGACCCATTGTTCCCGGCTGACAGGGGGTCTGAAATCAAACCAGGGGGCATAGGCTGACATGACCTCGCCAGCCTGGGACTCAATGATGCCCGACAGGCAGAGCGTCCCCCCGGGCAGAGTGAGGGCGCTCAATGTCGGCGCCAGTGCGACGAGCGGTCCCGCCAGAATATTGGCGATGACCAGATCAGTGGCAATTTGCGGGGCCTGTTCCGGCAGATAGGTCAATACCTTTTCGGGCGCCAGTCCATTGCGCTGGGCGTTGTCTGTGGTCGCCAGAAGTGCCTGATGGTCGATATCAATACAGTTGGCCGAGTCTGCGCCGAGCAGCAGGGCAGCAATGGCCAGAATGCCGGAGCCGCATCCGTAATCAGTGACAGTTTTTCCCGTTAGCTCAATGCCGTCGAGCCATTGCAGGCAGAGAAAGGTGGTCGGGTGTGTGCCGGTGCCAAATGCGAGTCCAGGGTCCAGCAACAGATTGATCGACGACGGTTCAGGTGGAGCAAGCCAGCTGGGACAAATCCACAGGCGGTTACCGCAGCGGATGGGTTGGTAGTGCTGCATCCATTCCCGCTCCCAGTCGCGATCCTCCAGCGGTGCCCAGCGGTAATCAGGCAGGTGGTCGCCCAACTGTGCTGCCAACTGGAGGATTACCTGTTCAGTTGAGACCTCGGCATCGAACAGGCCGGTAACCCGGGTTTGCTGCCAGAGAGGGGTTTCCCCCAGGGCGGGTTCCAGAATGGGTTGGTCGGCATTATCCTCGAAAGTGACCGAGGAGGCACCGCTGTTCAGCAGGGCATCTTCAATGGCTTCGGCAGATTGGTGCGAGCCGTTAATGATCAATTGTAGCCAGGGCATAGGACCTCTGTTGAACAAAAAGCCCCGGTATACGGGGCTTGGTTAAAATTGTTTGTTGGCTGCGGGCTCAGAGTATCCGAGAGTTTGTCTAAAGGTTGAGCTTTTTTTCCAGATAGTGAATGTTCACACCACCCTTGCGGAAGTTGGCATCGCAGACCAGATCCCGCTGCAGGGTAATGTTGGTTTTGATCCCTTCGATATGCAGCTCGTCGAGGGCATTGGCCATGCGCGACAGGGCCGCTTCCCGGGTCTGACCGTAGGTAATGATTTTGCCGACCAGTGAGTCGTAATAGGGGGGAACGGTGTATCCGGCGTAGATATGGGAATCGACGCGCACGCCGTTGCCACCGGGGGCATGGTAAGCGGTAATCCTGCCGGGACTTGGCATGAAGGTTTTGGGGTCTTCGGCGTTGATACGGCATTCAAAGGAGTGACCGCGAAAAATGATATCGCTCTGGCGGAGGCTGAGCTTTTCGCCGCTGGCGATCAACAGCTGCTGCTTGACAATATCGACGCCGGTAATCATTTCGGTGACCGGATGCTCCACCTGAACCCGGGTGTTCATCTCGATAAAGAAGAACTGCCCGTTCTCGTAGAGAAACTCGAACGTGCCTGCCCCCCGGTAGCCAATTTTTACGCAGGCGTTGACGCAGGCTTCCAGTACTTGCTGGCGCGCATCTTCGGGAATGCCCGGTGCCGGGGCTTCTTCAAGCACTTTCTGGTGGCGTCGTTGCAGGGAACAGTCGCGATCGCCGAGGTGAATGGCATTGCCCTGACCATCGGAGAGCACCTGTACTTCCACGTGCCGGGGATTTTCGAGGAATTTTTCCATGTAAACCGTTTCATCGCCGAAGGCAGACTTTGCCTCTGATCGGGTCACCTGAATGGCCTTCAGCAGTTCGCTCTCTTCGCGAACCACGCGCATACCGCGACCACCGCCACCCGCTGCCGCTTTGATGATCACCGGATAGCCCACCTCTAGGCCAACAGCGCGGCTGCGATCTTCATCATCGGTGAGGGGGCCATTGGATCCTGGCACAGTGGGTACCCCCGCCTTGCGCATGGCATCAATGGCCGCGACCTTGTCGCCCATCATGCGGATTACGCCAGCCGTGGGGCCGATAAAGATAAAGCCGCTTTTTTCAACCTGTTCGGCAAAGTCGGCATTTTCAGCCAGGAAGCCGTAGCCGGGGTGAACCGCATCGGCGTTGGTGATCTCCATGGCGCTGATGATGGCTGGAACGTTCAAATAGCTCTGGCTGGAGGGGTTGGGTCCGATGCAGACCGTTTCGTCGGCCAGCAGCACGTGTTTCAGGTTGACGTCAGCCTTCGAATGGGCGGCCACGGTTTTAATACCGAGCTCCTTGCAAGCGCGCAGAATGCGCAGTGCAATTTCGCCCCGGTTGGCAATAAGCACTTTCTTCAGCATTGCTGATGCTCCTGTGGGCTGCGGCTCAAACAATCATGACCAGGGGTTGGTCGAATTCAACGGGCTCACCGTCTTCCACCAGAATGGCACTGACAATGCCGGCTTTGTCCGCTTCGATCTGGTTCATCATTTTCATGGCCTCGACAATGCAGAGCACTTCGCCGGCTTTGACCTGCTGGCCCACCTCGATAAAGGCCGCCGAGCCCGGCGAGGGGGAGCGATAAAACGTGCCGACCATGGGTGATTTGACGGCGTGGCCAGCGGGTTCGGCAGGTATTTCCGGCTCAGTAGTGGCTGGTGCCACACTTGTCTGGGCAGGTTGTTGGTGTGTCTGCATCTGAGCTGGCATCATCATAGGCATCGACATTGCGCTCGGGCTGTTCCGGCTGATCCGGACAGACTCTTCGCCTTCCTTGATTTCGATTTCGCCGATGTCGGATTCTTCGAGCAGTTCAATCAGCTTTTTGATTTTTCTAATATCCATCTGCGGTTGCTCCAAATGGTGTGGAAGTGTGAGTCAGGTATCCAGTTGTTTCAGTGCGGCTTGCAGTGCCAGGCCGTAGCCCTGGCCACCCAGTCCGCAAATAACGCCTCTGGCGATGTCCGAGAAGAAGGATTGGTGTCGGAAGGCTTCACGGGCATGCACATTGGAGAGGTGAACTTCTATAAAGGGGATATCAACCGCCAGCAGCGCATCGCGCAGGGCGATACTGGAATGGGTCAATGCTGCGGGGTTGATAATAATAAAATTCACGCCTTCCCGGCTGGCCGCATGCACCCGTTCTACCAGCTCGTATTCAGCATTGCTCTGCAGTGTCAGCAGGTGGTGTCCCTGCGCTGCAGCCTGATCGGTCAGACGCCGATTGATATCCTGCAGGGTTTCGCTACCGTAAAGCGTTGGCTCGCGAGTGCCGAGGAGATTCAGGTTGGGGCCGTGTAATACCAGTATGGTGGCCATAATGTCCCCGCCGGTGGGATGTCATCAGAGAATTAACGAAGCCAGCGCTGTGGCACTGGTCAATGGGTGGAAGTCTGCAACAAAAATGAAAAGCTGTCCAATTTTTTATATTTTGCGGATTTTAGCTTCTGTTTGACACATGTTTAACGAAAATAACTGTTTTATCAGTATCGATGCCAGATCGATCGGGCCGTTTTAAGCCGGTTTTCCGGTAGTTGGCTGAGGATGGCGGCAAATTCTTGCGATATTCTGTAACTTCTGTGAAATAAGGCTTATTTTGGTGCCAACTGTGGCGATATGGCAGATATGACGATATTTTCTGTCAGTAGTTGGGGCAAAATCACAGGCTGGCGGTGTCCTTTTCGGTAAAACAGGTAAAGCGGCACGCCAGATCGCTGATGGAGGTTGAGTAGTCGGGTGATCTCCGGGTTGTAGTTGGTCCAGTCACCCTTGAGGTAGGTGATTTGCTGCTCGGTAAAGGCCGACGTAATGCGCGATGAACTCAGCGCCATTTTTTCATTGGCGAGACAGGTGATACACCAGTCGGCCGTGAGGTTGACGAAAACGGCGTCACCCCGATCAAGCAGCTGCTGTTGCCTCGTTTCGGTGTAGGGTTCCCAATGGGTGAGCTGTACGCCGCTGCCCCGATAAGTCTGCCAGGGGATAATCAGAGCGATAATGACGGCGGTAACCGCCACCAGTCTGGTGAATGGCGTTTTGCGCAGTTTGATCAGCCAGAGGGCAAACAGGATCAGGATGATGCCGGTGACCATCGCGATCACCGTGTCGCTTCCCGCCTGTCGGCCCAGTACCCAGAGCAGCCAGGCGGCACTCAGGTAAAGCGGGAAGGCGAGGACCTCCCTGAAGGTTTCCATCCAGGGGCCGGGGCGGGGAAGCCGGGTGCCCAGCCATGGCCAGCAGGACAGCAAGAGCAGTGGCAGGGCCATGCCCAGGCCCAGAAACAGAAATACCGACAATGCGGTCCAGACGGGTTGCACCAGCGCAAAACCCAGCGCAGTGCCCATGAAAGGTGCCGTACAGGGGCTGGCCACGACGGTGGCCAGCAGGCCGGTCATGAAAGAGGATCGCAGGCTGTGGCCTCTGGTGGTGGAATGGCCGACATTCATCAGGCCTGTACCTAGCGTGAGCAGCCCGGAAAAGCCCAAGCCCATCAGGATGAACAGGTAGGCCAGCAATCCGACAAATACGGGCGATTGCAGTTGGAAGCCCCAGCCCACCGCTTCGCCTGTTCGCCGCAACACAATGAGAAGCAGGGCGATAGCCATGAAACTCAGCACCACCCCCAGTGTATACGCCAGACCGTGCAGGTGCCTGCCATGGGAGCTGAGTTGATGGCTGGTAAGGCTCAGGGCCTTGATCGAGAGTACCGGAAAAACACAGGGCATCAGATTGAGAATGATGCCGCCCAGCAGAGCAAACAGCAGGATGGGGTAAAGGCTTGTCGATGGCTTGGTCGTCGCGGGCTGTTGAGCCGCCGGGGCTGGCGCTTGGGATTCGGTGACGGCTATGGCCCCTGTGTCCGGATCAATACTGATTTTCTGGGTTCGGGGCGGATAGCAGAGTCCGGCGTCCGCGCAACCCTGGGATTCGACGAACAGCGTTTGATAAGCAGCAGGATCCAGTGGCAGGTCAAAGGTGATCTGTTCGTAGTAAACAGTCAGCTCTCTTTCGTAGTACTCGTCATAAATCTGCTTCCCTGCAGGAAAAACTGGTTTTAATTCAATCGGTTGCTGATTCGAATCAAATAACTGAAAGCGATGCTGGTAGAGGTAATAGCCTGGAGCGATCTGCCAGTCCAGTGTGAGTTGCCCGGCATTCAGGGATACTTCCAGCTGATAGGCATCTTCGACGGGTAAAAAAGTGGCATCGGTGCCAAGCAGGTTTGCCGAGGATGACGAGGGGAACACCTGTGCTGCGCTGAACGCGCAGGTTGTGAGTAGCAGCAAAAATGTCAGGGTGCGGGTGAGTCGTTGATGCATCAGGCTTCTCTGTAGTATTGCGGGCGTTTTTTGCGGCCTGTGAACACGGATTGAATCAACACCTTTGTGACGGAAACGCCCCCGTTGTTTTTGGCCGACTATAGCGGCGGGGTGTCATCCCCTCCTTACAGGCCGGGTTCATATGTGACTCTGGGACGGGTGGCCGTCAGTGTGGACAGAATATGAGACAGGTCTTGCCCCGATCAGTTCGTATTGTACGGAGCAGATGTGATTGAGGCGAGTCATTTGCCGGTGCGAATGGCGGTGTTATAGTCGTCAACCTTAGCGGGAGAGAAAGCCTTGTCATTTTTGAAGCGTTATCTTGTGATTTTTCCAATATTGTTCACGGTCCAGGCGAACGCCGTGGAGTTGGTGGTTAGCGAGGCCTATATCCGTGGATTGCCCTCCGGGCAGACGGTTACCGCGGCTTTTATGACGATTTACAACGGTTATGGTCATGACTGCCGCCTGTTGGGTGTCGCATCGCCGATCGCCAGTCGTGCCGAACTTCACCAGCACCGCCATCGGGATGGCGTCATGTCCATGCGGCGGGTTCCGGAACTGACTATTCCGGCCGGTGGCCAGGTGGACCTGAGACCCGGGGGTTACCATCTGATGCTGTTTGGCCTACAGGCAAAGTTGCTGGATGGTGAGGAGTATCCCGTCAGTCTGTTATTTGAAGCCTGCCCCGATGTTGAGCTAAGCGTTCCTGTGCGCGATGTATTACGAGAAGGTATTAGCCGATGAACATTGCCGAAAAAATCAAAGCATGGCGCAAGGGTGTTACCGACGATGTTAGCGAGTATCGCGCTGAAGCCTCTGCCGAAAAAGGTTTTCTCTGGTGGCGCTCGGTGTTATTGATGGTCGGCCTGTACCTGCTGGTGGTTTTTTTGCTCGGCTGGTACTGGACCGAGGAGCCGTCACTTTTTGATGTCAGTGACAATGCCGCCCAGCGTGCTGAGCAGCAGGTCTCGGGAACGACCGCTGCGGCCACTCTGATTGCCGTCATTGAAACGCTGCTGGAAAAGCGTGGCGGGTATCTGAGTAATGACATTGCCCCCCCCTGGCATCTGGCTGGATAATCTGCCGAGCTGGGAGTACGGGGTGATTATCCAGGTGCGCGACTTCAGTAAGGCCATGCGCGAGGCCTTCAGCCGGTCGCGTTCCCAGTCTACCGAAGACAGGGATCTTGCCCTGGCAGAGCCGCGCTTGAACTTCGATCATCACAGCTGGGTGTTACCTGCGACGGAGTCGGAGTACCGGGCCGGAGTCCGTTATCTCGAGAGCTATCTCGAACGCTTGGCTGACGATGATGCCGGTGCGAAGTTCTACCCGCGTGCCGACAGTCTGCGCTATTGGCTGGGGACCGTTGAAACCCGTCTGGGAAGCCTCTCGCAAAGGCTCAGTGCGAGTGTTGGCCAGCGGCGCATCAATATGGACCAGGTGGAAGTGGACAGTCAGGCCGCCCTCGGGCAGACCGGTGACGTTAATGTCAAAACGCCCTGGCTGGAGATAGATGATGTCTTTTATGAGGCCAGAGGGACTACCTGGGCACTGGTGCATTTGCTCAAGGCGATTGAGGTGGAGTTCGATGAAGTGCTGCGCAAAAAAAATGCCAGGGTGGGTTTGCAGCAGATTATTCGGGAGCTGGAGTCGAGTCAGGAGGCTATCTTCAGTCCTATGGTGCTGAACGGTGGTGGGTTTGGTCTGGTGGCCAATCACTCGCTGGTGATGGCATCCTATGTCAGTCGGGCAAATGCCTCGATTATTGACCTGAGAGATCTGCTTGATCAGGGGTAATCAGGCTTTGTTGCGGGCGACAGCCTCAGGAATGCCGGTGAGGGCCTGTGACCCATGAGTATTGATATTCAGTCAGATTTCAGGCCCGATGCCCTGTCTGATCACGGTCTGGAGAATCGGTTGCTCAACACTCAGACCGTGGGGGTGTTGCTGCTGGATAGTCGTCTGGTGATCCGCTACTGGAATCAATGGCTGGGAGAGTGGACCGGTATGCCGCCGGAAAACGTTGCCCGGCGGGCCTTTGATTCGCTGTTCCCGGCACTGGTTGGCAGCCCGTTTGCCCAAGCGATAGATGAGGCTCTCTTCCAGGGTGTCAGTACCCACTGGAGTCAGCGTGCAAATCCGGATTTTCTGGATTTCACCGAATCAGCGATGGCGGGCAGTCGTCGTGAATTGCCTCTGCATCGAGTGAGTTTTACACCGCTGGAATTGCCCGATTTTGGCCACTGCTGTCTGGTCCAGATCGATGAAGCGCCTTTTGATGCAACGCCGGATAAACCCGCGATCAAAAAAGAGCCCGAGCGGCCAGTAGCCGGCAGCCACCGGTTCCCTGCGTATCTGGATACCGATCAGATACCCCTGCTGATGCTGGACAGTCATCACCTTATTATGGATGGCAATGAAGCGCTGGAAACACTGTTTGGTTACAGTGCTGAGCAGCTGAAAAACAGGCCGTTGCGAGTATTACTTCCTACCATCAATATTGAGCTTGCCGACAACATCAAGGTCGCACTTGAGCGTGCGGGGGGCAGTGAAAAGCAGTTGACTATGGAAGGGGCTACCGCAGATGGGGAAAACCTGGCGCTCAGGGTAAGTTGTTTTCCATCCGTCACCCACCGGGACTGTCATGTGTTGTTGTTTCAGGATATGACGCTTCAATCTGCCAATCTCGAGGCCCTGTTTCATCAGCGCAAGTTGATCAATGCGGTGTTCAGTCAGGTTGTGGATGGTATTTTATTGACTGACCGGCATGGGCTTGTGGAGCACCTCAATCCGATTGGTATGGAGCTGCTGGGCATCAATGATCCTCAACCCAACCGTTATATTGATGATCTGATGACATTACTCAGTGAGTCCGGCGATCCGGTGGAGTCCCCGTGTCGATCGGCCCTGACCCGTGGCAAGGCGGTCTCTGTGGTGGATAACACGATGCTTTCGGTGCCGGGCCAGCAACCTTTTCCCGTGGTAGCCAGCGCGACGCCACTGCGCAATCGGCTCAATCAGATCACCGGCACCGTGTTGGTGTTTCGCTCGGTGAGTGAAGCACGTCGGGTGTCAACCCGCCTTACCTGGCAGGCGACCCATGATCCACTGACCCAGCTGGCCAACCGCCGGCACCTGGAGAATGAGATCCTCAAGTCGATTGATGCGGCGCACTCCGATGACAGTACACACACCCTGCTGTACATTGATCTTTATAATTTCTCCGTCATTAACGATACCTGCGGTCACAACGCTGGCGATGAACTGCTCTGTCAGTTTGCCCGGTTGCTTGAGAAGCATGCTGAAAGCAGGGATGTGGTGGCCAGGATCGGTAACGACGAATTTGCACTGTTGCTGAATGATCGCACGGTTGAAGAGAGTCGCGAGGTGGCCGAGCAGCTGCTCTGGCAGATCAAGGAGTTCAGTTTCCCCTGGGAGGAGCGGCGTCTGAAGATAGGTGCCAGCATTGGCGCCAAGGTGATTGACCGCAATACGGTTTCTGAAATTGATGTACTGGTGGCGGCGGGTATATCCTGTGCCACTGCCAAGGAAGCCGGTCGCAATCGCATCAACTTCCAGTATCGCAGTGTCGAAGTGGCAGAACGCCACAGTCTCGCTCAATGGATCCCCGTGATTACCGAAGCGCTGGAAGAGGATCGCTTCGTCCTTTACTGTCAGCCGATTGTGCCGGTTGCCAGCCAGGACAATGCCACGGTCCGACATTACGAAGTGCTGGTGCGCATGGTCGATCGCGAGGGCGCCATCATCCTGCCCGGAAAGTTTATTCCCGCTGCCGAACATTACGGTCTGGTGGAAGATATCGACCGCTGGGTGCTGAACAATATATTTGCCTATCTGGAAAAAAGCACCAGGCCCGAGCAGCGCTTTGCCGTGAATCTCTCTGGCAACACCATCAGTGACGAGGGTCTCAAGGATTACATTATTGGCAAGTTTGATGCCACGGGCGTGAGCCCTTCCCAGCTACAGTTTGAAGTCACTGAAACCGCTGCCATCAGGCATTTTGACCGCGCCATGGATCTGATCCACGCGCTCAGGGATCTGGGTTGTTATTTCTCGCTGGATGATTTTGGCAGCGGCCTGTCTTCATTGGGTTATCTCAAGGAGTTGCCGGTCGATTACCTGAAAATTGACGGCAGTTTCATCCGCACCATGGAGTTGAATGAGGTGGATTATTCCATGGTCAGCACCATCAATCACCTGGGACATATCATGGGTATTGCGACGATTGCCGAATGTGTGGAAAACAATACCCAGTTATCGATGCTTCAGGAAATTGGCGTGGATTACGCCCAGGGCTTTCTGATCGCCCGCCCCCAGCCGTTGGCCAGGTTATCCTGATTCAGCCGTTACGCCCGGCATGGCGGTTGTCGAGTGTGCTGAGCAGGTGCGGGTATTGCTGGTGGTCGAGTCGGGGACCATATTGGCTGACCACGCTGGCCGACGCCATGCTGGCGAGATGACCGGCCACCTCATGACTGTGACCCTGTGTGACGGCATAGAGAAACGCGCCGGCGAACATGTCGCCGGCTCCATTGGTATCCACGGCTGTCACGGGGTGTGCCGGGATGCGGATCAGTGCGCTGCCATCGTAAACCAGAGCGCCCTCCGCGCCGAGAGTAATCACAAAGGTTCTGGCGGTCGCCTGCAGCCTTTTGGCGGCTTCCTCCACCGTTTCCGAGTCTGTCCAGCCCAAGGCTTCGGCGCTATTGCAAAACAGTAAATCGACTTGATCGCCAATCATTTCCTGCAGTCCGTCTCTGAAAAATGCCACCATCCCGGGATCCGAGAGACTCAGGGCTGTTTTGACGCCCTGCTGTTCGGCAATTTCCCTGGCGAGGATAGCCGCAGCGCGGCCGGTTTCCGAGGTGACCAGATAACCCTCGATGTAAAGGTATTCCGACTGCGCGATCGCATCGTGATTCAACTCGGTTTTGGACAGGGTTTCGCTGATACCGAGATAGGTGTTCATGGAGCGTTCGGCATCCGGTGTGATCAGCACCAGGCATTTGCCGGTAATACCGCTCGGCAACTCACCGTTGCTGTGGACGTCCACGCCGGCATTGCCCAGATCATCGAGATAAAAGCGTCCGTTGTCGTCGTCGGCCACTTTGCAGGAGTAGAATGTCTTGCCACCAAAACAACTGACCGCAATGATGGTATTGGCAGCTGAGCCGCCGCCCGCCTTGCGACAGGCTGTCAGGTGATCGGAGAGATGGTCCATCAGTTCAGATTGGCGCTGCTCATCGACCAGGGTCATGAGCCCCTTGTCGATGCTGAGTTGCTGAAGGTCGTTATCGGTGACTTCTATCTCGGTATCCACCAGCGCGGCACCGATACCATAGACGTGATATTTTTTTTTCATAAGTTTGGCATTGAGGAAATCAACGGGGCAGTTATTATGCCCCGCTGGCATCAGGAGTAAAGGTCGCGGGTAAGGGCGATGGTGGTGGTTCGGTGATTTGCGGGAGAATCTGTTGGCCAGAACGCGAAAGAAAAGCAGCAAACGGTTGAGCAAGGCGCGCCCTGGCCGCCGCTGGTTATCAGGTCTGTTGATATTACTGATCCTGATTGTGGCGGTGTCACTGCTGGTGCTCGATGCCATGGTGTACCAGAAGTTTTCCGGGAAAAAATGGTCTCTTGCCTCCCATGTCTACAGTCGGGCACTGGAATTGTATCCCGGCGAATCACTCACCCGGGAAGATTTGCAGTGGGAATTGGAGAAGCTGGGCTACCAACGGGTCAGTGCTGCGAAAACGCCGGGGCAGTACAGCGTCGCAGCGCAACGGGTCGAGTTGTTTTCCCGGGGTTTTGAGTTCTGGGATGGCCGGGAAACCGCCCGTTTGATGCGCTTGAGCTTTGCCGACCAGAAAATTCGTGGGCTGACCGACGCCGCTGGCAATCCCATCGATCTGGCCCGGCTCGAGCCGATGGTGATGGGTGGGATTTATCCTGCCCACAAGGAGGATCGGGAGCTGGTCAAGCTCAGCCAGTTGCCGTCCTCGCTGGCCAATGCACTGCTGGCCGTGGAGGATCAGGACTTTTACGACCATTACGGTGTTTCCTTTCGGGGCATCGCCCGCGCCATGCTGGCGAATCTGAAACAGGGCCGTGTGGCCCAGGGCGGCAGCACCTTGACCCAGCAGCTGGTGAAGAATTTCTACCTGAGCCATGACCGCACCCTGTCGCGCAAGCTGATGGAAGTGGTCATGGCGGTATTGCTGGAAATACATTTCAGCAAGGACGAAATTCTCGAAACCTACGTCAATGAAGTCTATCTGGGGCAGTCGGGTGATCGTGCAGTGCACGGCTTTGGCCTGGCCAGCCGGCACTATTTCCAGCGGTCAATCACGGACCTGGATGTGCACCAGGTGGCGCTGCTGGTGGGCATGGTCAAAGGGGCCTCCTACTACAATCCATGGCGTCAGCCGGAGCGGGCGATGGCCCGACGCAATCTGGTGCTGGAGATGATGGCTGAGCAGGGCCTGCTGGGTGCCGAACAGTCCCGCCTTGCGCAACAGCAGCCACTGGATGTGATGGCGCAGTCCGATGGGGGTGGGCGCTGGCAGTATCCCGCGTATCTGGATCTCGTAAAACGCCAGCTGCGTCGGGATTACAAGGAGTCCGATTTGCAGACCGAGGGGCTGCGAATCTTTACTCATTTTGACCCCCAGGTACAGCACAAGCTGGAACGGCGGGTGGCCAGTCGTATCGACAATCTTGAATCCGGTTATCCTATCGAGCAGAGCAAGTTGCAGGGCGCGGCCGTGATTGTCCGGGTCGGAGCCGGCGAGGTGATCGCCGTGGCCGGAGACCGGCAGGCGGGTTATGCCGGCTTTAACCGGGCCCTGGACGCCCGCCGCCAGATCGGTTCCACAATCAAGCCGGCGGTTTATCTCAGCGCGCTGTCCCAGCCGTCTCGCTACACCATCGCGTCAATGCTTGATGACGGCGAGCTATCCGTGAAACTGCCCAATGGGGATATCTGGCAACCCAGGAACTATGAGCGAGTGAGTCACGGCCTGGTTCCCCTCTATGAGGCGTTGGCCAATTCCTATAATCAGGCTACAGCCCGCCTGGGACTGGATATTGGCGTCGATCGTGTGGTCGAGACGGTCAGACAATTGGGTTATCAGGGTTCTCTGCCGGCACTGCCATCGCTGACGCTGGGTGCTGTGCCCATGTCCCCTTTGGAGGTCTCCCAGTTCTACCACACGATTGCAGCAAATGGTTTCTACTCGCCACTGCGGGCCATTGATTCAGTATTTACCGCCGGAAATATTCCGTTGAAGCGCTACCCCTTTGAGGGAGAACAGCGTTTTGATTCGAAGCCCATGCACCTGCTGCACTATGCTTTGCAGGTCGTACTGCGCGAAGGCACAGGAAAAACCGCCTATCAGCGGTTGCCAGGGGATCTGGTGTTGGGCGGGAAAACCGGTACTACCAACGACCAGAGGGACAGCTGGTTCGCCGGCTTCAGCGGCAATTACCTGAGCGTGGTCTGGTTGGGACGGGACGACAATGGCATGATGCCATTGACCGGCGGCACAGGAGCACTGCAACTCTGGACTGACATCATGGCCTCGCTCGACAATCGTTCGATGGTCTTCAATCAGCCCGAAGGGGTCAGCTATCATTGGGTTGAGCCCGAAACGGGGCTGCTGAGCAGGGAAGGTTGTGAAGGTGCCCGGTATCTGCCTTTTATTGATGGCAGTCAGCCCACCCGTCAAAGTGCCTGTCGTCCGGGCACGATGGATGGTGTCATGGACTGGTTAAAGGATAAATTTCGATGGTAATCCATAAGAGCCTCCTGATGGGGATGCTGGTGACGGTCGCCCTGATCAGTGGCTGCGCGCCCGTTTATGCCCCCATCAGCGAGTCCGGGTCTGCAAGTCCACCGGTCTCTCCGGTGCCACCACCGCCAGAGCCCGAGTTTTCTCCCCCTGTTGCAGTCCCCGATGACGAGGATAGAAGAATTACCCCTTCCAGTCCGGTTCAGGTGGTGCCGAGCGGGGCGGTATCGAGCTTGCTGGAAGAGGCCTGGCGGCTGAATGAAGCCGGGGATTACGACCGTTCCAATGCGGTGGCCGAACGGGCGTTGCGGATTAATCATACAGAGCCGGAGGTTTATCTGGTGATGGCGTCCAACTATTTTGCCATGACTCAGTTGGGGCTGGCGGAGCAGCTGGCGAGACAGGGGTTGCCTCTTGCCGGGAAGAATCCGGGCATCAAGGCCGACCTCCAGTCACTGTTGTCCCGGATTGGCGCACTGCGTTAGCGGGATTTCCCGTGAATACCGAGACCGACTTGTTTTTCCCCTTATTTCAGAACACTATTTGCGTTATCAACCACACCGAGCGTGGCCTGCCACTCAATGAATAACCGCGGATCGACTGACAGCTTCCGAGAATCTTCTGACAGCGGGCTGGCTGCTGTGCGTGAAATCACGCTGGCATTCTCGCGCGAGGCCATCAAAACGTTTCTGCACACTGTCCACGATCGTCTGATCGACTATGCCCAGAAACCCTCTGAAGAAAAACGGGATTTTGAGTTCCTCCATGCCAGGGCGCAAATCAGCAGCCGACATAATGAAATATTGCGGACTTTCCTGCGTGAAATGGATCACCATTTTGACCAGTTCATCTCGGGCGAATTGCATGCTATACGCGCTGGCACTGGCGGCAATGCAGCGCTGACATTAATGGATCAGAATGCCCTGGAAGAGGATCTGGCGCTATCGGCGATTCGAACCCGGGCCAATGTGGATTATACCGAGCCACTGTGGGTGTTGACCCGCCGTATGACCCGGCTGGTCGGTGGCAAAAGTACGGAGCACCGGATGCCCATCTCGCCGGGATGTTTCTGCCAGGCGTTACAGCGATCCCTGGTCGCCATGGATGTCGGGTTGCCGGTAAAGCTGGTGATCTACAAATTGTTTGATCGGCTGTTTATCGCACGCTTGGCAGAGCTCTACGGGCAGTGCTCTGCAAGACTGGAAGCACTTGGGGTGCTTCCCGATCTCCGCTATCAGATCCACAAGGCAAAGGCGGGTGACTCTGCCCTATTCACCGGGGCACAGCCACAGCGGCGACATGCCAGCGTGCCATCCTCCCGGATACCGGTGCTGGAGGATGTGGTAACGATGGCATCGTTGGCGCTGCCCTCGGAGCAGCTCTCTGCCGCTGATTACCAGAATCAGCTGCTCGACAGTATTCAATTATTGCAGGATCGTCTGGTTGCCCGAGTGCCGGGTCAGCGAGTTGTTCCTGCCGGGCAGCCACTACAGTATTCGGAGCGCCAGTTGGTTGAAGCGGCGGTACAGTTGCAGCAGTTCAACCAGTTGATGGCGGCGGATATCCTGGCGACTGCCCGGGAGATAAAGCCGTTTGATATCGCGCATGCCAGAGAACAACTTGTCAGCCAGCTCCAGCAAATTACCGATTCGGAGGACGTGCCGGCGCTCGGCACAGACGATGCCCGAATCATTGATCTGGTGGGTATGCTGTTCGAGTACATCCTCAATGATGAGCTGATCCCCGACTGCGTCAAGGCGTTGCTCAGCTATCTGCATACGCCATTTCTAAAGCTGGCGTTTGCCGAGGCGGACTTCTTCCGTCGGCAGGACCATCCCGCCCGGTTGTTGTTGAATACCCTGGCTGATGCCGGTGGCAAATGGGTCAGTAACGATGGCTCCTGTGAGTTCGACATGCTTGAGCAGATCAGAAAAACGGTCCGCTCGGTACTCGACCGGCAGAATGTGGATACCAGATTGATCGCTTCGCTGTTGATGACCGTCAACAGTTTTGTGCAGAAAGTGGAGCTTCGGGTAAAGCTGCTGGAAAAGCGGGCCATGGAGCAAGCCCGGGGTGAAGACCAGTTGTATGAAGTAAAGCAGCGGGTCAATCGGGAGATTCACCAGCGAGTCGCTGAAAAAGAGATCCCATCTGCGCCACTGTTGTTCCTGTTGCAGCCCTGGACGGACTACATGGTGCTGGTATTGCTGCGTTTTGGTGATGGCAGCCAATCCTGGAGACAGAGTCTGGAGCTGATTGACGATCTGCTTTGGGGGCTCGAGCTGACGGGTGCCGAGAGTGAATGGAGGCGCTGGCGTCAGCACTATCCCTGGATGGAAACTCAGATTCAGAAAGGCTTCGACATGATTGGCTACGATGCCAATAAAGCCTTCAAGCTAAAGCGCTCCATCGATCGTATTTATCAATTGCGGGAGAAAGACCTGCAACCGGAGGCCGCGCCTGCGGAGCTTCGCAACAAGCTGGTGCAACTGGCGGGACGGCGCGCCAGTGAGCGGACCGGCAGCCGCCAGTGCACTGATCGCGAGAAAGCCGTGTTGGAAAAATTGCGATTGATAGAATTTGGCAGCTGGTTTGAATTCCGTGACGGACACCGCGAAAAAGTCGCCTGGTTCAACCCGGACTCAATGCAGTTTCTGTTTGTCGACCAAACCGGCAAGCGGACCGGTATGAAACAGGGCCATGACCTGGCGCAGGCAATCCTTGCCGGTGAGATGCATATCGTCACAGAGAACACCAAGCCGCTGGTGGAACGTACCATGGAAACCATTTTCTCAGAGCTGAACCAGCAGGTTCAATCTGCTGCCCGGAATGATCGTCATGCGGGCTGAGCAGGAGCGAAGACGCTCATCACGCTACCAGCTGAATGTCCAGGTGGATGTGGTGGATCAGGCCAGCAGAGACCTGCTCGGTGTATTGGTGGATATCCACCTGGAGGGGTTTCTGATGATGGGTGAGCTGTCTTTCCGGCCCGATCGTCTCTATCGGGTCGCGCTGATACCCCATACCCCCGCCGATCATCAGCTGGATGCCATTCCGATGGGTATTGATTGTCTCTGGACCCGGGGCATGGGTCAGCAGGACAGGGTCTGGGCGGGCTGCCAGATCATTGACCTTGCCGGGCACGCCGCTGAACAACTTGTTGAGCTGATTGAGGGTTTTGCTATCGACCACCCCGGTTCCGACACCAGCCGCACGTATTATTGACGACGAGGTGTTGATTTGGTCAACAGAACCAGCTTGAAGCTGCGGTTCTCATCCAGTTTTTGCACGTCAAAGTCCGTCTCCGCAAAACGTTCCAGTGGCACGAACCGGTTCACCACAAACAGCGCATGTCCGCCGCTGCGAAGCAGACGGTGGCAGCTGCTGACAAACCGTCTGGTCAGCGCATGGTCGGTGCTGAAGCCCTGATGAAAAGGCGGGTTGCAAATCACCGCGTCGAAGTACTGAGTCAGGCTGTCTCCGCAGTTTGAAGCGACGACGGTGCCTTTAATGCGTTGCTCCATAAAATTTCTCTGGCACGAGGCGACGGCAGCGGCATTGTTGTCGGTGGCCGTGATCTCGGCATCGATCAGCTCTGCCGCCATGGCAGAGAGGTAGCCGTAGCCACAGCCGAGATCAAGGATACTGGTTGGCAGCGGATCAAACCGTCGAAAAAAATTCTTCAGGTGAGTGGCCAGATAGGCACTGCCCTGATCTACTTTGTTCCAGCCGAACTGCCCGGGTTTGCTGAACAATCGTTTGTCCCGCCATGGAACGCAGGGCCGGAGCAGCCCATATTGCTGGTCATCCAGAGCCGGTTCAGTGGATGTCAGGTGCCGGATTCGTACACGATAAGTGGTCGTCAGTTTTTCGGGACGTGCCCGGTCGCCGAAATAGTGTCCGGCTTTTTCCGCATAGGTCTTGATACCATCACTTTTCGCCCCCGCCATGATCAGCGGGCCGCCGGGAGGGAGCAGACGGCGTGCCTGGTTGATGACGTGATGGACAATCGGTTTCTCCTTGGACACCCGATAGAGCACCTGGTTGAAGCTGCCATCCGCGAGATGATTGAAATCAAAATCGCTGAACTCACTGTCAATACCCTGTGCACGGCTGCTTTCGAACAGGTCATAGCGATTGGTAATCAGCAGAATGTTGCGATTTTGCAATCCGTCCAGTGGTGCATCGTGCAGGTTCTCGTCAGTCACCAACAATTGTCGGCCCACTGCTTGCCGGAGCGGATCGAGCAATAATTGAAAGGCGGGATCAGTCAAGGGCGTTCACGCTCGCTATTTCGGCTTTTGTCAGTGCCCGGTATTCGCCGGGGTCAAGGTCGGCATCCAGTGCAATACCTCCTATGCGGAGTCGGTGCAGGCCGATAACGTTATTGCCAAGTGAGGCGAACATACGCTTGACCTGGTGATATTTGCCCTCGCCGATCGTGAGCAGGGCCTCGGTGTTGTCGATCAATTCCAGTGTGGCCGGTAGACAGCGGCGTTTTTCACCCGCGAGCCATAGTCCATGGGCGAATTTTCCGATAATGCCTGAATCAAGGGGTTCGGCAACCACAACCCGGTAAGTTTTCAGACACTGGCTGCGGGGTGAAGTGACTCGGTGATTCCACTGGCCGTCATCGGTGATCAGTAGCAGGCCGGTGGTATCGATATCAAGCCGGCCGGCGATTTGTAGTTGGTCGGGCCGTGGTTCATCCAGCAAATCCAGTGCGGTAGGGTGTTTGCTGTCCCTGGTGGCGGAGACCACTCCAGCAGGTTTGTGCAGCATGAAATATCGCGCCATCGGCCTGCCGACAGGGTGCTCGTCCACAGAAACTACCGCGTTATCCCCGATGGTCAATCCCGGGTCGTGGGCAGTGGTACCTTCAACTTTCACCCTGCCGGACCTGACCAAGAGCTTGACCTGAGAGCGACTGAAGTCGGTGGCATTGCTGATGAATTTGTCTAATCGCAAGTGTGTGGTACCCATGGACGAGTTCTTTGCAAGTGTGCTGGATGGGGGCTGCCCAGGCAATGATCAGTCAGTCAAGTCGACCCCTGAGGCTGATGATTTCCCAGCCACGTTCTTCGGCGATCCGGCGCAGGGCATCGCAGGGATCGACGGCAACGGGCCGATCAACAATCTGCAGCAGCGGCAGGTCGTTGATCGAGTCACTATAGAAGCAGCTGCCTGTCAGGTTGTTGCCAGTCTCTGTCAACCAGGCTTTGAGGCGAACCACCTTGCCCTCTTTGTAGCTGGGCACGCCGGATACCCGTCCGGTAAAGTATCCATTCCGTTGTTCCAGCTCAGTGGCGATCAGCTCGGTTACCCCGAGCTTCCGGCAGATAGGTTCCACTACGAAGCGGTTGGTCGAGGTAATCACCATGACAAGGTCGCCCTGCTCGCGGTGTTTCTGCAACAACAACTCGGCTTTCGGCAGCCACATCGGCGCAATCACCTCTTCCATGAATTGGGCGTGCAGTCGCGTCAGCTCCACAGGTGACAGTTTTGCCAATGGTTGCAGGGCAAAGGCAAGGTAACGGTTCATATCCAGAGCCCCGTTCAGGTAGTCCCGATAGAACTCGTCATTCATGCGCCTGTAATACGCGCTGTCTACGATCTGGTGGTTCACGAGGAACTCGCCCCAGCCGTGATCGCTGTCACCTCCGATAAGGGTATTGTCCAGGTCAAAAAGTGCAAGTGCCATGGGTTTTCCGAGAATGATTCGTCAAAAAAGGCGGCTTAGCTTACCCATAGATAGGGCTGTCCTCAACCAACTATTTCATGTAACTTCGTGAATTGGCATTATCATTAAAGTAACAGGGTAGGGGTTGGTTCGGTGGTCGATCGAGAAGGGTTTCGCCCCAATGTCGGCATCATGATTTCAGATGGTGCAGGCAAGTTGTTATGGGCCAGGCGTATTGGTCAGGATGCCTGGCAGTTTCCGCAGGGCGGCATTAATCCCGGGGAAAAACCTGAACATGCCATGTATCGTGAACTGTATGAGGAGATAGGTCTGGAGTCCGGCGATGTGGAATTGCTCGCCTGTACTCGTGGTTGGTTGCGTTACCGGTTGCCCAAGGCGATGCAGCGCAGGAACAGCAGGCCGCTGTGCATCGGCCAGAAGCAGAAATGGTTCATGCTCAAGCTGCTGGCCCAGGAGGATCGGATCAGGCTGGATCTCAGCGGCAAGCCGGAGTTTGATCATTGGCAGTGGGTGAGCTATTGGTATCCGGTCAATCAGGTTATCGAGTTCAAGCAAGAGGTGTATCGCCGGGCATTGAAGGAGTTGGCACCCATGCAGTGTGAACTGGAGCGTCAAAGCTAGATGCTGGAATCACTCAGGAACATTGTTCAGCAGGTTAACGCCGCCAAGGATTTTGGCGAGGTGTTGCGGTTGATTGTTCAACTCGTAAAAGAGGTGATGGATACCGGCATGTGTTCGGTCTATCTCTACAGCCCGAGTACCAATAGCTATGTATTGATGGCCACTGACGGTCTCAACCCCGATTCGGTAGGCAAAATCCACCTCTCCAGTCGGGAGGGGCTGGTGGGGTTGGTGGCATCCCGGGCCGAACCGATCAATCTCGAAGAAGCCGATGCCCACCCCAATTTTGCCTTTTTCCCCGAAACGGGAGAAGAGCGTTTCCGTTCTTTTCTCGGTGCCCCCATCATTCACCACCGGAAAGTACTCGGCGTATTGGTGGTACAGCAGCAGGATCGTCGTCGCTTTGATGAGAGTGAAGAATCCTTTCTGGTGACAGTCTCTGCGCAACTGGCGGGCGTGATTGCTCATGCGGATGCTACCGGCGAGCTGGATCAACTGCTCAATCCCCAGCAGGCGATTATTCACGAACGGATTTATCCCGGTGTGGCCAGTGCGCCCGGTGTGGCCATTGGTACAGTGGTGGTGATCTCCTCCCCTGCCGATCTGAAAGCCGTGCCGATGCGAAAAGTGCAGGACACCGATGCCGAGCTGGCGTTGTTTCGTCATGCCATGGAGCAGACAAAAAAGGATATTCGCGCTCTCGATGAGACGATGGTGGGCAAGCTCAGTGATGAGGAGCGCGCCCTATTTGATGTCTATGTCAGAATGTTGGACGACCACTCCATGGGTGGAGAGGTGCTCGGCCTGATCAAGGAAGGCTTTTGTGCTCAGAGCGCCTGGTCACAGGTGGTATTGGGGCATATTCGTCTGTTCAAAAGCATGCAGGATGCCTATCTGCGTGAGCGCGCCTCTGATGTGGAAGATCTCGGGCGCAGGGTGCTCGCCTATCTTCAGCAATCCGAGGTCAAGCGCACCGAGTTTCCCGAGCGAATGGTAATGGTTGGTGAGGAGTTGTCAGCGGCCTCCTTTGCCGATGTGCCGTTGGAAAATGTGGCGGCGATTGTGTCTGTGAAAGGGTCCCGCAACTCCCATATGGCGATTCTTGGTCGTGCTATCGGGATTCCCACGGTCATGGGTGTGATGGACTTGCCCTGGGGATGGCTGGACGGTGAAGAGGTGATTGTGGATGGCCACACGGGTCAGGTAATTGTCTCGCCCCGCGACGAACTGCGGCAGGCCTATACTCAGCAAATCCATGAGGAGAAACTGCTCGAAGCCGATCTGGAAAAGCTGACGGACAAACCCTGTGTGACGGCGGATGGCCACCACATATCCCTTTGGGTGAATACCGGGCTGCGGCTTGACTCCATGCTGTCGCTCGATCGGGGTGCCGAAGGGGTTGGCCTGTACCGCACCGAAATTCCGTTCCTGATGCTGGATCGCTTCCCGTCGGAGGAAGAACAGCGCAAGGCGTACCGGGAGCATCTGGAAATGTTTGCCCCTCGTACCGTCACCATGCGGACGCTGGATATTGGTGGCGACAAGGACCTGCCCTACTTCCCCATTGAAGAGGCGAACCCCTTCCTCGGTTGGCGCGGTATTCGCATTTGTCTCGACCACCCGGAGATTTTTTTGGTACAGCTGCGTGCGATGATGCGTGCCAGCGAAGGGCTGAACAATCTCAGTATCCTGCTGCCGATGATTTCCAATGTCCCGGAGCTGGAGAGTGCACTGCAGCTGATTTACCAGGTTTACGATGAGCTGACCGAGGAAGAGGGCTACCAGATCGAAATGCCCAATGTCGGCGCGATGATCGAGGTGCCCGCTGCGGTCTACCAGATCAGGGAGCTCGCGCGGCGGGTGGATTTCCTTTCGGTGGGCACCAATGATCTTACGCAGTATCTGTTGGCGGTGGATCGCAACAATCCGAGGGTGGCGGATCTCTACCACGCCTGTCATCCCAGTGTGTTGCGAGCCTTGCTTGCCATATCCGAGGGCGCGAGGGGTGAGAACACGCCCGTCAGTGTCTGTGGTGAGATGGCTGGTGATCCGATTGGTGCGGTGCTGTTGATGGCGTTGGGTTTTCGGGTGTTGTCGATGAGCGCCACCAACCTGCTCAAAGTCAAGGCGATACTCCGCCAGGTGAGCCTTGAGGAAGCAATGAAATTGCTGGAGGAGGTCATGCTGATGCCGGACGCCAATTCAGTCTGGCGGCACATGGAAAAAGCACTGAAAAAGCCTGAGGTCGCCGCTCTGTTTCGTGGCACTGCGCTGCATTGAGAGGCAGCCCCAATTGAATTTCAGCGATGGCCATCCAGGTTGAAGGACAAGCGCTGTGCTGGTCGGCCGCCCGGTTGATAATTCTGCTCCACCACTTGCATCGCCCCGAAACGATTTCCCAGGAACACACTTGTGCAACGGGTGCCGTAATCCTGGCCACAGACAAACGGCGGTGACAGCATTCTCTCCATTGCCATGCCAACTCCGGTATTCGGCAAGACTTCATCGGCGAAAGGTACCTGCCGTTGCAGGCAGGCGGCCAGAGAGGAAAAATCGGGCGTCCGCTGCCTTTGCAGCAGTTGTGTCAACGCAGCTTTGGCATGTTGTGCCTTGGGCCAGGGACTATCCAGCAGGTGATTGGACAGCGAGTAAATTCCTGGCGGCAAAATTCTTATGGCGCTATGTCGATTTGAGCAATACACCAGCGTTTCATTATCGCCGATCAGCAGATTGAAGCCATTGTAGTCCCCTCCCTTGCGGATAACCTGCCCGGCGTAGTCGATAGCCGGCGAGCCACCTTCTAAAAACTCCCGGGTGAGATCACCGCGGGACCGAGGGGCCGGGGTTTCCCGACCCTCCCGGTAGTTGGTGACGCCAGCCCAGCGGCCGTTGCGGTTTACTCCCAGCCATGTACCTCCGCCCTGCAAGTCTCGACCCGCGAGAATATCGGGGTTTTCTGCCCAGAAATGCATCGGCATCGAGGGCCGCCGATAGTATTCATCGCGGTTGGCGATGACGATCAGCGGGAACTCGGGATGGGTTTGCCAAGCCAGTACCATCAAACACATACCGACATTGTACCCCACCCGGTGACAGGCTATGATCCCCCCAGATTCCCCGCTGTAGAAGAACTGATAGCATGCTGAGCTACCCCCAGATTGATCCCGTTGCCTTTGCTTTGGGACCATTGACGGTCCACTGGTACGGCCTGATGTACCTGGTGGGATTTATGGCTGCGTGGCTGCTGGCACTGCGCCAGAGTGAAAGGCCGTGGTCTCCGGTGCGCCGCAAGCAGGTCGAAGATCTGGTGGTGTATGGTGCGTTTGGCGTGATCCTCGGCGGCCGCCTCGGTTATGTGATGTTTTACAATCTCGATAAATGGTTGTCGGATCCTCTTTGGTTGTTCCGGGTCTGGGAGGGCGGGATGTCTTTCCATGGCGGTCTTTTGGGGGTGCTGATTGCCCTCTGGCTGTTCAGTCGCCGGACTAGCCAATCTTTTCTGGCGATTGGCGATTTTGTCACCCTCATGGTGCCAATAGGTTTGGGGTTAGGCCGGATCGGCAATTTTATTGGCCAGGAACTGTGGGGTCGTGCAACCAGCTCCTGGATTGGCATGGTGTTTCCCAATGACCCGGAGCAGTTGCCAAGGCACCCCTCCCAGCTTTACCAGGCATTTCTGGAGGGGCTGGTGCTGTTCCTGATACTGCTGGTGTTTGCCCGGAAGCCCCGTCCCGTCGGCATGGTGGGCGGATTGTTTCTGACCCTCTACGGCAGCTTTCGATTTGCGGTTGAGTTTTTTCGGCAGCCCGATGGCCATATCGGCTTTGACCTTTTCGACTGGATGACGCGCGGGCAGTTGCTCAGCCTGCCGATGATTGCTGTGGGAGTTGGCCTGATGCTCTGGAGTTGGCTGCGGTCGGGTAACATCGATACCGTCCGTTAGTTTAGTGGAGAAAGGGAAACATACATGAAGCAATACCTCGACCTGATGCGCCATATCCGGGACAGTGGTGTTCGTAAGGAAGACCGCACTGGTACCGGTACTCTCAGCGTATTCGGTTACCAGATGCGCTTCGGTCTGGCCGAGGGTTTTCCGCTGGTCACCACCAAGAAAGTCCACCTTAAATCGATCATTCACGAGCTGTTATGGTTTATCCGTGGCGATACCAATATCCGCTATCTGGTGCAACACGGTGTCAATATCTGGAACGACTGGCCGTTCCAGAGCTGGCTCAACCAGACCGGTCGGGCCGAAGACTATCCCATGTATAGCGCAGCGTGGCGCGAACAGATGAAATGGTTCGTGGCCCAGATCAGGGATGATGAGGCCTTTGCCGCTCAATACGGTGATCTGGGCCCGGTGTATGGCCAGCAATGGCGCAACTTTGAGGGCATTGACCAGTTGGCCCAGGTGATTGAGGATATCCGCAACAACCCGGATTCCCGCCGTCTGATCGTCTCTGCCTGGAACCCCAAGGATATTCCGGTGATGGTCAAGTCCGGCCTGCCCCCCTGCCACAGCCTGTTTCAGTTTTATGTCACCGGGGGGCGGTTATCCTGTCAGCTGTACCAGCGCAGTGCCGATGTGTTCCTCGGGGTACCGTTTAATATCGCCTCCTATGCCCTTTTGACGCTGATGGTGGCTCAGGTCACCGGTCTTGAACCGGGTGATTTCGTGCATACCTTTGGCGATGCACACCTCTATGCCAATCACGAGCAGCAGGTCGAGGAGCAGTTGGGGCGAGTGCCTTTCCCGCTGCCGCACATGGCCATTAACCCTTCTGTCACTGATCTGTTCGATTTTCGCTTTGAGGATTTCGAGCTGAAAAACTACCGGTCACACGCCCCGATTTCGGCGCCGGTTGCAGTGTAACCCTATGGTTTGTCTGACACTTTCCCTGATTGTCGCAATGGATCGCAATCGCGTCATTGGTAAAAACAATACACTGCCCTGGCGATTGCCGGATGATCTGAAGTATTTCAAGTCGGTCACCATGGGTAAACCGATTCTGATGGGTCGAAAAACGTTCGAATCCATTGGTCGGCCATTGCCGGGCAGGCTGAATATTGTGATCAGCCGTGACCCCTGCTGGCAACACGCCGATGTTGTTTCGGCCACATCGCTGGCTGACGCCATAGCACTGGCCGCTGTCGACCCCGGGGCAGTGGCCGCCGGTGAGGTAATGGTGATCGGTGGGGAGCAGGTCTATCGCTGCGCCATTGATCTGGCAGACCGGCTATATATTACCCGGGTCGATACCGTGGTGGAGGGTGACGCGTTCTTTCCTGCCTTCGATGAGACGCGGTGGTGTGAGGTGGCGAGAAAGCAGCCAGAGAATCGGGCGGATATCCCCTACTATTTTCAGGTACTCGAGCGCCGCAGACGCTAAAACCCTTTCCGGCCCGCAATATTTGCTTATTCAGCAATTCGTAATGATAATGGTTAGCATGTTTTATTTTGTTATCGTGTTGGAGCCTCTGTGATTCTCAATCGATTGTTGTTCAGTCCTGTGTCTGTTGCCGGTCTTGCTGGCCGTGTTGTGGAAAACCGGGTTTTCGGTCTGCTCAGGGGCGTCTTGCTGATGGTCAGTGCTACTTTGGTCATGGTGCCTGTTACCCAGGCCGCCACCGTGGATGATGTCATGGCAGCGGGAAAGTCCAAGATCGGGGCCGCGAAAGCGTCCCAGCAACGGGTAGATACCATTGCCGATGAAACGGATGAATTGTTCCAGAATTTCAAACAGGTCAACAAACAGATTGAAGGGCTGCAGGTCTATAACGCGCAGCTGGAAGCGCAGCTGGCTGATCAGCGCCAGACTATTACTGATCTGGAGCAATCTATCGAGAACGCCACCTTGATGGAACGGCAGATCACACCCCTGACCCTCAAAATGATCGATGCTCTGGAGCAATTTGTCTCTCTGGATTTGCCGTTCCTGCGGGAGGAGCGCCGTGACCGGATTGCCCGTCTGCAGGCCAATCAGTCACGCTCGGACCTAAGCAGTGCAGAAAAATTTCGCCAGGTACTGGAAGCCTACAAAATCGAGAGTGAGTACGGTGCCCGTATAGACAGCTACAGGGACACCGTCACGGTGGATGGCCAGCCCCGCGAGGTGACTTTGTTGCGCGTTGGCCGTATTGCGTTGATCTATCAAACACCGGATCAGCGGATCACTGCAGCCTGGGATCAGCGCAGCCGCAGCTGGCAGGTACTCGACAGCGGGGATTATCGCAGTGCTGTTGCAGAGGGGATTCGTATGGCCAGAAAACGGGCAGCCGTGGATATGCTGCAGTTGCCGATACCGGCCCCGGAGATGGTGCAATGAACGGTGCTACGCTGAGATCGCTGTTACTTGGCTTGGCTGTACTGTTGCCGGCATTCGATCACCTCCATGCAGAGGATGCCGCTTCTCTGGATGAATTGCTGACACTGATCAAAAAGGCTGAGCTGAATGAGTCCAGCGAACAGTTGGAGCGGGAGGCGGCTTTCCGTCGTGCCAAAACCGAGCAGGCCGAACTGTTAAAGCAGGCAAAGGCCGAGCTCGTTGCCGAAGAACGCCGTTCCGAAACACTGGAAAAGACCTTTGCCGAAAACGAGCTCAAAGTGGCGGCCCTGCGCGAGCAGTTGCAGACCCGGCTCGGCTCCCTCAGGGAAATGTTTGGTCATCTGACTGCCGCTGCCGGGGATACCCGGACAAACCTGAAAAACTCGCTGGTGAGCGCCCAGTATCCGGATCGCACGGATTTTCTTGACGATATGATCGAACGAATGAGCGGCGACACCCGTTTGCCCTCGCTGACCGAGATTGAACAGCTCTGGTACGAAATCAATCGGGAAATGATCGAAGGTGGGCGCGTGGTCAGTTTCCCGGCGACGGTGGTCACCGCAGAGGGTGAGCGGGTCCAGCAGCAGGTGGTGAGAATTGGTGTGTTCAATTTGCTCTCGAATGGGGCCTATTTGCACTATCCACCGGGCACGGACATGGTCACTGAGCTGCCCCGCCAACCGGGACGTGATTATAGAAAGGCTGCGCAGCAATTGCAGGCAGCCAAAGACGGTTTTACGCGCACCGGCATCGATCCCACCGGACCCAGTGGCGGCAGCCTGTTGTCTGCCCTGATTGATAGCCCGGGTTGGCTGGAACGCTGGCACCAGGGCGGCTGGATCGGCTATCTGATTACAGCACTGGGTGTTATTTCGCTATTGCTGGCAGGCTGGCGTTTTGCCGTGCTCTCAGCCATATCACGTCGGGTCACGGCCCAGTTGAACAACTCCAAAGCCAATACCGGCAATCCGCTTGGCCGGGTGCTCAAGGTGGGCGAGGATCATCGTGGCGCCGATGCGGAGTCGCTGGAGTTGAAACTGCACGAGCAGGTGCTTAAAGAGCGGCCAGCAATCGAGGCGGGACTGGGACTGTTAAAAATTATTGCCATGGTAGCCCCGTTGATGGGGTTGCTGGGTACCGTCACCGGTATGATCGTGACGTTCCAGGCCATCACCCTGTTTGGCACCGGCGACCCCAAAACCATGGCCGGTGGTATCTCGGCGGCACTGGTAACGACGGTGCTGGGCCTGTGTGTGGCGATTCCCACCGTGCTGCTGCACGCCTTGATCAACAGTCCGGCCCAGCGGGTGCTGCATATTCTGGAAGAGCAGAGCGCGGGCATTGTGGCGGAACAGACCGGGGTCTAGAGCGTGTTTCTGCTGGAAGATATCCGCAAATTTCTCGATGTCGGTGGGCCTGTTCTGCTGGTGATAGCAGTGTTGTTACTGGTGATGTGGACTCTGATCTTCGAGCGGCTGTGGTATTTTCGCACGGTGCTCAAAAATGACATTCACGCGGCGCTTGATTATTGGGAAGCTCGCACGGAGCGGCGCTCGGTGAGTGCTCACCAGATTCGGGAGGCATTGATCTCCCGGGTGGCGCTGAAACTCAACCGCAACCTGTCACTGATCCGGGCGCTGATGGCCGTCGCCCCGCTGTTGGGTCTGCTGGGCACAGTGACCGGCATGATCGGTGTTTTCCAGGTGCTGTCGCTCAGCGGCGGTGGTGATGCCCGTGCCATGGCTGCGGGTGTCTCACAGGCAACTATTCCCACCATGGCCGGGATGGTGGCCGCGCTGTCCGGGGTGTTTGCCAATACCTATTTGCGTCGTGTGGCGGACAGGGAGCGACTATTGTTGGCCGACCATCTGACCATGGACCACTGAGGCGGTGAGTAACGATGCGTGACAGAATTCTCCGCCAGCCGGATCCCCCCCAGTCGATTGATTTGACGCCGATGCTTGACGTGGTTTTTATCATGTTGATTTTTTTTATTGTCACAGCCACGTTTATCCGTGAACCCGGGATTGATGTGGATTGCACAGTTGCCACCACCGGGGCCGGGCAAACGCCTGCCATTCTGGTGGCTATAGCTCAGGACGACAGCATCTGGGTCGACCAGCAAAAGGTGGATGCCGACAACCTTCGCCTGCATATTCTGCGCCTGCGCACTGAAAATCCCCACGGTGGCCTGGTGATTCAGGCAGATGGGAAGGCTTCCATGGAAACCCTGTCAAAAGTGGCCGATACGGCGCGTGCTGCAGGGATCGATGACCTGTCCGTTTCCACCAGGAGTCCCTGAGTCCCGTGCTGTTTATGCGGTATGCACTGGCGGCGGTTCTTGCGCTGATGGTGACGTTGGCGCTGTTGCTCGGTATGCACGGGCTCATTACTTCCACGGTTGGCGCTGAGCCGGACAGGTCATTGCGCAAAATAGCGGATATCTGGCAACCGCAACGAACCATTGAGGAGCAGCGTAAGGTAGTCCGGCCGGAAAAACCCCGGCAGGCTGAGCGTCCGCCACCACCGGTGCCCGACCTCCAGGTCAATATCGAGACGCCAAAAGGCACCGTCGACATGATGACACCTTCAATGGAAGGGCTGCAGTTGGGTCTCGGCGGCTCATTTACCCGTGATTCGGATTACATCCCCGTCTATGTGCCCCAGCCCGATTACCCCCCCATGGCCCTGCGGCAGGGTGTGGAGGGTTATGCGGTGGTGGAAGTGGTCATCACGGTTACCGGCAGTGTGCGCGATGTCAAACTGCTCGAAGAATCGCCCGCTAATAAGGGTTTTGGCAAATATGCCCTGAGAGCGGCAGAAAAACTCAAATACAAGCCCCGGGTGGTCGATGGCGTGGCGGAGGAGGTGTCTGGGGTGTTGTATAAATTTTCTTTTCAGATTGCCAAATAGATGATGAAAGCATTGCGACACCGGATTGGGTTACTTCATTGGTGGTTACTGGGGGTGCTGGTATTTGGCCCGGTTCAACCCTGGGCTGTATCAGAGGAGGCGGCCGAGTCGCGTCAGTACCAGGATACAAAAACCCGTCAGAAACAGGCGGTTGGGCAGGCCTGCGCGAATCAACTTGAGCCTGTTCAGGCGTTGCTGCAAGGCGACACAACACCATCCCGGACCCAGCTTGCCGGCTTGGTTGAACAGTTACACGACCTGCTGGAGCGGACCTGTACTTCCAGCTATGAAAAATCACAGGTCTACAACTTGCTGGGCTACAGCCACTATTCTCTGGAGCAGTATTCCCGTGCTATCGACAACTACCTGCGAATGCTGGCGGAACCGGAGGTGGACGACCGGCAGAAAGTGGCCACCCGCTTTACTGTAGCGCAGCTGTATTTCATGCAGGAGGACTATGACCGTGCTGTCCGACAGCTGGAACTCTGGCTGACAGAAGCGCCGGAGCCTCGCAGTGATGGACGTATCCTGTTGGCTCAGGCGTATTACTACCTCAAGCGACAGGACGAATCCCTGCGACTGGTCAACCAGGTTGTGGCGGAGGTTCTTTCCAGTGGCAAAGTGCCCAAGGAAAGCTGGTGGTCCCTGCAGCGTATGTTGTACTACGAGCGGGGTGAGAATCAGAAAGTGGTCGCGGTGCTCAAACAACTGGTGACGCACTACCCCCACCCCCGTTACTGGCAGGAACTGGGCGGGATTTTCGGTCAGCTTGAACGCAGTGGTGACCAGCTTGCCGTGATGGACCTGCTCCACTTGCAGCGGCAATTGAAAGATCAGCGGCAGTTACTGTCATTGGCGTATCTCTACCTGGGTGCCGATGTGCCTTTCCGGGCAGCCAGAATCCTCGATGAAGGCATGAAAAACGGCATCATTGAACCGACGGCCAAAAATCTGGAGACGCTGGGAGGCGCCTGGCAGCTGGCGCGCGAGACCGACAAGGCGTTGCCAGTGTTGCAGCGGGCGGCCAACGTGTCGGATAGCGGGGCAATCGCTTCGCGGTTGGCGTCAGCCTACCTTGATGCCAATGATAATGCCGCCGCCGTTCGGGAGGCGCGCAACGCCCTGCGCAAAGGGGATTTATCGCGCCCGGGGCTGACGCGCCTCACCCTTGGCGCAGCGCTGGTCAACCTGAATTGTTATTGGGAAGCAGAACCGGTATTTCAGGCGGCGGCAGCGGATGAAAAAATCCGTAAAACAGCGCAACAGTGGTTGCAATATATTCGCAGTGAAGCTGCCCGTAGGGATCAGTTGATGGAAAATGGCGCCGCCATAGCGGGTTGCCAATCAATTTAGAGCCTGCTCACACTAATTCATCAGATAAAAAACCGGCCTTGTGGGCCGGTTTTTTATAATAGAAGCCCGTGGCTATTTGATGGTGATCAGGTTCAGATCACGCACGGCGCCGCGGTCGGCGCTGGTGGCCATTGCGGCATAGGCCCTTAGCGCTGCGGACACACGCCGGGGACGTTTTTCCACAGGATGCCAGCCAAGCCCATCCTGTTCGACACGGCGCTCGGCCAGCTGCTGGTCACTGAGTGCCACGTTGATGGTGCGGCCGGGAATATCAATTTCAATGATATCGCCATTCCTGACCAGACCGATGGCGCCGCCGGCGGCTGCCTCGGGTGAAACGTGGCCGATGGACAGGCCTGAGGTGCCGCCGGAAAACCGTCCGTCGGTAATCAGCGCACAGTCCTTGCCCAGTCCCTTCGATTTGAGGTAGCTGGTGGGATAGAGCATTTCCTGCATCCCCGGACCGCCGCGGGGTCCCTCGTAGCGAATAATGACAACGTCGCCGGCTTTGACCCGGCCGTTGAGAATATCCTCGACGGCCTGATCCTGGCTTTCGCAAATATGGGCCGGACCGGAGAAAACCAGAATTGACTCATCCACACCCGAGGTTTTCACCACACAGCCGTTCAGGGCGATATTGCCGTACAGCACAGCCAATCCACCCTCCAGACTGAAGGCGTGCTCAAGGCTGCGGATACAGCCGTTTTCGCGATCGGCATCGAGGGAACCCCAGCGCGTATCCTGGCTGAAAGCCTGCTGGGTAGGAATACCGGCGGGGCCTGCTTTGAAGAATGTTGCCAGAGACTGGTCTTTGTTACACATGATATCCCAGCGGGAGATCGCCTCCGCCATGGTCGGTGTATGAACCGTGGAAACGTCCGTATGCAAAAGTCCGGCGCGATCCAGTTCGCCGAGAATGCCGAATACGCCACCGGCGCGATGCACATCCTCGACGTGGTATTTCGGGGTGCTGGGGGCGACCTTGCAGAGTTGTGGCACCTTGCGCGACAGTCGGTCGATATCGGCCATGGTAAAGTCCACGTTGGCTTCCTGAGCGGCGGCCAGCAGGTGAAGAATGGTGTTGGTGGAACCGCCCATGGCGATGTCCATGGTCATGGCATTTTCAAACGCCTCGAAGCTGGCAATGGAGCGGGGCAGCACGGCCAGGTGATCCTCTTCGTAGTACTCCCGGGCCATGGAGACGATGCGGCGGCCCGCTTCTTCAAAGAGTCTGCGGCGGTCCGCATGGGTGGCGAGGGTAGTGCCGTTGCCCGGAAGGGACAGCCCTAGTGCTTCCGTGAGGCAGTTCATCGAATTCGCCGTAAACATCCCCGAGCAGGAACCGCAAGTGGGGCAGGCGGAGCGTTCATATTCATTGGCTTTTTCGTCGGAGGCATCGGGATCAGCGGCGATCACCATGGCATCCACCAGATCCAGTTTATGTTCGGAAAGCTTGGTTTTACCCGCTTCCATAGGGCCGCCGGAGACAAAAATGGTCGGTATGTTGAGTCGCATCGCCGCCATCAGCATGCCGGGGGTGATTTTGTCACAGTTGGAAATACACACCAGTGCATCGGCGCAGTGAGCATTCACCATGTATTCCACCGAGTCGGCGATAATATCCCGGGAAGGCAGTGAGTAGAGCATGCCGTCGTGGCCCATGGCGATGCCGTCATCCACGGCGATCGTATTGAATTCCTTGCCTACCCCACCGGCTTTCTCGATTTCGCCGATGACCAGTTGCCCCATGTCCTTCAGGTGCACATGCCCCGGCACAAACTGGGTAAAGGAGTTGGCAACGGCGATGATCGGCTTGTTGAAGTCGTCATCTTTCATGCCGGTGGCCCGCCACAGGGCGCGGGCACCGGCCATGTTGCGGCCTTTGGTGGTGGTGTGTGAGCGATATACCGGCATGGTTGGCCTCTTCTTTCCGCAAAAAACTAGGTGGCAAGGATAGCAGAGACCGGCCCGGGTAATCAGCAGTTATAAGAGATTCTTGCAGAATATCCGCGAGTTGCGCTGGAAGTTGTACAGGGATTTGCGCTCGGCCGGCAACTCATCCAGCGAGCTGTCGACAAAGCCTTTTTCCCTGAACCAGTCGCTGGCTCGGGTGGTAAGTACAAACAGCTGCCTGATACCCTGCTGTGCCGCCTGGGTTTCCAGTTGTGCCAGCAGACGACTGGCAAACCCGCGATTGAGAAAGTCGGGGTGTGTGACCACGCAGGCCAGTTCTGCCGATACCCCATCCATGAAGGGGTAGAGTGCAGCGCAACCCACCAGCATCCCCTCGGCATGGAGCATGACTGTAAAGCGGGATATCTCTGTTTCGAGTAGCTCCCTGGAGCGTTTTACCAGAATACCCTTCTGTTCCAGTGGTTCGATAAGCTCCAGCAATCCGCCCACGTCATCAATCGTTGCCTGGCGAATCACCTCCCGGCCATTTTTCAGCACCAGTGTGCCGCTACCCTCCAGGGTAAACAGCTCTCTGAGCAGGGCCCCGTTGTCTTCAAAGCTGATGATGTGTCCCCTCAGCACTCCGTTCTCGCAGACCTGGTAACAGGCCATCAGGGCGTGTTGCAGTGGTATATCGTCTTTCAGCACATTGAGGCATTGGGGCACCTCGTTCAGTGACAGCATCTTCATCAGGTCACCCTGCTGGGTTTTTACGCCGCCCCCCGTGCAGAAAATGATCAGTTTTTCCGCCCCCATGCTGACGGCAGTCTGGGTCGCGATATCTTCGTAATTGAGATTGTAGGCTTCACCGGTGGGTGAATAACCAATCGGTGACAGCAGCACGATCGCCCCATCCTCCAGTTGCCTCTGAATGGCTTTGTGGTCGATTCGTCTGACCTCGCCGGTGTGATGGAAATCGATGCCATCGCGAACACCCAGCGGCTTGGCAGTGATCAGATTGCCGCCCAGAACCCGGATTCGGGCGCCGTGCATGGGCGAGTTGGTGGCACCGGTAGAGAGTTTAGCCTCGATGGAAATGCGAGCACTGCCCACGGCATCCTTGACGCAGACCATGGTGGCTGAATCAGTAATCCGTGTGTATTGGTCAAACTGTGGGGTGATAGCGCAGCCCGTCAACCGTTCTTCAATCTGTGGCCTGGCGCCATGCACCAGCACCAGCTTGATACCCAGACTGTGCAGCAATGCGATGTCGTGGACGATATTGATGAAATTGGCATGGGCAATGGCCTCGCCGCCCAGGGCAAGGACAAAGGTTTTCCCCCGGTGTGTGTTGATGTACGGGGAGGTATCACGAAGGAATTTTACGTAGTCGGACACAGCGTCAGCCTGAGAGGTTGTCTGGTCGTCATTATAAGCAGCAGCGACCGATGAGTTGTACCAGAAAATCAACCGTGGGTTGAATGCGCTCGGTGGCCAGATATTCATCGGGTTGATGCGCCTGCTCGACACTGCCCGGCCCAAGGACCACCACATCCATTCCCAGGCCTTTCAGATAGGGGGCTTCGGTTGCAAACGATACTGCTTCGCTGGTGTGGTTGGTCAGGGATTCACAGATTTTTACCAGGGCGGAGTCTGCACCAGACTCAAAGGCGGGGACACTGTAATGTTGCAATGAAATAGCGACCCCGTCCCGTTCCCGAAGCGGCAGGATGCGATCACCAATCTGTTGCTGTAGCGTCACCATATCCATGCCCGGCAATGGTCGGATTTCAAATCCCAGTTCACATTGACCGCAGATACGGTTGGGGTTGTTGCCGCCGTGAATGCATCCCAGATTCATGGTCGGGTAGCTGACGCTGAACATCGGGTTGTGGTATTTCTCGCGCAACTCGTTCCGCAGTGACAGCAACTCTCCCATCGCGCTATACATGGTCTCCATGGCATTGCGGCCCAAGGCGGGGTCACTTGAATGACCGGAGCGACCCTCTATGATCAGCTTTTCCACCATGATGCCTTTGTGCATATTGATGGGTTTCATGCCGGTGGGTTCGCCAATCAGGGCATAGCGGGCTTTGGGTCTGCCCGCTGCGGCGAGAGCCAGAGCCCCGGACATGGAGGACTCTTCATCAGCGGTTGCCAGTACAATCAGTGGTTGCTGAAGGGTTTGAGTGGAAAATTGTCTCGCAGCTTCAATGACCAGCGGAAAAAATCCCTTCATGTCACAGGTACCGAGGCCGTAAAGACGGCGGTCTTTCTCAAGCAATTTGAAGGGGTTGTGTGTCCAGCGTGCTTCATCGCAGGGCACCGTATCGGTATGGCCCGCCAGTACCAGTCCGCCGGGACCACTTCCCAGCGTGGCGATCAAATTCGCCTTTCGTGAATCCTGCAGAGGCATGATGTCCACGGCAAAGCCAAGATCTCCCAGCCAGCCCCCCAGCAAATCAATAACCGCACGGTTACCCTGGTCGAGCGCAGGGTTGACGCTGCTGATCGAATTGGTGGCAATCAGCTGTTGCAGCATGGGGAGAATTTGCATGGCATTCAGTGTACGGTCGGTAGATAAAAAAGCAATCGCCACCGCCAAGCGTAGGGTCAGGGGTACAGTAGAGGTGCCGGTCACCTATTTGCTTGAAAACGCTTTCAGTAAATATTGATTGGACAGTGCATCAATGGCGGAGTGACCGCTCTTTATATCCTCAATATAGGCATGAGCCGCCTTTTTTGCGGCCTCCTTGCTGGGGAAAGGGCCCAGCATGCTGTGTGTTTCGCGCACGGTAAAATACCAGGACCCGTTCATGCATTCGATACGTTCCGAGCGGAAGTGCGTGGCGCCCTCCTCGCCTCGCCTGATGGCCATGACAACACCCTCGTCTGTTGAAAATATAGGGAATGATCCATTAGGAGTATTAGCTGGATTTTGCCGAAAAGCTCGCCACCTGGAATAAATAATTTTCTTTTGAGGACTTCTCGTACGATGTGATCCAGTCAGGAACATGTCGGCTATGCGCGAGGTGATCATTGTCGCTATCATCCTCAGCCGTCATACTCTGTCCTGTGAATCGGGTAAATCGGGTAAATGTTATGGTGGCAGCCGCAGAGGTGCCGGAGCGTCAACTGGATTTGGGCAATGTGCTCAACGACCTGGTAGCCGATGGGCTGTTATCACGCAGTGATGCCAATATGCTGGCCGGGGCACAGCGCAGCCGCGAGCAGGCACTACTGCACCCGCTGGCTTATATTGCGGGACAGGGTCCGGATAATCTCTCGGAACCGGGCAAGCAGCTCAATATTGATACCCTGACGCGTTGGCTGGCAGAGAAAGCCGGCCTTGAAGTGGCACATATTGACCCATTGCAGATTGATGTCCCCAGGGTTACCGATGTCATGTCTTTTCAGTTTGCCCGCCGCCACAGTATTCTGTGTATCGGCGCCAGCGATACGCAACTGTTGATCGCCACCACTCAACCGTTTATGAGCGAATGGGTGGCAAACCTGGAACAGACCAGCCGAAAAAACATCAGACGGGTGGTGGTCAACCCGGTCGATCTGGCCAAGTACGCCGTGGAATTCTACTCGCTGGCCAAGTCGGTGTTTGGTGCCAAGGGTATTGCGGGTTCCAGCCGACCGGGTGCGGGGGTCACGAATTTTGAACAGTTATTGCAGATCGGCTCTCTCAAGGATCCCGATGCCCAGGATCAGCACATCATCAATATTGTGGACTGGCTGTTGCAGTATGCTTTCGACCAGCGTGCCAGTGACATTCATCTGGAGCCGCGGCGGGACAAGGGCCGGATTCGTTTTCGCATCGATGGTGTGTTGCATCAGGTCTATGATCTGCCGGATCAGGTGATGACCGCAGTTACCAGTCGGCTGAAAATTCTCGGCCGCATGAACGTCGCGGAAAAACGTCGCCCCCAGGATGGCCGGGTCAAGACCGTCACGCCGGCGGGTGGCGAAGTGGAGCTGCGTTTATCTACCCTGCCGACTGCCTTTGGTGAAAAACTGGTGATGCGGATTTTTGATCCCGATGTGCTGCTGCGCGGTTTTGCCGATTTGGGGCTCAGTGGTGATGATCTGAAGCGCTGGGAGGCAATGACCGGTCGGCCCCATGGCATCGTATTGGTGACCGGTCCCACCGGCTCGGGTAAAACCACCACCCTTTACTCCACTCTAAAGCGGCTTGCCACTGAAGATGTGAATGTCAGCACCATCGAGGACCCCATCGAGATGGTCGAGGACAGTTTTAACCAGAGTCAGGTGCAGCACAAAATCGATTTTGATTTCGCCGCGGGTATCCGAACCCTGATGCGGCAGGATCCGGATATCATTATGGTGGGTGAGATTCGCGATCTGGAGACGGCGCAGATGGCAATTCAGGCTGCCCTCACTGGACACCTGGTGCTGTCAACGTTGCACACCAATGATGCACCGTCAGCGATTACCCGGCTGCTGGATCTGGGTATCCCCGCACACCTGATCAAGGTGACGGTCAACGGTGTCATGGCCCAGCGTCTGGTGCGAACGCTCTGTCCACATTGCAAGGAGGCGGTAACTGTTGGTCCAGCAGATTGGGAGTCGCTGGTACGTCCCTGGAAAGTCAAGCCTCCGGCGACCATCTACCGTCCTGCAGGTTGTCTGGAGTGCCGAAATACCGGCTATCTCGGGCGACAGGGGGTTTACGAAATTCTGCCGTTGACGGAAACCATCAAACCGCTGATCACTCTGGATACGAATATTTCCGCGCTGCGCCTACAGGCCATGAAAGAGGGTATGAGAACCTTGCGTCTCAGTGGTGCCCAGAAGGTTGGTGCCGGGTCTACTTCGGTGGAAGAGGTGATGCGAGTGGCCCCTGAATCGGGCGGATAGAGCCCACCTGGTCACTGCCGTGCCCGTATCCATAGCAATCCTGTTTTCCTGTCAAACCGAGAACGCTACCCTATGTCGATGAGCGCCAAAGAATTACCGCCAGTTCTGCAGGAGCAATGGGTGCTGCGCAGGCATTACTTTGCCGGGCGTGCTACCGCCGAGCAGGAAAGCTGGCTGGTCTCAGTGCTTGAAGGCGGGACACTGGCGCGACAGTTGCCGCTGGTTTGGTCCTGCAGTGAATATGTTGCCGCCGCCTGTGCGGGGCAGCCGGCGATATTTCAGGAGTTGGTGGAGTCCGGCGATCTTGAAGCCAGCTATTCCGATACAGCACTGACAGAGCACCTCGCCACAAGGCTTACTGCTGTTGCCAGTGACGATGAACTTCTCAGAGTATTGCGCCAGTTCCGAACGCGTGAAATGGTCCGTATTATCTGGCGGGATCTCACCCGGTCAGCGGAATTGGAGGAAACCACAGCCGACATGTCCCGGCTGGCCGAGGTGTGCCTGCAGGGTGCTCTGGATTTCCTGTATCCACGGGCCTGCGATGAATGGGGTACCCCGCTTGATACCGATGGTGAGCCCCAGCAGATGGTGATTCTGGGAATGGGGAAACTGGGTGCCCGCGAGCTGAACGTGTCTTCCGACATCGACCTGATCTTTGCCTACCCCGAAGCCGGCGAGACTCGCGGTGGTCGCCGTAGTCTGAGCAATCAGGAGTTCTTTATTCGCCTCGGCCAGCGGTTGATCAAGGCGCTTGATACCCCCACCGCCGACGGCTTTGTATTCCGCGTGGATATGCGTCTGCGGCCTTACGGCCAGAGTGGCGCACTGGTGCTCAATTTCGATGCCATGGAAGAGTACTACCAGACCCAGGGTCGCGACTGGGAGCGCTACGCTATGATCAAGGCGCGGGTGGTCGCTGGTGATCGGGCGGCGGGCAGTCGGCTGATGGCGATGTTGCGACCTTTTACCTATCGCAAGTACCTCGACTTCAGTGCCTTTGAATCCCTGCGGGGGATGAAGGCGATGATCAACAGAGAGGTGCAACGAAAGGGTCTGGTGAGTGATGTCAAGCGAGGTGCTGGCGGTATACGTGAGGTTGAATTTGTCGCCCAGGCCTTCCAGATTATTCGTGGGGGCCGCGACCGGCGGTTCCAGACACCACCGCTGAAAGAGGTGCTGGAGCTGTTGGGGCAGGAGGGATTGCTGCCGCTCGAAGACACCGAAAGACTCTACCGGGGTTACCGGTTTCTGCGCAATGTGGAGCATGTGCTGCAGGGGTGGCAGGACAAGCAGACCCAGTTATTACCGGCTGATGAGTTAGGTCAGTGCCGGGTCGCATACCTGATGGGTTGCTCAAGCTGGGATCAGTTTCTGGTACAGCTAAACGAATTTCGCCAGTTTGTTCACCAGTTATTCGAAGATGTGGTTGCCGAACAACATCGGGGTGATGATGGTGATGACGCACCTGAGGAGCACCCGTTGGCGGAGCAGGTTTGGCGGGCTGTCGATGGCGATGAGTTAATGCCCGATGAGCTCGGGATCATAGGCTACGATCTGCCGGAAAAGGCGGCGGAGACGATCAACACGCTGCGCGGTAGCCGGTCGGTGCAGTCCATGGTCAATGACACCCGCGGCCGACTGGATAAGTTGATGCCCCAGCTGATCAGCATTTGCGGGCAGCGGGACAATGCCACTGAAACCCTTGGACGGGTACTCAAGCTGGTGGAGGCCGTCGCCCGTCGCAGCGCCTATCTGTTGCTATTGAAGGAAAATCCGGCGGCGCTGCAGAGCACCGTCAAACTCTTTTCCGGCAGTTCCTGGGTGGCAGATCAGCTGGTTCGCTATCCGGCACTTCTCGATGAGTTGCTGGACAGCCGAACGCTGTTTTCGCTGCCGGAAAAATCAACCCTTGAGGACGAGTTGCACCAGCAATTGCTCCGGGTGCCCACCGATGATCTGGAATCCCAGATGGAAGTGCTGCGCTATTTTCAGCAGTCACACAGCCTGCGGGTGGCGGCCTGTGAGCTGGAAGAAATATTGCCCTTGATGAAGGTGAGTGATTATCTGACCTGGCTGGCGGAGGCAATCCTGAGCCATGTGCTGCAATTAGCCTGGAACCAGCTGGTGGAACGGCATGGCTACCCGAAAACAGCAGAGGGTGAAACGGCAGGATTTTTGATTGTCGGTTACGGTAAGCTCGGCGGCATTGAACTGGGGCACGGCTCTGATCTCGACCTGGTCTTCCTTCACGACGCCGACGCGGCCGCTTCTACCGACGGCGTACACCCGTTGGACAGTGCGACATTTTTTGCCAGGTTGGGGCAGCGCATTGTGCATATTCTCACCGCCAAAACGTCCTCCGGCGACCTCTATGAAGTGGATATGCGATTGAGGCCCTCCGGTAGCTCCGGAATGCTGGTTTCCTCCCTGACAGCCTTTGAAAAGTACCAGTTGGGAGAAGCCTGGACCTGGGAGCACCAAGCGCTGGTGCGCGCTAGGCCGGTAGCCGGACCCGAAAAGCTGGTCCTGGCCTTTGCCGAAATCCGTCGGCGAGTGCTGGTGCTGCCACGGCCAAGAGAAAAGCTGATAGCTGATGTGCTCGAGATGCGCGGTAAGATGAAAAAACACCTCGCCAGTGGCAAAGCAGATCAGGGGCAGTTATTCCGTCTGAAGCAGGATCCGGGAGGTATCGTCGACATAGAATTTATGGTTCAATTTGCGGTCTTGGCCTGGTCCTACGATATTCCGGGTTTGACTCGCTGGAGCGATAACATCCGTATCCTCGAATGCCTCGAAGAAAGTGATGTTCTGTCAGTTGAGGATGTGGAGATTCTGACCAGCGCCTATAAAAATTACCGATCTGTAGGACATCGACTTCAGCTGCAACAGGCAGAACTTGTGGTCAATGCGGCAGACTTCACGGTGCAGCGGCAGCAGGTGTCGGCAGTCTGGCATCGATTGTTCGGAGAAGAGTAAACCTCTGGCCGGTGGTTCTTTCGGTCAGTCTGAATTTTTAGGAGACACCCCATGTCATTTGCAGATCGCGATGGCTATATCTGGTTTGACGGAGAGATGGTTCCCTGGCGTGAAGCCAAGGTCCACGTGCTGACCCATACATTGCATTACGGCATGGGCGTCTTTGAGGGTGTGCGCGCCTATCAGACCCCGGATCGCGGGGCAGCCATTTTCAGGCTCAGGGATCATACCGATCGCCTGTTCAATTCAGCCAAGATCATGGGCATGAAGATGCCCTTCAGCAAGGATCAATTGAATGCGGCGCAGAAGCAGGTGGTACTGGAGAACGATCTGCACGAAGCCTACCTGAGACCCATGGCCTTCCTTGGCTCCGAAGGTATGGGCTTGCGGGCCGATTCCCTGCAGACCCACGTGATTGTCGCCGCCTGGACCTGGCCCTCCTACATGAGCCCGGAATCCCTGGAAAAGGGTATCCGCATTCGCACCTCGTCCTTCACCCGTCATCATGTCAATATTGCCATGACTAAGGCCAAGGCCAATGGCAATTACATCAACTCCATGCTGGCGCTGCGGGAAGCGCTGGACTGTGGTTGTGAAGAGGCCCTGTTGCTGGATCCGGAGGGGTATGTCGCCGAGGGCAGTGGTGAGAATGTATTCATTGTTCGCGACAATGTGCTCTATACACCGGAGCTGACCTCCTGCCTCGACGGGATCACCCGAAAAACCGTCATTCAGCTGGCCGAGGAATCTGGTTACCGGGTGGTGGAAAAGCGTATTACCCGCGATGAGGTCTACATTGCTGACGAGGCCTTTTTTACGGGTACTGCCGCTGAAGTGCTGCCGATCCGCGAGCTGGATAGTCGCACCATTGGCGAAGGTGTGCGGGGCCCGATCACCGGACAGTTGCAGTCACAGTACTTCGATCTGGTGCGCGGTCTTCGCGGTGAGCATCAGGAGTGGCTTGCGCCGGTGGGGCAGTAAGCCCGGATTTGCCGGGACGTCACATGGTATCGGGTAAAAAAATTCTCATCATCGGACCCTCCTGGATAGGGGACATGGTGATGGCACAGTCGCTGTTTATTCTTCTCAAGCAGCAGGCTCCGGACGCCCGGATTCACGTGCTGGCGCCAGCCTGGAGTCGGCCGCTGCTGGCACGCATGCCCGAGGTCGAACGGGCGATTGATATGCCGGTTGGGCACGGCAGTCTGATGTGGTCGGTACGCCGTCGCATTGCCCGGGAATTGCGTGCTGAAGGCTATAGCCAGGCCATTGTTCTGCCCAATTCTCTTAAATCTGCCCTGATTCCCTGGCTGGCCCGCATTCCCCGCCGGACTGGCTGGAAGGGAGAAACGCGTTATCTGTTGTTGAATGATCTCCGCCATCTGGACAGGCAGCAGTACCCCCTGATGGTGCAGCGTTTTGATGCGCTGGCCCTGCCCCGGACTGCCACCCTGCCGGATAAGCTGCCGACCCCCAACCTGCATGCAAAGGCAGACCGGGTTCCGGCGCTGCGCCGGCAATTTGGTCTGGAGGCAAAGCAAAATATTCTGGCACTCTGTCCCGGCGCCGAATTCGGTCCCGCCAAGCGCTGGCCGGAACAGCACTACACGACGGTGGCTGCTCATCAGATTGCCAGGGGCTGGCAGGTCTGGTTATTGGGCTCGGCAAAGGATCGCCCGGTGGCGCAGGCCATTATCGATGGCTTGCCTGAGCACCAGCGCAGTCGCTGTCATAATCTGGCGGGCACAACCAGTCTGGATGAGGCAATCGACCTGATGTGGGTGACTGATGCCGTGGTGAGCAATGATTCCGGGTTGATGCACATCGCTGCTTCCCTGAATCGTCCGCTGGTAGTGGTTTATGGTTCCACGTCCCCTGCTTTTACGCCACCGCTCAATGAGCAGGTGGCCATTTTATCGATTCCTGTGGATTGCGGGCCGTGCTTCAAGCGTGAATGCCCGTTGGGGCATCTCAAGTGCCTCGTTGAGTTATATCCGGAACGGGTGACGGCGGCTCTCGATCGACTGGTGCCTGGGTCGTGACGTCGGTATTGCTGATCAAAACCTCTTCCCTAGGTGATGTGATCCATAGCTTGCCTGCACTCACCGATGCGGTAGCCGCCATTCCCGGTGTTCGTTTTGACTGGGTGGTGGAAGAGTCCTTTGTCGAGATTCCCTCCTGGCATCCGGCGGTTGACCGGGTGATTCCGGTTGCCCTGCGGCGCTGGCGAAAACACCCGTTGCAGGCCCGGCACAGCGGCGAGTGGGCCGAATTCAAAAGTCGTATTGCGGAACGCGCCTACGACGCGGTGATCGATGCCCAGGGGTTGTTGAAAAGTGCGTGGCTGACCCGTTATGCAAAAGGCCGGCGGTTTGGCCTGGACAGGTGGTCGGCGCGGGAGTCCCTGGCGGCACTGTTTTACCAGCAGCCCATTGCCGTACCGAGAGACCAGCACGCGGTCGAGCGGGTGCGGCAGTTATTTTCTGCGGCGCTGGGTTATTCCATGCCGACGAGCCTCGGTGACTACGGTCTGGATCGTCAGGCGTTGGCCGGGGTCGTCCCGGGACAACCCTATGTGCTGCTTTTTCATGGCACCACCTGGTCGAGCAAGCACTGGCCGGAGTTGTATTGGCGGCAGCTGGCTGAAAGGCTGGATGAGCGGGAGATCGGGGTTCAGCTGCCTTGGGGCAATGTCGAGGAAAAGGCCCGGGCAGAACGGCTTGCCGAGGGTCTCCAGCGGGTACAGGTGCTGCCGTCATTGTCATTGGCCGGCATGGCCGGCGTGGTGGCGGGGGCGCAGGCCTGTATCGCCGTTGATACGGGATTGGGGCACCTCGCTGCGGCACTCGGTGTGCCCTGTCTGTCGCTGTTTGGTCCCACCAATCCGGGGTTGACTGGTGCCTATGGCCCCTCGCAAATCCACCTTGCCAGCGACCTTCCCTGCGCGCCCTGTTTGCAGAAAACCTGTCAGTACCGCCCCACCGCTGAAGATGCACGCCAATTCGACCTGCAGCGCGAACAACCGCTATGCTTTACCCGGGTTGCCCCCGACAATGTATTTGGGCGCCTGCAGATACTGCTGACGCAACATGGAGCTATCTGATGCAACTGGCGTTTTTACTCTACAAGTATTTTCCGTTTGGCGGTTTGCAGCGGGATCTCGTCAGGATCGCTCAAACCTGTCAGCAGCGCGGCCACCGCATCAGGGTGTATACGCTGGGTTGGCAGGGGGATGTGCCGGAGGGGTTTGACGTAGTAATAGTGCCGGTGCGGGCGTGGGTCAATCATCGCCGCTACAGGAAGTTCACCCGTTGGGTTGAGGCCGACATGCGCAGGCGTCCGGTGGATCGGGTGGTCGGCTTCAACAAGATGCCCGGCCTTGATGTCTACTATGCAGCGGACCCCTGTTTCGAGGATAAATCCCGCCGACTGCGAAAGCCGTGGTATCGCTACAGTCCGCGCTACCGGCATTTTTCCGCCTATGAAAAGGCGGTTTTCTCGCCCGCAGCAAAAACCGAACTGTTGATGATCTCCGCCACGCAGCAGGCGCTGTTCAAGCAGTATTACGCCACGCCGGATCACCGTTTTCATCTGTTGCCGCCGGGTATTTCTCCCGACCGCCGCGCGCCGGCCAATGCCGCCGAGTTGCGCGTTGTCGCCCGCCGGACACTGGGTGCAGAATTCGCCCTGCCAGCCGATGGGCTGTTGCTGGTTCAGATAGGGTCAGACTTTGAACGCAAGGGACTCGATCGCAGCATTCAGGCCCTGGCGGCACTGCCCGAAGCGCTGCGCAAGCGTACCCGGTTGGTGGCGCTGGGTTCTGACGATCCTGCCAAAATGCAGGGCCTGGCGGATCAGCTCGGTGTGGGTCAGCAGGTTTTTATGCCGGGAGGCCGGGCCGACGTGCCGGATTTTTTGTTGGCGGCAGACCTGCTGCTGCATCCGGCCCGCCACGAAAACACCGGCACCGTACTGCTGGAGGCCCTGGTGGCCGGCCTGCCCCTGCTGGTGACCGAGGTTTGTGGCTATGCCCACTATGTGCTCGATGCGGACTGTGGTCGTGTGGCTACTCAGCCGTTCGACCAGTCGGCTTTCAACTGTCTGCTTGAGACGATGCTGGCCAGTGACCGGGATCGCGCACGCTGGCACGACAATGCGCTGCGGTTTGCCGATGAAACCGATTTATACAGTATGCCGGAACGAGCAGCGGACGTGATTGAGGGGAACCCGGCTTGAAATTGTTTCTGACGGAACCGTTTGCCTCCCAGTGGCAGGATTGCGATCCGTTTGAGGCCGCCTTTTCCCTGTCCGGGGAGCTGTTTCGCGATATGGGTGACCGCCGCACCAGTCGGTTTGAGTTTAATGGTGCCGCGTATTTCGTGAAAACCCATGCCGGTATCGGTATCGGGGAGCTGCTTAAAAACCTGCTCTATCTGCGGGCTCCCGTGTTGGGTGCCGAAAATGAATACCGGGCTATTTCCCGTCTCACCGAGCTGGGCGTGGAGACCATGACGGCAGTAGCATTCGGTCGGCGCGGCTGGAACCCGGCCAGCGAGAAATCCTTTCTGATTACCCGTGCGCTGGAGCCCACATTGCCGCTGGATGAATACTGCAATCCTCAGGTGCTGTCTTCCATGGGCGTGGAAGAACGCCGTACACTGGTGCGGCGGTTGGCGCAAATTTCCAGAACGCTGCACGATAACGGTATCAATCATCGCGATTATTATCTCTGCCACTTTCTGCTCGATACGTCCCCCGAAATGGAGGCGGTTGCGGTATCAAAGCGACCGCTTTACCTGATTGATCTGCACCGGGTGCAGATCCGTCACCGCACCCCACGTCGTTGGCGACACAAGGATCTGGCAGCACTCTATTATTCAGCGCGCCGGGTGGGTTTTGATGAGCGGGATGTGGCGTGCTTTCTGGTTGAATATAAACAGCAGCCCCTGCGACAGGTTATTGACGAAAATCACCGCCTGTGGCGCTCTGTCAGTAAAGAGGCTGAGCAGCTGCAACGCAAGGGCATCAGAAAGGGGTATCACGACTGATGCACTGCTGGTTTGTCGACAGGGCAATTCTCGGTGAGACCGCTGTCGAGCGGTTTTCCTCGCTGGAGGATGTTTTTGCCGTTACCGGCCGGCGGATTACCCGATGTCCGATCAGTGAGCTGATACTGACGGAAATCGAGGGTAAGTCCTATTATGTGAAACGCTATTCGGGGCGCGGCAAAGTCATGCGGCGCTGGCTGGGACGAAGCCGCGTCAGGGCCGAATGGGAAAATCTGTTGCTGTTTCGGCAGTTGGGTCTCAGGATGCCGCCCATCGCGGCCTACGGTGAGTCGGGCACCATAGGTGCATTGATAACCGAGGCGGTGCCCGGTGCTGTCGACTTGCAGTCACTGGTCAGAGAATGGCCCGAGCTACTATTGAATCGTACCTGGCTGGATCAAGTGATGGTTCAGGTGGCTGAGGTGGCCAGACAGCTCCACGCTATCGGCTTTGCCCACAACGATTTGAAGTGGCGCAATATTCTGGTAACCGGGGGAGCAAATCCCGAAGTTTATCTGATCGATTGTCCGATGGGCCGTAAATGGTGGGGACCGCTACTGGCCTACAAAAAGGTCAAGGACATTGCCTGTCTCGACAAAGTGGCGAAATACTGTCTCAGCCGAACGGTGCGGTTGCGCTTCTATCTCTACTATGTTGGCAGGGAGCGGATTACTGTGGCCGACAAGAAGTTCATCCGCAAGGTGCTGGTATTTTTTGCGGGGCGCGAATAGATGAAAGCGCAGTTTTTTCAGCTTGAACCGGCGTTTGCCGGGATTTTTCAATCGCTAAACCTGGATAACCTTTCTGCCTGGTGGAGTTTGGCTATTGAACGGGTAGATGAGCCCAATCTTACCCGCGGTGGCTGGAGCGAAGTAGGCAGGTTGTCCTTTCCTGTGAATGGTCAACAGCAAACTTTCTATCTTAAACGTCAGGAAAACTATAATTGCCGGACGCCCGACAGCCCGATACGGGGTATTCCCGTTGCGTTGCGCGAGTGGCAGAAAATTCGCTGGCTGGAAAAATGGGGTGTTCAAACACTGGAGGTTGCCTGTGTCGGGCGGGAAAACAGTAAAGCTGACCGGGCGATTCTGGTCACTGCCGCGCTTGAACAGTTCTCGTCTTTCGATGTCTGGCTCGCCCGGCCGATGCCGGATCGTGAACGCGCCACGGGGCTGAGTGCGCTGGGACACCTGATCGGACGATTGCATGCCGCTGGGGTGAAGCACGGTTGTCTTTACGCCAAGCACGTGTATTTTTCAGATCATAACCCCGCCGAGTTGCGTCTGATTGATCTGGAAAAGTGCAAGCGGATCTTCAGTCGCTGGGCCGGTCTTCGGGACCTGGACACCCTGATTCGCCACAGTCCACCCCTGACCCATGACGAACGCCGGCTACTTTATACCGCCTACAATGAGGTCTGCCCCTATCCATGGTCCCTGAAGTCGCTGGAACAGGCCGTACTGCAAAGAATTCAAGCCAAGCGGGAGGTTCCAGGTGACTGATCCGTTTACTCTGGAGGCGCTGCAGCGCAGCGATCTTTCATTGATGGCACCGTTTGCATTGCAGGCCCCCGGACTGGACAGCATGGTCTGCGAAGCGATTTATCGCCATCTTCCCGGGCGCAGGTTGGTATTCAGTACACATTGGGGAGGTGCCCATGTGCTGGTGAAGCTTTTTTTTCGTCGCAAGGACTTTGAGCGCGAACGGGCCGGCCTGCAGGCCATGCGGGATGTCGGTGTTCCCTGCCCCGGAGAGGTCTGGACTCTGAAGGACGGCACCGGCAGAAGCGGTGACTTCCTTGCCACGATATTTCTCGACAACGCGATCAGTTTGCGACAGCTATATACCACTCAGCCGTTAGCAGCCATGCCGGCCTTGCTGAGCAAGGCCGTTGCCATGATTGGCCGTCTGCACCGCGCCGGTGTCATGCAGGCGGATATTCACCTCGATAACTTTCTCGCCAGAGATGGTCAACTGTACATGATCGATGGCGGCGGTATTCATCCGCTAAAAAAGCCACTGCACAATCTCGCCATGTTCTTTGCCCAGATGGTGCCGGAATATGATCAGCTGATGCCGGAGGTCATTCAGGCCTACGGTGCCGGCGCGCCGGAACCCGAACAATTGCAGTCGATTATTGCCAGAATGCGGGAAAAACGGATTCGTCATTATCTGGCAAAGACCATCCGCGATTGCACCCAGTTCCAGCGCCTGAGGGTCAGAGGTGCGTTTGTCGTGATGGCCAGACAGCGGGTCACTGATAGACTGTTACAGGTCATCAGCCAGCCGGAGGTGGCGGTGGGGCAGGCGACTTTTCTCAAGCGCGGCAATACAGCGACTGTGATGAAGCTGGCCGGTGATAGCGGTAGCTGGGTGCTCAAACGTTACAATATTAAAGACGTCTGGCACGGCTTGGGGCGTGCTTTCAGGCGCAGTCGCGCCTGGATTTCCTGGCAGAATGCCCACCGGCTGGAACAGCTGGGTATTGCGACACCCCGACCGCTGGCCATGCGGGAAAACAGAGCTGGTCCCTTCCGCCAGGGGGCGTACCTCGTTACCGAGTGGTCCAGCGGTGAGAGTTTGCAGGCCTGGCTTCTGCGGCACGGCCCCGCCGGTATTCCGGACTGGCTGGATCGGGAAGTCAGTCGTCTCTTTGCTATCATGTGGCTGGGGCGAATCAGTCACGGCGATATGAAAGCCACAAACCTGATTGTGTGCGGCGAGGAGTTGCAATTGATTGATCTGGATGCGCTGCAACGCCACCGCTGCAAAAGTGTCTTCAAGGAGGCCTACGGTAAGGATCTGCAGCGCTTTATGGATAACTGGCAGGGCAAGATCTGGCAGCATTTTGAGCAGTTGCTGCGGCCCTATGCCAGCCAGTGCGGTATTAAACTCATCAATAAAAAGGTTTAACAGTGTCGACAATTGTTCTCGGTATTTCCGGTGCGCTGAATCACGATTCATCCGCAGCCCTGTATGTGGACGAAAAGCTGGTGGCGGCGGCGGAAGAAGAGCGCTTTATCCGCGATAAGCACGCCAAGGGAAAAATGCCCTATCAGGCAGCGAAATTCTGTCTGGAGTTCGCCGGTATCAAGCCGGAGGCGGTGGATGTGGTTGCCGTGCCCTTTGCGCCGATCTCACTTTTTACGCCTGCGCGCTGGCATTTTGCCAAACGTTACTGGTACGCCCCCGATCGGGCGCTGGATGCCCTGCTCAACGGCAATCGCCGTTTTCGCCGTTATCGCAAGCGGGTTTTCAGTCTGCTGCGTGAGTTGGGGATCAATCCCGCCGATGTGGAGTTTGAGCCAGTGGAGCACCACCTGGCTCATGCCTCGAGCGCCTATCACCTGAGTGGCTTCAAGGAAAAAACCGCCATCATGGGCGTCGACGGAAAAGGGGAGTACGCCACTACTTTCTTTGGCTATGGCGAAAATGGTCGTATTCACAAGATCAAGGAGTTTTACGATCCGGATTCTCTGGGTGGCCTGTACGGGGCCATGACCGAGTACCTGGGTTTCGAAATGCTCGACGGGGAGTACAAGGTAATGGGCATGGCGCCCTACGGCGATGCGAGCAAGTATGATTTTTCCCGGCTGATCGATTTCGATGGCAAGGATTTTCGGGTCAATACCAAACTGGTCAACACGGTGGGTCTGCGCCGCTACAAGCAGGACGGTGTCGGATTCTATTTCAGTCCGCAATTGATTGACTGGCTTGGGCCGAAACGCGAGGGTGATATTGCCGATGAGCCCTACATCGACTACGCCGCCACCATTCAGGCCCTGTTTGAAAGTGTGGTATTCAAACTGATGGACCATTATCTCGGCGATATCCTTCGGGAGACGGGCAAACTGGCATTCTCTGGTGGTGGCGCGCTCAACGTAAAGCTAAACCAGAAAATTATCGCCCGGGATGAAGTCAGGGAGCTCTATGTGCAGCCGGCTTCCGGGGATGCGGGCACGGCGGTGGGTGCTGCCTCCTATGCGCTGGTGAAGCGCGGCATTCAGCCGGAGCCCATGCAGCATGTGTACTTGGGGCCGAATTACAGCAATGAAGACTGTATGCGCGCCTGCGAGCTGCATCCCAACAAGCCCGACTACCAGTTGATTGACCAGGTGCCCCAAAAAATTGCAGCCCTGCTGGCAGAGGGGCATCCGGTGGCCTGGTTTCAGGGCCGGATGGAATTCGGCCCTCGTGCCCTGGGTGGCCGCTCTATTTTGGGTTGCCCAAGCGCTCCTGGAGTAGCTAACCGGATCAATGAACAAATCAAGTTTCGTGAACGTTGGCGACCCTTCTGCCCCAGCATGCTTGATCGAGTGGCCCCGCAAATGTTCAAGATCGACCACCCGGCACCATTTATGACGTTTACCTTCGAGGTGAACGATGAGTGGAAAAACCGCGTACCGGAAGTCGTTCATGAGGATGGCACTGCTCGTGCCCAGGCTCTCAAGCGAGAGTACAACCCCCGTTACTATGAGTTAATGGAAGAAATGGAAAAGCTGACAGGCAATGGGGTGGTGTTGAATACATCGCTGAACCGGCGGGGAGAGCCGATGGTTTGCTCGCCGACCGATGCCCTGAATATGTTTTTTGGTTCCGATCTACAGTATCTGATTATGGAAGATGTGCTGGTAGTGAAAGGCTCTCCACAGAATTGAAACCATTAGAGTTAAGGTTTTATAAAAATAAATTTCAAATAATATAACGAGCATTTTTGCAAATGAGCCTCCGCCTTTTCTGGAAAGTAACCCCAAAACATAAGCGTGAACTTCTGCTGAGTGTGATGGGTCCTATCGAACAAAAACAGTTCAGAAAGATAGTGGAGGGTAAAACAGATTTTCCGAAATGCTTTTCTTCCAGAAAGGCAATTTTTATTCATGTTCCGAAAACCGCTGGTTCAAGTATATGCGATGCTATATTTGGCGTAAGTCGGGTTGGGCATATGCCCTATTCCTGGTATGAAAAAATTTCACCCGAATCATGCGAAAATTATTTCACATTTACATTCGTCAGAAACCCATGGGACAGAGCTGTTTCGGCATACCACTATTTGCTTTCTGGTGGCGCCCACAAGCGAGATGAAAAATGGTCAAAACTGGTAAGGAAATATAATAGTTTCGATGATTTTGTTTTACAGTGGATTTGTCATGAAAATGTTCAGAAAATTATTCACTTCCTTCCACAAATCAAATTCATAGAAAGTAGAGATGGGTCTGTTGATCTTGATTATATTGGCAGGTTTGAAGATATAAATTCTGATCTTTCAGAGATCAACTGTTTGTTAGGTGGCCATAACAACATAATATTTAAGCTGGGTCATAAAAAAGCGAGCAATAGAGGCGATTATAGAAGTTGCTATTCGAAAGAAAGTTCCGAAATTATTGCCAATGTTTATGCAAGGGATATTAGCCTTTTTGGGTATGACTTTTAGCCAATAATCTTATTTGAAAATACACGATAAATAATTAATAGAGAATTTATGAAAAAATTAATTTTTATTCTTTCCTCAAATTACAGTGGATCACATTTTCTCTCACTTCTTCTTGGAAGCCATAGTCATGGTAAACACCTTGGTGAATTAAAAAATATTTACAAAAGTTTTGATGCAGTTTCCTGTTATATCTGCGAAGAACTGGATGACTGCCGTCTATATCACGATATAAAAGAATGTCAAAAGCAGGATTTATATAAAGAATTATTTTCTAGAGTCGATGGCAATATTGAATTTCTGGTGGATATCTCAAAAAAATCAGAATGGTTTGAAAATTTTATTCCCAATAGTGAATACGATATTCGCCTGATTCATCTTGTCAGGGATCCGCGCGCCCTGGCGAGGCGGTGGCTGATGCGGTTTGATGAGAAGCAGATCGGGTTGCGTGAGCGGATCAAACAAATCAGAAAAAAACCACTCAAAATTGGCAAGCTGCTTTTTGGCGATCTCTTGACTGTGTGTATCTATAAGTGGATATCCCAGAACAGAAAAATTGACGCTTTTGTGAAATCAACCGGTTTGCCCGCCAGAATGATTACCTACAAGGAGCTGGCTTTACAGCCGGATGAGACACTGTCGTCGATTTGTGAATGGATCGGTGTCGACTATGAGCCCGGCCAAAAGGACTACTGGAATTTCGAGCACCACGGTACTCAGAAAAAGGAATATGAGTGGGTCAGGGAGAAAGGGGGCGCACAATTTTTTGATCAACGCTGGCGCGAATTTCTGACAGAAAGCCAGACTGAGGAAATAGAAAAAAATCGGGATCTTCAGTCACTGCTGAAGCAGTTTTCCTTGAGGTTTTCCCCCGAGGGGCTTGAGCACACCGTATAGAAAAATCTCCTAGTGTGAGGGGTAGTTTTACAGCGTGAATACAATATTACTTGAAGAGATATCCTGTACGTTGGATAAAGGGTTGATCAGGGTGAGCTGTTCAGTAAATGCTGTTGGTCTCCCCGGTACATTATGGTTTGAAGTTAAGGGGTTGAGCGAGCATGACAGCCTGACGCTTAGTTACAATTGGGCAGTGGTGGCTCTTCTTTTTCCTGCCATGCAGCGCGGCGATAATATTATTGTAAAGGGCTGTCTTTCTAAAAGGTTACTTGCAAACATCAACAATGATCTGCAGTTATTGTTACAAGTTTTTCAGCCATCCCTGAGAAAAATTCAAGTTAAGTCTGATGCTGTAAGCAAAGAAAAAACATTGACCGCAGGTCGTGTTGGTACGGGGTTTTCTGCCGGTGTTGACAGCTTTGCAACTTTGCAGCATTTCTCAGAGGAAAATGCATCCACTAGCATTCAGGTAACCGACATTTGTACATTCAATGTGGGTGCTATGGGAAGATATGAAAATCCTGATGTCGAGGCCGTATACGACAATTATTGCAAGAGGACCGTCAGATATGCAGACGTATCAGGTAAAAATGCAATATGTATAAATTCTAATATAGACTCGTTTTATCGCGGCCTGAATTTTCAAAAAACGCATACGTTCAGAAATATATCAGCCGCACTCGTTCTGGAA
>NZ_CBFHYF010000003.1:0-14114 GCF_965660005.1 Porticoccus sp.
ATGGTTGCCTCCCGGCTGGGTATTACGATCTTGCCACAATCCGCTGCTATCGGCGCGGGCTACAAAGACGGTTTGCTGATTACCAGACCCTTTGTTGATCCGGTTCCCTGCCGGACTGTGGCACTGGCCTGGCGGGCCAGTTTTCCGCGCCACAAGGCGGTCGATGCATTACGGGATGCCATCAAGATGAACGCCTTACCCAGTTGCCCACCCTGTGCTGCATGAACAAAATCGTTCTCGATCAGCTACCGGTTACCCGCCTGAAAGGCGTCGGCACCCAACTCTCCCTGAAACTGGCTAAACTGCTCATCCACAGTATTCAGGACCTACTGTTCCACCTGCCAGTCCGCTACCTGGACCGCACTCGAGTCACGCCAATCGGTGCGTTGCAACCCAACCGTGACGTTGTCATTGAGGGGGAGATCCGGGGTTGTGATCTCGCGTTTGGCCGCCGTCGCAGTCTGATCTGTCGGGTGCAGGATCACACCGGTATTATCACACTGCGATTTTTTCATTTCTCCACCGCCCAACGGCAAAATCTTGCCCGGGGGGGCAGACTGCGTTGCTTTGGGGAAGTCCGTGCCGGGAGCTCCGGAATTGAGATGTATCATCCAGAGTACCAGTTTCTCGACGGAGACCAGGCGCTGCCCCTACAACAGCATCTGACAGCGGTTTACCCCGTTGCAGAGGGGGTGAGCCAGCAGCGGTTGCGGACGATTATCGACCAGGCACTTGCTCTGGTGAGCGACCGATCACTGACTGAATTTCTTGAACAGGACAACGCGGCACCGTCCCTGGCAGACGCCATAAAATTCCTTCACCAGCCGCCGACCGATGCGCCACTCGATCTGCTCGCCCGCGGTGAACACCCGGCCCAACAGCGCCTGGCTTATGAAGAAATGCTGGCCCATCAGCTCAGTCTGCTGCGACTTCGGCAGGCTATCAGACAACACCAGGCCCCTGAGCTCAAAGGCGATGATAAGGTGCTGCTGGAGTTTCTGGCGTCCCTGCCATTTCCACTGACCAACGCCCAGCAACGGGTCAGTCAGGAAATCAAACAGGATCTGGAGCAAACCAGCCCGATGTTGCGACTGTTACAGGGCGACGTGGGCTCCGGAAAAACTGTGGTCAGTGCCATGGCTGCATTGCAGTGTGTCGCCAGCGGCAGACAGGTGGCCCTGATGGCACCCACCGAGATACTGGCCGAGCAGCACCGCAATAATTTCACTCAATGGCTGGAGCCTCTGGGTATTCAAATTGCCTGGCTCACAGGCAAAGTCAAAGGCAAGGCGCGCGAAAGGCAACTGGCAATGATAGATAGCGGCAGCGCTCAAATTGCCATCGGCACCCATGCACTTTTTCAGGAACAGGTCCAGTTCCACAACCTCGGCCTGATCATCATTGATGAGCAACACCGTTTTGGTGTGCACCAGCGTCTTGCCCTTCGCAACAAGGGACAGAATGGCCAGATCCCTCACCAGCTGGTGATGACTGCGACACCAATACCCCGAACCCTCGCAATGAGCGCATACGCTGATCTGGACTGTTCAATTATTGATGAGCTGCCACCCGGGCGGGCGCCGGTCAGCACCGTGGTCATTTCCAACCAACGCCGTCTGGAGGTGGTAGAGCGGGTGCGCAATGCCTGTGCACAGGGACGTCAATCCTATTGGGTCTGCACACTGATTGAAGAGTCGGAACTACTCGAGGCCGAAGCCGCGGAAGCAACAGCGGATGCATTACACCTGCTGCTGCCACAATTGCCTATCGGGCTCATTCACGGCAGACTCAAACCGGCTGAAAAGGCCGCCACCATGTCGGCATTCAAAGCCGGGGACATCCAGCTTCTTGTCGCCACAACAGTGATCGAAGTGGGTGTTGATGTGCCCAACGCCAGTTTGATGGTGATCGAAAATCCGGAGCGTTTGGGACTGGCGCAACTGCACCAATTGAGAGGCCGGGTGGGTCGGGGTCAGACGGAAAGTTATTGTGTGTTACTGTACAGCCCGCCGCTCTCGGCTGCCGGCAGTCAGCGTCTGTCCATCATGCGCCAAACCAATGACGGGTTTCAGATTGCCGAGAAAGACCTGCAGCTGCGCGGTCCCGGTGAAATGCTCGGCACCCGACAAACCGGTGACGTGATGCTGCGTATCGCTGACCTGCAACGAGATAGCCACCTATTGCCGGAAATCCGGTGCACGGCCCAACAGATGCTGAGCAAAAACCCCGACCGAGTGTCCGCCATTATCCGTCGCTGGCTGGGGGAAACTGATCATTTCAGCCAAGTTTAGGTTCATACTGAAGCATTGGCGGTTTTACATCAGCAAAAATGTGACATTTATGTGACAGATTCTTATACTCGCGCCCTTCAACGCACAGAGGACATCCCATGGTTTTCAGCAATCCTCTCTCCAACCTGTTTGGCAAATCCCCCATCAGTCCCCTGCAGGCCCATATGACGGTGGTAGTTTCCTGTACCGAGAAACTCGCCGATTTTCTGGCTGCAGCCATTGCAGAAAACTGGCAACAGGCTGACAAGGTATTCGACGAAATGTCAGATCTCGAGCATCAGGCCGATGTTATGAAGCGCGAACTGCGCCTGCAATTACCCAAGAGCCTGTTTATGCCAATGGATCGTTCCGATCTGCTCAACATGCTCAGTCAGCAGGATCGGATTGCCAACCGATCCAAGGATATCGCTGGCCTGATGCTTGGCCGGAAAATGCTGATCCCGGAACCTCTGCAGGAAAAAATGAGCGAGTTTGTCGGATCGGCAATTGAAGCCTGCCGCCAGGCCCACGTGGCCATAAATGAACTCGATGAACTGCTGGAAGTCGGTTTCAGCGGCAAGGAGGTGGACTTTGTTGAAAACCTGATCCGCGACCTGGACAAACTGGAAGACAGAAGTGATCACCTGGAACAGGAGATCCGGCATCACCTTTTTGAACTGGAAACCAACTTACCCCCGATCAACGTGATATTTCTTTATCAGGTGATCGACATCATTGGCGAAGTCGCCGATCTCTCCCAGAGTGTGGGCGGCAAATTGCAGTTGCTTCTCGCCCGGTAACCGAAACCAGTAAACGGGAATTCAAACCAATGACTCTACTAGCTGAACATGGCCAGTTATTGATTATCCTCGCCTGTATATTTGGCGTATTCATGGCCTGGGGAGTGGGGGCCAACGATGTGGCCAATGCGATGGGCACCTCAGTGGGTTCCAGAGCACTGACAGTCAAGCAGGCCATACTGATCGCGATGATCTTTGAATTTGCCGGTGCCTATCTGGCGGGTGGTGCGGTCACCGACACCATACGCACGGGTATTATTGATCCATCGGTACTGACCAACTCACCGGAACTGCTGGTGTTCGGAATGATGTCGGCATTACTGGCTGCGGGAACCTGGCTGATGCTGGCCAGTATCATGGGTTGGCCGGTTTCGACCACGCACTCCATCGTGGGTGCCATTATCGGCTTTGCAGCAGTAGGTATTTCTGTAGATTCGGTCAATTGGGGCAAAGTGAGCAACATCGTCGCCAGCTGGGTCGTTTCGCCACTGCTGGCAGGAGCTATTTCCTACATACTGTTTCACAGTGTGCAAAAACTGGTCCTGACCCAGGACGACCCGTTTATGCGGGCCAAGAAAATCATCCCCTTTTATATGTTTGCCGTCGGCTTCCTGATTGCCATGGTAACCATGCTCAAAGGGGTCAAATATGTTTTTCGCGACATGGGCATCAGCCTCACTTTTGGTCAATGCACCCTGATCGCCATTGTCATTGGGCTTCTGGTCATGGCTCTGGGAACCCTGCTGCTCAGCGGCGTCAAGCGTGATGAAGCGGCCGAAAAACATAATAGATTTGCCAGCGTCGAACGGGTTTTTGCCGTGTTGATGATCTTTACAGCCTGCGCCATGGCCTTTGCCCACGGGTCCAATGATGTGGCCAACGCTGTCGGCCCGCTGGCTGCCATTGTCAGTGTAATCAACTCTGGGGCTGTTGAAGCCCAGGCAGTGATGCCGCGCTGGATTCTGTTACTGGGCGGGATTGGTATCGTATTGGGGCTGGCAACCTATGGCTTCAAAGTCATGGGCACCGTGGGGAAAAAGATTACCGAACTGACCCCCAGCCGCGGTTTCGCTGCCGAACTGGGCGCAGCGGCAACGGTAGTGCTGGCATCAGGCACCGGCCTGCCAATATCCACAACGCACACCCTGGTGGGTGCTGTGCTGGGTGTCGGGCTGGCACGCGGCATTGCGGCACTCAACCTGCGTGTCGTCGGTACGATATTCATGTCCTGGTTGGTGACCCTGCCTGCTGGGGCCGGATTGGCGATTCTGTTCTTCTATATAATTCGAGGTATCTTCAGCTAGACAAAACCTGTCAGCCCGGCTTTTCTGCCGGGCTTTTTTTCAAATCAGCAGACCCTTCTCACCCTCACTCCTGGCAATCACCACAGCCCCACAGGCGTCACTGAAAACGTTTACTGACGTTCGCATCATGTCGAGAACACGGTCAGTCACCAGTAACATCCCGATCGCTTCCAGCGGTAAACCTATTACTCCGAGAATTACCGTAATCGCCACCAGACTGGCCGAGGGAATCCCCGCTACCCCAATCGACGTCAAAAGGGCCACCAGCACAATCGTAAACTGGGTGACGAAACCGAGTTCCAGACCGTAGGCCTGGGCGATGAACATAGCGGCAACACACTCATAAAGCGCCGTACCATCCATGTTGATCGTCGCACCCAGCGGCAGCACGAAGGCACTGGTTCGGTTGGAAACCCCGGCATTTTTCTCCACACATTCAATCGTCACTGGCAAGGTGCCAGAGGAGGAGGCCGTGGAAAACGCAGTCAGCATGGCAGGAAGTATGGCCCGGTAATGCTTCAGCGGACTCAAACCGGCGAGTCGCAATATCAGCGCCAGGGTGACAAATACATGAATCACCAGCGCCAGAACCACCGTGATAAAAAACATCAGCAAAGGCTGAAAGGCGTCAAACCCGGTGACCAGAATGGTTTTGGCCACCAATCCCAGCACCCCCAGCGGGGCAAATTTCATGATAAACAGGGTCATTACCATCATGGTTTCATAAACACCGTTCCAGAAACCCAGCAGGGTCTGCGCAGGTTCTTTGGTAATGCGAGTCATGAATACCCCAAACAGTAGACTGAAAAAAATCAGTCCCAACATCTGTCCATCCGCCGCTGCCTCAACGATATTGGGCGGCACCATACGCAGAAATATTCCGGCAATGTCCCCGACACCCCGGCCCTCGACAGCTTTCAGTTGAGAAGAAACTGCCTCCGGCTCACTGAGATTGAGCCGGCTGCCCGCCGCCTCGCCGTCAATGACACCGGGGGACAGGAGATTGACCAGCAACAGACCGACCATGATTGCCAGCAGGCTGCTGCAAAGGTAGAAACCGATTGTCTTGGCACCGAGACGCCCCAGGTTGTCGCTGCCGCCCAGCCCGGCGATACCCACAATGATGGAAGACATCACCAACGGCACAATGAGCATTTTCAGCGCGTTGAGAAACAGCATCCCGATAAAGTCAAAGATACTGTAGAGGCTCACACCCAGCAGGGTGGTTTCCAGATCGAACAGGAGGCCGATAACGACTGCAACAAGAATCGCAATCAGCATCTGCCAGTGTAATTTTAACTTACCCATATCTGTTTCCTGCCCTCTGTCGGGTTTGCTGTCCACCGGCTCAAAGCTGGCAGCTACGCTTATCTCATGTCACCACGTAATGCAATGACTTCGGCCTGCAACCGTTCGGCTGAAGCACTTTCAGCGGTTATCGGTATCCCCGCGATCACCGCTACCCGACGCCAGCCCGGTCGAAACGGCTTTCTGAATGCACCACCGTGACTGCGGCTGAAAAAACTCTTCCAAAGGCCTTGCAGCGCCATCGGTACTACCGGCACGGGATTGCGAGCCAGTATTCGCTCGATGCCATTTTTGAAGGTATCGATTTCACCGTCCTCAGTGAGCTTGCCCTCCGGGAAGAGACAGAGCAACTGACCTTTTTTCAATGCCTCATCGATCGCCGCCATGGCCTGTTGATAGGCCTCCAGATCCTGGCTCTTCGAACAAATCGGAATGGCACCGCCGGTGCGAAATATAAAATTCAGTACCGGCAACTCGTAAATCGGTTTATACATGACAAAGCGAATCGGTCGCCGCACCGCACCGGCCAGTAACAGCGCATCCACATAACTGACATGATTGCAGACCAGAATGGCGGGGCCTTTCAACGGTATCAGCTCCAGACCACGATGTTTTACCCGGTACAGGCTGTGGCCTACCAACCACACCAGGAAACGCATGGTGAACTCAGGCACCTGCAGAAAAATAAACACCGCAACGGCGATATTCATCAGCGCCAGCACCAGAAACAATTCCTCAATGCGGAAACCTGCCACACCGAGAAACAGGATGCCCAATACGCTGGCCAACACCATAAAAAACGCATTGAGAATATTGTTGCTGCCGATAATTCTGGCACGCAGCTGCGGATCAGTACGCGCCTGCACCATGGCGTAGAGTGGTACGATATACAGGCCGCCAAATAATCCCAGCATGGCTATATCGAACAACACGCGCAATCCGTCGGGACGGAGCACAAAACCGGCGACACCAACAGGGCTCTCGGTGGTATACCCGGCAGCGGCAAAATACAGGTCGATGCCAAACAGGCTGAGGCCGATGGCACCCAGTGGCACCAGACCAATTTCTACCCGGGCACCACTCAAGCGGTCACAGAGCATTGCTCCCGCCGCCACACCAACGGTAAAGGCCGAGAGTATCAGGGCAATGACCCCCGGTGTGCCACGAAGCACGGTGATGGTGAAATTGGGCATCTGGGTCAAATAGCTGGCCCCTAGCATCCAGAACCAGGAAATACCGAGAATCGCGAGAAACACAGACCGTTTCCCGGCGGCCAGCCTGATCAGCTGCCAGCTGATCCTGGGAGTGTTCCAGTCTATACGGAGTGACGGTGCGCGGGCCTCTGCCAGCGGGATTTGTCGACTGCTCCACCAGCCTGTCAAGGCCACACAAATCACAACAATACCCATCAACCAGTGCGCATTGGCCGTTCCTCCAAGCAAGCTGCCGGCAATGGTACCAATCAAAATTGCGACAAAGGTGCCCATCCCTACCCGGGCGTTTCCTGCCACCAATTCATCGTCACCGAGATGCTGGGGTAGAATCGCATACTTTACCGGCCCAAAAAAAGCGGACTGAGCGCCCATCAGAAACAGCACTGCGAGCAGCAACCAGAGAGTCCCGAACCAGAAAGCCAGCGCACCCAGCAACATGATCAATATTTCAGCCAGCTTGATGCGCCGGATAATAAGCGACTTCTCATGCTTGTCAGCCAATTGGCCGGCGAGGGCAGAAAACAGAAAAAAAGGCAGGATAAACAGGCCCGCCGCCAGATTGACGACGGTGTTAACATTGGCAGTCCCGGCGATACTGGCACTCACGATCATTACCAATAACCCATTTTTGAACAGGTTATCGTTGAGCGCACCAAAAAATTGGGTCATGAAGAGTGGCCGAAAGCGCCGGGCTTTCATCAGTTCATTACTGCTGTTACTCACCCGCTCATCCCTTTTTCCGACAGACAGACATCTTGCCGCTACGCCCGGTGTTATTCAATGGCGTTGCCCGAATACCGCAGCGGGGCACATAATTAACCCCGGCCTGCACTGGAATCGCCATGAAACACCTGCCAATACTGTTAATTCTGCTATTCCCCTCAGTTGGCCTCGGTACCGAGGGGGACGAGCGCTTTTGCAGTACCGTCAATCTCTACCTAGAAAATGACCTGTTTGGTGAAACCGATCAACACTATACCAACGGTATCCGCTTCTCCTGCGTTTCTCAGGACCTCAGCTCCTACCTTAAAGACCCCGATCTGCCCGATTGGGTCAGAGAGGCAAACCACCGACTACGCTTCTTTCACAATCTGAAAGATGCGGAGGCATTACAGCGCAATCTGGTAATCAGTACCGGGCAATTGATTTTCACTCCGGGGGAAAAAGATACTTCGACACTGATTGAAGACGGCCGACCCTATGCCGGGTACCTCTACCTCGGGTTCGCCTACCATATCCGCGACCGAGAACAGCTGGATACACTGGAACTCAATGTGGGCATGGTGGGCCCTGCATCCCTGGCAGGAAACGCTCAGGATCTGATTCATGAGATTCGCGGTATCGATAAATTTCAGGGCTGGGATCACCAGCTGGAAAACGAGCTTGGACTTCAGTTTGTCTACGAACACAAGCGGCGCTACAAACTGACCGAACAGTGGCCTCACCAGGACGCGATTCTTCACGCGGGCGGCAGTCTCGGCAATGTGGCCACTTACCTTAATTTTGGTGCCGAATACCGGGTTGGTTGGCAGTTACCTGAGGATTTCGGCACCGCCGCCCTGCGGCCGGGGGGGGGACAACAGTGCCCCGGGGCGGGGCGATATACGCCACTGCCGTCTGCCCATCTGTGGTCTGCACGCCTTTGTTTCCTTTGATGCCCGCCTGGTGGCAAGGGATATTTTTCTCGACGGCAATACCTTTGAGGACAGCCACCGTGTTGATCGCAGACCAGTAGTGGGCGATGCCGCCGTGGGTTTCAGTTTTCTGTTGGCGGGCTGGAAAGTGTCCTATGCGAAGGTGTTCCGCACCCGCGAATTTGAAGAACAACGCAATACCCATCAGTACGGTTCTCTGTCCGTTTCCTATTCCTGGTAATCCCCCTTGCAAGGAAAATAGCAATACCGGATTCCCAGGAGCCATGACATTTTCGGGGGGGCTCAACACAGAAAAATAAAACGGCCCCGTCGTCTAAATGCTACTATCTGCGCCATGCACGATACTCCGCTCAGCCTTCCACCCCTGTCACTCTACGTCCATATCCCCTGGTGCATCCGAAAGTGCCCCTACTGCGATTTTAACTCTCACGCCAGCGGCAAACACCTGCCGGAGGCAGAGTACGTCCAGGCCCTGATTCGTGAGCTGGATATGGAAATGCCCTATGCACAGGGCAGACAACTGTCTTCCATTTTTTTTGGCGGGGGAACACCCAGTCTTTTTTCTGCGGAGAGTATCGGCAGGGTTATTCAGGCCGCCCGGCGACGCTTCGGTTTTACCGACACCATTGAAATCACGCTGGAAGCAAACCCCGGCACTTTTGAGCAGGCCAAATTCAATGGTTTTCGCAATGTCGGTGTCAACCGTCTGTCAATTGGCATTCAGAGCTTTGATAACCGCCATCTGGAAAAACTGGGCCGTATCCACTCGGCAGAAAATGCCCGTGACGCTGTCGCGATGGCCCGATCCACCGGTTTTGACAATATCAATCTGGACCTGATGCACGGCCTGCCGGCACAAACTGAACAGGAGGCAATGGCGGATTTGCAACAGGCTATTGACCTCGCGCCCACACATATTTCCTGGTATCAACTGACCATCGAACCCAACACCGAGTTTTACCGTCGCCCACCCACCTTGCCCACCGAGGATGTGCTCGACACCATCCAGCAGAGCGGTCATCAATTACTGGCCGATAACGGCTTTTTTCAATACGAAGTCTCTGCCTTTTGTCGCGAGAAAAAATTCTCCCTGCACAACCGGAATTATTGGCAGTTCGGCGACTATCTGGGCATCGGTGCCGGCGCACACGGTAAGATCACACTACCCGATGAACAGCGTATTATTCGCACGGCAAAAACACGCAAGCCTGACGATTATCTGGCCAGGGAAAATTCATTTATTGCGCACTGCAAAAACATTCTCGAAAACGAACTGCCACTGGAATTCATGATGAATGCCCTGCGACTTAACCAAGGCATTGAAAAACCCTATTTTGAAGCAAGAACCGGGATTTCTCTTGATAAAATCAATGAGACCTGTGAAAAATTGATGATCGCAGGTCTACTGGAAAATTCGTCTTCACATCTTGTCACAACGAAGAAAGGCCACCGGTTTTTAAACACCGTGCTTTGCTATTTCAGCGAATAAAGCCACTGGTTTTTTCAACAACCCGATGACACCGACAGTCACCCTGGAATTTTCAGCCATCTCTCAATCTGTCAGCCGGGACAACTGTCCAAATTTTGTCACACACAACCGTGACAATGGGAGATTGTCTTGTGCCTTACACTGTATCTATTATGAACAATACAACTGAATCCGCCGTTCCAACGGAAAACCGGAAGCCAGCATGCCTGAAGAGCTGATCGATATTGGCCATGCCAAATATTTCATCAACCGCCATATGAGCCTGATGCAGTTCAATCTGCGTGTTCTGGAGCAGGCATTGGATGACGATTACCCCCTGTTGGAACGATTTCAGTTCCTGATGATTTTCAACAGCAATATGGACGAATTTTTTGAAATTCGGCTGGCCGGACTAAAACGACAAATCAGCTTTGCCCGTGAAATTGTCAATATCGACGGCATGCCGCCAAGGGATGTACTCCAGGTTCTCGGCGAACAGTGCAAGGCGGCCACCAACCAGCAATATAAAATTCTCAACGAGGTGCTCCTGCCAGCACTTGAACAGGAAAAAATTCGGGTACTGAATCGCCACCAGTGGAGTCCGGAAGTAGCACTCTGGGCCGAGGACTATTTTCGCCATCAGGTGATGCCCGTCATCAGCCCTATCGGCCTCGATCCCGCTCATCCGTTTCCCCGGCTGGTCAATAAAAGTCTCAACTTTATTGTCTCGCTGGAGGGCAAGGACGCCTTCGGCCGGGATAGTGGTATGGCCATTGTGCCGGCACCGCGTTCACTGCCGAGGCTGGTAAGGTTGCCCAACGAACTCTGTGTCGATGGTGACAATTTTGTGCTGCTCTCATCACTGATACACGCCCATATCGACGATTTGTTCAATGGCATGAGCGCTATCGGCTGCTACCAGTTCCGGATCACCCGCGATGGCGACCTCGACCTTAATGCCGCCGAGGTAGAGGATATTGCCAGGGCACTTCGCGGCGAGTTGCACTCGCGGCGCTTTGGCAGCGCCGTCCGGCTGGAAGTGGACAAAAATTGCCCGACTGAGCTGGTGGATTTTTTGTTGCGGGAGTACAACCTCGGTGAGGATGAGCTCTATCGTGTGGATGGCCCGGTAAATCTCGGACGGATGATGCAATTGCGGCAGATGCTGAATCGCCCTGATTTACTGTTCCCTCCCATGATTCCCTCCATTCCTAGGGCATTGCGACTATCGGACAGCAGTATTCTCGACATGATACGCAAAGAAGATATTCTGCTGCACCATCCATTCCAGTCATTCACCCCGATCATTGACCTGTTGCGTCAGGCAGCCAGAGACAGTGCCGTACTGTCGATCAAAATGACGCTCTACCGCACGGGCGCCTCATCGGAAATTGTCGATGCGTTGCTGGAATCGGCCAGAGCCGGCAAGGAAGTGACCGTTGTGATTGAGCTGAGGGCCCGTTTTGATGAAGAGGAAAATCTGCAACTGGCCACTCACCTCCAGGAGGCAGGTGCCGTGGTTACCTATGGCGTGATGGGGTATAAGACCCACGCCAAGGCACTGCTGATTGTCCGTCGGGAAAATAACCAGCTGCACCGCTATGTGCACCTGGGCACAGGGAACTATCACTCCGGCAATGCACGCATGTATACCGATTACAGCCTGCTGACGGCCGACCCGGATCTTTGCAGCGATGTACATAAAATCTTCCAGCAGCTGACGGGGATGGGTAAGGCAGAACGCATCAAGACTCTGTTCAGCGCCCCTTTTACATTGAAGAAAAATCTGCTGCGACTGATAGAAGCCGAGGCCGAGGCCGCCCGGCAGGGCAAGGAAGTCCACATCATTATCAAAGTGAACGCACTGACCGAGTCGAAGATCATTACCTCGCTGTATGAGGCAAGCAATGCCGGGGTCAAAATTGATCTGATTGTTCGCGGTATGTGTTGCCTGCGACCGGGGATTTCCGGTGTCTCCGAAAATATTCAGGTGCGTTCCGTCATCGGACGCTTTCTGGAGCACTCGCGGGTATATTATTTTCTCAACGCCTCACCGCACATCTATTGTGCCAGTGCCGATGCAATGGAGCGCAATCTGTTGCAGGCAAGGATACGCAATGAACTGCAGAGTTACCTGATGGACAATTGCCAGAGCTGGGCGCTGCAGCCCGATGGGCAATATTTGCTTAACCACCCTGCACAAGGAGCCACCCGATATGCTGCCCAACTGGCATTGCTTGAGAACCTGGCGGATTAGGGCCTGTTCACACTAACTCAACGGCTGCAGAGCCTCAGCTGAAAGCCGATTTTCTTCAGGTAGCGTTGCTCCGAAGATAGTGCTGTACTGGTCAGAGGGTGATGGTCCAGCCAGTCGGTGTCAAAGGTCAGGGTCACCTCCGACCCCTTGATCCTGGTGGTAAACATCGGCTCGCCTTCCACCGGGGTGACATATTTAAACAGTACTGCCAACCGCATCAGAATACAGAGACGTTTTAAGCGAGTGCGCTGCTCTGTTTCGTAACCGACCAAGTCACCCGACGGAAACTTTTGCCGGTGACTGCGGACCAGAAGGGCTAATTCCCGCTGCATCTGTTTACTGAAACCCGTCAAATCGGAATGCTCTATAAGGTACTGTCCATGCTTGTGGAATTGGCTGTGGGCAATGCTTAAACCCACCTCATGCAATCTGGCCGCCCAGCAAAGCAAAGCCCGATCAGACTCATTGAGCTGCCATTCATCGGCCACTGCATCGAATAACAGGGTGGCCATGGACTCTACCTGATCCGCATTTTGCCGATCCGCCTCCGATCGCAGCATCAGCGCTGTCACGCTGCGTTCGCGCACATCTTCATGCTCCAGTCGACCCATGATTTCATAGATGAGACCCTCTCTGAGGGCACCGCTTGATACGTGTATCTGTTCAATGTTCAACGCATCGAAAATCGCACAGGTGATGGCAACGCCCGGTACGATTACCCCACGTCGCCGATCACTCAAACCCGATAATTCTGACAGTGCGTCGATGTCCCTGTATTGCAATAGTAGCTTCTTCAAACGTCCCAGATTCACCGCACTGATACCTTCGCTCGCCCAGCCTTTGTCGATGATCAATTTTTCAATGCTGGCCATGGTGCCCGACGAACCCACCGCGTTATCCCAACCCTGGTTTTTATAAGCCTTACGAATTTTCAGTACTTCCTGACAAGCGGCACGGTAGGCCTTTTCAAAACGTTTGGGAGAGATTTTGCCCCGGGGGAAGTAGCGATCCCGATAGGTCACACAACCCATATGCAAACTTTCGCGCAATTTGGCTTCAAACCGCTGACCAATAATAAATTCCGTACTGCCGCCACCAATATCCACCACCAGCCGGGAGTCGTCGTCATCGGCGAGTGTGTGAGCCACACCGAGATAAATAAGTCGGGCCTCTTCACGGCCAGAAATCACCTCCACCGGATAACCGATCAGCACTTCCGCCTGCTTGATGAATAACGAGGCGTTTTTTGCCGCACGCAACGCGTTGGTTCCCACAATCCGCACTTGCTCCGGCTGTAATTTATCCAGCGCCTGACGAAAACCGGCCAGGCAGGCGAATCCTCGCTCCATGGCCTCCGGAGCGAGTCGATTTGACTTCATACCGGCACCCAGCTGAACCCGTTCACCAAAACGCTCCACCGGTCGCATTTCATTCTGGGTGACCCGGGAAACAATCATGTGAAAGCTGTTTGAGCCGAGATCAATTGCTGCCAGCGTCCTGCCCTGCCCATTTGCCATTGTATTAGCCAATGCGGGTTTTCCTTGTGGTTTGGCGAGGCTGCCGGCACTATGACCGGCAACAGGATTATCCCCGTCGGGAAGATTTGTTACCTACCCGACACGGATGTTATGATTTGTAACAATTCTACCCCCTTACCATTCCATTCACATTAATCTGGAGATCCCCAATGAGCGACAACATCGTTCACGTCACCGATGCCAGTTTCGCAAGCGACGTACTTGGCTCAGACTTGCCAGTACTCGTTGATTTCTGGGCTGCATGGTGCGGCCCCTGTAAAATGATCGCCCCGATTCTGGATGAATTGGCCAACGAATATG
>NZ_CBFHYF010000003.1:14124-114376 GCF_965660005.1 Porticoccus sp.
AGTCGATGTGGATTCCAATCCCGAGACGCCTGCAAAATTCAATGTTCGCGGCATCCCGACATTAATCCTTTTCAAGGACAGTAACATAGAAGCCACCAAGGTCGGGGCCCTGTCCAAAACCCAGCTGGTAGAATTTATTGAGGCCAGCCTCTGATCTATACTGGGACTGGGCGGCCCGCCTTTTTCGCTGCCGCCCAGATTGTTGCGCTTTACAGTGGCCCCCCCTATACTGTGGCTGTTCCCGTCGAACCTCTTTGGCGAGAAACCTTACCAAAAAATCCCATATAGCCCTTCCAGGACACCAAAAATAATTTTCGGCCGGCTGTCAGCCTGTCTCAAATCCTAACAACAATATTACTATGTCTGTATTTATGAATCTGACCGAGCTCAAGACTAAACCCATCGATGAACTTCTGAAACTTGCCGAGGAAATAGGCCTGGATAACCTGGCCCGCTCGCGCAAGCAGGATGTCATCTTTAGCATTCTCAAACGGCATGCCAAAAGTGGTGAGGACATCTACGGAGATGGCGTTCTTGAAATACTCCCCGATGGCTTTGGTTTTTTAAGATCTGCCGACAGCTCTTATCTTGCCGGCCCCGATGATATTTATGTCTCCCCCAGTCAGATCCGCCGGTTCAACCTGCGAACCGGCGACAGCATTTCCGGCAAAATTCGCCCGCCCAAAGAGGGCGAACGCTACTTTGCCATGCTCAAGCTGGACGAAATAAATTTTGACAAACCGGAAAATGCCCGCAACAAAATTCTGTTTGAAAACCTCACACCACTATTCCCCGATGAGCGACTGGTACTGGAAGCAGGCAACGGCTCCACCGAAGACCTGACCCCTCGAATTATTGATCTGGTTTCACCGATTGGCAAAGGCCAGCGCGGTCTCATCGTGGCCCCGCCCAAGGCCGGTAAAACCATTCTCATGCAGCACACCGCACAGTCCATCATCCGTAACAATCCGGAGTGTTATATCATGGTGTTGCTGATCGATGAACGTCCGGAAGAGGTGACTGAAATGCAGCGCTCGGTGCGCGGTGAAGTCATTGCTTCTACCTTTGACGAACCACCCTCACGCCACGTACAGGTCGCTGAAATGGTTATCGAAAAGGCAAAGCGATTGGTAGAGCACAAAAAAGATGTGGTCATTCTGCTCGACTCGGTAACCCGACTCGCCCGGGCCTATAACACCGTACAGCCATCGTCAGGCAAGGTGCTGACCGGGGGGGTGGATGCTCACGCACTGGAACGGCCCAAGCGCTTTTTTGGTGCTGCCAGAAATATCGAGCAAGGCGGCAGTCTCACCATTATCGCTACAGCACTGGTAGAAACCGGCTCCAAGATGGACGAAGTCATTTATGAAGAGTTCAAGGGCACCGGCAACATGGAGCTGCACCTGGACCGGAAAATGGCAGAGAAGCGCATCTATCCCGCTATCAATATCCGCCGCTCCGGCACCCGTCGCGAAGACCTTTTAATGGGTGAAGAAGAACTGCAACGGGTGTGGATTTTGCGCAAACTACTCCACAGCATGGAAGACTCTGATGCTACCGAGTTCCTCATCGATAAACTGAAAGACTCCAAAACCAATGATGAGTTTTTCCTGTCGATGAAACGCAAATAGTCTCAAGCGGCATCAAAAAACCTGGCATTAGCCAGGTTTTTTTCTGTGGGGTCTGATCCGGCACGGGTTCAGTCATGGTGCCAATCTCGAAATAGACCAACCATTCCCGGATCGCAGGTATTGAAAGCGATCATGCAGGCGGTTTTCACCACCCTGCCAGAATTCAAACTCGCTGGGTACCACCCGGTACCCACCCCAAAAGTCCGGCACCGGTATCTCACCGGAGGCAAACTTCTCTTTCATTTGCATAAATTGAGCTTCCAGGGCCTGTCGGGAACTGAGCCGCCTGCTCTGTTGTGAAGCCCAGGCTGCCAGCTGACTCCCTCTCGGACGCTTGAGAAAATAGCCCAATACTTCCGTTTTAGTGAGCCTCTCCACCTGTCCGCCAACAATCACCTGCCGATCCAGTCGCATCCAGGGAAAAAGGAGACTGACATTGGGGTTGCCTGTCATCTCTCTGGCTTTGCGACTACCCAGATTGGTGTAGAACATCAATCCTCGCTGATCAATACCCTTCAACAGCACAGTCCGTTGCCAGGGTTTACCTTCCGTGCTGACAGTGGCGAGACACATCGCCGTGGGATCGGATAAATCGGAATCAATGGCCTGTTCCATCCACAAATTGAATTGATCAAAGGGAGAATCTTTCAGTGACTCCCGGCACAGGCGCCCATGTTGGTATTCGCGACGGGTATCTTCCAGCGACATCAGCTTTCTCCTCAACCAGAGCGCATTTTAGCCCAGATCAGGAAGTGCTGCTGCTATTCGATACAGCGATAACATCATTCAATCCCAAGGCATGATTCATTATTGGTTTTCTTTGTCCGTCAAGGAATAAACAGCTGATATTCCCGTATCGGGGACTTAGAATATGTCCCTACCAAAAATAATGCCAATTCTCCCGGGAGCACGTTATGTCTTGCGCCACATTGAGCCTGACAGTAGCGGGTTTACTCTACAGCTAACTGGTTCTTGGTCAGCCCCAATCAGCGTTCATTACCGAAGAGGACATGCTCGGTGAACTGCCATCGGTAGCCTCCGTGGCACGGATGGTTCAGCCCCTGAACCAGGTTCCCGCCAGTGTCACCATTATCGACCAACAATTGATCAAGGCTTCCGGCGCCATGACCTGGGTCGATGTCTTTCGTCTGGTGCCCGGCTTTGAGTCCTACTACATCAATGGTAATCGCTACGGTATCGGTTACCACGGCTTTGGCCGCGAATTCCCGAACCATCTGGAGATTATGGTTGATGGCCGACCGATCTATGACCCGGTCTTTGCCAATACTGAATGGGGCTCTATGGGCGTCAGCCTGGAGGATATCGACCATATTGAGATTGTGCGGGGATCGAATGCCCCGGCCTACGGTTCCAATGCATTTTTGGGCGCTGTCAATATCATCACTCGCAAACCTGTGCAGGAGCGCGGCTGGCAGGTCGGAGTGACAGCTGGAGACCAGCAAACCCGGGAAACCACTGTTCGCTACAGCGGTAATGCCGACAGGCTGGATTACCGCATCAGTTTTAATTATCAGCACAACGACGGTTTCCCACCGGTAAACGCCGGGGAGGATCGGGGGCCCATGAAGGATGGCAAGGAGATGCTGGCTCTGAACCTGCGCGCCATGTATACCCCAAATATTACGGATACTTTCGACCTTCAAGCCGGGTTTACCCACAACAACTCCGGTTGGGGTGATGCCGACCGTCCGGACGAGTACGCCGGTGTCCAGTTCGAAAACCAGTATCAGTCCCTGAAGTGGAACCGGGACCTGATCAACGGTGACGGTCTACAAATCCATCTGTATCACAATCGAATTGAAGGTGAGAACTATATCGATCTGGGGCTGGTTTCGAATCTGCTGTCAAAGGAACTGGGATTCACCCTGACACCGGAACAGGTGCCCGGCTTTTTTCAGATGATTGATCCAGCCCTGGATATTGAAGATCAGCACTATATCGTCGGCTTTCAGGGCATTGATTCAGAGCGCTACGATGTGGAACTGGAGCATCGCCTGCAAATCACACCCAGTTTGCGGACAACCTGGGGAGCCGGACTGCGCTATGACAATGTGAGTGGCAAAACGGTGTTTGGTCATGGCGGCGATGAATCACTGACCAGCCGCCGACTTTTCGGACATATGGAGTGGGAGGCCAGTTCCCACTGGACTCTGAATACCGGCCTGATGATAGAAAACAATACTCTGGTGGATACCATCGCATCCGGCCGGATCGCCGCCAATTACCACATCAACCCTCTCCACACCCTTCGAGTCGGTTATGCCATTGGTCGACGCTCACCTTCACTGGGTGAGGCTCGGGAGCTGAATGTGGATATTCTCGCCGATCAGGTACTGGTTCAGGCGATTCGAAAATCCGCTGAAAATGTCCAGGAAGAGGGACTTAAAAGCCTGGAACTGGGCTATCTGGCCCAGCTGCCGGCACAGAGCCTGACTTTCGATGCCAGGTTGTTTCGCGAGTCCGTCAAAGACGGCATCGATACTTACCAGGCACCCGCTGATCTGGGTATTCCGTCGCTCGGCCTGGATGAAACCATTTCAGTTCGCGACAATAACAGTCGCTGGGTAACCCGCGGGATAGAACTGCAACTCCGCTACCAGCCCACCGAGCGAACCCTGATCAATGCCCACTACGGTTATCGGGATGTGGACAGTTCTTATATTTCCCGCTACGAACCCTATTTTCAGATCAAGGACCACAATGACCGTGCACCTCGGCATACGGCTGGCTTGCTGCTGTTTCAGCGATTTTCTGCAGGTTGGTCCTCAGGCGTCAATATCTACCATGTGACCGCAGCAGACTGGCGTGATGGCAACCCTGTAGAACAGTTTGTCCGGGTAGACGCCCATCTGGGTTATGATTTTGCCGTGGGTTCAAACACCGGAAATCTGTCACTTATCGGGCAAAATCTGGGCGGTGACTACATGGAGCATGCTCAAAACAATGTTTTTGAAACGAGAGTTTTTTTGCGCCTCGTGCTGAATTTTTGATGTGTCTGACGTCCCGTGGTCTGGACATAATCACCACGATCCGGAAATGAGCGGTCTCATGTTCAATTGCAGTGTTACTTAGGGAAGACATGTCAAAGCGACCGGCAAGGAAACAAGGTATCTCTGCCCCCCTATGGAAGCTTGGGCTCTTCATGCTGTCACTTTTGACCGGCACAATCACCCAGGCGGAGATTCTATTGCTGTTATCGAGTAACGCCACTTACTACCTTGAAACAGCGGATTCGCTGCAACGGACTGTCAACAAAGCGCTACCGAAAAATCCCGGCTTTAGCGTCATTAACCTCAATAAAACCAAACTGACAAATCAACAAGATGTCCCTTATCAACTGATTGTTGCTATCGGCAGCCATGCTACCCGAGAGGCCGTTAATTGGCACAGTGAAACGCCCATACTCAGTATTTTTACACCAAAAAATGCCTATGAATCTGCCTGGACAGCACACCACGAAGCACCACCCCGCCAGGCTTCTGCAATTTTTCTCGATCAACCCCTCGGCCGGATAATAACCCTCGCATCATTGCTGAAGCCGGGCGCCACGAGGTTCAGCACCATTTTGGCCCCGCCTCCAGCGGCCTGAGACCAGAGCTGGAGTTGCTCACCGCTACGCGGGGCCTGATTCTCAAGCACGGTTATCTTGATCAGAAGGATAACCCCGTGGCAGTGCTACGACCGGTGGTCACCGGTACTGATCTGTTTCTTGCCCTGCCGGATCAGGCAGTACTCAACCGGGCAATCGCCAAATGGATTCTGCACCTCAGTTTTCAACAAAAAATCCCGGTGATCGGCTTTTCAAAGGCCTATACCACCGCTGGAGCGTTGGCCTCCATTTATTCCTCACCCGAAGATATTGGCAGGCAGGCAGGCGAACTGATCAGTGAGTGGTTGCCCAACCCGGAAAAGACCCTCGGCAAACCGCAGTATCCCCGTTATTTCAGTATTTCCACAAACCCTGCCATAGCGCGCGCGCTGGGCATATCCCTACCGGCAGAGAATATGCTTTACATGAATATTGAAAAGTAGGAGCAGGCAGAACAATGATCGAAGGCCCTTTGCTCAGCAAGTCAATACATCGTCGGTTTCTTGCCGTAGCACTTTTCCCGTTATTGTTAATCATCACGCTGCTGACGCTCTACACAATTGATGCCAGGCGGGGCGATCTGTCAGAAAATCTTTACCAGTCCGGCAATATGACCTCGGATTATCTGGCGACGATTTCGGATCTGTCACTTTATTCACGCAATCTCAAGTTGCTCTCAAATACATCAACTGGGGCGATTCGCCTGGCCGATGTATCCGGTGTGGCTTTTTTGGACCAGGCAGGCGCGCTTGTTCTGAATTCTGGGAATCTGCCTGCGGCCGCTCTGACACCCCCCGCGGACAAACAGCCCTTTCAGCTGGATAATCACGTCTACTTCAAAAAACCTGTTTATCTACTGGGTGTTGAGTTCAGTGATTATGAGGAAGAGGCCACGCAAGCCCCCGATGATGAACTGATCGGCTGGGTTATCGTCGCGATTGATCAAGCCAGTTTGCTTCAGAAGCAGCGCCAGATTATTTCTACCTCACTTTGGTTATCCCTATTGGGCCTGATTATTGCTGTCGTTTTGACTTATTACCTGAGCCTGGGGTTGATTGCCCCGATTCAACACCTCACCGCAATCATAAGAAAAATGGCCAGCGGTAACCTGAGTATTCGGGCCCAAACCGGAACCCGGGACGAGCTTGCCATTCTCGCCAATGGTATCAACCAACTGGCCGAGTCTATTACTGAGGGCAAACAAAACCTTGAATATCGTATTCATCTCGCTACCAGGCAGTTACAGGACACCCTCGAGAGCCTGCAAAAAAAGAACCATGAACTGGAATTGTCACGGCAGGAAGCAGAAACAGCGAATCAGTCGAAAAGTGATTTTCTGGCAAGAATGAGCCACGAGCTGCGTACACCAATCACCTCCATTCAGGGATTTGTACGCCTGCTCGATGTCAGCGTCATGTCGGAAACCGATCGTCATTATTGCCAGATTATTGATCAATCCGCACTCCAGCTACTGAAACTGATTGACGATATCCTGGCTTGCTCAAAGCTCCAGTCCAATGCCGTGGAGCTCGACCAGCAACCTATTGATCTGGCGGAATGCGTGGAGCAGGTAAGCGCCCTGTTTTCTCCTCAGGCCCAACAGAAGGGGCTCTGTATCGCTGTGGATTATGCGCCCGATGTATTGTTGCATCGCGTGGGAGATATGATCCGTCTCCAGCAAATTCTCAGTAATCTGATTGCCAATGCCATCAAATTTTCTGACCAGGGTGGCGTCTTCATCTCCCTGAAAACCAATCCGGAGCAAGCGGTTATTATTGAAGTGCTGGATACCGGTATTGGTATTCCCGGCGATTCACAAGGCCTGCTGTTTAATGCGTTTACCCAGGCAGACACCTCGATCTCCCGCTACTACGGCGGCACTGGCCTGGGCCTTTCGATTGTCAAAAGCCTGGTTGACCTGATGGGTGGTGAAATTGATCTGGAGAGTCAGGAAGGCAGAGGTTCCACTTTCCGCATAACACTTCCGCTGCCACTCTGTGAAAGCCAGCCGAACTGGCAAATAAGCCCCTGCAGGGTGGTCATTGCCAGCTGTAATGAATTTACTACGCGGGCACTCGAACATGCACTTGAACGCTTTGGGATCAGCGATACCGTCATCATGGATTACGCCCATTTACTCGATACGACAGCACTCCTTGAGGTCGAGGACCGGGTTATTGTCTGCATACCTGCTCCGCAAATGGCCAATGGCGATCTCTCGACACTCATGGTCCAGTTGCGTAACACCACCAAAGCCAAGCTCATTCTCACGGCATCACAACTGAATTTCTATCAGCAATTCAACGCCAAGGAACGGGCAGAGCTGAATCCGGTCACTTTTCTATCAATGCCACCACCACTGTCCGAGCTGTACCGATCGCTGAAAGATAATGGGCTGCCGCAAAACATCACCACCGTTACACCAGTAAACAGCCAACTCCTTGATGGTGTGAATATTCTGATAGCCGAAGATAATCAATTCACCAGTCTGTTGCTGGATACTCTGCTGAGCAAGATGGGGGCTTACTGCACATTGACAAACAATGGCAATGAAGCGCTTGCCGCCTGCCAGCAGGATGTCTTTGACCTGTTGCTGGTGGACATACATATGCCCCAGAAAAATGGCATTGATACCCTGACCACCCTGCGTCGCAGCAATAATCTCAACGCACAGATTCCTGCCCTCGCCCTTACGGCAGATATACTTCAGCAAGAGGAAAGAGCACTGTTTGATGCCGGAGCCAATGGTTTACAACTGAAACCACTCAATGAAAATGAATTACTTACCAATATCTGTAAACTGCTCAACATCCGGCCCCCCCCACTGATGCGTCAACTCTGCAAGCCCGGGGGGGCGATATTTCCGTGGATTTATTCAGGCAGGAGGTTAGAGGCCTGCTGAAAAAGGCGCGTCAAGCACTCGCCGATGAAGACCGTGCCGAATTGCGGGAACAGATTCATCAGTTACTGGGTATCGCCGGTGTGTTCAGGCTGGAAGTATTGGAGCAGTTAGTAAAGGATCTGCACGAACAGATCAAGATGGAATCGCTGTCGTCAGTTTCATTACTACTCGACGAGATTGACCGGGAAGCTGAATGGACTGACCTGTAGAAAAAGCCGCGTCCACTCGCCGCCTCAATGAAGCCTATCAGACAGCCCGAATTGCAACCACGCCCTCGACATCGGCAATTTCCCTGAGCAAGTCGGCAGTTGGCTCACTGGCAACATCAATAATATTGTAGGCAATGCCTTCACGGCTCTGGTTTACCATATCAATAACATTGATATCCCGATCCGCCAGCAGGGACAGCACATGACCCAATACTTTTGGCACGTTTTCGTTGCAGAACGTGATTCGAAAGCCACCGTTCCTGGCCATCTTGGTGTTCGGGAAATTTACCGAATTGCGAATGTTGCCATTTTCCAGATAATCCATGAGCTGATCGGCAGCCATCATGGCACAGTTCTCCTCGGCTTCTTCCGTACTGGCACCAATATGTGGCATACAGAGCACATCCTTACGTCCGAGCAGTGCCGGTACCGGAAAATCGGTGACATACTTCGCCAGACGTCTTTCATCCAACGCCGCTGTTATGGCCACCAGGTCGACCACTTCTTCGCGGGCAAAATTTAGCAACACGGTAGAAGGTCTGACACAGCGGAGCACTTCAGCATTGATCAGATGATGGGTGGCCTCTATGGCGGGCACATGCAAGGAAACAAAATCTGAGCAAGCCAGCAGGCTCTGCAGGTTCTCCACTTTCTGAACCCGCCGGGACAGGCGCCAGGCAGCTTCGACAGAGATAGCGGGGTCATAACCGGCCACATTCATGCCGAGCTCAAGAGCCATATTGGCAACCAGCGCTCCGATGGCGCCAAGGCCGACGACACCGAGAGTTTTACCAGCCACCTCACAACCGGCAAACTGCTTTTTCTGCTTTTCCAGCAGCTTCGACATCTCGGCAGCATCCGTGATTGAAGTGAGCCCCTGCACGTAGTTCATACCGCCAAAAATATCTCTTGAAGCGAGAAACAATGCACTGGCCACCAGCTCTTTCACTGCATTGGCATTGGCGCCGGGGGTGTTGAATACCACGATACCGCGCTTGGTATAGTCAGTCACCGGAATATTGTTCACACCGGCACCGGCACGCGCCACCGCCTTGACACTCCCGGCAATAATTTCTTCATGCAACTTCTGGCTGCGCAATAAAATCGCATCCGGCTGCGAAAGCTCACTGGCTATTTCGTAGTTTTCTCGGGGAAAACGATTCAGCCCTTTGGCTGAGATCTGGTTATAGGTCCGTACTTTAAACATGGTTTTGTCTCACGCAACGCTACTTAATGCCAATTATTAACGGGACACTTCGTCATAGGCCCATTCAATCCAGGGCATCAGTGCTTCAATATCTGTTTTTTCGACGGTCGCACCACCCCAGATACGCAAACCGGCTGGGGCATCACGGTAGGCACCAATGTCATGGGCCACACCTTCGCTATCAAGTAGCTTGACCAGTTGTTTTACCTGGCTGGCATCCAGTGCAAGGATCAAACAGATACTGGTGCTTGAGCGGGTGGCCGGGTCTTCAGCCAAAAAACTAATCCAGTCACGCGTCGCAACAAACTGCTCAATGACCGCCAGATTGTCGCTGGACCGACGAATCGTTGCCTGCACTCCGCCGATAGACTTAACCCAATCCAGCGAATCGAGATAATCTGCCACGCAGAGCATGGAGGGCGTATTGATGGTGGCACCCGTGAAAATATCTTCAATCAATTTACCACCTTTGGTCATGCGGAAAATCTTCGGCAGCGGCCATGATGGTGTATAGGTTTCCAATCGTTCAACTGCTCTGGGGCTAAGAATCAGCATGCCATGGGCACCCTCACCACCAAGCACCTTTTGCCAACTGAACGTAATCACATCCAGTTTTTCCCAGGACATCTCCATGGCAAATACTGCAGAAGTGGCATCACAAATGGTCAAACCCTCACGGGAGTCACTGATCCAGTCAGCATTGGGAACCTTGACACCGGAAGTGGTGCCATTCCAGGTAAACACGATATCGTGCGTGGGATCAGCAAGACTTAAATCCGGCAACTTTCCATAATCGGCACCGTAATCATTGACCTGTTCGAGCTTCAGTTGCTTGACAATATCCGTCAGCCAGCCCTGCCCGAAGGACTCCCAGGAAAACACATCAACCGGACGGGGGCCCAACATCGACCAGAGCGCCATTTCAACTGCTCCGGTATCCGACGCTGGAACCACACCCACTCGGTAACCTTCCGGCAAGCCCAGAACCTGAGCCGTCTCCTCGCATACCCGCTGTAACGCAGTCTTGCCAATAGCCGCTCTGTGCGAGCGCCCCAGGGTAGCAAGGTCGAGGGCTGAGACATCGTAGCCGGGACGCTTGCTGCAAGGCCCGGAAGAAAAATTTGGGTTGGCCGGCTTTTGAGTCGGTTTCATGATTGATCTGCCTGGAAGATTAAAAGAAGCGGGACATTTTAAGTGGGATTGGCTGCTTCGCAAAGCCACTAATAGTAAAAGCCGCCAACAATATTTGGATAATTGAGCACCCTGCGGTAGGACGATTTACAGTGCCGATAGCGACGATTGACGCGAGGGGCCGAAGAGATCAAATAACAACTTATTGGCCGATCGATAAACGTTCCTGCTCAATAAGGTAGGAGACGACTTTCAACATGCCTTCGTTGCCGCCATTATCGCGACCGGAGATTCGGTATTTTCCATTCACAACCATTTCGGGTGTTCCCTGAGTCCGGTAGCGCTCCTGTTTTTTCTCTGCCAGATCAACCGCCATATTGATGCCTGCCGAGTTAAATACCTTGGTAAATCTCGCGCGATCTATACCCTGGGCCTCAAACAGGGCAGCAATTTCTTCCTCTGTTTTCAGTTTGGCTTTTTTCAGGTTCATCGCCTCAAAAATAGGTTCATGGATCTGATCAAGGGATTTCAGGGCTTTGGCGGTAAAATAAGCCTTGGCATGAAGACGCATAATCGGATGCCAGATCGCAGGAACACGGACGAAGTCAACGTCCTCTGGTAGCGCCTGAGTCCATTTGTTCAGCACAGGTTCAAAACTGTAGCAATGGCTACAGCCATACCAGAATACCTCTGCCACCTCAATTTTCGCAGGATTACTGGTGACGACCGCTTCGGTCAGCACCTCGTAATGAACACCGGCTTTGTAGGGCTCCTCTGCATGAGCAGGAGACATGACAACCATCAGCATTGCGACAGTTACCGTAAATGTCGACAGCAGATTGCGCATTGGCTTTTCCTTGTGATTATTGAATTACCCTGCATAGACCACAGAGAGCGGACAGGTTCCCTGTACAGCATTGAAAAAGGCGGTCGAAACCGCCTTTGGATGCGGGTAGTTATTTCAACCCGGCAATAAAATTGGCTACTGCTTCAATTTCAACATCATTCATTTGTGCAGCAACACCGCGCATGATTTGCGAATCACCGTCATTGGTGCGGGCTGAAGAATTACCGGGGTCGTGAGCACCAGTGCGGAACGCACGCAGCTGTTTGGCGATATATTCGGCAAACTGACCACCCAATGCCGGATAGCCCGCAGGGTTGTTACCATTGCCCGCAGGTGAGTGGCAACCGGTACAGGCTGGCACACCGGTTTCAATGTTTCCGCCGCGATAGAGCCGCTCACCAAGATCGAGACCAGCCTCTTTGGCGCCAGCCATCTGAATGGTCTTGGATGCATAGTACGCTGCCATATCCTGCAAGTCCTGCTCCGATAAGTTATCCAGCATACCGGTCATTTCAGGTATCGAGCGATCACCGGCCTTGATATCTTGCAGTTGTTTGGTCAGATATTTCTCACCCTGCCCGGCCAGCTTCGGGAAACTCGCCATGGCGCTATTGCCGTCGGCACCATGACAGCCCGCACACATTGCTGTTTTGGCTTGACCGGCAGCAGCATCTCCCGCTGCAAAAATAAGGGGTGATGCCAGGACCGTTGCGAGTAAGGCAACCACTGTCAGAATCATTTTTTTCATTAGTTAATCCGCTCTCTGCATTCCGCTACAATAGGAAGTTCTTATTGCCTTGTAAAAAGCGCAGGCATTATATACCAAACCCCTCCTGACCTTAATAGTTGATATCAGGTTACTCCATCAAGGCTTTTTCCTTATGTCAGAAGAAATCTCTTTCACCAAGGCTCAATTCCTCATTAGCGCCCCGACTGTGTGGCAATGCCCGGAGGATGTGGGTAAGGAGGTTGCGTTTGCCGGACGCTCCAATGCCGGGAAGTCCAGTGCCATCAATACACTCACCAACAACAGCAAATTGGCCAGAACCAGCAAAACTCCGGGCCGCACGCAGCTGCTTAACTTTTTCTCCCTGACCGAAAACTGTCGCCTGGTCGATCTGCCCGGTTATGGCTTCGCTAAAGTCCCCAAGGCTATGAAACAGGCGTGGGACCGCAATCTCGCAGAATATCTGCAACAACGCCGCTCTCTGAGAGGCCTGGTGATGCTGATGGATATTCGCCACCCGTTACAGGAATATGATTGGCAGATGATCGGTTGGGCCACACAGTCTGCCATGCCGGTTCACCTGTTGCTCACCAAGGCAGATAAATTGAATAATGGCCCGGCCAAAACAGTGCTTTTGATGGTCAAGCGCGAACTGGCCAGCGCCGGGTTCGGAGATAACGTAACGGTACAAACCTTTTCATCACTCAAGAAAACAGGTATTGAACAACTAAAACTGGTGCTTCAATCCTGGTTGACCAACTGACAATCCTGTTTTGCATGTACCCCAGCACAAAAAAAACCCTGACCATTGAGATCAGGGTATGCCTTGCTGTTGCTTGGGGATTAACAAACCTTGCATTTAACTTGGGGAGAAAATAGCAATGTTGCTTGTAATAGTTAGTCCCCCCTGTTTCCGAGAAGTTCCCTCCGGGTAAAAAAAATTTTCTGGCAAGCCCAGTAGAGTTTTCAGAGCAAAAAAACCCTGACCATTGAGACCAGGGTGTGCTTCGCTGTTGTTTGGAGATTAACAGGCTTTGCATTTAGTTTGGGGGAGAACAAAGCAATGTTTGCTTGCTCGTTAAATTAGTCCGTTATTAATGAATTGAGTTCCCATCAAGATAAAAAATTTTAACCCATTGATTATATAGTATTTTTTGCCTTGATCAAGGCGCGAAAACAGGTACGCTTTGCTGAAGCGGCAAAACGATTAATGTGCCTCATCCCAGTTATCGCCAACACCCACATCGACAACCAGTGGCACATCCAGCCGGGCAGCATCGGTCATGTGAGCTCTGAGGCCAGACAACACGTCATTCAACTCAGCCTCCGGTACCTCCAGAACCAGTTCATCGTGTACTTGCATTATCATCTTTGCATTAAGTTTTTTCTTCGCCAGCCACTGGTCGACGCTGATCATTGCCAGTTTAATGATATCGGCCGCCGTTCCCTGCATTGGCGCGTTGATCGCTGTGCGCTCTGCGGCCTGTCGACGCATCCCGTTACTGGCTTTGATTTCGGGAAGATACAAACGTCTGCCAAATAATGTCTCAACATAGCCTCGCTCGGCTGCACACCTGCGAGTGGAATCCATATAGGCCTGCACCCCGGGGTAGCGGGCAAAATACAAATCGATATATTCCTGGGCCTGATTGCGCCCAATGTGTAACTGGCGGCCCAGACCAAAGGCCGACATACCGTAGATCAATCCAAAATTGATCGCTTTGGCGCTGCGCCGCTGCTCTGCCGTCACCGACGCCAGCTCAATACCGAACACTTCTGCTGCAGTGGCACTATGTACATCGAGATTCTGCTCAAAAGCCGCTTTTAATCCCCGATCCCCAGAGAGATGCGCCATGATTCGCAATTCGATTTGTGAATAATCGGCCGCCACTATCTTGCAACCTTGCGCGGCAACAAATGCCTGACGAATCCGACGCCCCTCTGCAGATCGCACGGGGATATTCTGTAAATTCGGGTCAGAGGAAGATAATCGGCCCGTTGCGGTTACGGCCTGATGGTAGGAGGTATGAATCCGCCCCGTGGCAGGATTGACCAGCGAAGGCAGCTTGTCGGTATAGGTGGATTTGAGTTTGCTGAGACTACGATGCTCAAGCAGTAATTTCGGTAGCGGGTAATCCAGCGCCAACTCCTGGAGCACCTCTTCCTTGGTAGAAGCCGCACCTTTGGCCGTTTTCTTTTGTACCGGAATTTTCAGTTTTTCAAAGAGTATATGGCCAAGCTGTTTGGGTGAGGCCAGGTTGAATTCCTCCCCCGCCAGCTCAAATGCCTGCTGTTCCAGCTCCGCTATGCGCTCACCCAACTGTGCACTCTGCTTTCTAAGCAAGTCAGCACTCACTTTTGTTCCATTTCTTTCTATTCTTGATAAAACAGGTACCAATGGCATTTCAATAGCCCGGTAGACATGTTCTAGTCCGGTTATATCCTGCAGTTTGGGCCAGAGTTTTTCATGAAGCCTCAGGGTAATATCCGCATCCTCTGCGGCATAGGGAGCGGCCTGCTCAATGGCAATCTGGTTAAAAGTTAGCTGAGTGGCGCCTTTACCGGCTATATCCTGAAATTGGGTGGTTTTTTCCCCAAGGTACTTCAATGCCAGGCTGTCCATGTCATGCCGAGTGGCGGTGGAATCCAGCACATAGGATTCCAGCATGGTATCGAAGCGGATGCCCTGCATGGCAATACCGTGATTGGCCAGTACACTCATGTCATATTTGAGATTTTGACCTACTTTGGCCAGTGTTGGTGACTCAAGCAGCGGTTTCAATTGTTCCAGCACCGCATCCCGGTCGAGTTGCCGGGGAGCACCCAGATAATCGTGGGCAAGGGGGACATAGGCAGCCTGATGCGCCGTGATTGCGAAGGAAACACCGACAATGCTGGCCTGCATGTAATCGAGGCTGGTGGTCTCCGTGTCAAAGGCGACCAGCTCAGCCTGTTCCAATTTCTGTAGCCATTGATCAAGTTGCTGCTGGGTGAGAACCACCTGATAGTCCTTGTCAGCCACTGAGGACGGCAAGCTGTCCTCGCTGTCACTATCTTGGGCAGCAAGCAATTCCTCAACCCAACCCTTGAACTCCAGTTGGCGAAACCACTCCAGTAAAGCCTTGCTGTCTGGCTGGCCATTATTCAGTTCCGACAATGCCACCTTCAACGGTACGTCGGTTTTAATGGTCGCCAACTGGTAGGAAAGAAATGCCTGATCCCGGTTCTCGGCAAGCTTCTCCGGTGTTTTCGCAGCACCGCGGAAATCGAGCTCGGCAATCGCCTCCAGATTGCCGTATATGGCATCAATGCCACCCAGCTTTTGCAGTATGGCCAGAGCCGTTTTTTCACCCACACCAGGCACGCCGGGTATGTTGTCTGACTTATCGCCAACCAGTGCCAGATAATCAATCATCAATTCCGGCGGAATACCGAATTTGTCGATCACCCCCTGCCGATCCAGTACGGTTTCAGTCATAGTGTTGACCAGCGTGATCTGCTCAGAAACCAGTTGAGCCATATCCTTGTCGCCGGTGGAAATCACCACATGCGTTTCGCTTTTCGCAGCTTGCAGGGCAAGGGTGCCAATGACATCGTCAGCTTCCACTCCCTCCTCCACCAACAGTGGCAACCCCATGGCACGAATAATCTGATGGATCGGCTCAATCTGTTTTTTAAGGTCATCAGGCATCGGTGGGCGATGCGACTTGTACTCTTCGAACAGCTCATCGCGAAAGGTTTTTCCCTTGGCATCAAACACCGCCACCAGAGGACTTCCTGGGTAATCTTTCAACAAGCGGCGTATCATCGAGATAACACCTTTGACAGCGCCGGTCGGCTGTCCACTCGAAGTCATCAGGGGAGGCAACGCGTGAAAGGCCCGGTAAAGATAGGAGGATCCGTCCACCAGTACGAGCGGTGTTTTATTATTCATTGGCAGGCAACTTGAGCAGAGACTTGAATGGGTGAAGCATACCCCAAATTGTTTCTTTCCAGCCAACAAGCGGCTAATCTAACCAGGAAATTCGTGAGGTATCATTAACGCCATGTCTTCGTTCCTGTTGCCAGATATCCGGACACTCAATCATTTTCTTGCCCAATACTCACCAGAAAGATTGGTCGCTGGCATTGATGCCGTTTATTCAGCCAGGAATCATCTGACTTGCAGATTCAGTATTGTCGGCACCCCCGGCGAACGTTTTTTTCTCGTGGTGGCGAGTGAGGCCGCCAGAGATCGGCTGGCGTTCTCTGCACGATTGGTAAATTATCTCAGGGAGCAACAAATCCCTGTCACACCCTGCCTCGCCGACCACTCGGGTCATCATGTGACCAACTATGGCGAATCCCCGGCACTGCTTTTTCAGTTACCGGAAGGGCATGCGCCAGAGCAGTCAAACACATCGATATGCAAAGAAATTGGCACGTTCCTTGGCAGAATGCACGCAAGTACCCATGGCTTTTGTGAACAGTACAGCAACCCGCGCAGCCTGATCTGGTTGAATCTTGCCGCACAGGAGCTTATAGAGCCATTATCTGCAGGCGATGCTGCGCTACTGCAAGAGCAGTTGAGTCGATTCAGGCGAACGGTAGAAACTGACCCGGACTTACCTTCCGGCCCTCTTATAGGCAGTCTGTTTGGTGATCAGTTAATTTTCAGAGGGGAGCTGCTGCAGGCCGTTACCGGTTTTTTCTTTTCCTGTACTGACTGGCTTCTCCTGGACGTGGCCCAGGCCGTCAATGAGTGGTGCTGTAATCAACAGGGCGAACTGGACAAACAGCTGACCAGCGCATTGCTGAATGCCTATGCCGCAGAAAGACCTTTCACAGCCGTGGAAAATCAGTACTGGCAGGACATTTTGTGCTTCTCTGCCACACGATTCTGGATCTCCAGGCTATTAAATTCCCTGCTTCCCGAGGATGGCGATACCGCGTCAGTGAAACGCGAGCCGGCTGAATACAGGGAAAAACTGCGTCGGCGCATTGTCGGTTACTTTCCCCTGCCGGATCCTGCCTGATCTACCGACATTCATTCACTCAGGCAATCGACAAACGTGTCCACAAGGGTCTCTATCAGTGCTGGGTAACCCCCGTTTCCTGAATTCAGGTGCATACCCAGAGGATCGAGCTCAGCATTTTTCGCCCCCAGTTGCTGTGCCAACTGGAGAGCGGGCTTACTGTCCATTTGCGGCTCACTAAAGACACAGACTACGCGCTCTCCCAGCGCCATCATTTGCCCGTAATGGCGGATGCCCTGTGTTATCCCTCCCGACAGCTGCACAGAAGCCAACTGCGTCAGCCCATAGTGGGTAACAAAGTGACTGTAGCCATCATGCATGACAATAAAACCCCGTTCGCGCAAACCTGCAAGCCGCTGCCTGTTTACCGCATCCAGCCGGGTGACCGCCTCGAGAAATGTCTGGAGATTCTTTTCAAAAAAGGCTGCTTTGGCCGGGTATTTTTTACTCAGTTCCGCTGCGATCGCCTCTGCAATCACAAGCCCGTTCATCGGATTGAGCCAGACATGCAGGTCCCGTGTGAAGCCATCATGCTCATATCCGTGTGACTGCGCCGAATCTTTTTCAGCATCTTGTGGCGGCCAAACCAGCTCTGTTAATTGGGCGACCTGTAATTGTTCGTCGGATCGCTGCGCGAGAGGTTTCTGCAATACAGACTCGAAATGTGGCCCTATCCAAATAATCAGCCTGGCGGATCGTAATGCACGAATGTCGGAAAATTTCAGCGAGTAATCGTGAGGTGAGATATTTGCTGGTAATAACACATTGACCGCAATGTTATCACCCGCAATGGCTTCCGCTATGGCTGCAAGGGGTTTGATAGAGGTGACCACCTCAGGCGCCTCATCTGCGATTGGCCTGGTGGTCAACACTAACCACCCCATCAACAGCAAAATCCACTGCGTAAATTTCTTCATTTTCATTATCTATTGATATATTGTTTCAATTATATGTTTCAGGATTATACTGACTGCCAGGCCAAAGGGCCATAAAACCGTTTATCTCCTGACAAACAACTATTAATGCAATAATGTATCAATTCAATCTACCGAAATGTCTCTGTGATTCAGTTGTAAAATAAACGATACAAAGTAACATTATTTCCTTAAGTAGAGTAGACGTGCTGACCAACTCACGAATTGCTTATCACCGCCATGATCATAAGCGCTGCATCAACGCAGCACTGAACCGTGCACGGGAACTTTGTGATGCCAGAAAGGCTCGACTCACGCCGATACGTGAAACCGTCCTGGAGACCATATGGGCGAGCCACCGCCCTCTGGGAGCCTATGAAATAGTCGACCAGATGTCACAATCAGAAATCTCCCGTCATCATGTTTTACCACCCACGGTTTATCGGGCTGTTCAGTTCCTGCTTGATCAGGGCCTGATTCATCGTCTCACCTCCCTGAATGCCTATATAGGCTGCCCCTTTCCGGGTAATTATCACAGCGATTTTTTTCTTATCTGCCGACACTGTGGTTCAACCGCAGAGTGCAGCGAAGATCAATTGGATCATGCGGTAACCCATGCCGCCGGTCGGGCAAATTTTCAGATTGAGTCCAAGGTGATAGAAATTGTCGGTATCTGCCCGGAGTGCCAGTTGTGACTATGCAGCTGATCGAGCTCCATGCAATCGGGCACTCCTTTCGGGACAATCAGGTCTTGTCCGATGTCAGCCTGAAAATCGAGGCAGGCCAGATTATCACCCTAATCGGCCCAAACGGGGCCGGTAAAACCACGCTGGTGAAAATCGTACTCGATTTGCTGAAGCCCGATACCGGTACAGTGGTTCGAACCCCGGATCTGCGCGTCGGGTACATGCCACAGAAACTACATATCGACCCGACACTACCCATTACGTTACGCCGTTTTCTCGCATTGGCGGAACCCGGCTCACAGCTCTGCCAGGATGCTCTGGCAGAAGTAGGCATCGAAAAGCTGATTGATATGCCATTGCAATCTCTCTCCGGTGGGGAAATGCAGCGGGCTCTGCTGGCCCGTGCGATCCTGCGCAAACCCAATTTGCTGGTACTTGATGAACCGGTTCAAGGTGTTGATGTAAGCGGTCAGGAGGGGCTTTATCGCTTGATCGGACAACTCCGTGATCGACTGAATTGTGGCGTGCTGATGGTCTCCCACGACCTGCATCTGGTGATGTCCGCCACAGACGAAGTTATCTGTCTGAACCAACATGTCTGCTGTCACGGTCATCCTGATCAGGTCAGCACAAACCCCGCTTTTATTGAGCTTTTCGGTAGTCGGACTGCACCTTATACACACCACCACGATCATAGTCATGGTTTGCATGATGACAACACCAGTGCTCATTCCGGAGACTGTCATCATGATTGAGGTCTTGCTTTACGCCCTGCTGGCAGGTCTGGGGGTAGCTCTGGTCACAGGGCCGCTGGGTGCCTTTATTGTCTGGCGGCGCATGGCCTACTTTGGTGACACCCTCGCTCACTCTTCCCTGCTGGGAGTCGCGCTGGCCCTGTTGATGTCCATTAACCCGACTCTGTCGGTGGTGATTGTCTGCCTGGTACTGGCGCTAATTCTGGTGATATTGCAGCAACAGCAGAATCTTGCCTCGGACACATTACTGGGAATCCTTTCACATACTTCACTGGCTATTGGTTTGGTGGCAATTTCCCTGATGCCCTCTGTCAAAGTAGATTTACTCAGCCTCCTGTTTGGCGATTTATTGACCGTTACTGCGCGAGATATCCTGATTATCTACAGTATTGGTACCGCGTCAATTCTATTGATGGTACTCCTCTGGAGACCACTGCTGTCGATCACGATTCATGAAGAACTGGCCAGGGTAGAAGGGATACTGGTAACGGCGGTACGATCGGCTTTTATGCTGATCATTGCTCTGGAAATTGCCATTGCGATGAAGGTGGTGGGCATTCTGTTGATTACATCACTGCTGGTGATACCTGCTGCCACGGCGAGGCGCTTTGCACGCACGCCGGAGCAGATGGCATTGCTGGCCAGCCTCATCGGCTGCATCGCTGTGACCTGCGGGCTCTCAGGCTCCTGGTTTCTGGACACACCAGCCGGGCCGTCAATCGTACTCTGTGCGGGTGGACTATTTTTGGTCTCACTGATTAAAAAGCAGTGAACTCAGTGATAATCCGCGTTAATGTTGAAATGAAGTCATAATTGAGCGCAGGGTCGAGCGCATCTGTTCTTCTGCAAAAGGTGGTTTGAGAAAACCATGATAGTCGCCATAAGGATTAACAAGCACCATATTGCCGCTGTGATCTATGGTGTAATCACCTCCTTCAAGCTCGACTTTCGTAAAGGCGACATTCAGCTCAGTGGCCAGCTTGAGCAACACATACTGGTTTCCGGTGGCGCCGATAAATTCTGAATTGAAATAGGGCACGTACTCGGCAAGTTTATCCGTGGTATCCCTTTCCGGATCCAGTGAAATCAGCACAACTTGCAGATTTTCCCGCTCCCCAGGCTCGAGGCCAGCATACATCTTCGCAGCCACCGCCATCGCAGTGGGGCAGATATCGGGACAATGGGTGAACCCGAAAAACAGCAGTGACCATTTGCCTTTCAGGCTTTCTTTATCGAATACGCTACCCCGTTGGTTGGTTAACTGAAACTCGCTGAACCGACGGGGTGTTTCCAGAAGTACAGCGCCATTGGCCTGTAGTTCCTGTTGGCTAAGGACATGAGGCTGATTCAGTTTGAAGGCAAAACCGGCGATTACCAGTACAATAAAAACAACCAATACCGTGACAGTCAGCTTCACGCTGCCTCTATTCTTTTGCTTGGTTAACACGTTGAACATCTCACATTTTTTTCTTGGGTATAGCTATTCAAAATAGCTCACTGAGGAAAGAATTCGGGTACCGTAATCAAATAGTGATCGAGCAGCATAATCACAAACAGCGCCATCAGGTAGATGATCGAGTATTTAAAGGTATCCATCCCCGCATTGGCTTTTTTGCCGACCATCATCACAATGGCCCAATAAATGAACCCCACCCCGAGCGCCAATGCCCCTAACAGATAGAGCCAACCACTCATGCCGGTAACAAAGGGAAGTACGCTGATTACCAGCAACATCAAGGTATATAAAAGAATATGCAGCTTGGTGTATTTTTCACCGTGGGTAACCGGCAACATCGGAATATCCGCTTTGGCATATTCATCCTTGCGGTGTAGTGCCAGCGCCCAGAAATGCGGTGGCGTCCAGGCAAAAATAATAAGCACCAACAGTAGCGCATGACCGTGAATCTCGCCAGTTACAGCGGTCCAGCCAAGTAGCGGAGGCGCGGCACCCGCCAGCCCGCCTATGACAATATTCTGGGGTGTGGCGCGTTTCAGGAACAGGGTGTAGACACCTGCATAGCCCACCAGTGATGCCAGAGTCAACCAGGCAGTAAGGGGGTTGATATAGACCAGCAGGATGGCCATGCCGAGCAGGCCGAGCACTGTGGCAAATGCCATTGCCTGGACAGGTTCAACTCGACCCTTAGCCACAGGGCGGTTAACCGTTCTGGTCATTTTGGTATCGATCTGGCGATCCACTACGTGGTTAACCACGGCGGCAGCCCCGGCGCAGAGAGCAATGCCCAGATTACCTAGAATCAAAACATGCAAAGGCACCATGCCCGGTACTGAGAGAAACATACCAATCACAGTAGTGAGTATCATCAGTGCCACTACATTGGGTTTTGTGAGCTCCAGATAATCGCGCCAGACCGCCTTCCCTGTCTCGACCCCTATTTCATTCGTCATTAAACACTCCCGTATCTTTCATTCCAGCCTGGCTGTCCAGGTTCTGGCACCGAGCGTGACCAATACCAACATTAGCAGGACACTTCCCAAGTGATGCATCAATGCAGTGAGCAGTGGCGACATCAGAAAAACATTGCTGACCCCGAGGGTAATTTGCACTGTCAAAATGGCCAGCATAATCAGTGCCATACAGCGGAACTGAGTACTTTTAATCGTGAACAACCGCACCGCTAAACCGACCATCAACAGTCCAACAATCAGACCACCAAGTCGATGCATCACGTGAATGGCTACGCGCGCCTCACCTTCCAATTTTCCACCCAAATAATTGGGTCCAATCGTTTGGGTCAGATTAAAGCCGTTTTTGAAATCCATTTCAGGCCACCATTGACCCTGGCAAGTAGGAAACTCTGTACAGGCGAAGGCAGCATAATTGGCACTGGTCCACCCCCCCAAAAGTATTTGCAACAGTGTCACGGTTATCACCGCCAGCAACCAGGATTTGACGCCAGGCAACTTGCCCATCACATCCGGAGAAAGCCGCCACTCGCGACCACTCAAACGCAGGGTGAGTAACCATAACAGCGAACAAGTCACCATGCCAGTGAGCAGATGCAGCGATACAATCTGCGGCCACAATTGTAATGTGACAGACCACATGCCAAACAGGCTCTGCCAGACCATCAAGAACAAAATAAATGTTGGCAACCGGAAGGGATACGCTTCGTCCTCCCTGCGTAACCAGGAAATAACAGCCAGTGCAATCGCCAGAATACCCAGCACTCCCGCTGTATACCGGTGTACCATATCGACTACCGTTTTTTGTTGTTCGATTGGATTGTCCGGATAAAGCCGTTCGGCTCGCGCAATGGCATCGGGGTCGGTCAGCCACGAAAAATGGCCATAGCAACCTGGCCAGTCGGGGCAACTCAAACCCGCATCAGTCAAGCGTGTAAAGACGCCCAGTATCAAAACGGCGATCGACAGGGCTGTAGCGGTTACCGCCAAGTTGAATCCGGCTTGGCGTTGTTTAGGCGAATATACGGACATTAACAAAGTTCACTAGGTGGTTTGTTGAGCTCACCAAAACACAACTGCTTGATGAAGGCTGGCGACATTCGTTCGTCTGGCAACAAGGATTTCAGCCAGGCGAGTATTTCATCAGATGTTCGATATCCTCAATCATTTCCTTACCATCATTGGCCAGGGTATAGGACATCATGATCAAACCCTCCTGATCAACCAGATAAGCCCTGAGTGGCGCACCACCTGAGACCGTACTCAATGGTGCATTGGTGTCCTTTAATAATGCTTCCAATTCATTCTGTTTGCCGTAAACAACTTTCAAAAAGGGGTGTTCTTCCATGTGATTGCTGGTTTCGGGGTCGATCTCATCATCGAGTACGATGTAGACCCGCTCAAATCGGCGACTGTATTTCCCCAGACTGATATGCACCTGTCTGGTGGTATGGAGAAGTTCACGACACTCATCAACACAACTACCCATGCCGGGAATAATCATGCGCCATTTTATTTTCTGCTCGGAAAATGCCCAGGGGCTGCCATCCCCGGTCTTCAAGCTCAAATCGGTCATCGATACTGCCGGAACAACAAACTCCCCGAAATTCGTTGTCCCAAGACGGCCCAATATGCTGTTGCGCTCATCAGGCGTTTTCGGGAACAACAGAAAACCGGCCACAATAACCCCCGTCAGTATCCCGATCATGATCAATACTGGCCAATAGCCCGACTTGCTCTGATGCTCTGTCATTTCTGTTTCTCCGGCTTTTTATCTGTATATAAATTGCGGTGCTTGAGGACAGCACCCACGTTTGAATTGGCAACCAGGGTCAGAATGAGGAGTGCCATGGACAATGCTGCCCATTGAACTGCATAGCCAGTGTGCATACCAGGTACCACATTCACCACTTGCCAACCGGTTTCGAGCGCTCCAGGCATGCCGGCATCGAGTCGCAGCGTATAATCATAAAAAGGGATCGACAACTTGTCTGAGACATTTTCCGGCGCCGCATTTTGAATAATTTTTGGTCCAGCACCCTCTTTCCAGATATCTTCCCCCAGCATCAGCTGCTTGCCGGGGGAGCGATACAAATAGCCTACCAGGGTGACATTGCCGGACACTGCATCCACGTCGGGTAAAACGCTGCGATCAAGCCCCCCCGGCAACCAACCCCGGTTGACCAGAAGCCACTCCCCCTGTGAGGCTTTAAATGGAGTGACAACTTCATAACCCGGACGCCCGTTGCGGACCTGATTGTCGACCAACAGGACAGAGCGATTATCGTATTCACCGTTAAGATGAACACGAACATACTGTTGATCGGGAAACTCCATTGCCTCAGCTATGGAAACAGGTGCGGCAAGCTTTTTCTGTTGGTAGGTGTCGAGCAGTGCATGCTTTTCATCAGCACGCTCCAATTGCCAGAAGGCCAGGCTGAGTGTGATTGGGAAAAAAATGCCGGCAAATAGCAATATTTTCCAGTTCCACTGCCACTGAAAGGAAATTTTAGCTTGCTGCTGCGGTTCGACTGACATCTGTGTTTAAATAAATTCTCTGAATGTCGGGGGTCACGTATATGCTACTCAAAACTATCGTTGTGCTTTTGTTTATCGCGGTTCTTGTCAGCCTGAGTAGTGCATTGGTTTTTCTGATGAAAGACGTCGGCAACCCGAGCAAAAGAACCCTTCACGCGCTGGGTGTCAGGGTCGTACTGGCTGTTGCATTGGTGGGAACCATTGCCTGGGGCATCTACTCCGGACAACTCACCAGTAAAGCACCTTGGGATCGTCAACTGCATCCTGAAAGGGTCGCTCCACAAATGCATCAATAGGTTTTTTCTCCATTGAGCGAGAAAAAAGCGGTCAGGGGAAACCCTGACCGCTTTTTTTATTTCAGCCTGAAAGTAATGAATCAGGCGAGCACGTATACAAAAATAAACAACCCGACCCAGACCACGTCAACAAAGTGCCAATACCAGGAGGCCGCCTCAAACCCAAACTGGTCATCGGGAGTAAAATGGCCCTTGAGGCCCCGCAGGAACATTATCAGCAACATGATCGTTCCCATGGTCACGTGAGCACCGTGGAACCCTGTCAGCATAAAGAAAGTGGTTCCGTAAATCCCTGACTCCAGAGTCAGACCCATATGTTGATAGGCATGGATATATTCTTCGACCTGAAGCACGATAAAGATGGCACCGAGAAGGACAGTGATTCCCAACCACAGGTTGAATTTGGCACGATGACTGTTTTTCAGTGCGGTATGAGCAATATGTACCGTCACACTTGAAGACAGCAGAACAATGGTATTCCACAGCGGTAGCCATCCCAACAAATTGGCCCAGCCGGGAAAACTCATATGTTGGTCAGGACCCATAAATGTTGCATTTTCCCCGTTGGCAACCATGTCGGGCGTGGTCATCAGCGGCCAGGCGGGCTCGAAACCCTCCCACAGTAGTTGATTCCCCGCATGACCACCTTCACCACCCAACCAGGGCAGCACCAGCACCCGCACATAAAACAGTGCTCCAAAGAAACAGGCAAAAAACATCACTTCAGAAAAAATGAACCAGCTCATGCCCCATACATAGGAGCGTTTCAGCTGAGCACTGTTCATTCCCGCCATATTTTCATTGATAACGGTGCTGAACCAGTTGTAGAGGGTAAACACCATCACAATGGAACCAGCGAGTAATACCAGTGGCGACCCTCCCTGCACCCAACTCCCGGCACCGTAGGCCATCAGACCCATCCCCAGCGCCGCCAGCACAGGCAACTTGCTTTGTTCGGGAACGTAATAGCTGCTCTCTGTAGACATTACTTTTTCTCCATCAACGCCGACCCTGCTGGATCGGTTCTTATCATCAGTTTAATTTTGCTACCGAACCGTTATCTACACGATCCGTTATATCAAAAAGGGTATAGGACAAGGTGATTGTCTTGACCGCTCTGGGCAGATCACGATCCACGATAAAGACTAATGGTAAATCTGCTTCTTCACCCGCTTTCAGGGGCTGTTGGTTAAAACAGAAGCACTCGGTCTTGTGGAAATAAGATGCTGCATTAAAGGGCGTAACATTTGGGATTGCCTGGGCAACCATATCCCTGTGGGTACTGTTTTTCGCATAAAACACCACCTCGGTCGCCTCACCAGGGTGCACAACGACCTCATAGACCTTGGGCGAAAACTGCCAGGGCATGGCGGCATTATTGGTAGCAACGAACTGCACCTTGATAGTCCTGCTGGTATCAATACCCGCTTCAGAGGCCACATACGGACCCGCTGTTTTGCCACCAATACCAGTGACCTCACAGAACATGTCGTACAACGGCGGCATAACAAATATGGCAAACGCAAACATGCAGACCACTCCGCCGAGGAGTTTGAAAATCAGGGGCCTGGTTGGATTGGTCCACATGCTCGTTTGTTTTCCTGTTATTTGACAACCGGTGCTGTACTGAAGGTGTGGTATGGGGCCGGCGTGGGAACAGTCCACTCCAGGCCTTCTGCACCTTCCCAGGTTTTTGGTTCACTCACGGGTGTGCCAGATCTGATGGTCCGAACAACATTGAACAGGAACAGCAACTGCGCAGCACCATAGATGAAGGCCCCAATACTGGAAATCATATTCCAGTCAGAGAACTGCAGCGCGTAATCGGCATAACGACGCGGCATACCGGCCAATCCCAGGAAGTGCTGTGGGAAGAAGGTGACGTTGAAACCAATGAACGAGATCCAGAACTGCACCTTGCCCATCGTTTCGTTGTACATCCGTCCACACCACTTGGGCAGCCAGTAATACACTGCTGCGGTGGCAGAGAACAGGGATCCGGCAACCATGACATAGTGGAAGTGCGCGACGACGAAATAGGTGTCATGGTACTGCACATCCGCAGGCGCAATGGCCAACATCAGGCCGGTAAACCCACCGATGGTAAACAGAATCACAAAGGCTATGGCAAACAGCATCGGTGTTTCATAGGACAGGGAGCCCCTGAACATGGTGCTGATCCAGTTGAACACCTTGGCCGCTGTTGGCACTGCAATCAGCATGGTGGCGTACATGAAGTAGAGCTGTCCGCCCACGGGCATTCCCACCAGGAACATATGGTGTGCCCATACGATGAATGACAGGAAGGCAATGGATGCCGTTGCATACACCATGGAGCTGTAGCCAAACAGCGGCTTGCGGCTGAATGTGGGAATGATATGTGAAATCACTCCAAAAGCCGGCAGGATGATGATGTAAACCTCGGGGTGGCCAAAGAACCAGAACACATGCTGGAACAATACCGGATCACCACCACCAGCCGCATTAAAGAAGCTGGTACCAAAATTGATATCCATCAGCATCATAGTCACGGCGCCTGCCAGTACCGGCATCACAGCAATCAGAAGGAATGCGGTAATCAACCAGGTCCAGACGAACATTGGCATTTTCATCAATGTCATGCCAGGAGCCCGCATGTTGAGTACGGTGGCAATAATATTGATGGAACCCATGATGGAGGACGCACCCATGATGTGAATCGCGAAGATAAAGAAATTCACCGAATCAGGGGCATAGGTTGTCGACAGTGGGGCATAGAACGTCCAGCCGAAATTGGGACCACCGCCATCCATGAACAGGGTGGATGTCAGCATCAAAAATGCGAAAGGCAGGATCCAGAAGCTGAGGTTGTTCATCCTCGGCAGCGCCATATCTGGCGCCCCGATCATCATCGGGATCAACCAGTTTGCCAGGCCAACGAACACCGGCATGATGGCACCAAATACCATCACCAGGCCGTGCATTGTTGTCATCTGGTTAAAAAATTCGGGTTTGACGAGTTGCATACCGGGCTGGAACAGCTCGGCACGAATCACCATGGCAAAGAAGCCACCCAACAGAAACATGGCAAAACTAAACCATAGATACATCGTGCCGATGTCTTTGTGGTTAGTGGTAAATAGCCAGCGGCTAATACCTTTTGCGGGACCGTGTGCCATGACTTAATCCTCCTCTTATTGGCCTTGCTTGTGTTTGAGAATATCGATGGGCTGCACGACATCACCGGTATTGTTGCCCCAGGCGTTGCGCTCATAGGTCACAATCGCAGCGATATCCACTTCTGATAGCTGACCACCGAAAGCCTGCATCGCCGTTCCCGCCTTGCCATTGACCACAATATCGATATGTGAAGTGATGTCGCCAGTCGTCATTCCGCCAATCATTGAAGGGAACACACCGACAATACCCTGGCCGTTCACCTGATGACAGGCAGCACACGAACGATTGTAGGCCTCTTCCCCCTGAACCATCAGCTCATCCAGCGTAAAGGTTTTTTTGGACAGTTCACGAACTGCGGCAGCGGCTTCTTTTTTCTCTGCCAGCCAGGAATTATAGGCTTCCTTTTCAAGCACATTGACCACAACTGGCATAAAGGCATGGCCCTGGCCACAAAGCTCAGTACAGGCTCCACGGTAGATACCCGGCTCATTGACATAGGCCCAGGTTTCGTTGACCAGACCGGGAATAGCATCTTTTTTGACACCGAGGTCAGGCACCCACCAGGAATGGATCACGTCTTTCCCTGTAATCAGGAAACGCACCTTGGTATTGGCCGGTATCACCAGGGGTTCACTCACCTCCCGCACGTAATACTGGCTCTTAGGCGCGGTATTGTAGATTTCAGATTCGGGCGTGGCCAGTTCGCTCATGAAGGAGACATCCTGACCGAGATACTCATACTGCCATTTCCACTGATAACCGGTGACCTTGATGTCCATCTCGGCTTCACTGGCATCATACACCTGCAGTAGCGTGCTGGTTGCCGGAATCGCCATAACGATCAGCAAAACGGCTGGAATCACGGTCCAGACAATCTCAGCTGTGGTATTTTCATGGAAGTTTGCAGCAACGGCACCCTTGGACTTGCGGTGCGCATACATGCTGTAAAACATCACGCCAAATACGCCAACTGCGATCACCACACAGATCCAAAAAATGATCATGTGAATATCGTAGATTGCGTTGCTCACAGGGGTGACCCCCTTGGGCATGTTCACCGCCCAACGCTGTGCATCATCTGCCAATGCCTTACCAAAAGTGGCCAGGAACATCGCAGGGGCTAGCACTAGCGCGAAAAGCATACGTGCTCTTCTTGACATCGCCCTATCTCCAGTCAATAAGTTATTGTTTCTATTAACGCATTTCATGTTATGAACGCAGGGTAGCTGTTCTGGACACGAAAAACCGGGCGAGTATACCAGATTTTCCCCGCATCGCTCCAGAGTATTCAGCCTAAAGAATTGATGCTGGTTCTGCCAAAATAGCCTATTTAACCGCCCGGGGAACAAAATGAAATCGTCGCCTAACCAACAAAAAATTTTGGCGATCGCCCTGCCTATGACCCTGGCAAGCATCAGTATCCCGGTTTTGGGCCTCGTCGATACCGCCATTCTCGGTCATCTGGCAAATGCCCGTTTTCTCGCCGCCGTGGCCAGTGGCAGCAGTGTTCTCACCATGCTGTTCTGGTTATTTGTTTTTTTGCGTATGGGCTCCATCGGTCTGACTGCCAGAGCCTGGGGTGCCGGAGACACATCCCGGTGTGTTGAGGTGCTGACTCAGTCACTTGTCGTCGCATCAATTTTCGGAATACTGATGATTCTGTTACGGCAACCCGTTCTCAGTCTCATTCTCGATCTGATCAAACCCTCCGCTGAATCCAGACCCTTGGCCATGGAATACTGTCAGATTCGTATTCTGGCAGCGCCTGCCACCCTGGCTACCTTTTGCGTGATGGGCTGGCTGCTCGGGCTGCAGAGGGCCGGCACCACTCTGCTCCTCATGCTATTCATCAATCTCAGCAATGTTGCTTTTGATTTTCTGTTCATCGTCGGAATGAAACTAAACAGTGCCGGGGCGGCATGGGCCTCTTTGACTGCGGAATATCTCGGACTGGCGCTCGCACTATTGCTGGTAAAAGCGACTATCCGCCAGCTCAAAACACCGATCAGATCAATACAACTGACACAGTGGTCCAGATATCGCGAACTGTTCAGGGCCAACCGTCACCTGTTCGTTCGCACGGCCTGCCTTGTCTTCATCATGACTTTTTTCACCGCACAGGGGGCACGACAGGGGGATGTCATTCTTTCAGCCAACGCCATCCTGATGCAGCTAATACTGCTCGTGGCATTTACACAGGATGGGTTTGCCCACGCCGCCGAGTCCCTTGCGGGCCATGCTATCGGCAAGAGAGATCTCAAAGACTTTTACCGTATTTGTCTGATTACCACCGTCTGGGGTTTGGTCATCGCCTTGATCGCCACCCTCATTTATGCGTTTTTCCCGGCCATCATTATTGGCGCGATTACGAACCTGCCTGAGGTTTTGCCTGCGGTGGAAATCTATTGGCCCTGGCTGACAGCCATGCCACTGGTTGGTCTTGTTTGCTTCATGGCCGATGGTATTTTCGTCGGCAGCGGCAAAACCCGTGCAATGCAGGACAGCATGCTGATAGCAGCTTTTCTGATTTTTTTGCCCTTGTGGTACTTTTCAACTCCACTCGGCAATCATGGGCTGTGGTTGGCGTATCTGGGTTTTTTAACCGCGCGTAGCGTTCAGATGGCCTGGCTGTTCGCCCGCTACAGTATAGGTGGCCGGTGGATTGTTTAGAAAGCTGATGAACCGCATGTACAGAAAGTCCCTGGGCTTATAGCAAGATGTTCTTTGCCTTTTTATTTAGCTCAACTAACTTTTGACTATGGACACTGTAAATATTCGCCAAGCCATCGCCGCTGCCAAGACACATGAAAGAGCCACCGGACAGCTCGTCACGTTGCTCAAAACCCGCGTCAGCGCAATCCACAAGTCCATTCAACTGCCGTCCGAGAATATCATTCCAGCGTTGCTCAATTTTATTATTCACTACATAGACCAGGTTCCAGAGTTCATTGATGCTGTCGATGCCATTGCTGATGAGTGCGGGTTGATCGACTACATGGAACCGGTGATTTCCGCTGCCGGGGAATTTTTCATCAGACCACCGGCGCTGGTGGCTGGTCACGAGGGGCTCAACTCTCTGATGGGCGAATCCTATCTCGCTCATCGATTGGTCGAAGAGGTCAATGACCGGTTTATCTCGGGGTACAACACGCCATTGGTACCGATGGATATGACTCGTTCAAACCTGATTATTCACCACCTGATTGGTGAACCTTTCGCCAATCAACTCGACAGCGCGATTCATCTGATCGTCGATGAACTGCAACAAAAAGATCTGGTATTTGTCCCCGAGGCATGCAGGGAGGATCGCAGCAGCCGATGGGCAAGTGATCTTCAGCGGTGGCCCTGCCTGATCGATAATTTGTCGGTAAATCTGCTATTCAACGGATCGGGGCAATTGTTGATCCACTGATGTCGGCGGACACCATCATTTTTTGGGATCCACGAGCTTCACCGCTTGAACGTCAACCCGCCTTTCCTCCGGGGAGAGATTAACCCGGGTCTCCAGCTCTCGGGGAGTGCTCTGCAAAAACATCTGCTCCCGAAAATCACAGCTGACACAAGCCCTGAAATCCTTGCCATCCTCATTAAAAACCACCAGTTTATCCATCTGGTTGCAGCGCGGGCAGACAGCCCCTGCAATAAAACGCTTATCAGCTTTAAACATCAGTGAAAGGCCTTCGGGTCGGTGACAAGTAAAAAATTTGCCAAGTCGCTACAACGGCTATAAGCCAGCCATCTGGCAACGTATTATATCGTTGTAGACCATTACCCAGCACAGGAATCATGATGACAGAGAACATTCGCGCATATAAAGGTGTTACACCCACCCTGGGTGAACGAGTTTACATTGATCCGGCAGCGACCGTGATCGGCAATGTCACCCTCGGCGACGACGTCTCTGTCTGGCCCGGGGCTGTGATTCGCGGCGACATGCACCGCATTGCCGTTGGTCGTCGCTCAAATATTCAGGATACCGCCGTATTACATATTACGCATGCAAGCGACTTCAACCCCGGTGGCTGGCCACTGACTATCGGCGAAAACGTGATTGTCGGTCACGGCGCTATTCTGCATGGCTGTACCTTGGGCAACCATATTCTGGTGGGCAATGGCGCCATCATCAATGATGGCGCCGTGGTAGAGGATGAAGTGATTATCGGCGCCGGGACAGTGGTGCCACCGGGGAAGCACCTGGAAAGCGGCAACCTCTACGTGGGCAACCCCTGCCGGTTACTGAGACCAGTCTCTAACGAAGAGCGGGCATTCTTTTCCTATTCACCAGGCAACTACGTCAAGCTTAAAGACCAATATCTCGCCGAACAGGCTATTGACTGGCGAAATGATGCCGAATAAAGCCCTGGAAATGAATTTTTCAGGCATCTGAAAACAAACCTAGTCCATCAGGGACTGACGGATTCCGGCAATAACCGGTGCAGTGTTTGGGCTCACTCCGCGCCACAGCCGAAAAGACTCTGCCGCCTGTTCGACCAACATGCCCAGCCCATCGGCAACGCTGGCGGCACCCTGTTGTTTGGCCCAGACTAAAAATACCGTTGGCTGCGCAGCGTACATCATGTCGTAGCAACAGGCCTGAGCTGCCAATAGTCCATCGGGGAGAGGCGGCAGCTGTGCAGCAAGACTGGCACTGGTGCCATTGATGATTAGGTCGAACTGCTGACCTTTGAGCATTGCATAGTCACAACCGAGCAAATAGCCCATTTCCGCAAAACCTTTGGCCAGCTGTAATGCCTTGCTGAGCGTTCGATTGGCTATGACGACATGCTGCGGCAATTGCACCAGCAAAGGCTCAAGGATACCTCTTACTGCGCCACCAGCCCCCAAAATCAGGACTTTCTTACCTTTTATTTGCCAGCCGAGGTTTGCAAGCATGTCCCTGACCATACCGATGCCATCGGTGTTGTCCCCCAATATCGTGCCATCATCCTGCATGGCCAGGGTGTTCACCGCACCCGCATAGCGCGCGCGCGCCGTCAGTCTCGCAGCGTAACTGTAGGCCTCCTGCTTGAACGGCACAGTGATATTGAGACCCTTGCCACCTTCCGCAAAAAAGGTATCAGCTGCGTGATCAAACTTGTCCAACTCAACCAATTGTTTGCTGTACTCAATCGCTTCACCTGTTTGAACAGCAAAAGCCTGGTGAATAAGCGGCGACTTGCTGTGCTCCACAGGATTGCCAAAAACGGCGTATCGATCAGTCATGCTGTATTCCATTTGTTAGCGGATCAAACCCACTGACGGGGTTGCAGATAAAACTGGTAGAGTTCCGCCTCGGCAGAGCAAGGCTCAGGCTGCCAGTTGTATTCCCAGCGAACCAGGGGTGGCAGCGACATCAGAATGGATTCGGTTCTGCCACCGGTCTGCAAGCCAAACAATGTGCCGCGGTCATAAACCAGATTAAATTCCACATAGCGACCACGTCGATATAATTGAAACTGGCGCTCTCGCTCCCCCCAGGAAATATGCTTGCGGCGTTGGACGATGGGTAGATAGGCATCAATATAGCTGTCTCCAACCGCCCGTGTCAGGGCAAAGCTCTGCTCAAATTCCGCCGCGTTGTAATCGTCAAAAAAAAGCCCGCCAATACCACGAGGCTCATTGCGGTGTTTGAGAAAAAAGTACTCATCGCACCACTTTTTGAAACGGGGATAGATCTCCGGACCAAATGGTTGACAAGCGGCACGGGCTGTCTGATGCCAATGGTGACAATCTTCCTCATTGCCATAGTAGGGCGTCAGATCATAGCCACCCCCGAACCACCAGACAGGCTCTTCACCCGCTTTCTCCGCAATGAAAAACCGCACGTTTGCGTGGGAGGTGGGGACATAGGGGTTTTCCGGGTGCATCACCAGTGACACACCCATCGCTTCAAAGCTCCGACCAGCCAGCTCCGGGCGGGCTGCGGTTGCCGAAGGAGGCAGCTGCGCACCATGAACATGGGAAAAATTCACCCCACCTTTCTCAAATACTGATCCCTCAACCATCACCCGACTGCGACCGCCACCACCCTCTTCACGAACCCAGCTGTCCTCTGTAAACACACCGCGACCATCTTCAGCCTGCAGGGCTTGGCAGATACGATCCTGCAAATCCAGCAGGTACTCTTTGACGGCCGTTTTATCTGTCATGAGATCCTCACGGTGTTATGTGGCGAAAAAGCACTAATTGATTTGCCGGTACGTCGCTGACAACCTACCAACAAACCAGAAGCCGGAAGTATCAGCTGTGCCGAACCACTTCTCCGGTTATCAGGTTTTTGATCGGGGTCGGTGATTTCAGACCACCGAGAAAACCCGGCAGCACATAATCAAGCTGGCCATGAAAATAAAGATTCAGCTTTAACAAAGACATGGCTGGCCTTAGACCATGCGGGTTGGCCGATGTCGAGATCAGTGGCCCCCCGTAAGCACGACAAAGTGCTGCGGCCACGGGATGGTCTGTGACACGAAGCGCCAACGTCTCTCTGCCACCGGTAACCCAGTTTGGTGCATAACCATTATTGGGGACCAGCCAGGTCTGCGGCCCGGGCCAGCTGGCCGCGAGTCGCCGACGATCGGACGCCGGGATCCCGGCCAAAAAAGATTCCAGCTGTATCATGGAGGCGGCAACCAGGATCAGCCCCATATCCCGCCGGCGTTTTTTAAGTGCCAACAGTCGCATCACGGTTGCCTCTGCAAACGGATCGCAACCAAGCCCCCATACGGCCTCAGTGGGATAAGCAATCAATCCACCACTACGAAGGAAATCCACCGCCCTGGCTACACGAATAGTGCTCACGGGAAACTGCTTCAGAGGCTTTTCAGCTTCTCCTGTAAGGCCGCGTCTTTTTCCAGAATGGCTCGGGCATTGGCTGCTCGTTCTTCCAGCAGTTTCTGATGCAGCGAACCATCACTGACACCTATTATCTGGGCTGCCAGATAGGCTGCATTCTTTGCCCCTGCCTTGCCGATAGCCACGGTTGCAACAGGAATTCCACCGGGCATTTGCACCGTTGAGAGCAGCGCATCAAGACCGTCCAGTGAGGAATTGATAGGCACACCAATCACGGGTTTCAGGGTATTGGCTGCAACCGCACCCGCCAGATGTGCTGCCATTCCTGCGGCACAAATAAAGGCTGCGCAACCCCGCTGATCCGCATCCTTCACATAGCGGTGCGTTGCCTCGGGTGTTCGATGCGCCGACAGGACTTTAACTTCGAAGGGCACCTCGAACTTTTTGAGCACTTCGAAACTGGCTTCCATGATCGGCAGATCCGAATCCGAACCCATCAGTATGACAATAAAGGGTTTGTTCATTTTTTAATCCCCCTGTAAAACGCGGCAGGCTACCGGAACCTGGGCGGTTTCGCAATAAAATCCGCCTTCTAACAGGCTGATTTATCACTCATCACCGCCGTATCAGGGCAACCGCTGGTAAGTTCCCTGTCCGGCCGCAATAGTGCCTTCGAGTTCCAGCAACAGCAGCTCCTGCGTCAATGCATTTACAGGCATGGCCGTAAGCTGCACAAGCACATCGATATCAACCGGGTCGAATCCCATTGCCTCCAGCAGGAGATGCCTCATCTCTGACAATGGTTGCCGGTCTGTTTCAATATTTGGCGTTATATAGGCCAGCAGACCACCCAATTGCTCTACAACATCCGCTGCTGATTCTACCAAAGTGGCGCCCTGTTTGAGCAACTGATGGGGGCCTTTGCTGAAGGCACTATGGATAGAGCCGGGAATGGCAAATACTTCACGTCCCTGCTCCAGGCCATACCGGGCAGTGATTAACGACCCACTTTTCAATGCTGCCTCAACCACCAGAATACCCAGACTCAAGCCACTGATTATCCGGTTGCGGCGGGGGAAATTGCCCCGCAGGGGTGGCGTTTCAGGCAAAAACTCACTGACGATCGCACCCCCTTGATCAATTATCCGCCGATACAGATCAGCATGCCGACGAGGGTAGATCACATCTGGGCCGGCACCCAGCACGGTGATGGTTTTACCCGTTTTCAGGGCACCGTCGTGGGCCGCACCATCAATACCCAGTGCCATGCCACTGGTAACCACAAAGCCACTGGCCGCCAGTGCGGTGGCAAAAGCCCGGGCATTATCAAGTCCACCAGGACTGGCATTGCGGCTACCGACAATGGCAATTTGTGGCATGGACAGCAGTTGCGCATCACCTCGAACAAACAACAGGGGTGGAGGAACACTCAGCTCCTGCAATAGGGGAGGATAATCCGAATCCAACAAATTGAGGCAGGTAACATGATTTTGTCGGCACCAAGCCAATACTTTCTCTGCCCGATCCTCCAGCTCCGCTCGCCGGTTACGGTATTTTCCGAACAACTTTCCCAACCGACTGGTGGGCTGAGAGGAAAAATAATCTTCTGCCTGAGAAACTGCCTCGACAAATGAGCCGGATGATCGACACAACCTGACAATATCCGCAGGTGAGCCTCCGTCGAGAAAAGCCATGACAAGTGCTGCTTTGGACTCCCTGTCCATAGAATTGGTACTCCCTTGTACCCGTTTGATGTCCCTTGTCCACAAAAAACGCCGACAGGTGTCGGCGTTTCAGCTGTTCTGGTACCTAGGGGTTTTTGACAATATCATCCACCGCCAGAGGACGTTCAGCCTTTATCACCAGACCGTAGCTCATTTTTTCAAACGCACGGAAGATCATCAATAAACCGGCCTGCTCATTCGGCAGGTCTATTTTTTCCTTGGCGATATAATCGGTTACTTTTTCACCGCGCTTGAAAATGGCCAGGATATTTCCCGCTTCGAGACCTTCCCGCTCACCTCGGTTAATTGATACCACATCGAGATGACCGATCTGTGTGATACCGCCCTCAACCGCCATGATCACACCCTCTACCGCAGTCTCGGGAGCACTCGGGTAAAAAATGGAATTCAGCGGTCGCTCTTCATGGGGTAACAGCCGCTCCCCGATACGCACTTCCTCCAGAGATCGGGTCGCCAGCATGGTCGCAATATCATCGGCCACTCTTTGCACCTTGGCTGACCCCACGTCCTGCGCGCGTATACCCAATATTTCCTGGGTCTGCGGATCGAGGTAGGGTGCACCAATCCGGTACAGACCATAGGCCGGCGTCTCGTCAAACTGACCGCGGGCGTAGAACGTATCTCCAGACCCAGAGAGCAGCTTTTTCTCATGACCGGCCACCACATACGGAGCTGCGTCGATTTCTTCCTGGGTTACTATCCGGTTCCGAGTCAGAAAACTGTTGATGATATCCAGCGGCAGTGCCGGAATCGCCTCGGACTCGGGTACCACCTTTACTTCAGGAGAAAGTCTTACCAGCCGGTCGCGCTTTTCCAGCATCAGACGGGGACGACCATCGATATAAACCATGGAAATTATGTCACCGGGGTAAATCAGATGGGGGTTGGCAATCTGCGGGTTGGCATACCAGATTTCAGGCCACAACCAGGGATCCCGCAGATACAGGTCAGAGATGTCCCACAATGTATCGCCTTTCTTGACGGTATATTTTTCAGGAACATTCTCATTAAAGGGTGCCTCTGCAGCAATGGCGGCAATTGCAATAGCGCAAGCAGCTACTATTATCCCCAACAATGTTTTTTTCATCTTATGGCCGTCCTGTGTGCTATATCCGGATTATGTGTATACTTCTCACCCGACAGTATTAACTGATAATACCGCTCCATTGGCCTTATGTTAGCAGTGGTTTACGCCAGATTGCTAGAAACTCGTCACAAACAAATGTCAATACTCAACATCCTTGAATTCCCTGACCCTCGCTTGCGCATCAGAGCTGCACCGGTCTCAGAAATCGATCAAGGCACCAGGTCACTGGTGGACGATATGCTGGAGACGATGTATCAGGCTAACGGGATCGGCCTCGCCGCTACCCAGGTCAATGTCGATAAACGAATTGTGGTCATGGATTTGTCAGATGATGGTGATCAGCCGATCGTCATGATCAACCCACAAATAGAAGTGCTCGACAATGCCATTTGCCCCCATCCGGAAGGCTGCCTCTCAGTACCCGGCTTTTATGAGACCATCCAGCGACCAGAGCATATTCGCCTCAGAGCACTGGACCGGGAAGGGCAACCCTATATGCTCGAGCCGGAGGGGCTGCTGGCAGTCTGTATTCAGCACGAAATTGATCACCTCGACGGCAAACTTTTCGTGGATTACCTGTCTCCTATCAAGCGGCAACGAATCCGGCAAAAACTGGAAAAGCTCCACCGTCAACAAGACTGACACCGCCAGATCAACCCCGAGGATAGTTCTTTGCGCATCGTATTTGCTGGCACTCCGCAATTTGCGGCATCACATCTTCAGGTACTGCTGGATTGCCCCTCCCATCGGGTGGTCGCCGTATTCACGCAACCTGATCGGCCGGCCGGACGCGGCAAAAAACTCACGGCCAGCCCGGTTAAATTGCTGGCTGTGGACCACCAAATACCCGTTCATCAGCCAGTTGGCCTGAAAGCTGCTGACGAGCAGCAAATTCTGGCTAATTATAACGCCGACATCATGGTGGTTGTAGCCTATGGTCTGCTACTGCCAAAGGCCGTGCTGGCTATTCCCAGGCATGGCTGCATCAATGTCCACGCCTCTCTGTTACCCCGCTGGCGAGGTGCTGCCCCCATTCAGCGTGCCATCGAAGCAGGAGATACCGAAACGGGCATCACCATCATGCAGATGGACGAAGGACTGGATACCGGTGATATGCTTCTAAAAGCCCACTGCGTCGTTGAAGCGGAGGACAATGCCGGCACCCTGCATGACAGACTGGCCAATATAGGCCCCGGCGCCTTGCTCGCAGCCCTCAACCAGATTGAACAGGGTAGTGCTGTGGCTGAGAAGCAGGATAACGGGCAGAGCAATTACGCACCAAAAATCACCAAGCAAGAAGCCCTGATCAACTGGCATGAACCCGCTAAAACGCTGGCGTTGAAAATTCGCGCTTTTAACCCTTATCCAATTTGTTACAGCACGCTCTCGGGAGAGCGCATCCGTATCTGGAAAGGGAGTGCGGCGCCAAGTCAAGATCAAAATGTGATACCGGGTACGATCATTCACGCTGATAAATCCGGTATTCTGGTACAGGCAGGGGCGGGCTGCCTGTTAATCACAGTACTGCAATTCCCCGGCAAGAAGCCGCTCCAGGCCGGGGAAATACTCAACGCCCACGCGGACCTGTTTGCACCGGGCTCGGTGATGGGCACATGAATGTCAGAGTGGCTGCCGCCAGAATTATCGCGTCTGTCCTGAGGGGTGAAGGTTCACTCAATACGCTTTTGCCCGAGTATCTCGCCAGGGTGGATGATCGTGATCGCGGTCTCCTACAACAGTTGTGTTATGGCACATTGCGGTTTTATCCGCGCCTGTCTGTTTATCTGGCAGAATTGCTGGCAAAACCCTTCAAAATAAAGGATTTTGACATCGAGGCAACACTGGCCTGCTCGCTCTATCAGTTACTTGAAACCCGTATTCCCCCTCACGCAGTGGTCAACGAAGCTGTAGATACCTGTCTGAAGCTGAAAAAAAACTGGGCCAAAGGCCTTACCAACGCAGTGCTGCGACGGTTTCTGCGGGAGCGCGTCTCACTCGATATCAAGCTGGGGAATCATCGTGCATTTCAGACCGCACACCCCGATTGGCTCATCGACCTCTGGCAAGCGGCCTGGCCAGAACAGCTGGATCAGCTGGTGGCCGCCAATAACCATCAACCACCCATGACGCTGCGGGCAAACCAAATGCGCTGCAGCCGGGACGAATACCTGGCAACACTGACAGAGGCCGGTATCGAGGCATCTCCCACCCGGTTCAGCGACGTCGGTATCACGCTGGAACAGCCCTGTGATGTGACAAATTTACCCGGCTTTGCCGAGGGTGACGCCAGCGTCCAGGACGAAGCGGCCCAACTGGCGGCCCAGCTACTGGCTCCCGAACCCGGCCAGCGAATACTAGATGCCTGTTGTGCGCCAGGTGGTAAAACCGGTCATATTCTCGAGTTGCTTAACAATCAGGGTGATGTCATTGCTATCGATATCGAGGCCGAACGGCTGGCACGAGTTTCCGATAACTTGCTGCGGCTGGGGCTGCAGGCAAAGCTGCTCACCGCCGACGCGGCCAATCCGGCCAGTTGGTGGGATGGCAAGCAGTACTTTGACTGTATTTTGCTGGATGCCCCCTGTTCCGCCACAGGTGTTATCCGCCGTCACCCCGATGTGAAACTACTGCGCAAACCGGCGGATATTGCTAAGCTGGCCACTTTGCAGTTGTCCCTGCTGAAAGCGCTGTGGCCACTGTTAGCAGAAGGCGGGGCTTTGCTTTACGCCACCTGCTCAACCTTGCCCCAGGAAAATGATCAGGTGATCACAGATTTTGTCCGGGAAAACAATTCTGTCCGCCTCGAAACGGTGGCAACCCAAGCGGGAATTGCAACGTCAGCAGGTCGGCAATTGATGCCGGAGATTGGCGGCCACGATGGCTTTTATTTTGCCCGTCTGGTCAAGACAGGAATGGCTTAACAGTGTTGGTTATTTTCTCCACCATCGGTGGCCATATAACCAAATAACGGGAATTCCCAGCTATGAAAATCGTCATTACCGGTGCCGGTCAAGTGGGCGGAACACTCGCCCAGCATCTGGCCGGAGAAGCTAACGATATTTCTGTCATCGACACCAATGACCGTCGCCTGCGCGAACTTCAGGATCGGCTGGACATTCGCACGGTCAATGGCATGGCCTCTCACCCCGACGTCCTTATCCGCGCAGGAATTGAAGACGCCGATATGCTGGTGGCGGTCACCAGCAGCGACGAAATCAATATGGCATCCTGCCAGGTCGCTTACTCCCTGTTCCGCACACCCACCAAAATTGCCCGTATCCGCGATCGCAGCTACACCGCGGATAAAGTCCGTGAGCGCTTGTTCAACGATGCCAATTGCCCGGTTGATTTTCTGATCACACCGGAACAGGTGGTTACCGACTACATATTCCGTCTGATTGAACAACCCGGCAGCCTTCAGGTTTTGAATTTTGCCGACGGGCTGGTTCAGCTGGTGGCTGTCCGCGCCATCAAGGGTGGGCCGCTGGTGGGTCACGAATTACGGCTCCTCCGCAAACATATGCCCAAAGTGGATGCGCGGGTCGCCGCGATTTTCCGCCGCGACCGGCCTATCTTTCCCCGTGGAGATACCGTCATTGAAGAGGGTGACGAAGTATTTTTTATCGCCGCTAAAAAAGACATCCGCAAGGTCATGGGTGAATTGCGCAGGCTTGAAAACCCATACCAACGGATTGTCATCGCCGGCGGTGGCAACATCGGCTACCGCCTGGCCAAAGCACTGGAAAAACAATACAACATCAAAATCATCGAGTTTTCCGAAGAGCGCTGCCAGTATATTTCCGAACGACTGGATAAAACCGTTGTGCTCAATGGGTCCGCCACGGATCAGGACCTGTTACTCGAAGAAAATATCGAGCGAACCGATGTTTTTCTTGCTCTCACCAATGACGATGAGATGAATATCATGGCATCCCTGCTGGCGAAAAGGCTGGGCACCCGTAAAGTGATGACCCTGATCAACAATCCGGTTTATGCCGACCTGGTTCAGGGGGGTGAAATCGATATCGCCATCTCTCCCCAACAGGCCACCACCAGTATTCTGCTCAGTCACGTGCGTCGAGGTGATACGGTTAAAGCTCACTCACTTCGCCGGGGAGCTGCCGAGGCCATGGAGATTGTCGTCCATGGCGACAGTAAAACCTCCAAAGTGGTCAGCAGGACCATCGAAGAAATCAAGTCACCGCCGGGCGTCACTCTGGCCGCACTGGTGCGCAACGGCGAGGTCATCATTGCCCACCACGACACGGTGGTGGAAAACAACGACCACGCGATTGTCTTTGTGGTGGACAAACGCCGTACCCGGGAGGTGGAAAAGTTGTTCGCCGTCGGCTTTACCTTCTTCTAGCGCTGGCAGCGAAGATCTGATCTATGCATTTTAATGTAATTTCAAAAGTTCTCGGGCTGCTCTTGATGGTTTTCAGCCTGACACTACTGACACCCATCGTAGTCGCCACGATTTACGACGAGCAAACCCACGCTGCTTTTTTTCTGTCCTTTGCCATCACTTTTTCACTGGGCATGCTCATGTGGCTGCCATTCAGCCGCCAAAGTGCAGAACTCCGCAGTCGTGACGGATTCCTGATTACCGTGATGTTCTGGGTTGAACTGGCCCTTGTCGGGGCATTGCCCTTTATACTTTCTGAGTCATTGCCACTGAGTATCACCGATGCCGTGTTTGAATCCATGTCAGGGTTGACCACCACCGGGGCAACCGTGTTAACCGGTTTGGATTTCCTGCCAAAATCGATTCTCTATTACCGTCAGCAATTGCAGTGGTTGGGCGGCATCGGGATTGTCGTCATCGCCGTGGCCATCATGCCCATGCTGGGTGTTGGTGGTATGCAGCTGTATCGTGCCGAAACCCCCGGACCCGTGAAGGACAACAAACTGACTCCCCGCATTACTGAAACAGCAAAAGCACTATTCTTTATTTACCTTGGTCTGACCGTTGCGTGCATGCTTGCCTACTGGCTGGCTGGCATGACTTTTTTCGACGCGGTAGGGCACAGTTTTTCCACCGTAGCCATTGGTGGCTTCTCTACCCATGATGCCAGCATGGGTTATTTTGATGGCAACACCACCATCATCGGTATCTGTATTTTCTTTATGATCATTTCCGGCCTGAATTTTGGTCTTCACTACTATGCCTTTATAAGAAAGTCCCTCACCCATTATCTCCGCAATCCCGAGGCCAAGCTTTATCTCCAGATGCTGCTGGCAGGGAGTATTTCGGTGACAGCATATCTTTTCTGGAGCGGCACCTATGACAAGGGTGAAAGTGTCTATCACGGCGTTTTTCAGCTGGTTTCCATTATGACGACAACCGGTTTTTCCACTGCCGATTTCAGTGTTTGGCCAACTTTTGTACCATTTCTGATGCTTTTTCTGTCCTTTTTCGGCGCCTGCGCCAACTCCACTGGTGGCGGTATTAAAGTGGGACGTATGCTGATCCTGGCGAAACAGAGTCTCAGAGAAATCCATCGCCTGATTCACCCGAATGCACTGTTCCCTATCAAAATACGCAATCGCAGTGTGCCCGAGCAGATCACCAATGCTATCTGGGCATTTTTCGGTGTTTATCTCGCCGTCTATTATCTGATGGTATTGTTGCTGCTGGCTTCCGGCCTCGACTATGTCACATCCTGGTCCGCCACAGCCGCCGCACTCAATAACCTTGGTCCCGGCCTCGGTGATGTATCTGCCAATTACGGCAATATCAATATCTTTGCCAAGTGGGTTCTCTGTATCGGTATGCTTTTAGGTCGACTGGAAATATTTACGCTACTGGTACTACTCACCCCCATGTTCTGGCGCCGTTGAAACTGCTTGTCCGAGAGAGACAATGGCCCGGGAGAAACCCACCATCTGATCAGAGAAACTTCCATGACACTGATCAACAATCTTGAAACAATGCTTGCCCAGGGCAATGATTCAGCAATGCTTCGATTTGGCCTGGGCAGCGCCTGTCTTCATGAAAAACGCTATACCGAGGCAATCGACCATCTGGAGCGCTGTCTGGCAATGGACGAAAATTATACCGCTGCCTACAAATTGCTGGGGCGAGCACAGTTCAAACTTGAGCAACTGGATGCTGCGAAAAAGACCTTTGCAATAGGGCTTGAAAAAGCCGGTGCTGCTGGTGACAAACAAACCGAACGTGAAATACAGGTTTTTTTGAAAAAACTGGCTGGCGATTGATTCATTGTTGGACAACGCTGTTACTTGAGTAAACTGCATGACTCAGCTGATTGGTTGGCGGGAATGGTTGTCATTGCCTGATTTGGGTATTGCCCGGATCAAGGCCAAGATAGATACTGGCGCGCGCACTTCCTGCCTGCATGCCCATCACCTTGAACCTTTCACTGAACAGGGGTCTCCCTGGGTGAGAATCTGGGTGCACCCCCGGCAGAACAGTAACCACAGCATCTGTTGTGCAGCACCCATTGTGGATGAGCGTGTTGTCACTGATTCCGGTGGTCACAGGGAACGGCGTATCGTGATACAAACCACCGTGGTGCTCGGCACCAAAACCGTACCCATAGAAATGACCCTCACCAACCGGGATACCATGAAATTTCGTATGCTGTTGGGGCGTTCGGCTCTGGCGGGACAATTCATTGTGGATCCACAGACATCCTATTTAGCGGGAAAAATTAAATGAGAGTTGCCATTCTATCCCGCAATGCCGAGTTGTATTCCACTCGCCGCCTCAAAGAAGCCGCGATTGAGCGCGGCCATGAAGTCAGAATTATCGATGTGTTGAAGTGTTATATGAACATCAACATCCAAAATCCCAGCATTCATGTAAAGGGTGTGGAGCTGCCGGCTTTTGACGTGGTCGTTCCCCGTATCGGGGCATCGGTTACCACTTACGGTACGGCGGTACTTCGCCAGTTCGAGATGATGGGCGTTTACCCTTTGAACGAATCGGTGGCTATCACCCGCTCGCGGGATAAATTGCGCTCCCTGCAACTGTTATCCCGCAAGGGAATCGGCCTGCCTGTCACTGGCTATGCCAACAAGCCCAGCGATATTCCAGATCTGATCGATATGGTGGGTGGACCGCCGCTGGTGGTCAAATTGCTTGAGGGCACCCAGGGTATCGGTGTGGTGATGGCGGAAACCCGAAAAGCGGCAGAAAGCGTGATCGAGGCGTTCATGGGTCTGAAAGCCGACATTATGGTTCAGGAATACATCTCGGAATCCGGTGGCGCAGACATTCGCTGTTTTGTTATTGGTGACAAGGTGGTCGCCGCCATGCAGCGACAGGCCCAACCGGGAGAATTTCGCTCCAATCTGCACCGGGGGGGCACAGCCACGCTGGCAAGACTCTCTCCAGCCGAACGCTCTACCGCCGTTCGCCCTGCCAAAACCATGGGACTGAATGTAGCGGGGGTGGATATCCTTCGCTCCAACCACGGGCCATTGGTGATGGAGGTGAATTCATCGCCGGGCCTTGAGGGGATTGAAACGGCCACTGGCAAGGACGTTGCCGGTAATATCATTCAGTTCATGGAAAAAAATGCCCGGCAATCCCGCACCAAAACCCGTGGGCAGGGATAGAAGGATCGTTATTTTGAGCAGATCACCCCTGAAACTGGCAGGCGAGGTCATCAATCCCGGGAAAACCCGGCTGCTGTCAATTCCCGCGGCACGCCTGTATACCGATACGCCCATCGATTTGCCGGTGGAGGTCATCCACAGCCGCAAACCCGGACCGGTACTACTGGTTTGCGCGGCGATTCACGGGGATGAGATTAACGGAATCGAAATTTGCCGTCGTATTGTCGGTAAGCGCTTACTACGTCGTTTGTCGGTAACTTTACTAATTGTTCCTATTGTTAATATGTTCGGTTTTATCCAACAGTCTCGTTATTTACCGGATCGGCGCGATTTAAACCGATGTTTCCCAGGTTCGCCCCGGGGACCGTTGGGAAGCCGTCTGGCCAATCTGATTCATACGGAACTACTCAGTCACTGCACACACGTTATCGACCTTCATACCGGCGCCATCCATCGCAAAAATCTTTCCCAGATTCGCGGTGATCTCGATGACCCCGCAGCACTGGGTATGGCAGAGGCCTTTGGTGCGCCCATTTTTATGGATGCCAAAGTCAGAGATGGTTCACTGCGCGCTGCTGCCACCGAGCTGGGTATTCCGGCCATACTGTATGAAGCGGGGGAGGCACTGCGTTTTGACGAGCCCGCCATAAAGGCCGGCGTACGGGGCGTCATGTCGGTCATGCGTCATCTCGGTATGCTGCCAGCACGAACGGATCACTCCCCTCCCAAGCTGGTGCCGGTTAAGGCCAGTCGAAGCTATTGGTTGCGGGCAGAGCGCGATGGCATTGTGATCAGTAAAATCAAGCTGGGACAGCGGGTCAAAGAGGGCCAGGTACTGGCCTATCTCGCTTCGCCATTCGGCGGCCCGGAAAAACCCCTGAAATCAGGCAGCGACGGCATTGTTATCGCAGCTTCCCAGATTCCACTGGTCAACGAGGGGGAAGCCCTGTTTCATATCGCAGAGTTCACCACCCTGGGCAAAGCCTCGGATAGCGTCGAAGCATTTCAGGAACACTTTGATGACCAACCCGAGCAGGAAACTTTTACACGACCACTTTGATCTTTCTCTGTCAAACAACCGCTATTTAAGCTCTCGGGCCCGATAATACGCCTCTTCCGAGATTTTGTGATAGTTCATAACACCGGCTTTGAATGCCTGCTGGGATTCGTAAACCCGTTTGAATTGTGGGTCCCTGCTGGCTATTCCCTCCAACACCTGATCGGTGACCCGATTCAGTTCCGCCAGCACCTCGTCCGGTAGCGGCCGCACCTCTACACCGTGAGTTTCCACCAGTTCCTTTAGCGCACCATTGTTGCGGGCTGTGTAATCGTCCAGCATATCCTGGTTAATCGCTCTCGCTGCACCCTCGACTATGGCCTGCAAATCGTCTGGCAGTGATGCAAAGGCCTGTTTGTTAACCATCAACTCCAGTGTCGGACCCGGTTCGTGCCAACCGGGGTAATAGTAATACTTGGCTACCTGATGAAAACCAAAGGCCAGATCGTTGTAGGGACCAACCCACTCGGTGGCATCAATAACACCCGTTTGCATCGAGGTATAGAGCTCTCCCCCGGGAATATTGACTGCCTCAACACCCATACGGCTGATTACCTCTCCACCCAAACCCGGGATCCGCATTTTCAGTCCCTTGAGATCTTCCAGAGAGTTGATTTCACGATTAAACCAGCCGGCCATCTGTACACCGGTATTCCCCGCTGCCAGAGGTAACAGATTGAAGGGTTCATAAAGTTCGCGCCACAACGCCATGCCGCCGCCGTATTGCAACCAGCCATTCATTTCCTGGGCATTGAGACCAAACGGAATGGTCGTAAAAAGTGCGCTAGACGGCGATTTTCCCTTCCAGTAATAGGAGGCCCCATGTCCCATTTCAGCGGCCCCCTGTGAGACCGCATCAAACACCTCCATAGCCGGCACAAGCTGGCCTGCCCCGTAGACTTTTACTGTCAGCCGGCCCCCACTCATCCGCTCCACCAGGACAGCAAAGTTTTCAGCGGCCATACCCAGTCCGGGAAAGTTTTTTGGCCAGGTAGTGACCATTTTCCACTGGTAGGTTTTCTGGGTGGCTTGTTGCTGGCCAGGAGAAGCCATGTCACTGTCGCCACCACAACCCACCAGGGTCAATAACAACATGGTCAACAAAATAGGCGTTTTCATAGTCTTTTCCTCGATGATTAACCCATTGGACTGAGTTTGGCATAGGCCAAAACCAGCCATTTGGTCCCTTCTTTATCAAAATTTACCTGTACCCGGGCATGGGCACCATTACCCTCAAAATTTAAAACGACGCCTTCACCGAAAATAGGGTGCAAAACCCGCTGCCCGAGAGAAAGACTGGTGTTCTCTCCGCTATCGCTGAGGTTCATCGCCGGTTGTCGGGCATAACTGGCAGGTCGTTTGATCTGAGCTCGCAACCGGACCTCTTCCACCAGATTGGCTGGAATATCACGGACAAACCGGGATACGCGGTTATAATTTTCGGTGCCATACTGCTGACGGGATTCGGCAAAGGTGAGGTAAAGCTTCTGCATCGCCCGGGTAATCCCCACATAGGCCAGTCGCCGCTCCTCCTCAAGTCGTCCGGGATCCTCTGCGGACATCCGGTGGGGAAACAGGTTTTCCTCCATACCCGCCAGAAAAACCAGCGGAAACTCAAGCCCCTTGGCCGAGTGCAATGTCATCAGCTGTACCGCATCCTCACCCACATCCGCCTGCCGATCTCCAGCATCCAGGGCCGCCTGATCGAGAAATTGCGACAGTGGTGGCAGGTCTTTGTCTTCTGGCTCAAAGGATCGGCTGGCGATCACCAGTTCCTGCAGGTTTTCCACTCGTGATTCACCCCGGTCTCCTTTTTCCCGGCGATGAAAATCGATTAATCCACTGCCCTCGATAATATGATCCACCCGTTCATGTAGCGGGAAATCTGTAGTCTCTTGGTCGAGCCTCCCGATTAGGGTCAGGAAGCCCTCCAGCGCATTACTGGCCCGACCAGAAAATTGACCCGCAGCAATGGCATGCTCCGCTGTTCGCCAGAGCGACATCCCTTCATCACGGGCCAGCTCACGCAGCTCCTGAATTGTTTTATCACCGATCCCCCGGGTCGGAGTATTGACCACCCGCTCAAATGCTGCATCGTCGTGACGGTTGACCAGCAATCTCAAGTAGGCGAGGGCATTGCGGATTTCCTGACGTTCATAAAATTTTTGCCCCCCATAAATGCGGTAGGGAATTGCAGCGCGCAACAGGGCGTCTTCAAGCACCCGGGACTGTGCATTGGAACGATAGAGAATGGCCGATTCCTCGCGCAGATTACCCTGATTGACCCAGTCTCTCAGACGCTCGGCAATAAAACGGGCTTCATCCTGCTCATTGAAGGCCGCATAAAGTGAAATAGCTTCACCTTCGTTATCGTCCGTCCAGAGGTTTTTTCCCAGGCGATTGGAATTGCGTGAAATCACGGCATTGGCTGCTTCAAGAATATTTTTACTGGAGCGATAATTCTGTTCCAGTCGCACCATCCGGGTGGCCGGATAATCACGGGGGAAGTTGAGAATGTTTTCCACCTTGGCACCACGCCAGCCATAAATGGACTGATCGTCGTCACCCACTGCCGTTACCGGCAGCTGATCACCTGCCAGCACTCGCAACCAGGCATATTGAATCGCATTGGTGTCCTGAAATTCATCTGCCAGCAAATGCCGGAAACGATGCTGATAGTGTTGCAGGAGTTCTGGATTTTTCAGCCAGAGCTCATGGGCGCGAAGCAGTAATTCGCCGAAATCCACTATTCCGCCGCGCTCACAGGCTTCCTCATAAGCAGCATAAACCTGTTGCATGGTTCGCTGATAGGGGTCATGGGCCGGTTGCAAATCGCGGCAGCGCAGTCCCTCGTCTTTCTGGTTATTGATAAACGACTGGGCCTGCCGCTGGGGCCAGCGGCTATCATCAATGCCCAAGCTCTGATACAGGCGTTTGACCAGTCGAAGCTGGTCGTCACTGTCGAGTATCTGAAAATTTTCCGGAAGACCCGCATCCTGCCAATGCATTTTGAGTAGCCGATGAGCTAATCCGTGAAAAGTGCCCACCCACATTCCCTGAGCGGAGAAACCCAACAGGTCTTCAATGCGACCCCGCATTTCCCTTGCCGCCTTGTTGGTAAAGGTGACCGCCAGGATCGAATAGGGCGAAACCTGTTCCACCTGTATCAACCAGGCAATTCGATGAACAAGAACGCGGGTCTTGCCACTGCCTGCACCTGCGAGCACCAGAAGATGGCTGGCATTGCTGGAAACGGCTTCACGTTGGGCGGTATTCAGGGGATCGAGTATTGTTGTGACATCCATGGCGGTAAATTCTATCAGAACACTGATGCCGGTGGGCGATCCTTGCGTACGGCAATAGACTTTCACTACAAGAATGCCATTTTTCTGTAAATTATTTACAATAAAGCTCGTATTGTGGAGAGATCACCATGAAACCCGCTGAACTCACCTGGGCCATCAGCAGTAGTCTGCCTAATTTACGCAAATCCGAGCGCAAGGTGGCAGAGTTTATTTTGGCCAATTTGACCGATGTCATTCGCATGAGAATCGTGGATTTGGCAGAAAAGGCTGAAGTCAGCGAACCCACTGTGGTGCGCTTCTGTCGCGCAGTGGGTTGCAATGGTTTTCAGGATTTCAAGCTGGTGCTGGCACAGCAGCTGGCATCCAGCCCGAGCTATGGCCAGATTGCCGTCACTGACCAGGATTCTGTGGCTGAATACACATTCAAGGTGTTCGATTCCACTGTCGATACACTATTGAAAGTTCGTGATTCTCTGGATCTGAAAATGCTTGATCGGGCCGTTCAGGCAATCTGTGTGGCCAATCGGGTTGAGTTCTACGGGTTTGGTGCGTCCGCTGCTGTCGCAACCGATGCACAGCACAAATTTTTCCGCCTGCAGGTCTCTGCGGCCGCCTATGCTGACCCGCACTTACAGAATATGTCGGCTGCCTCAATGGCACCTAGTGATATCGTCATTGCTATTTCCCAGTCGGGAAGAACGACCACGTTGATCAATGCCATGGAGCGCGTAAAGAGTAGGGGTGCCATTGTTATCGCCATCGCCCCTTCAGACTCTCCAGTAGCCAATGCAGCTACTATCCCGCTAACTATTGATGTCAAAGAGGATTTTCAAATCTATACCCCACTGTCATCACGCATTGCTCACCTCGTGTTGATTGATGTGCTGGCAATCGGTGTTGCCCAGCACAAAGGCGGTCGCCTCCAGGAACACCTGCTGGAAATGCAACTCGGTCTGGAAGTACTCCGTGAACCACTGGAAAATCACTAAAGCCCACTCCACCAAAATCGGGCAAAAAAAACCCCATTAAGAAATGGGGTAAAGGTTCGAGCTACGAGATAAAAATTTTGGCACCCAACTTTCGTCGGTTGCGCTTTCCCCCGTCCCTTTCGTAAAAACACGTTTCTCACTATCAGAGGGCTGGTTGCTCAGGAGGAACAGTTGCGTATTATTTAACTTTAAATTGGATGGGAATCAACTTTTATTATTATACTATCATCATAACATGATGATCAATTACTAATTTTATCGTGGTTGTCTGCTGTCTATGCCTTCACACCCGATTATTCGCCCCAAGCGGCATGACCTTTGCGCAGTTCAGGCGTCCTGAATTTCGCGCACAGGGAACAGCCACAATTATCGGTTGTTACCGGATATTCAATAAAAGCGAGAGGGACTCTCAGGCGAATGGCCTTGGAATCAGGCCATTTGATGACGCTTATTCCACGGTGACGGACTTCGCCAGGTTGCGTGGCTGGTCTACATCGGTCCCCTTCAATACAGCCACATGATAGGAGAGTAATTGCAGCGGTAACGTATAAATGATGGCTTCAAGGCTCTTCGGGACATGGGGAAGGTTGATCACCGTCAGATCCGTTTCATTCTCAAAGCCGGCATTCAGGTCGGCAAAGACAAACAGTTGACCACCCCGGGCTTTTACCTCATGTAGATTTGACTTCAATTTCTCCAGTAACTCGTTGTTGGGTGCCACAGCCACCACCGGCATGTCCTTGTCGACCAGCGCCAGGGGGCCGTGTTTGAGTTCACCTGAAGGGTAGGCTTCAGCGTGAATATAAGAGATCTCCTTGAGCTTGAGCGCTCCCTCAAGTGCAACCGGGTACTGCACACCTCGACCGAGAAAAAGCGCATGTTGTTTATCGGCAAAACATTCAAAGGTTTTTTCAATCTGTTCATTCAGTAAAAGCGTATCCCGACAGAGTTGGGGCAATTGACGAAGGGCCTCCACCAGCAATCGCTCTGTTTCTTCAGTCAGGCCATGGCTTTTACCAATACCGATGCAGAGTAGCTGCAAGGCCACTAACTGGGTGGTGAATGCTTTTGTCGATGCGACACCGATCTCAGGCCCGGCATGGGTCATGAGGGCCATATCTGACTCTCTCACCAGTGAGCTGTTGGCTACGTTACAGATGACCAGCGTGGCAAGATAACCGGATGTTTTTGCCGAAGTCAGGGCGGCCAGGGTGTCGGCTGTTTCTCCGGATTGAGAAATCGTGACAAACAGCGTATCGGTGGGAACAACAACTGTACGGTAACGATATTCACTTGCCACTTCTACCTGACAGGGAATACCGGCCCACTCTTCCAACCAGTAGCGGGCTACAAGCCCGGCGTGATAACTGGTGCCACAAGCGACAATATGGACGGCTTTTACCCGGGCAAATACCTCTACGGCGCGACTTCCAAATGCTTCCGGCAATACATGGGCCTGACCGATACGTCCCTGTAGTGTGGCATCAAGGACAGCTGGCTGCTCAAATATCTCTTTCATCATGTAATGTCGGTAACCACCCTTATCGGTGACATCATCACCTCCGGGCAGCGTGTCTACATCACGCTCGACCAGGTTGCCTGTCTTGTCGAAAATCCTGTAGCTACCTTCTGCCAGTTCAACCAGATCACCCTCTTTCAGGAATACAAAGCGATCCGTTACTTGGCGCAGCGCCATTTGGTCAGAGGCAAGAAATGTTTCTTCTATACCAACACCAATTACCAGCGGGCTACCACTACGGGTACCAATCAATGATCGGGGTTCAGAAGTACTGATCACTGCCAGCGCATAGGCGCCTTGCAATCTGGTCGTACAAATCTGCACTGCATGACGTAACGAGGCGGTGCTTTTAAGAAGATGGTTAACAAGATGGGCAACCACCTCGGTATCTGTTTCCGAAGTAAACTGGTAGCCCAAACCCGTCAGCTCTTTTTTCAATTCTGCATGGTTTTCAATAATGCCATTGTGCACAACGGCAACCCCACCGGAGGTATGTGGGTGGGCATTGATTTCGTTGGGGACGCCGTGAGTAGCCCAGCGTGTGTGGGCAATGCCCACGCTACCCCGAGTGGGCTGCTCAACCAGTCGATCGACGAGTTGTGCCACCTTGCCTTTGTTCTTCCGTAACTGCAGCTCACCGTTTTGATCAATTACAGCCAAACCGGCGGAGTCGTAACCGCGATATTCCAGTCTTTTGAGCCCCTCGATCAGGATGCCGATCACATTCCGTTGTGCTTGTGCCCCAACTATTCCGCACATAAGGTTTTCCGTTAATTACTGAAGAGATTCATCGTTTTTTCCCGGCCGTTTCCAACCTTCGATGTTCTGCTGTTTCGCCCGAGTCAACCCGAGCTCACCATCGGGTACATCGCATGTAATAGTGGAACCCGCCCCTACGGTGGCGTTCTTGCCAATAGTAACCGGCGCCACCAGAGAAGTATTTGAGCCAATAAAAGCATTGTCACCGATCGTAGTCCGGTGCTTGTTCAAACCATCGTAGTTACAAGTAATAGTGCCTGCTCCAATATTGACGTTGGCACCCAAACAGGCATCCCCCACATAACTGAGATGGTTGATTTTTGTGCCTTTCCCCAGGGAAGAGTTTTTGGTTTCTACAAAATTACCTATTTTCGCACTTTCGGCCATCTCTGTACCCGCCCTCAATCTCGCGAAAGGGCCCACAACACAGTCTGGGCCGACCAGGCTTCCTTCCACAATACTGTTGGCTTTTATTTCGGCCCCATCGGCAATACGGCTGTTGATAATCAGGCAATTTGGACCAATAGATACATTATTGCCCAACTGGACATCGCCCTCAAAAACCACATTAACGTCGATGTAGTTGTCTATGCCGGCGGTCAGTTTCCCCCTCACATCCACTCTGTCTGGATCGGCGATGGTGACTCCTGCCAGCATGAGCTGTTCCGAATGCTGTCGCTGATAATAACGTTCCAGCCGGCTCAGCTGACTACGATTATTCACACCCTCTACCTCTTGTGGGAAAAGGGGCTGCAACGTTTTAATCTTATAATGGTGCTGGTGTGCAAGCGAGATAAGGTCTGTGAGATAGTACTCCTGTTGAGCATTCTTGTTATCAATCACAGGTAACCAGTTTTTCAGCTTTTCTGCGGGCAGCGCCATCACACCGGTGTTCACTTCACAAATATCCAGTTGCTGTTGGCTAGCATCCTTTTCTTCAACGATCGCCACCACTTCCTGCGCTTGATCCCTGATGATTCGCCCATACCCAGACGGATCGCCAAGTAACACCGTTAACAGCACCAATGACCCGTCAGCGGCCATATCGACCATAGTCTGAATTGTAGCTGGCTGAATTAACGGAACATCGCCATAAAGTATCAATACTGTGGCATCACTACGAATTTCCGGAACCGCCTGCTGAACCGCGTGGGCCGTGCCTAATGGCTGCTTTTGTTCAACGTAGAACAGGGCTTCGCCATTGATAGCGGACCTAACCTTTTCCGATTCGTGACCCGTGACAATGATGATTCTGGCTGTCTTGAGATCGTTGCCGGCATCTACAACATGCTGTAGCAATGGGCGTCCGGCCAGGCAATGCAGTACTTTAGGCAGACGGGATTTCATTCTGGTCCCCCTGCCAGCAGCCAGTATGACGACGTCCGTTGCCATAGGAATCTCCTCGGTAAATCGGGGTATTTAATCAGTATCAGCTGCTAATTACCACGATGTCAGAGCCCATGCCCTCCCTCCAGCTGGCAGGCAATAACCACGTATAGATTCCCCCGGCTAAAGCCGGGGTTCTGGGGACTACGCCCCGCTTCGCTAAATTACAACTCCTGACAGAGTTGACCTTCATCCACAGGCAAACCCGTGGTGTTCTGTCTGTGACCGCATAAAAAAAGGGTGGCAAATGCCACCCTTTTATAAACAACGATTCAAAACGGATTATTTTTTGCCACCCATTTTTTTACGCAATTGCTCAATGGTACGGAGCTGAGCAGCCGCAGCGGCTAATTGAGAGGCGGCCCGGGAATAGTCAAACTCGCCACTCTGATTGGTCATATCCTGTTCTGCGTGCTTCTTGGCTTCTAGTGCTGCAGCTTCGTCGAGATCATCTGCCCGCAATGCTGTATCAGCCAGAATAGATACCTTGTTAGGCTGCACTTCCAGATAACCACCGGAAAGGTAATAAATTTCTTCCTCACCATTCTGCTTAACTATCCGGACAGGACCAGGTTTGAGGTCAGTTAACAGCGGGGCGTGACCAAACGTAACACCGAGTTCCCCCTGAGAACCACTGGCAACGAGAAGCTCTATTAAACCGGAGAACAGGTATTGCTCGGCACTTACGATGTCACAGTGCACAGTCATAGCCATATCTTAGTGCCTATATTGATCGTTTACTTCATTTTTCCTGCTTTCTCAACAGCTTCATCAATCGTACCTACCATGTAAAATGCTTGCTCGGGCAGATTGTCGTAGTCGCCGTTAAGAATGCCCTGGAAGCCGGCAATCGTGTCTTTCAAAGAAACATATTTTCCAGGTGAACCGGTGAAGATCTCAGCCACATGAAAAGGCTGGGACAGGAAGCGCTCGATTTTCCGGGCGCGAGATACCACCAACTTGTCTTCCTCTGAGAGTTCGTCCATACCAAGAATGGCAATGATGTCTTTCAGCTCTTTATAGCGTTGAAGAACCGTCTGTACACCGCGGGCTGTATCGTAATGATCATGACCAATTACCAGCGGATCGAGCTGACGTGACGTAGAATCCAGCGGGTCTACTGCAGGATAAATACCCTTGGCTGCAATATCACGGCTCAGTACAACCGTTGAGTCGAGGTGAGCGAATGTGGTGGCAGGTGACGGGTCAGTCAAGTCATCTGCGGGAACATACACAGCCTGTACCGATGTGATGGAACCCACTTTGGTAGAGGTAATACGTTCCTGGAGAACACCCATTTCTTCAGCCAGCGTTGGCTGGTAACCCACAGCAGAGGGCATACGACCGAGCAACGCAGAAACTTCCGTACCCGCCAACGTGTAACGATAGATGTTGTCAACAAACAGCAACACGTCACGACCTTCATCGCGGAATTTTTCCGCCATGGTCAGGCCGGTCAATGCGACGCGAAGACGGTTACCCGGCGGTTCGTTCATCTGACCGTAGACCATTGCCACCTTCGACTCACTGGGTGTTTCGATGTTAACGACTTTCGATTCCTGCATCTCAAAGTAGAAGTCATTACCTTCCCGGGTACGCTCCCCGACACCAGCGAACACCGACAATCCAGAGTGTTCGGTAGCGATGTTATTAATCAGTTCCATCATGTTTACGGTTTTACCGACACCGGCACCACCGAACAATCCCACCTTACCGCCCTTGGCAAACGGGCACACCAGATCAATTACCTTGATTCCTGTTTCCAGCAAATCTGTAGACGCAGCCAGCTCATCATAGGCCGGTGGCTTACGGTGGATTGAGGCGCGCTCGGTTTCCCCGATAGGGCCACAATCATCAATCGGATTACCCAGTACATCCATGATGCGACCGAGTGTTGCAAGACCGACTGGTACACTGATCGGCGCGTTGGTATTGCCAACACTGAGGCCCCGGCTCAAACCCTCTGAGGAGCCCATGGCAATAGTACGCACTACGCCATCACCTAGCTGCTGCTGGACTTCCAGGGTCAGACCTTGCTTATCAACTAACAGTGCGTCATATACGTTGGGTACCTGATCGCGTGGGAATTCCACATCAATCACCGCACCAATAATTTGTACGATACGTCCGCTACTCATGTCTGATTCCTCTTAAACTAAGGCTGTAAAATCTTGTGTTAAACGGCTGCTGCACCACTAACGATTTCCGACAGCTCCTGGGTAATAGCCGCCTGACGTGCTTTGTTGTAAAGCAACTGCAATTCATTGATCAAGTCACCCGCATTATCGGTGGCGCTCTTCATGGCAATCATTCTCGCCGCCTGTTCGCAGGCTTTGTTCTCTACCACGCCCTGGTAAACCTGGGATTCGATATAACGAATCAGGAGTCCGTCAAGCAAATCCTTGGCATCGGGTTCGTAGATGTAGTCCCAGTGGTGCTTCATCTTTTGATCTTCGATTGGCAAAAGGGGTAACAACTGCTCCACAACAGGCTTTTGGGTCATCGTATTGACAAAATCATTTGAAACCAGATAGAGGCGATCAATGATTCCTTCATCATAGGCATCAAGCATTACCTTTACACCACCGATAAGGTCGCCGGCGGAAGGCTGGTCACCAAGGTCTTTTACGGTGGCAACAATATTGCCGCCGAAACCACCAAAGAAGGCTGCCGCTTTGTTCCCCAACACGCAGAGATCAATAGCAATGGCTTCATTCGACCAGGATTTCATTGACCGAATGACTTCTTTAAACAGGTTGGTGTTCAAACCACCACACAAGCCGCGATCAGTTGATACGATAATGAACCCGACGCGCTTTACTTCGCGCTCTTCCATGTACTGATGTTTGTACTCAACATTAGCATTGGCGAGATGGCCTACAACCGAACGAATTCTGTCGGCATACGGCTTGCTCACTTCGCGACGCTCCTGTGCCCGCCGCATTTTACTCGCTGCAACCATCTCCATAGCACTGGTGATTTTCTGTGTGCTGCGGATACTGTTGATTTTTGTTTTGACTTCTTTTCCGACTGCCATAATTTAGCCTTTCACAATTTTGGGCTGACGATGTCAGCCCAAATCAGAAATTACCAGGTTTGAGTGCTGATGAACTTCTCCAGCGCAGCCTTGTAACTGGCATCAAGGTCGTCGTTCCAGTCACCGGTCTGATTTATCTGATCAAGCAAGTCGCTGTGTTCTGCTTTCATGTACGAAAGCAGCGCATGTTCAAAATCACCAATCTTGCTGACCTCAACTTCTTTCAGATAACCCCGGTCAGCGGCATAAATCATCATGGCCATTTCTGCCACGCTCTGGGGTGAATATTGGCCCTGCTTCATCAATTCAGTAACTCGTTCACCGTGATCGAGCTGAGACTTGGTCGCCTCATCCAGATCCGAGGCGAACTGAGAGAATGCCGCCAGTTCACGATACTGGGCAAGTGCCGTACGAATACCACCCGACAATTTCTTGATCACCTTGGTTTGTGCGGCGCCACCTACCCGTGATACCGAGATACCGGCATTCATGGCAGGACGGATGCCGGCATTAAACATATCTGCCTCGAGGAAGATCTGTCCGTCAGTGATCGAAATAACGTTAGTCGGTACAAATGCTGATACATCGCCCGCCTGGGTTTCAATCACAGGTAATGCTGTCAATGAACCGGTTTTCCCCTTGACTTCACCGTTGGTGAATTTTTCAACATAGGCGGGGTTAACGCGAGCGGCGCGCTCAAGGAGGCGAGAGTGCAAGTAAAAGACGTCGCCAGGGTAAGCCTCGCGGCCCGGCGGACGACGCAACAACAAAGAAATCTGACGATACGCCCAGGCCTGCTTGGTCAGGTCATCATAAATGATCAAGGCATCCTGACCGCGATCGCGGTAGTACTCACCCATGGTACAACCAGCAAAAGGGGCCAGATATTGCATGGCAGCGGGATCAGATGCGGTTGCCGCAACCACAATGGTATGGGCCATAGCACCGTGCTCTTCCAGCTTGCGCACAACGGCTGCAATGGAAGATGCCTTCTGACCGATCGCCACATAAATACATTTAATCCCAGAATCTTTCTGGTTGATGATGGCATCGACCGCGATCGCTGTTTTACCGATCTGGCGGTCACCAATAATCAGTTCCCGCTGTCCGCGTCCAATCGGCACCATGGCATCAATGGCCTTGAGACCGATTTGTACCGGTTGGTCTACAGATTGACGGGCAATAACACCGGGCGCAACTTTTTCCAGTGGGTCCGTCATTTTCGCATTGATTGGACCTTTACCATCAATGGGATTGCCCAAAGCATCAACCACACGGCCTTCCAGCTCCGGTCCAACCGGAACCTCCAGGATGCGGCCTGTGCACCGGGCCTTCTGACCTTCAGCCAGACTTTGGTAATCACCCAGAATAACGGCACCGACAGAATCTCTCTCGAGATTGAGGGCCATACCGTAGATACCACCTTCAAATTCGATCATCTCACCGTACATCACATCGGCAAGGCCGTGAATGCGAATAATACCGTCAGATACCGAAACGATTGTGCCTTCGTTTTGCGCTTCAGAGGAAACATCAAGGCTATCAATACGCTGTTTGATGATCTCACTGATTTCGGATGGATTCAGTTGCTGCATTTGCTCTGGTCCTCAATCCTATGAATGTAATGCTTCGGCGAGTTTTAACAATCGCCCGCGTATGGATCCGTCAATGACAGTGTCTCCAGCCCTTACCACAGCGCCACCTATCAGGGTGCTGTCAACGGATACCTGCATATTAACGGTGCGTTCCAGTTTCGCACTGAGCGCACTGGCCAGCTTTTCTTGTTGCTCAGCACTGATCTCCCGGGCTGAAACCACATTTACCTCAACGGTTTTTTCGCGGTTAGCCTTGAGTGTTTCAAACTGCTGGTAAATCTGTGGTAAAAGTCTGAGACGGCGATTATCCGCCAAAACCTGAATAAAATTCAGCGTCTTGCCGGAAAGGGCATCACCACAAACTGTTATTACTTTTTCTGCCTGTTGTGCTGCCGTGTAGGCTGGCGAACTCAACAGCTTTTCTACTACATGCTGCTGTGCAACCGCAGCTGCTACAGCAAGACTATCAGACCAGTTTTGCAGATCACCCGCACCTTCGGCATATTCAAAAGCCGCTTTTGCATAGGGCCGGGCCAACGTGCTCAATTCAGCCATGTTAAACCTCGGTTACAGCTCGGCTGCAAGTTTATCGACAAGCGCACGGTTCGCGCCTTCATCAATATTTGCCTGCAAGATTTTCTCAGCGCCAGCCAGAGCAAGTGTTGCAACCTTTTTACGAAGCTCTTCCTTCGCACGGTTAACATCTTGTTCGATTTCCGCCTGAGCTGCCGCTTTGAGACGATCGCCTTCGGCGCGAGCTTGCTCTTTGGCTTCTCCAACTATCTGGTTAGCCCGCTTGTTTGCTTGCTCAAGTATGGATGCCGCTTCCTGTTTGGCTTCCTTGAGCCGCTCGGTGGCTCTTTCTTGTGCCAGCTCCAGATCACGCGACGCGCGATCAGCAGCATCCAAGCCATCGGCTATTTTCTTCTGCCGTTCTTCCATTGCATTGATAATGGCAGTCCATACAAACTTTTTGCAGAACCACACAAAGAACAGAAAAGAAACCAGCTGCCCAAATAGGGTCAGGTTAATATTCACGCCAACACCTCGTTCCTGGGGTTAAATAAAAGAATCGGGTTGTTGTTGCTTAACCGGCATAAACCGCGAAGATCAAATACATGCCGATACCCACACCGATCATCGGAATCGCATCAATCAGACCCGCCAGAAGGAACATTTTACCCTGCAGCATCGGACCCAGCTCCGGTTGACGAGCAGTGCCTTCCAGGAGTTTACCCCCGAGCAGACCCATACCAACTGCGGCACCCAGGGCACCAAAACCAACCATAATTGCGGCTGCAACCAAGATGAGTTCCATTTTTATCTCCTAATGACTGTAGTAGTAAAGTTAAAAGTAAATCAGTGATCTTCGTGTGCCATGCTCAGGTACACGACGGTCAAAACCATAAAAATAAATGCTTGCAGGGTAATGATCAGAATATGGAATATGGCCCATCCCAATTGCAGAACACCACCAAAGGTTCCCAATATCCAACCTGCGCTGTACATCATGGCGATGAGGATAAAAATCATTTCACCGGCATACATATTGCCGAACAACCGCAAACCCAGGGAGAAAGGTTTCGCCAGGAGGCCAACCAACTCAAGGGCCAGGTTGATTGGTACAAAAATAGCTTGAACCACGGGATTTTTGGCGGAGAAGGGTTGCAGGGTCAACTCACCCACAAACCCACCAACACCTTTCACCTTGATGCTGTAATAGATAATCATGACGAAAACGGCTAATGCCATTCCGAGGGTGATATTTGGGTCAGTGGAGGGAACGATTTTCTGAAAATGTACACCGGCCTGAAGCATTAACCAGGGGATCACATCGACCGGTATCAGGTCCATCAGGTTCATCAGGAAAACCCAGACAAATATTGTCAGGGCCATCGGTGCTATCCAGGGATTTCTGCCATGAAAACTGTCTTTTACAGTTCCATCGACAAATTCCACCATCATTTCAACAAAATTTTGCCAGCCAGATGGAATGCCCGTAGTGGCACGTTTGGCTGCCCAGCGAAACAGAACAAGAAAGATAAGACCCAGACCGAATGACCAACCCAAACTGTCCACATTGACTGCCATGAAGCCCATTTCAGCTGCTTCCTGGGCATTGTGAGCAAAACTCCAGCCATTTTCCGGGTGCTGACCATACGTAAGGTTGGTCAGGTGGTGCTGGATGTACTCTGTTCCCGTTTGTTGTGTATCGCCTGCCATTTTTATCTCTCAAACCAGCTAGGTCTAATTACCCGTGTGGCTCAACACCTTTGCGGCGCAAAGCCACTGCACAATTATCATCGCGCCATAGCCAAGAAAAATCGCAGGTATGCTGACTGGCGACATATAACTGAACGTCAAACCAAACAACACAACCGTGAGCAATAATTTGCCCGCCTCTCCCCTGTATATGGCACGTATTATTTTTGGTGTCTGCCTGGCCCCCATATAGCGAAAGGTTTGCCGGGTGAAATAGGCGTGTGGGCCTATCTGTATCACCCCACCAATCAGCAAGGACCAGCACAGAACGCTATCTAGCGGTAGCAATGCCAGTACCGAAACCAACAGAACCATCAGTTGGACCAGCGCTATTCGAGCTACCGGTGGAGATTCAATGGTAGCTTTCATTCACCACCCTCCACTCGTGCTATCTGCTCATGATGACAATTTTGTCAACCCAAACGGGCGGCAATTATAGGTAGTACAAGTTGCAGATTCAACTAAACTTTGCCACCGGGGTTAGTTTTAGTTGCTGTCGTACAAATAGCCGCCATTGATGCTGCTTATGGCTTGGCGCTATTTTATGTGCTCAAGAATTCCTTCCAGCTCATCCAGATTATTGTATTTAAAGGTCAATTTTCCCTTGCCCTTAGCCGAGTGTTCAATAAATACAGGTACGCCGATCTGCTCCGACAACTTATCCTGAAGTACCCTGATATCACTGTTTTCTTTTCGTATTTTATTTCCCACCGGTGGTTGGAGCTTCTTCCTCACCAGTGCTTCCGTCTGCCGGACAGTCAAACCTTTTGCCACAGCCGTTCTGGCAACCTCCGCCTGCTCCATACCCGACAAGCCAAGCAGGGCTTTGGCATGGCCTGCTTCCAGATCACCATGCTCCAGCAATTTTTGCACGTCTTCCTCAAGGCTCATCAGGCGCATGATATTTGCTACCGTGCTGCGGGGTTTACCCACCGCATCCGAGACCTGCTGCTGGGTCAGATCAAATTCCTGTTGCAGTCGCGTCAGAGCCTGGGCTTCTTCCATTGCATTGAGATCTTCACGTTGAATATTCTCAATCAATGCCATCGCAATGGCAGACTCGTCCGACACCTCCCTGATTAACGCAGGGATTGTCTCCAGGCCAACCTGTTGGGCTGCTCGCCAGCGGCGCTCGCCGGCAATAATTTCATAGCGGTCTATACCGACAGGTCTCACCACGATAGGTTGCATTATTCCCTGCACACGAATGGAGTTGGCAAGCTCCTCCAGTGCTTCAGGGTGCATATCCCTGCGCGGTTGATATTTACCGCGGCTCATAAATTCAAGAGGCAACTCTTTCAGGTGATCTGCCCCCTGAGAGACTGATGTATTCTCATCGTCATCAACCCCCAGGAGTGCATCCAGACCGCGGCCCAAACCTTTTCTTCTGACCATAAAATTAACCTGCTTTGTCAATCTGCACTTTCGGCGATTTACCTCTGCGGATGATCTCTCCTGCCAGCCCCAGATACGCAAGCGCTCCCTTCGAGTGCTTATCGTAGCTGAGCGCCGGTTGTCCGTAACTTGGGGCTTCCGCCAGTCGGACGTTACGAGGGATGGCAATACGATAGATTTTGTCGCCAAAGTATCTTCGCAACTGCGCTGTCACCTCATTGGTCAAACTGTTTCTGGGGTCGTACATGGTGCGCAATATACCTTCGACCTGTAGCTTCGGATTGAGAAATTTCCCTATTCTCCCGATGGTCATCATCAACGCCGACAACCCTTCCAGGGCATAATACTCGCATTGCATGGGTATGATGACGCCATCACAGGCCACCAGTGAGTTCACTGTCAACATACTCAGTGACGGCGGGCAATCGATAACAATGTAATCGTAACTGTTTTTCACCCTGGCCAGAGCATGGCGCAACCTGCTTTCTTTATTGGTCACTCGAAGCAACTCCACTTCGGCTGCCGTGAGATCACCGTTGGCTGGTAACAGATCAAAGTTGCCTGTTTCACAACGCTGCAGCGCTTCTTCTGTTTTCGTGTCACCGGTGAGTACATCAAGGATGGTGGTTTTCAGCTGGTTTTTTTCTACACCGCAGCCCATGGTGGCATTACCTTGGGGATCCATGTCTACCAACAGGATACGCTTGTTATAGCTGGCCAATGAAGCCGCCAGATTTACACTGGTGGTGGTTTTCCCCACGCCACCCTTCTGATTGGCAATGGCAAATGTTTGACTCAAGGCAATGTCCTCAGACGGGCGCAATTTCTATCAAGTGCCGACGACCTTCAACACCTGGAACAACAAGCTGATGTGCGCCAACGACATTATAGTGTTTTGGCAACTCTCTCAACTCCTGCTCAGGATATTGGCCCTTCATGGCATAGAAACGCCCATGCGCAGAAAGCAGATGAGCGCATTTTTCAGTCATTCCGGCCAGACTCGTAAACGCCCGACTGATTACGGCATCAAAGGGCTGTTCCGGCCGGTAGGCTTCAGTGCGGGATTGAATCTCCTGAACATTCCCCAAACCCAGGGTGGTTTTTACCTGGAAGAGAAAGCGGATTTTCTTGCCATTGCTGTCTAGCAGGCTGAACTGGCGCTCCGGGTAACAGATAGCCAGTGGTATACCTGGCAACCCGGGGCCGGTGCCCACATCAATAATACGCGTGCCCTTTATCCATGAAGCTATGCTCAGACTATCCAGCAAGTGATGGGTAAGCATCATTTCGGGGTCACGAATAGCTGTCAAATTATAGGCACGATTCCACTGCTGCAATAACTCCAGATAAGCAAAAAGGGCAGCTACCTGTCCAGCATCCAAGGGTAACCCCAGGCTTTGCAGTCCTTCGCGGAGTATCCGTTCGCGGTCCGACATTTAGGAGGCGATCTTTTTTTCAACCAGCGATTTTCGTTTGAGATAGATTAGCAACAAAGATACCGCCGCTGGCGTAACACCCGGTATACGGGATGCTCTGGACAGGGTGTCCGGCCGCGCGGCTATCAGTTTCTGTTTTACCTCATTGGACAGCCCCTTGACTACACTGAAATCAAAATCAGCTGGGATCGGCGTGTTTTCCTGGCGCTGCATACGGTCAATTTCTTCTTGTTGGCGGGCAATGTAGCCTGCGTACTTTGCATCGATCTCCACTTGCTCAGCCACTTCCTCGGCTATTTGCGGCGGCACTTCCTGCAATAATCGAATATCTTCATAGTGCAATTCCGGTCGCTTCAGCAGCTCGAAGAGACTGTATTCATGCATTGGCATAGATCCGGTTTTTTGGGCGATCACCTCAGCCTGCGGGCTATCTGGCTGAATCCAGCAACCCTTCAGTCGTTGCTGCTCTCTTGCTACCGCTTCACGTTTCGTACAAAAGAGCTGCCAACGCTCATCGTTAACCAATCCGAGTTCCCGCCCTTTCTCAGTAAGACGCAGGTCGGCATTGTCCTGCCGCAACAACAGCCGATATTCTGCACGACTGGTAAACATCCGGTAGGGTTCCTGCGTTCCCATGGTAATCAGATCGTCCACCAAGACACCGATGTAGGCTTCATCCCGTCGCGGGCACCACGGTGCCTTTTCACGACTCCGCAATCCGGCATTTAATCCCGCCAGCAAGCCCTGTGCGGCAGCTTCTTCATACCCGGTAGTACCATTTATCTGGCCAGCAAAAAACAACCCGTCAATGTGCTTGCTCTCCAATGAATACTGCAAATCCTGAGGATTAAAATAATCGTACTCAATGGCGTAACCCGGCCTGGTTATATGTGCGTTTTCAAAGCCCTCTATCGAGCGAACCAGTTCCATCTGCACATCGAAGGGCAAACTGGTCGAAATACCGTTGGGGTAGAGTTCGTGGGTTGTCAAGCCCTCCGGTTCAATGAAGATCTGATGACTTTGCTTATCGGCAAACCGTACCACTTTATCTTCAATCGAAGGGCAGTATCGGGGACCAACTCCCTCGATAACCCCGGTGTACATGGGTGAGCGGTTCATCCCACCACGGATAATCTCATGTGTCCGCTCATTGGTGTAGGTAATGTAACAGCAGGTCTGCTGTGGGTGTTGAGAGGCGTCTCCGAGATAGGACATGACAGGTTCAGGTTTATCACCCCACTGTACCTGCAATCCATCAAAGTTCACACTTCGGGCATCAATCCTTGGCGGTGTCCCGGTCTTCAGCCGATCAACTCTCAGGGGCAACTCCCGAAGCCTTGCCGCCAACCCCATCGCTGGCGGATCGCCTGCTCGACCACCGGCATAGTTTTCCAGCCCGATATGTATTTTTCCCGCCAGAAAGGTCCCCGCTGTCAAAACAATTGTTTTCGCGCTGAAACGCAACCCCATTTGAGTAACCACACCGCTCACCCGCAGCCCATCCATAAGCAAATCCTCAGCTGCTTGCTGAAAAATCCACAGATTGGGCTGGTTTTCGAGAATCTGACGAACAGCGGCCTTGTATAGAATACGGTCTGCCTGGGCCCTGGTTGCCCTGACGGCTGGCCCTTTTCTGGCATTCAGGGTTCGGAACTGTATACCGCTCAAGTCGGTTGCTTTGGCAATAATGCCACCCAGGGCATCGACCTCTTTCACTAGATGGCTTTTGCCTATGCCCCCGATTGCCGGGTTACAGGACATCTGTCCCAATGTTTCGATGTTGTGTGTAAGCAATAGTGTCTTGCAACCCATTCGGGCCGCAGCCAGACAAGCTTCAGTTCCGGCATGACCGCCACCAATGACGATGACATCGAACGTTTCCGGATAATACATGGACAAAAGGCCGCTCTGTAGTTTTTGGCAGGGGCGGTGATTATAAAGTAAATTGTTTATAATTTAACCGTTTGGTTTTGTTAGCCCTATTCATTGTCTCTTTGTTTAATTTGGCAAGTTCGGTATTGTCTCCGTTAACCATAAAAATAGATTAAATATATTTTCTTTATGTAAGTATTAGTAAATAGTAGTTATATATGTACGGTTGTTTTTCTGTGGGTAGATCAAAATATCCTTTTAATATTAATTAGTTACAAGCTGTATAAACCACTTGCTAAGTTGCATAGAGAGCCGCCCGTTTCTTTGTGTATCTTGTGGGCTAAACCCCCTGTTACCCACAGGTCTCGTAAATAAGAAGTTACCCACAATTTTATTAAGGATAAATCCGCCCAATTATCCCGTAAGTTACCCACAGTTTTAGCACAGCTGTGGGTAACTAGCTTTGAAGGTGGTTTTTTCTGTGGGTAAGTTTGTATGAAGATTATTTGTTTCAGCGGAAGATCTTTCATTGATATGCCTCCAGATATTCATTAAAATCCTCCGCCCTCAGAAGGTAACCGGCCAGCTTAAGGAAGTCCGCCATGAAAAGAACATTTCAGCCCAGTGTATTGAAGCGCAAGCGTACCCACGGATTTCGTGCACGCATGGCCACAAAAAATGGTCGTCAGGTAATCAATCGTCGTCGCGCCAAGGGCCGCAAGCGCCTGGCAGCCTGACTGTTATCCTTGATCAGGGCAGTCCTGTGCCCGAGACATCTTTTGGCAGAAACAAGCGTCTATTAACAGCCCGGGCTTACCAGGCTGTTTTTTCTGGTACCTGCTTCAAAGTTGCACACCCAAATCTTCTATTACTGGCCAAACCTAACGGGCTGTGTCTGCCCAGGCTCGGTCTTGTGGTGGCAAAAAAACATATTCGTCGGTCAGTTGATCGCAATCGTGTCAAGCGAGTTGTCCGTGAAACCTTTCGCCAGTCTCAAAACCTTCTCGATTCTCTCGATATCATTTTCCTGGCCCGTCAGGGTATGGATTGCTTAACGCCGAAAGAACAAACCGACCTGCTTGAAAACAGCTGGCGGCGTTTATCGCGTAAACTTCAGGCGGAATTGTAGTCGTGCGCTCATTTTTGCTGGCTCTACTAAAGGGGTATCAGTACCTGGTAAGCCCACTGTTAGGAAAAAACTGTCGTTTCTATCCCAGTTGCTCTTGCTACGCTGAGGAAGCAATTAAAGTGCACGGCGCTTCAAAGGGTGTCTATCTAGGCTTCCAGCGTCTGTTAAAGTGTCACCCCTTCTATGCCGGTGGCTATGATCCTGTACCGCAATCTGAAAAAGAAAAGAGTTAAATTACTATGGATTGGCAACGTTCTTTATTGATAGGTGGCATGTTGGTAGTGCTGTATATGTTGTTTCTTGAGTGGGATACCTTTCAAGGTGCCCAGACAGATCAGAATCCTGTGTCTGAAGAAACCATACTAGCCCCGGATACAAAGCAACTACCGGCTGAGTCAACCCCCGAACCTGCGACCAACGAAATACCGACATTACAAAATGATAATGTTGCGGTGAAGGCCACATCGACAGAAACGGACGCTCCGGGTACTTCAACAACACGGCTTTTGTCGGTATCTACCGATGTACTGCATGTGCTGATCGATACTCGGGGCGGTGATATTGTTCGGGTGGAACTGCCGGAACACCTGACAAGGTTACAGGAAGATTCTCCGCCGTTCGTTCTTTTAAATCAGACAGCCAGTAATACTTACATTGCCCAGAGTGGTTTGATTGGCATTAATGGAACAGATAACACCGAGGGGCGTCCTCTCTTCAAAGCTGAAAAAAGTGAATATCGGCTTGCTGATGGTGCCGAGGGAATACAGGTAGATATGGTGTTCCAGCAGGATGACGTCACCATTACTAAACGCTTCAGTTTTACTCGAGCTGATCACCTGATAGAAGTAACCTACCTTGTTGACAATCAGGGCACCAATGCTTGGCAAGCCGGCTTATTTGGCCAGATAAAACGGGATAGCCACGAGCCATCCGTGGCCACTGGAATGGGGATGAACCCTTATGTGGGTGCCGCTTTGCGCACCACAGAAGAAAATTACAAAAAGGTCGAGTTTGAAGATCTCGTTGAAGCACCTTTCAAGGACACCCTGGAGGGCGGTTGGATTGCTATGATCCAACATTATTTCATCAGTGCCTGGATACCGGATCAATCGACGACCAATGCATTTTCCCTGCGTCAATTGGGTAACCAGGATCTTTACACTATTGGTTTTACCTCACCACAAATATCAGTTGAACCAGGTGCCACCGGAGAGCTTAAAGCAGCGTTTTATGCTGGTCCCAAAGATCAATACAGGTTGGAAGAAATTTCTCCCTACCTTGATTTGACTGTGGACTATGGCTGGCTCTGGTGGGTGTCAAAACCCCTGTTCTGGGTCCTTTATCAATTGCATGAACTGATTGGTAACTGGGGTTGGTCGATTATTCTCCTGACCGTATTCATTAAGGCAGCATTCTATAAATTATCTGCCACCAGCTATCGCTCCATGGCAAATATGCGTCGATTGCAGCCAGAAATGTTGCGCCTCAAAGATCTTTATGGGGATGATCGCCAGAAGCTATCCCAGGAGACGATGAATCTATACAAGCGAGAAAAAGTAAATCCTATGGGTGGGTGCCTGCCTATTCTGGTGCAAATGCCGGTGTTTATAGCACTTTATTGGGTACTATTTGAAAGTGTGGAGCTGCGGCATGCACCATGGATACTCTGGATTCAGGATTTGTCGGTCAAGGACCCGCTCTTTATTCTGCCGTTGCTAATGGGTGCCAGCATGTATATTCAGCAGCAGTTGAATCCCACACCTCCGGATCCTACTCAGGCCAAAATCATGCAAATGATGCCCATAGCCTTTACTTTTTTCTTCATGTTCTTCCCGGCTGGACTAGTGCTTTACTGGACGGTAAACAATATTCTTTCAATAATCCAACAGTGGATGATCACCCGCCAGATAGAAGCGGCTCCCTTGAAAAAGAAATGATACAAGGCTCCCGCAGGGGGCCTTGTTGGTGATACATGAACGGCCTCAGTCACGATCAGGATGTTATTGTCGCAGTAGCCACCCCCCCCGGACGGGGCGGGGTTGGTGTGGTACGTATTTCAGGTCTTGCTCTTGACCCATTGATCAACGGTTTTATCGGGAGAAAGCTCGAACCACGACAAGCGGTATTTACGGACTTTCACGATGCCAAAAATCAGGTTATTGATCGCGGTTTAGCGATCTACTTTCCTGCACCGCATTCTTTTACCGGAGAGCATGTACTCGAACTGCAGGGGCATGGGGGTCCAGTCATCATGGATATGCTCCTGCAACGCGCTATTCAGCTGGGTGCCAGACTTGCCCGCCCCGGTGAATTTTCACAACGGGCCTTCCTTAACGATAAGCTGGATCTGACTCAAGCTGAGGCCATTGCTGACCTGATTGATGCCACCTCCGAACAGGCAGCCCGATGTGCAATCCGCTCTCTGCAGGGAGCCTTTTCAACGCAAATTCACCAATTGCTGGAGGCGTTGACCGCCCTGCGGATATATGTCGAGGCAGCTATCGACTTTCCCGAAGAAGAAGTCGATTTTTTGGCCGATGGCCGGGTCAGTGCTGATTTGAATGGAATCATTATCCAGCTCGATGAGCTGTTTTATCAGGCAAGACAGGGTGCCTTGCTGAAAGAGGGCATGACGGTTGTCATCGCAGGCAAACCGAATGCCGGCAAGTCCAGTTTACTCAATGCACTATCTGGTCGGGATAGTGCAATAGTCACCGAAGTAGAGGGAACCACCAGAGATTTATTGAGGGAGGAGATAAGCCTGGATGGAATGCCACTGCACGTAATTGATACGGCGGGCCTTCGTGATACGGGTGATCCGGTGGAAAAGGAAGGCATTCGCCGTGCCTGGCAGGCAATAGAGGGGGCGGATCGGATTTTATTTGTGGTGGATAGCAGCCAACCCTACTCACTGGATCCAAAAAAAAACTGGCCTGATTATTTCAGCAGGTTTCCTCAGGCAGAAAATATCAGTTTTATTTTGAATAAAGCCGACACATCAACTCTTCCGGTCGGAATTACAGAGGACCGTGGCCATCCAGTAGTAACACTCTCCGTCAAACAGGGTTTGGGATTGAACTATCTGGTTGACCACCTCAAGCAATGCATGGGCTATACGAGTAGCGAGGTTGGCAGTTTTGCCGCAAGACGACGACACCTGGATGCATTAGAGCGGGCACAACAATACCTGCACAGTGGTGTAGAGCAGCTTCATCAAGCGGGAGCGGGGGAGTTGTTGGCCGAAGACCTGCGTTTGGCGCAGCAGTGCCTGGCGGAAATTACAGGTGAATTTACTTCGGATGATCTACTTGGGCGAATTTTTGCCAGTTTTTGTATCGGAAAATGACTTTTCTTGTACAGGTAGTCATCAATCATGGAAATCCGGTGACGCCGCCAGTTCCTGTGGACTAATCGACAGCAAACCCCCAGCAAACTCACATTTTGATAACAGGTTATCCACAGATACTGGTTAAAAAACAACCATAATAAATATATTTTTTGTGCATAATAGATAACTATAGATATTATATAACTTACTGATATATATAAATTATTATAATTTATCGCCAGTATTGGTAATATCAGATAGGTGTGGATAACCAACCATTTTGTCGATAGACTGAGTCCATAAAAACAACACGAATTATCCGTATTTTCGTGCCACCCACGAAGCATAAGAAGGGGTTTGGTTTGGCTCAAATTTTATGGGAAAAGTGCCTGGGTTATCTTCAGGAAGAATTGCCAGCACAGCAATTTAATACCTGGATAAGGCCACTTAGGCTCGACACGTCAAAATCCGGGGAATCGAGCTCCCCGAATAATGTCTGTTTGCTGGCACCTAACCGCTTTGTAAAAGACTGGGTGTCTGACAAGTTTCTCGATCGAATCGTCGACATTTACCAACAGGTTTGCGGGGAGCGGTGTGCTGTTTCAGTTGAATCAGGTGTTCACGAAAAAAGCGATGCTGTGGCCATGCCGATGCCAAATACCGCGGCGGAGGCTGACACGGAAGTATCACCCCCGGCCGTTGTTGTACCACCCCGATCACAGGGGCACTCTATCCCCAGAAATAGTGGTATAGAAGGTGGCCTGAATCATCAAAGCAACATAAATGAAGTGTTTACATTCTCTTCCTTTGTGGAGGGTAAATCGAACCAGTTGGCTCTGGCGGCTTCCAAACAGGTGGCAGAAAACTCGGGTGGCTCCTACAACCCGTTGTTTATTTATGGCGGTGTCGGGTTAGGGAAAACTCACTTGATGCATGCTGTGGGCAATGCCCTGCGTCTGCAGAAACCCAATGCAAAGATTATCTATCTGCATTCCGAGCGATTTGTTGCCGATATGGTCAAGGCGTTGCAGTTAAATGCTATAAACGATTTCAAGCGCTTTTACCGTTCTGTCGATGCACTGTTAATCGATGATATTCAATTTTTTGCAGGGAAAGAGCGGTCACAGGAAGAGTTTTTCCATACCTTCAATGCACTTCTGGAGGGAGGGCAGCAAATGATACTGACCTGTGACCGTTACCCAAAGGGAATCAATGGTCTCGAGGAGCGCCTCAAGTCCCGTTTTGGCTGGGGGCTGACGGTCGCGGTTGAGCCCCCCGAGCTTGAAACACGCGTGGCAATCTTGATAAAAAAGGCGCACCAGGCAAAGATTGATCTGCCCACCGATGCTGCTTTTTTCATCGCCCACAGAATCAGGTCAAATGTACGAGAGCTAGAAGGCGCATTAAAGAGAGTGATAGCAAGTGCTCACTTTACGGGCAGGATGATAGATATCGATTTAATTCGGGAATCCCTCCGGGATCTCTTGGCCCTGCAGGATAAGTTGGTGACCATCGACAATATTCAGCGGGTAGTCTCCGAATATTACAAAGTCAAACTATCAGAGTTACTCTCAAAACGCAGAAGCAGATCCATAGCCAGACCGCGTCAGGTGGCAATGGCGTTGGCAAAAGAGCTGACGAACCACAGTTTGCCTGAAATAGGTGAGGCATTTGGCGGCAGAGATCATACAACGGTTCTCCACGCCTGCCGAAAGGTTAAAGAGCTGCAGGAAACCAGCCGCGATATCAGTGACGATATGAAGCAATTGCTTCGCGCATTGACTACCTAATGTATGGAGAGAGGGTGGGACAAAAACTGTTCCCGGATTGCAGGATAGATGATAATGATAGCCCTCAACGAACCGACCTTATTTACTTGTTGGAAGATTACTAATGAAGTTCACCGTATCCCGAGAAGATTTTCTTAAGCCTCTGCAATTGGTGGTAGGTGTCGTTGAAAGACGCCAGACTCTGCCCATCCTTTCCAATGTGCTGATTGGTTTGAGTGGCGGCCGTTTGTCGTTAACCGGAACCGATCTTGAAGTGGAAATTCTTGGTTATCTCAATCTGGATAGTCCATCAGTAGAGGGCGAAATCACCGTTCCGGGTCGAAAGTTGATGGATATTTGTCGTTCTCTACCTGACGGAGCAGAGCTGACTATTTCTGTAGATGGTGGTCGTGCAATCGTCACCAGTGGGCGCAGCCGATTTACGCTCTCAACGCTGCCGGCAAATGAATTCCCAAGTGTAGAGGATGGTCCAGGTAACAGAGAGTTTTCGCTGAGTCAGCAAACCTTCAAGCAGTTGCTGGATAGTACAGCTTTTGCTATGGCGCAGCAGGATGTTCGCTATTATTTGAACGGGATGTTGCTGGAGGTTGGGGACGGCCATGTTCGTGCTGTTGCAACTGACGGTCACCGGTTGGCAATGCGGGATGCACCTTTGGAGAGCACTGCTGACGACAAGATACAGGTGATCATACCGCGTAAGGGTGTTCTGGAGCTATCCCGCTTGCTTGTCGAGGCTGCGGATGTAGAGGTTGTACTTGGCAATAACCACATACGAGTTTCCACGCCCGAATTTCGTTTTACATCGAAACTGGTTGATGGTGCTTATCCGGACTACCAGCGTGTTTTACCAAAAGGAGGTAATAAGCAGCTCACCGGGCGTCGTGAAGAGTTGCGTCACGCATTTAGCCGCACGGCAATTCTCTCCAATGAAAAATATCGTGGAGTGCGCTTACTCCTCGGTGACAGTCTCCTTGCTCTGACCGCGAACAATCCGGAACAGGAGGAAGCTCAGGAGGATGTCGTTGTTAACTACAATGCCGGTGAATTGGAAATCGGCTTTAATGTCAGTTACGTCATTGACGTGCTTAACGTATTGCGAGGAGATGAGGTGCGTTTCACCTTGTCCGATGCGAATAGCAGCGCACTGATTGAAGATCCGGCATCTGAGGGCGCGGTCTACGTGGTTATGCCGATGCGGCTATAATACGACGCGCCTGATCTGATTTTGGGTATAAAAATAGACACCTTCAATGTATCTTAAACAGTTGCATGTGCATGGATTGAGAAATTTGAAGCACATTGAGCTGTCTCTTTCCCCTCAAGTAAATCTTTTTCACGGTGCTAACGGTAGCGGGAAGACAAGCCTCCTGGAGGCGATTTTTTTATTGGGCCGTGGCCGCTCTTTTCGGAGCCGTATCCTCAATACCGTAATAAATACACAAGAGCAGGTTTGCACCGCTTATGGTTTGCGAGAATCTTCCGGTGTATCAACCCCAATCGGCGTATCCCGTGGTCGACAGGGAGATTTCTTATTCAAAATAAATGGACAACAAATTGCCGCTGCCTCTGCGCTGGCTGAAGCTTTGCCGCTATTACTTTTGAATGCGGAAGGCTTTGATCTGATTGGTGGGGGGCCACAATATCGACGTCGATTCATCGACTGGGGTGTGTTCCACGTGGAACACAACTACCGGCATTTGATGCAGCGCTATCAGCGGGTATTGAAACAACGCAATTCGCTAATGCGACATGATAGAATAGACGAACAGGTTCTGGCTGTTTGGGACGCGGAGTTTGTCGAGCTCGCCCAACAGATTGACTGCTTGAGAAAAGTATACCTCCAGGAGCTACTGCCGATAGTCAGGAAGATAGCCTGTGAACTATCAGAAGATCTGGGTGATGTAGATTACAGTGTTTTTCCTGGCTGGGATGAAACAAAGGATTTATCAGAGGTGTTACTGACAGATCGCCCCAGAGATCGTCATTTAAAAACCACCCATCATGGACCCCACCGCGCAGATTTACGCATTAGGATCAAAAAGCAAAATGCAGCCGATATATTGTCTCGTGGGCAGCTAAAGATACTCGCCATATCTATGCAGATTGCCCAAGGATACCTTTTTAACAATAAGACCGGCAGGTCCGGCCTCTATCTAATAGATGATCTGCCGGCAGAGCTGGATATAAAGCATAGAAGGCAGGTATGTGAGAGGCTCGCCGTTTTGGGTGCGCAGATCTTTGTTACCGGAGTAGAGCGAGAGGGCTTGTTGAACCTTTGGTCTGATTCCGCAAACGACATGAAATTGTTCCACGTGGAACAGGGTTGTATCCGGGAAGATCGCTACACAGGGTGATTCTTGTCCGGAAATTAACAATTGTTAGGGACTCCTATGACTGACGAACAAAATAGCTACGACTCTTCCAGCATCAAGGTTCTAAAAGGCCTTGATGCGGTAAGAAAGCGCCCGGGGATGTATATCGGAGATACCGACGATGGTACCGGTTTACACCACATGGTATTTGAAATTGTCGATAATTCCATTGACGAAGGGCTTGCTGGCCATTGTTCGGAAATCAGGGTCGTTATTCATCCAGATGAATCAGTATCGGTCTCTGATAATGGACGAGGTATACCCACGGAGCTGCACGAAGAGGGCGTCTCTGCTGCTGAAGTGATCATGACAGTGCTCCATGCCGGTGGAAAATTTGACGATAACACGTATAAGGTTTCCGGCGGATTGCATGGGGTCGGCATTTCCGTGGTTAACGCGCTGTCTGCAGAGCTGAAGCTTATCATCAGGCGTGGTGGGCATATCTATGAACAACTTTACCGCCATGGTGTTCCCCAGGAGCCATTGGCGGTAGTGGGCGATACGAGTGAAACTGGCACAACAATTCACTTTATCCCCTCTACAGAGACGTTTACCAATATCAAATTTCATTATGAAATTTTGGCCAAACGGTTGAGAGAGTTATCGTTTCTTAATTCAGGCGTGCGTATCGTATTGCTCGATGAGCGGAGTGGTAAGGAGGACATTTATCAATATGAGGGTGGACTCAAGGCTTTCGTGGAGTATCTGAATACTAACAAAACCACGATCAATCAAATAATGCATTTTAATGTTCAACGTGAAGATGGTATTGGCGTTGAGGTGGCACTCCAGTGGAATGATAGCTTCCAGGAAAATATTTTCTGTTACACCAACAACATACCGCAACGTGACGGTGGCACCCATTTGGCAGGGTTTCGGGCCGCTTTAACGAGAAGCCTCAATACATACATTGAAAAAGAGGGGCTTGGCAAAAACGCCAAGGTCAATACTACTGGAGACGATGCCAGAGAGGGATTAACCGGAATTGTTTCGGTTAAAGTGCCTGATCCGAAATTTTCGTCACAAACAAAAGACAAGCTTGTCAGCTCAGAAGTAAAAACAGCTGTTGAGCAAGAGATGGGCAGCAATTTTACAGACTACCTTTTGGAAAATCCCCAGGATGCCAGGAGTATTGTCAACAAGATGGTGGATGCAGCCAGGGCACGGGAAGCTGCCCGCAAAGCACGTGATATGACTCGCCGCAAGGGTGCTTTGGATATAGCCGGATTGCCTGGAAAGCTGGCCGATTGTCAGGAAAAAGACCCGGCCTTATCAGAGCTGTATCTGGTGGAGGGTGATTCTGCGGGTGGTTCTGCCAAGCAGGGTAGAGATCGGCGCACACAGGCCATTCTTCCCCTGAAAGGCAAAATACTCAATGTGGAAAAAGCCCGTTTTGACAAAATGTTATCGAGTGCTGAAGTGGGCACACTGATTACCGCGCTGGGCTGCGGTATCGGGACTGAAGAATTCAATCCCGACAAACTTCGTTACCACACGATTCTGATCATGACAGATGCCGATGTGGATGGCTCTCATATCCGAACGCTCTTGCTGACCTTTTTCTTCCGTCAAATGCGCGAATTGGTTGAAAGGGGACACATCTATATTGCCCAGCCGCCCCTTTACAAAATCAGCAAGGGAAAGCAGGAGCAATACCTTAAAGACGACCAGTCACTGACGGCCTTTCTTACCCAGTCCGCACTGGAAACGGCCAGCCTCCATGTGACCGCAGAGGCCCCCCCGATCAGCGGCCCCGCGCTGGAAAGCCTGGTTGCAGACTATCGCCGTGTGATGAATATTATTGATCGCATGTCGAGGGTTTACCCTGAAAGCGTCTTGCAAAAATTGATCTATACCACTCCCCTTGAATCCCGACAGCTTTCAGATCGTGGGGTTGTCGAAAAGTGGAGCGATGAGCTGGCTAGCTCATTCACACAGGACAACGTTGCAGGTAGCCACCGCTATCAGGTAAGTGTTGTTGAGGACCCAGAGCGACATATCTTTTTGCCCGTCGTTGAATTGACCGCCCATGGTGTGCCGACCAAGTACCGGTTTAACCATGAATTTTTTGTATCGGGTGAATATGGTGCAATTGTTGCCTTGGGCAGGCAGCTGCAAGGCCTGATTGAAGAGGGCGCATATATCCAGCGGGGCGATCGGCGTAAACCGGTTACCAGCTTTAGTGAAACCATCAGTTGGCTTATGGGTGAATCACGTCGCGGTTATAATGTTCAGCGCTATAAAGGTCTGGGCGAAATGAATCCAGAGCAGCTTTGGGAGACAACAATGAATCCTGAAACGCGACGAATGCTCAGAGTAACCATTGAAGATGCTATCGCCGCAGATCAGATGTTCAATACGTTGATGGGTGATCAAGTGGAACCACGACGGCTCTTTATTGAAACCAACGCATTATCCGTCACCAATCTGGACGTCTAGGGAATTCATTTAGAAATAAAAAACCCGGCTTATGCCGGGTTTTTTATTTCTTGTACTCTTCTGAGAGAGTCTTCCTAGGGCGGATGGGTACGAAAGACGATCCGGTTCTATTCTTCACGTTGTCGCCAGATGTCACCATCCGTTTTTCGGCGGCCCCGATTTTTTCTGCGATCCTCTTTATCCGGTTCAAAGCGAATATCTTCTCGTCGATCATCGCTTTTTCGCTGCTGTTCTTTGCGGCGATCCTCGCCGACGTAAGAGCCGTTATCAATATCTTTCATGGATAAAACTCATTTTGATTGCGGTATTCACAAGTTGAGTTTAAGAGAGTATAGGCTGAAAATCTAGCACAGCAAGTGATGGCAAAATTAATGGCACGTCAGTTGTAACTGGTGTGTTTCTATCCAATCCTTAACTTGCTCAGTAACAAGCTGACTGTTGCTCCCCGGTGTAATATTTATGGGTTTGCCAATGATCACATGGATCGTACCCGATCGCTTAATCAGCTGTCGGGCAGGCCAGCAATAGCCAGCATTGTGGGCTACGGGTATGATGGGCACGCCTGCTGCAATGGCCAGGGCTGCGCCGCTTCTGCCATATTTACCAATTTTACCGAAGGGGATCCGGGAGCCCTCCGGATAAATAACTACCCGGTTACCCTCAATAATACGTTGTTTACCCTGACTCATAACCTGGCTCATGGCCTGACGAGGATTGCTTCGGTCAATGGCAATGGGGTGCATAAGGCGGATACCCCAGCCAAAAAAAGGTATTTTCAGCAACTCCTGTTTCAGAATAGTGCTGACAGGCATAAACAGCCGCTGTAGAAAAAATACTTCCCAAGTGGACTGGTGCTTGCTGAGTATGACACATGGGGTCTGAGGGATATTTTCCAGGCCATCTACCTTAACTTTGATGCCGCAGGTGAGACTCAGAGCTCGATTGATTAGCATGCCAGCAGTGGTGAGTAGACGGTGTCGGTTCAGGTAGCTTAGAAAAGGCCCGGAGCAGGTAGAAACGAGGCCGAAAACAAAAACTATTAGCATATAAAGTAGATAAAACAACAATGAGCGCAGCAGCATAATCGCTTTATTCATGGGGAATTCCTGTGTCCCGGGTGGGCCAGTATATGATCCACAGCCTGATCAAGATCATCAAACACCGCTGCCTGTTGTAACTCGATTTCTGGTTGTGAGGGCAGTTTCTTTTCTGTGGTGGCACCTTTACCGGTTCTTACCAGAATGGGAACACAGTGATTACTCAATCCCGCCTGAAGATCCCGCAGGCTATCCCCGATCAGCGGAACTCTGTTGAGAGAAATACCAAATTCATTGGCAATGGCATCGATAAGCCCGGGTGCCGGTTTGCGGCAATGGCAGTGATCTTCCGGTGTATGGGGACAATAAAAGATCCCCCCCAGTTCTGCGCCCTGTTCTATCAACAGGTCAGACAGCTTTGCATGCATGGCTTCCAGATCATCAAGATCAAAAAGACCTCGTCCAATACCAGACTGATTAGTAGCAACAACCACGGTATAACCGGCCCGGTAGAGCCTGCCTATAGCATCTATACTGCCGGGCAGGGGCACCCATTCATCGACAGACTTGATGTAATTATCAGAGTCTTGATTGATTACGCCATCCCGATCGAGAATCACCAGCTTCGTCATTTACTTGGCCGGTACCAGCAGTGAAATATCCGCTATATTGAGGAACAGATCTTGAAGCTTTTGTAATAGCGCAAGACGATTCAAGCGCACTTCTGGGTCTTCTGCCATGACCATAACCTCATCAAAAAACTGATCGACAGGGGCCCGTAATTTAGCCAGTTCTTTTAATGCGGTAGAGTAATCTCGGGTTTGCAGGAGTGGGGATACCACATCAGTCAGTGTCCCCAGTATGCTCGCAAGCTGCTGTTCGGCGGGCTCGGTGAGCAAGCTGTGGTTTAGGTCCTTCCGGTTGATCAGATCGGTTTGTTTGGCGAGAATGTTGGATACTCGCTTGTTGGCAGCGGCAAGGGCCTCTGCTTCAGCTAATTGATTGAAAGTGTGCACCGCCAGCACTCGCAAATGAATATCCAGTGGATTACTGAGCTGTCGCGCAGCAACGGACTGGAAAACCTCGGGGGGCATATTCTCGTCGTCATACCTCGCCTTAAAACGCTCCAGTATGTAAGTGAGTACTTGCTTGCTTATTTTGTCAGTGTTGTCAGCCAGTGTGGATACACCGGTATGTTGATCAAGGGCCAGTTTCAGTGCCGCTTTGAGATCAATGTCGATGTTGTGTTCGATAATAATGCGCAATACACCGAGACTCGCGCGACGCAAGGCAAACGGGTCCTTCGAGCCACTAGGTGGCTGTCCAATACCGAAGATGCCAACGAGGGTATCGAGACGATCGGCAATAGCCAGCGTAATGCCGGTTTTGGTGGTGGGGATGGCGTCACCGGCAAAGCGGGGGAGGTATTGTTCGAAGAGCGCACTGGCGACTTCTGGGTTTTCGCCATCGTGCATGGCGTAATAGCGGCCCATGGTCCCTTGCAGGTCATCAAACTCACCGACCATTTCGCTCACCAGATCCGACTTGCTTAACTGGCCGGCTCGATAAGCCAGTGCACTGTCAGCGCCAGTTGTCCCCGATAGTGCCCGGGACAGGTTGGCAACGCGCTCAGACTTATCAAACAAGGATCCGAGCTTTGCCTGAAACACAACGCTGCGAAGTAATTCGCGCCGCTCGGCTAATGTGGTTTGCCGGTCAGTGTCGTAAAAGAAGGCGGCATCCGACAGGCGTGGTCGTATCACCCTTTCATTGCCGCGGATGACCTGATCGGGGTCTGTGCTCTCAATATTGGCGATGGTAATAAAGATCGGCATTAGCTTGCCGCTATCATCCAGGGCATGAAAATATTTTTGGTGGGATTTCATGGAAGAAATCAAGGCTTCCGCCGGCACGTCCAGGAAGCGCGGTTCAAATTGTCCCACCAATGGCACGGGCCATTCATTGAGGGCCGTTACCTCATTAAGTAAATCGTCATCGATGACTGCATGACCACCAGCTTGTCTGGCTGCGTGATCAACACCTGCCCGGATCAAGTCCCGGCGTTCATCAAAGTCTGCCAAGACGTACGCTTGTTTCAGTTGCTGACAATAGCTGGCCGGACTGTCAATAACGATATCATCGGGGGCATGGAAACGGTGACCGCGACTCCGGTTGCCGGCGGGGAGGCCCATTATTTGCGCATCGACGACATCCTTACCGAATAACATGATGATCCAGTGAACGGGTCGAACGAATTCTTCGCGGCGTGTACCCCAGCGCATCCGCTTTGGGATGGGCAGTGCCGCCAGGGCACCGGACACGATATCCCCCAGCAGGGCAGCCGTTGATTGTCCCGGTTGGCTGACCCTGTGGCACAGTTTTTCCTGTTTGCCATCATGCTCAACCATTTCCGGTAACCCAGCCAGTGGACAGTTGTTTTTCTCGGCAAAGGCCTGGGCGGCGCGGGTTGGCATGCCGGCCTGATCGAAGGCAACGGATTTGGGTGGACCCCAAATGATGGCTTCCTGTCCGGGTGTCATCGGATCGAGCTCGCGAACAACCACTGCCAGGCGACGAGGGGACGAAAATGAAGCCACTGCACCAAAATTCAGCTCTAGTCCGGTCAGTCGGTTAACAATCGCTATCCTGAACGCCTCTGACAGGTCCAACAGTGAGGTTGGCGGGAGCTCTTCTGTGCCAATTTCAACAAGAAAATCTGAACTCATGTTTGAGCCTCTGCGGCGTGTTGTTGAACCTCTTTGGCAAGTGCGGGTAGGGCCAGCGGGAAGCCAAGCGCCAGGCGTGAATTGAAATAGGCCTGAGCCACGGCTCTTGCCAGGGCTCTCACCCGGAGAATGAAACGCTGTCGCTCTGTGACAGAAATGGCGCGCCGCGCGTCCAGAAGGTTGAAAGCATGAGAGGCTTTCATGACCATTTCATAGGCGGGTAGTGGCAGACCTTTTTCAATCAATCGCTGACTCTCGCTTTCGTAAACATCGAAGCTGTGAAACAGGAAATCCACATTGGCCTCATTGAAGTTAAAGGCCGACATCTCCACTTCATTCTGGTGAAAAACATCCCCGTAAGTGACGCGACCTTCCGGCCCTTCAGTCCATACCAGGTCGTAAATGCTGTCCACGCCCTGCAAATACATGGCAATCCGTTCCAGACCGTAGGTGATTTCACCGGTAACCGGGAAACATTCGAGACCGCCCACCTGTTGAAAGTAGGTGAATTGTGTCACCTCCATGCCGTTCAGCCACACCTCCCAACCCAGACCCCAGGCGCCGAGTGTGGGGGATTCCCAGTTGTCCTCAACAAATCGTATATCGTGGATATTGGTGTCGATGCCGAGTTGTCGCAGGGAGTCGAGATACAGCTCCTGAATATTGTCGGGGGAAGGCTTCAGGACCACCTGGAACTGGTAGTAATGTTGAAGTCGATTGGGATTCTCGCCGTAACGACCGTCCGTGGGGCGACGACAGGGTTGCACATAGGCGCTGTGCCAGCTTTCCGGGCCGATCGCACGCAGGAAAGTTGCCGGGTGGAAGGTGCCTGCACCCACTTCCATATCCAGCGGTTGCAGGATCACACAGTGGTGCTTCGACCAAAAATGTTGCAGAGCCAGAATCAGCCCCTGGAAAGTTGAAACATCCGGTGTAGTTTGTGACAACTGAGTTCCCCTATGACATGCAAAGTTGGCAATTATAAGACTGCAACCCCCGAATAGTAAGGGCTTTATTGCCGGGGGGTGTCTGCCTGGACAGTCAATACCTGCCACAGGATTTGAAAGCGGGTTTGCGGGAGTTGTCCTGGCAATACGAAGTGCGAAGGGCGCTTTGCAAGACGGTTGGTATTCACTTTGGGCGGCTGGTTGCTGAGCAGACAAAGTCAAAGGTTGATACAGTGCTTCACTGGCCGTACAGGAAAAGCCAGCGCAGGGGTGATTGTGCTATAGCCCACCGCGAGGCTCGACGGGCAGTGGGTGTCGGGGAGGAGGTTGGGAATAATGTTCCCGATCACAGGATACGCCATGGCAGTTAATCTTGCCCACCAGTCAGGGATCAATAGGGATACCAGAAAAATGTGCTCACGCCGTGGATAAGAAAATTGCTCTCCTGCTACTTTTGCTGCTCAGCGTTAGTGGCCTAGTTTTTCTGGTTTTAGATCCCGTGGCACAGCCGAAACAATATCTGCAGTTTGCCGACCAAAGAATGCTGTTTGGCATAAAAAACTTCCTGAATGTGGTGTCCAACCTGCCGCTTATCCTGCTCGGCATTTGTGGTGTTGTGCTGCTGTGGAGAAAGCAGCTGGTGCACGATAATCTCTCCGTGACACCCACCTACCTGACGCTGTTTGCTGCTGTTATGTTTACCGGTATCGGTTCGACCTGGTTTCATCTCAATCCGAGCAATCAGGCGCTGTTCTGGGATCGTCTGCCAATGGCCGTTGTTTTTATGGCGATGAGTACGGCGTTGTTTGCCGAGTACCTGGGTCGTTATTTGCAAAAAATACTTTTTTATCCACTGTTGTTGACCGGAACAGCATCCGTTATCTACTGGCATATTACGGAAAGCCTCGGCAGGGGCGACTTGCGGCCCTATCTGTTGGTGCAGTTTCTGCCGATAATCTGCATTGTCCTGCTGATGACCATCAGTCAGTCAAGGTTCACCAGGAGCCGGGATATCCCGGTCATTTTGCTCTGCTACGGTCTGGCAAAGTTGACGGAATTTCTGGACCAGCAGATTTTTGCTGCAACTACCGTCATCAGTGGGCATACCCTCAAGCACTTGCTGGCAGCGGTTGCTATCCTGATATTGCTGAGAATGCTGTGGTTGCGTGAGCAGATAGCAAACCGATAATTGCGCTTTGCTATTGCCTGCATAGTTATAATTAGCTGGAGCTATTGTTGGTGGAAAGTTAAAGTATTTACTATAAACATCCGATTCCAGCAGGAGATGAACCATGCAACCTTTTACGATCTTCGGTCACGATGCCTGTGGTTTCTGTCGCCGGGCTAAAGCTCTGATGGAAGCAAAGGGGCTGGAATACCGTTATGTGAATATCCACGATGAGGGTATCACCCCGGCAGACCTGGCGAAAACGATTGGACAGCCGGTCAATACAGTGCCACAGATATTTCATGGCAAGCAATATATCGGTGGTTTTCAGGAACTGACCGAATATTTTGAGAAAACAGATCCTACGCAGCAGGCCTGAGCAGGCTTCAGCAGTCCCCGCCTGAAATGGACCCGGGCCTGACACACGACCATATGCACACCTCTGCATAAACATACAGAACGGTATTGGCTCAACACCAGTACCGTTTTTATTTGTCTTTTTTGACCGTGCGGGTGTTCCCCTGTTCGTCGATGGCAACGAAGACAAACTGCCCCTCTGTCACTTTCGCGGGCTCATTGGTGGGTTCAATATTGATCCAGACTTCAACGTTGATGGTCATGGAACTGCTGCCAACCTGCATCAGCTCGCAGTAGCAACTGACGATGGCGCCAACCGGAACCGGTCGAAGAAACGACATTTCACTGATCGCAACCGTTGCCACGCGACCTCGCGCAATTCGCTGAGAAAGAATGGAACTGCCAAGATCCATTTGCGAGAGCAGCCAGCCGCCAAAAATATCACCACTGGAGTTGGTGTCCTTGGGCATGGCAATGGTTTGCAGGGTGAGTTCGCCACGGGGTGCCGGCGGTTGATTAATCTCGGTCAAGCTCTACTCCTTATTATTGGATCCGGTGGGGGTTTCAAAAAACCACCGATGGCAGCCAGGTGGCCAGTGGTGGCCAGATGGCCAACATCAACATCAGCAATAGCTGAATGATGATAAAGGGCACGACGCCACGGTAGATATCACGGGTCGCCACCGAGGGGGGTGCGACACCGCGCAGATAGAACAGGGCAAAGCCAAACGGCGGTGTCAGAAAAGAGGTTTGCAGATTGATGGCGATCATGATACCAAGCCATATTGGATCGAGCCCCATTGCCAGCAAAATAGGTCCGACGATGGGTACGACGACAAATGTAATTTCGATAAAGTCGAGAATAAAACCCAGTAGAAAAATCACCACCATGACCACCAGTGTGGCACCGATAATCCCGCCGGGAATACGATTGAACAGATCCTCCATCAATTCCTCGCCACCAAAACCCCGGAAGATCAGTGAAAATATCGCGGCACCGATCAGAATCAGAAACACCATGGCAGTGACTTCAGTGGTTGACTGCGTGACGTCGCGCAATCTTTTCATGGTCAGTTGCCGGCGACCCAAAGCCAGCAGTGTGGCGCCCATCGCGCCGACGCCCGCCGCTTCCGTGGGGGTGGCGGCACCACTGAGGATCGAGCCCAGTACGGCCACGATCAATGCCACCGGCGGCAACAGGCTGCGCAGTAACCTGGTGGGTGAGAGGTTTGAATCCCCGTCGATTTCAACCACCGGGGCAAGTTGCGGTTTAATTCGCGAGATGAGAATCAAATACAGAATGTACATGATTACCAGCAGTGTGCCGGGCACAATGGCGCCGACAAAAAGATCTCCGATGGAGATCGTCTTGGGATTGAAAATACCCAGCCCGAGCTGGGCCTGCTGATAGGCGCTGGACAGGATGTCGCCCAGCAGAACCAGTGCAATTGAAGGTGGAATGATCTGGCCCAACGTCCCGGTAGCACAGATCGAGCCGGTTGCCAGTGCGGGGTCATAACCCCGTTTCAACATGGTGGGCAGGGACATCAGGCCCATGGCTACCACTGTGGCGCCGACAATCCCGGTACTGGCGGCCAGCAGCATACCCACCACCACCACTGAAATGCCCAGACCTCCCTTGAACTTGCCAAATAGCAGGGCCATGCTGTCCAGCAGGTCCTCCGCCAACCTGGATTTCTCCAGCATCACGCCCATCAGGACAAACAGGGGTACCGCGATCAGGGTGGTGTTATCGATCGTGCCGTATAGCCGGTTGGGCAGGGCATGCAAAAAGGACATATCAAAATGGCCGGTAGCGGTGCCCACCATCGCAAAAATCAGGGCAGTCCCTGCCAGCGAGAGTGCCACCGGGTAGCCCCCCATGAGCATCAGACAGACTACCGCAAACATCAGCAGGGGAATGTATTCAGCCATCAGAGCAGGTGCTCCTGATGTTCAATGGTCTGTATCTGGGTCAGGCCAAAGAAAAACAGCAGATTTTTGATCAACTCCGCTATGCCCTGTAACAGTAGAGTCACCGGCATGACGATGAGCAGTGTTTTCAGCAGGTATACCCACGGCAACCCCTTCGCTTCCCTGGAAACTTCCCGGATTGCCCAGCTGTTCTCGACGTATTCCCAGCAGAACAGCAGTATCAAAAGGCACACGGGGATTAGAAACAGCAGACCGCCCAGTGCATCTACCAGTGCCTTGATACGGGGGCTGTAATGTTGATAGAAAATATCCACACGGACATGACCGCCGCGTTTCAGCGTAGAAGCTGCACCCAGCAGGAAAACCAGCGCGTGAAGATACGTGACGGATTCCTGCAGGGCGATCGAGCCGGACTGCAGGAAGTAGCGCATCACCACCACCAGGCAGGTCAGTGCCATCATGGCGAGGGTCAACCAGGCGACCAGCTTGCCGGTCCATTCGGTAAAACAGTCGATACCCCTGGCCAGACTCTCAAGAAAATGAACAAGTCGAGGCATTTTTATTATCTCTCGCAACTGCCGCACAGTTTATAAGACCGAGCCGGTCGCGACCAGAACAAACCTGTCCGGTCGGGCAGGTCATGAAAGGCGCTTGTGGCAAAGATGAAGCCGGCATGGCAATCCAGCTGGAAGCCTGTATATATATTGGCATCTGATAGCTGTCACATTACTGTCATACAAGATTCATAGAGTTGTCACGATAGACCACTAGCATCAGTCCCGATGTTAATGATCAGCCCTGGAGGCAAACGTGAAAAATATCCATAAATTAGTACTCGCTGCAGCACTGGCTCTATCCAGTGTGCCAGCAATGGCTCGTGATACCGTTTCCATAGTCGGTTCATCCACCGTCTACCCCTTTGCCACTGTGGTGGCAGAACGGTTCGGCCGCAACACCAGTTTCCCGACCCCCAAAATTGAATCCACCGGTTCCGGTGGTGGACTAAAGCTGTTCTGTCAGGGTGTCGGTACCCAGCATCCCGATATCACCAATGCTTCCCGTCGTATGAAGCAGTCGGAGTTTGAGCTGTGCAACTCCAACGGTGTTAAAGATATTACCGAAGTGCAGATCGGATATGATGGTCTGGTAGTCGCCAATTCCGTAAAAGGAGCGGATCTCGATATTTCCCTGCGTGATCTGTACCTGGCGATGGCCAAGGATGTGCCAAATCCGAACGGCACAGAAGAGCTGGTGCCCAATCCCTACAAAACTTGGAAAGACGTCAATCCGGCACTGCCAAATGTCAAAATTGAAGTGGTAGGTCCGCCGCCTACTTCCGGTACCCGCGATTCGTTCAACGAACTGGGTGTTGAAGGCGGCTGCAAAACGTTCCCCTGGTTAAAAGCGATGAAAGCTCAGGACAAAAACAAATACAAATCCGTGTGTCGCAGCATTCGCGAAGATGGCCACTACATCGAAGCTGGCGAAAACGATAATCTGATCGTTCAGAAACTGGAATCTTCACCCACTATACTGGGCGTCTTTGGCTTCTCGTTCCTCGATCAGAACCGCTCTATTGTGAAAGCCGTAAAAATCAAAGGTGTCAGCCCGAACATGGAAACAGTCGGCAGTGGTGAATACCCGATGGCCCGCTCCATGTTCTTCTACGTGAAAAAAGCCCACGTCGGTGTGATTCCCGGTATCCAGGAGTACGTGAAAGAGTTCACCAATGATCGCGCCTGGGGCGATAAAGGCTATCTGGCGGACAAGGGCCTGATTCCGTCACCAAAAAATGAGCGCATGACATGGGCAAATAACGCCAAATCGCTCAACAGCATGACAGGCAAAGAGTTTGAATAAGCCAGACTAGAGTCACCCGGCCCGGCGTGAAATACGTCGGGCTTTTTTGTCCCCGGTTATCGGGAAGTTCACGTCACTGAATAAATGTTGATGACGGAGAGAGACTGGAGCAGTTCATGCAGACCGGACAGTTATTATTAATACTTGCCGCGATGATTGTTACGGCCTTCATCATGGGTCGCCACCGGGCACTGCAGGTTGCACAGCCGTTGGGTGGTATCCGTCATCTGCGCTCGCTGCCGTTTTACTATGCGATGCGCTCGGCGATCTGGTGTGCGCTGCCGGCACTGATGGTGCTGGTGTTCTGGATGGTATTCGATCAGACCCTGATCCGTATCATGGTATTGGACAGCCTGCCCGCAGGGCTGCAACCGGTGGATGACACTGCACGCAACCTGGCTCTCAGCCAGATAGGCAATGTTGCCAGTGGTGCACTGCCACCGGATTTCGTGGATGCCGCCGTGGCCAAAGCCGCCGAACGATTGAACCAGCTGCAATCGATCAGTGCCATGGCCATGGCCGTGGTCGTGATTGTACTGGCCATGCTGGGTGGTGCCTGGGCATGGTTGCGCGTTTCCGCTAGGCTGCCTGCCCGCGAACAGGTGGAGCGGGTATTGCTGGTCATCTTCATGCTCTGCGCGGTACTGGCTGTTGTGACCACGGTCGGCATCGTGTTCTCTGTGCTGTTTGAATCGATCCGGTTTTTTGGTCAGGTACCAATCACGGATTTCCTATTCGGGCTCAACTGGAGCCCGCAAATGGCGCTGCGTGCGGACCAGGTGGCCTCGGAGGGTGCCTTTGGTGCTGTGCCGTTGTTCGCTGGCACCCTGCTGATTTCTGCCATTGCCCTGATCGTGGCGGTACCCGTGGGGCTGATGTCGGCCATTTATCTGGCGGAATATGCCCACTCCAAGGTGCGATCTTTCGCCAAGCCGGCACTGGAAGTGCTGGCTGGTGTGCCAACCGTTGTGTACGGTTTTTTTGCTGCGCTCACCGTGGCGCCTTTTATTCGCGATGTCGGCCAGTTCCTGGGGTTGTCCGTTTCATCTGAATCTGCGCTGGCTGCCGGACTGGTGATGGGGATCATGTTGATTCCCTTTGTCTCGTCCCTGTCTGACGATGTGATCACCGCCGTGCCCAGAGCGATGCGGGATGCTTCACTGGGCCTTGGTGCCACGCGTTCGGAAACCATCAAAAAGGTGATTTTCCCCGCGGCGCTGCCGGGCATTATGGGCGGTATTCTACTGGCGGCTTCACGGGCCATCGGTGAAACCATGATTGTCGTGATGGCGGCCGGTCTGGCGGCAAATCTCACCGCCAATCCCTTGCAGGCTGTCACCACCATCACGGTACAGATTGTCACGCTGCTGACCGGGGATCAGGAATTCGACAGCGCCAAAACACTGGCGGCATTTGCCCTGGGCCTGATGCTGTTTGTCACCACGCTGCTGATGAATGTGGTTGCTCTGCACGTCGTCAAGAAATACCGGGAACAGTACGAATAGACTCGGCTGCAGGAGAATAAAGTATGAGTGAAACCACTGAGCAGGTCCGCAAAACGCTGGCACGGCGCTATCGGGCGGAAAAACGCTTCAAGGTCTATGGTATCTGTGCCATCAGTATTGGTCTGTTGGCGCTGCTGTTGCTGTTCACCGACATCATTGGCAAGGGCTATCGGGCATTTTACGAATATTCCGTCTCTCTGCAGATTACCTTTGATCCGGAAATCCTGGAAATAGACGATCCGCGCGACCCGGAACAATTGCAGTACGGCAACTACGAAGGCATTGTCCGCGAGGCCCTGCTGGCACGCTTTCCCGGTGTGGAAGGGCGTGAAGACAAGCGCGCACTGTATGCCCTGGTCAGCACCGCTGCGGGGTATCTACTGCGGAACATGCTGGAAGACTCACCGGAGTTACTCGGCCAGACCCGCACGTTGTGGTTACAGCTCGATGATGATGCAGATATGTTTCTGAAGAGCAGTGAGGCAAAGCGTAAAACGGCCCGTCTCAGCGAACAACAGCGAGCCTGGATGGTTGAACTGGAGCAAACTCAGGAGATTCGAGCGGGTTTTAATCACTCGCTGTTTACCCGGGGCGATTCCCGTGAACCGGAACAGGCCGGTATTCTGGGTGCGATACTGGGCTCTCTATTCACCATGCTGGTGACATTGGCGCTGAGTTTCCCCATCGGGGTGGCCGCGGCTGTTTATCTGGAGGAGTTTGCGCCGAAAAATCGCTTCACCGACTTTATCGAAGTGAATATCAACAATCTGGCCGCTGTGCCCTCCATCATCTTCGGTTTACTGGGGCTGGCAGTATTCATCGGCCTGTTCGGCATGCCGCGCTCGATTCCCCTGGTGGGTGGGTTGGTACTGACGTTGATGACGTTGCCCACCATCATTATTTCCAGTCGTGCAGCAATCAAGGCGGTTCCCCCCAGCATTCGCCAGGCGGCCATGGGGCTGGGCGCCTCAAAAATGCAGGTGGTACTGCAATTTGTCTTGCCGCTGGCGCTACCGGGCATGCTGACCGGTGGCATCATTGGAATGGCCCAGGCCCTGGGCGAAACAGCCCCGTTGCTGATGATTGGCATGGTGGCATTTATCGTTGAGCTGCCCGCTGGGGCACTGGATGCCGCCACGGTCTTGCCGGTTCAGGTATTTCTCTGGGCCAGCAGCCCCGAACAATCGTTTGTCACCATGACATCGGCAGCCATCATGGTACTTATGACATTTCTCATCACCATGAATACCCTGGCGGTGGTCATGCGCAAACGCCTGGAACGTCGCTGGTAACTGACAGGAAGAAACAATGGATATTGCAGAAAAAATAAATGTGTTTCAGGATGCTGTGCAGGTGGACCGAAGAGTTGATGCACAAGAGCAGATTATGGCAGAAGAAAATTTGTTTATTCCGGAAAAGACCGTTGGCGCACCCTTTGTGGATGACCCAAAGATGCGCATGCGCGATGTTGATGTGTTTTATGATACGGATCAGGCGATCCACGGCATCAGTCTTGATATCGGTAAAAACGAGGTGGTGGCACTGATCGGCCCCAGTGGTTGTGGTAAATCCACCTTCCTGCGCTGCATGAACCGGATGAATGATACGATTGATATCTGCTGTGTTCAGGGCAGCCTGTATCTGGAAGATCAGGATATTTACGACCCGAAGCTGGATGTGGTGGAACTGCGCGCCCGGGTCGGAATGGTGTTCCAGAAGCCCAATCCCTTTCCCAAGTCGATTTATGACAACGTCGCCTACGGCCCGCGCATCCACGGCCTGGCCAATCGCAAAACCGATCTGGACGAGATTGTCGAAAACAGCTTGCGCAAGGCGGGGTTGTGGGACGAGGTGAAAGATCGTCTGGACTCTCCCGGTACCGGCCTTTCCGGTGGGCAGCAACAACGGCTATGTATTGCCAGGACCATTGCCGTCAGCCCGGAAGTGGTATTGATGGACGAGCCTTGCTCGGCCCTGGACCCGATTGCCACCGCCAGGATTGAAGAGCTGATCAGGGAGTTGAGTGAGTCCTATACCATCGCCATCGTGACCCACTCGATGCAGCAGGCCGCAAGGGTTTCCCAGCGCACCGCCTATTTCCACCTCGGCTGGCTGATCGAAATGAACGACACCGACACCGTCTTCACCAAGCCGCAACACGAGCTGACGGAAGCCTATATCACAGGACGCTTTGGCTAAGGAGCTGAGGATGGACAACTTGAATCTCGACCAACATATTTCCAGACAATTTAATGAAGACCTGGAAGAAATCAGGAGCAGCATGCTGGAAATGGGTGGCCTGGTGGAAAAACAGGTAGCCGATGCAATTCGTGCTCTGGAAGATGCTGACAGCACGTTGGCAGATAAAGTCATCGAGGTGGAATCCAGAATCGATGCCATGGAAATGGACATTGATGATACCTGCACCACCCTGATTGCCCGGCGTCAGCCAGCGGCCAGTGATCTTCGGATGGTGCTCGCCGTGTCCAAGACACTTAGGGATCTGGAGCGGATCGGTGACGAAGCCAACAAAATTGCCAAAATGGCGATTTTGCTCTCCGAGCATGGCAGCGCTCCCCGGGGCTATACCGAGGTGCGTCATATCGGCAATTGTGTGAGAAAAATGCTCAATGATGCCCTGGACGCCTTCTCACGTTTTGATGCCGAGTCGGCAATCGCCACGATGAAAGACGACCGTCAGGTGGATATGGACTACAAGTCTGCCCTGCGTGAAATGATCACTTACATGATGGAAGACCCCCGCAGTATTTCGCGTTCCATGAATATTCTCTGGACACTGCGCTCCCTGGAGCGCATTGGCGACCACGCCAAGAATATCTGCGAGCATATCGTCTATCTGGTGCAGGGTCGGGATATCCGGCATCGCGACCCCGGTTGAATCACCGTAGCGACACGGCCAGACTCACTTTAAAAACCGGATTAAAAATCCGGTTTTTTTGTATCCCCACTGACCGTACACTTGTTGCCTGAAAGAGTCCGGTGGAGTATTCACAGTGAAACAACTGTTTGAGAACAATGTTGCCTGGGCCGCGGCCCAGAAAAAGAACGATCCCTCCTTTTTTGAGCGGCTTTTAAAACAGCAAACGCCGGAGTATTTGTGGATCGGCTGTTCCGATAGCCGGGTGCCGGCCAATGAAATTGTCGGCCTGATGCCCGGCGAATTATTTGTCCACCGAAATGTGGCCAATATGGTGGTGCACAGTGACCTCAACTGCCTCTCAGTGATGCAGTATGCCGTCGAATATCTCAAGGTCAAGCACGTGATAGTGACTGGTCACTATGGCTGTGGTGGTGTCAAAGCCGCCGTCTTGAAGCAAAATCTGGGATTGATCGACCATTGGCTGTTGAATGTTCAGGATGTGCAGTACATCCATCAGACTTACCTGACCGATAATGCCGATGAAGACCGGGTCATCGATCAGGTCTGTGAATTGAACGTCATTGAGCAGGTGGTCAATGTCTGTAAAACCAACATCATCAGGGATGCCTGGATCCGCGGTCAGTCGCTGACGGTGCATGGCTGGATTTACGGTATTGCCGATGGCCTGTTGCGCGATCTGAACATGAATATCAGTTGTCGTGAAGAAATGCGCAACGTCTATCACGCAGCTGTCGAAGGCATCAAACAACGCTATGCCGAACCCACCTGATCCCGAATACAAGAGCCCGAAACTATGAGCAATTTGGACGCCCCGGTTGTGCTATCCATGGAAGGAGCGGTAGCTCACATCCTTCTCAATAACCCAGCCAAACACAATTCACTGACTGCCGCTGGCATTGATCTGTTTATCGATTGCCTGAATCAGGTGGACGCCAACCGGGATATCCGGGTCCTGGTGATCACCGGTCAGGGGGAGAAAACCTTTTGCGCTGGCGCATCGCTCGAAGAGGTGACTTCGGGCGACCTGACCGGTGATAAACTTGAAACCCTCACTGATCGACTCACGGCCATGCCCATGCCGGTGATCTGTGCACTCAATGGCAGTGTCTACGGAGGTGGCTCGGAAATTGCCCTGTGCTGCGATTTCCGGATAGGTGTTTACGGTATGCGGCTCAAGGTGCCTGCCGCCGAAATCGGTCTCTGCTATCCGCCCAACGGCATTCGCCGCTATGTGAAGCGACTGGGTGTCACCACGGCCAAACGGATTCTGGTGGCAGCGGAAGTGCTGGATGCAGAAATGCTGTTGCGGGCCGGTTACCTGACCCATCTGGTGCTTCAGGATGAGCTTGAGGTGGAAACTTCGAAACTGGTGGGCACATTGACACCACTCTCACCGACCGCAGTAAGCGTCATGAAGCAGCTCTGCGATCAGGCGGCAGATGGCAATGTTGACCCTGCCGATACCCTCGCGTTGACCCTGCGCTGCCACCGCTCCGGAGATCTGCAGGAAGGGCTGCGGGCGCGCTGGGAAAATCGCCAACCGAATTTTACCCACCGCTAATTATCCGGCAGCGAAAACAACGCCGTATTGCCGCCGCGAGCAGTGGTATTTTCCGTGCGGGTTTTCTCGGTCGCAAAGGCCATCAGGTAGTGGGGGCCTCCGGCTTTCGGGCCGGTGCCGGATAGTCCGCAGCCGCCAAAGGGATTGCTGCCCACCACAGCGCCCACCATGTTGCGGTTGATATAGGTATTGCCTACCCGGGTATGGCTGAACACATAATCGGCAAACCGTTTCAGGCGGCTTTGAATCCCCAGTGTCAGACCAAAGCCACTGTCGTTGATTTGCGCCAGTACCCGGTCAATGTCTGCGGCGCGATAGCGAATCACATGCAGGATTGGTCCAAACACTTCTTCCGGCAGTTGCGCCAGTGAGTCGATCTCAACCAGATGCGGCGCCACAAAATATCCTCGCGAGGGTATCTGTTCCGTTTTCAGACTCCCCAGTAATGTGCCTTCCCGGCTTATCCGCTCGATATGGGCCATCAGCGTATCCCTGGCGCGCCCGTCAATCACCGGGCCTATATCGGTAGCCAGGCTGGCGGGATTGCCAACTTTCAGGGTTTGCAGTGCGCCGGTAAGCGTCGTCAGCAGGTCATCGGCAATATCGTTCTGAATGAACAGCACTCGCAGTGCCGAGCAACGTTGCCCGGCACTGAGGAAAGACGAATAAATCACATCGTCCACCACCTGTTCCGGCAGGGCGGTGGAATCCACCAGCATGACATTCTGGCCACCGGTCTCCGCGATCAGTGGCACGATGGCACCGGGGCGACGGGCCAGCTGGCGCTGGATGGTTTTGGCCGTAGCGGTGGAGCCGGTAAAGGCAACGCCGGCGATTCGTGGATCCGGCAGCAACCGTTCGCCCAGTTTTGCGCCCTCGCCAGGCAGGAGGTGCAACACATCGACTGGAACACCGGCCCGATGGAACAGTTCTGTGGCTTTGGCGGCCACCAGCGGTGTCTGCAGGGCGGGTTTGGCGATCACCGCATTGCCTGCCACCAATGCCGCTGCGGTCTGTCCGGTAAAAATCGCCAGCGGGAAATTCCACGGACTGATGCAGAGAAACACGCCCCGGCCTTCGAGACAGAGCTGGTTGCTCTCTCCGGTGGGGCCGGGCAGATCGATACCCCCGGAAAACCGGTAGCGGGCCTGCAGGGCGTAATAGTGGCAGAAGTCGATTGCTTCCCGGACCTCGGCCAGCGCATCGGCAATTGTGCGCCCCGCCTCCTGCACAATCAGCTTCAACAGCGCCAGCTGATGTTCTGCCAGCAGCTCGGCCATGCGTTCCAGTATGTCAGTGCGTGCGGTACCGCCGCGCTGGTTCCATTCCCACTGTGCTGTGGCCGCCTGCTGCAGGGCTTTGGCCACATCCTCATCGTTGGCCATCGTGCAGTGGCCCACCACCGTTATGCCATCGGCGGGGGACAGGACCGGCTGCGGGTCCCGCTGTATCCATTCCCCGCCCACCACGGGTCCAGCCTGGACAGGGACGGGTGTCTCGTTGAGTGCGGCAACCAGTGGTTCACTGATCAGTGGATTGTTCAGGTCCAAACCGGCCGCCCCGGCACGCTCTTCACCGGCGGCGCGGTAGATATCCACCGGTAATGGAATCAGTCGGTGGCGATGGGGCGTCACCGAGCGAATCTGGGGTAGCAGGGGGCTCACCAGAGAATCCACCGACATCTGCTCATCCAGCAGGTGGTTTAAAAAGGAGCTGTTGGCGCCGTTTTCCAGTAAACGCCTCACCAGATAGGGCAACAGATCGCGGTGTTCGCCCACCGGCGCGTAAACCCTTACCGGTGGCAGATCAGCCGGCTGCCGTTGCGATTGCCCATGTTGCCATTGCCCGTAGAGTACCTCGCCCATGCCGTGCAGGCGCTGGAATTCATAGGGGGCATCGCCGGCCAGCTGCTGAATGGTGGTGATGGTCTGGGCGTTGTGGGTAGCAAATTGCGGATAAACGGCTCCCGGCGCCGCGAGCAGCTGTTGCGCACAGTGCAGGTAACAGAGGTCCGTATGTGCCTTGCGGGTAAACACCGGGTAGTCCGCCAGTCCCTGTTGCTGGGCGAGTTTGATCTCTGTATCCCAATAGGCGCCTTTCACCAGCCTGACCATGAATTGGTGACGGGTTTCGCCGGCCAGCCTGATCAACCAGGGAACCACAGCCGGGGCACGTTTCTGGTAGGCCTGTAGCACAAAGCCCAGACCATTCCAGTCAGCCAGCGCAGGGTCGTGGGCCAGCGCTTCAAAAATATCGAGGGACAGCTCCAGTCTGGCGGCCTCCTCGGCATCAATGCTCAGGCCGATACGGTGCCCTCGGGCAGCCATGGCCAGCTCACGGATGCGCGGCAGCAGTTCGCGCATCACCAGATCCCGCTGACTGAATTGATAGCGGGGGTGCAGGGCGGACAGCTTGACCGAAATGCCATCCGAGGTACGGGGTGAGGTGGGGGCTGTAGTCGCGTTCCGGCTGGCATTGCCGATGGTTTCAATGGCGGCCGCATAGGCCTCGAAATAACGCCGGGTGTCCGCTTCCGTGCGGGCCCCTTCACCCAGCATATCAAAGGAAAACCGGGTATTCGGTGGTGCCTCGTCATGGCCCCTGGCGATGGCTTCGGGCAGGGTCTGGCCCAGCACATAGTGGCTGCCCATCATCTGCATGGCCCGCAACATGGCCCGTCTTACCACCGGTTCGCTCAGTCGGCTCACCAATGGTTTCATCCAGCGGCTGGTATCTGCGGTGATCTCTTCAGTCAGCGGGAATTCACCCAGGGGCAGCATCGCACCCCTGAGCATCAGGCCCCAGACCGAGGCATTGACGAACAGGGAATCCGAGTGCCCACGGTGATTGGCCCAGTTGCCGTCGCGAATTTTTTCTGCGATCAGTTTATCGGCGGTGGCCTCATCCGGCACCCGCAGCAGTGCCTCCGCCAGACACATCAGGGCAACGCCTTCGCGATTGGACAGGCCGAATTCCTGTAAAAAGGCATCCAGCAGGTATTTGCCCTCGGTTGTCTCTCGGCAACTCTCTACCAATTGGCGGGCCTGAATAAGTGATTGCTGTTGCGGTGTCTCGCTGAGCGGGAAGGCCGCCAGCAGTCGTTCGACACAACCGTGCTCGTCGGCAATGGTGGTTTGTTGAATCCGGGTTCTGAGATCGGTCAATGTCATGGCTATCCGGAGAGAAAGATGGGCGCTGAGTTAAGTATGGACGCTGATCTGGCAAGTTTCGAATAGCTATGCTGCCCTTGTTACAGTGGCAGAAAAAACCTCAGCAAGTGATAGGTGTTCATACCGGCAATGCTGCCGTATTCTGCGGCGATTTCAACACAAAGGAAGATTGCACTCCGGATACCCCCTCGATACGGGTAATTTTATTCAGCAAAAACCGCTGGTAGCCGTCCATATCCTCCACCACCACCTTGAGCAAGTAGTCCGCCGCCTGTCCGGTGATCAAGTGGCACTCCAGCACCTCCGGGAAGTTGGCAACCGCCGATTCGAACCCTTCGAAGCGCTCGGGAATATGTTTGTCCATACTGATCTGGATAAAGGCCATCAGGTTTAATCCCAGCCGCCGGGCATTCAGCCGGGCGGTGTAGCCATCGATAACCCCTTCCTCTTCCAGACACCGCACCCGGCGTAGGCAGGGGGATGGCGAGAGGTTCACATTTTCCGCCAGATCCTGGTTGGAGATGCGCCCTTCCTGTTGCAGCTTTCTGAGAATTGCCCGGTCGTAGGCGTCCAGTTTCATATAATTGCTCAATTAATATTTATATAAACATATTATTGCTTAAATAATAAAAATTACTATACAAGTAGCAATAAAATGCCGCCTTTAACGCATTAAACTGTCAACCATCCTGAGAAAAGCAGTGGGCCAGAAGCTCCCGGTACCCCCAGAGTCCCGCTACCCGCCCCTCTGCTTTGGTTACCGGCTTTTTTCAGGGTTTATTCAATAACTCTGGAGAACCGTATGATCAGCAATCCCGCCAGCAAATACCGGGCTTTCGTGCCGGTGCAATTGCACGACCGCCGCTGGCCCGGCCGCACCCTCGAAAAACCGCCCATTTGGATGAGCACCGACCTGCGGGACGGCAACCAGTCCCTGATCGACCCCATGTCGGTGGACACCAAGCTGCGCTTTTTCGAGATGCTGGTGGAGATTGGTTTCAAGGAGATCGAAGTGGCGTTCCCAGCCGCCTCCGACACCGACTTCAATTTCGTGCGCCGCCTGATTGAGGAAGATCGTATCCCCCAAGATGTCACCATTGAGGTATTGACCCAGGCGCGAGAGGATTTGATCGCCCGCACTGTGGCATCTGTGGTGGGTGCCCGGCGCGCCATCGTGCACCTGTACAACCCCACGGCGCCACAATTCCGCCGCATCGTCTACAACACCGATGTGGCGGGGGTGAAAGCCATCGCCGAGCAGGGTACCCGCTGGGTCAAGCACTACACTAGCCAGCACCCGGAGACCGAGTGGGTGTACCAGTACTCGCCGGAGGTGTTTTCCGGCACCGAACTGGCGGTGGCCAAAGAGGTCTGCGACGCGGTCAGCGCCATCTGGCAGCCGACCCCCGAGCACAAAATGATTTTCAATCTGCCGGCCACGGTGGAAATGTCCACCCCCAACGTCTATGCCGATCAGGTGGAATGGATGGACCGCAATCTGGCGCGCCGGGACAGCATTCTTATCAGCGTCCACCCCCACAACGACCGGGGCACCGCCGTGGCGGCGGCAGAACTGGCGCTGATGGCCGGTGCCGACCGGGTGGAGGGCTGCCTGTTCGGTAACGGTGAGCGCACCGGCAATGTGGATATTGTCACTCTGGCGTTGAATCTCTATTCCCAGGGCGTTCACCCCGGGCTGGATTTTTCCCGTATCGAGGCCATTCGCCGCACCGTCGAGGAATGCAACCAGTTGCCCGTGCACCCCCGCCACCCCTATGCAGGTGAGCTGGTGTTCACCGCCTTTTCCGGTTCCCACCAGGATGCCATCAAGAAAGGCTTTGCCCAGCAGGTGGAGGGCGAGGTCTGGGAGGTGCCCTACCTGCCCATCGACCCGGCGGACCTGAACCGGGGTTACGAAGCGGTGGTACGGGTCAACAGCCAGTCCGGCAAGGGTGGCGTCAGCTTCCTGTTGCAACAGCAGTACGGGCTGGAATTGCCGCGTCGCCTGCAAATCGAGTTCAGCCGTGTGGTGAAGGCCTTCACCGACCGGCAGGGCCGCGAGGCCAGCAGTGCCGATATTTTCGCCCTGTTTGAACAGGAGTACTTGCAGGATAACGGCGCTTACAGTTTCGAAGATGCGGATGTCACCACCCACAGCCACGGTGACAAAGGTGCCACCGAAGTGCAGATCCGGTTTGTGGCGCATGGCAAAGCCATAACAGTAAACGGCATTGGCAACGGCACCATTGACGCGGCGGTAAAAGCCCTGGACGGGAATATTGGCATCATCGACTACCACGAGCACGCCCTGGGCACTGGTTCAGAAGTGGAGGCAGTGTGTTATATCGAAATGCAGATCGATGATGGCCCGGCGATATTCGGCGTAGGGGTGCACCGGAATATTGTCAGTGCGGCGATTGTGGCGATTTTTAATGGGCTTAACCGTCAGCGGGTAGCACAGGAATTAGAACCGGTGGCAGCAGTCAGCGCCTAACTCCCTTAATAGGCCATAGGACTGTCGGGGTTTCTCCAACCCCGGCGGCCAGTATTTGGCAGGGTTGCCTCAGTCGACGATGCTGTTTCCCCGTTGCCATCCTCCTATCAAGGAAGATAGATGCCTTTCACGTCACAATTTTTTCTCCCAACCCTTCAACTGCCGCTGGTTTTCGGTGACTTGGATGCTGCGGTGAATAAAGAAAATAGAGCTGGTCTTACCCCAGAATTCAACTGGAAATCAATGACTCCAAGCCCATTGAATTGAGAGAAGATCGATAAGTGAGTTTTTACACTGACCCTAATATTATATCAGCCTATAACCGCTGATTGGCTGACTCAGAGTTTTGAACACCCTCGAGTGTGCGAAACGAACGGTTCCTGTGATTGCTAGAACTGATGAGCTATTAAATACAGACTAGTCGACCATATCTTGAAACTCATTAATATCAGCTATGTGAAGATGTGCTACTGAGTCCAAGATATCAAACATAATGACAAGTATATCGTTCTCTCTAACATTTTTTTGTGCCACGAACGTATTCATCCCGTAGATAGTTCCACGTGAATTTATTCCAATAGTCCCGAAAGAGTCGCCATTTTCATCAACAGCACGAAATTTTTTATCCGTCAGGTAACTTTTAAACATTGATGGAGAACCGACCACCAAAGAATTAAATTGTGGACATCGTACTACAAGCCTAATCAAACCTTGGTGCCAGTCGCTGAAGAGTAAGCTTTTTCTCTTGGTCTTACTTGCTACAATATCGCGGTGGGCTAAAAGTGTGCCAGTTTCTAAATTTTTTCCAATGAGCTTATAAGTATCTATTCCGATATGTTTTAAAAGTGGGGAATATGTGATCGAAACCTGTAACGAAGACTCATTCAAACCCCGTTCAATGCCAGCTTTTAATAATTCTGACCTTGTAACAATGCCGGAGTCAGATGCAAGTATTGCTTCAACAAGAGCACGATCTACCTCCCCCAATTCTATTTTGTAGTCTAGAGATTCATCATACTTAATCATATCTCCTTGTACCGAGAAATCTGGCGCCAACTCAAAGAAATTTAGAATTATATCTTCCGGTGGAACCTCAATTTTTTTATCTTCATTGTCGGTATAGTTAGAGCTAGAGTTTCTAAAAATGGCATGCCTATCATTGTATGTCGTCAAAGAAATCCGGACTTGGCCACGCCTGATTTAAGAGAGAGTTAGCTCATCGGGGTTGCTTGTCTATCGTAGTGCGTTTTCCGTCTCATCGCTAAGGTGTTGCGTTTGATCAGGGCCCGTTGCTCCAGTATTTCTTCTCCTCGTTTGTAGTACATATCTGCAGGTGTCAGGTTGTTCAGCGACTCATGGTAACGCTCGTGATTGTAGTACTGCACGAAGCCGTGTAGCTGCTCTTCCAGTTCTGTCGGAAAGTAATAATTGTTCAAAAGTATCTGGTTCTTCATCGAACGATGCCAGCGTTCAATCTTGCCCTGCGTTTGCGGGTGATAGGGCCGCCCTCGTGTGTGCGTCATGCCCTGGCCCTTCAGGTAATCGGCCAGATCAGATGACAGATAGCATGGGCCATTGTCACTGAGCAGGCGGAGTCGGTACGCGACCTCTACTTGTTCAATGTCAGCGAAGGCTAGAGCGTCATCTAACGTATCAGC
>NZ_CBFHYF010000004.1:0-89349 GCF_965660005.1 Porticoccus sp.
GAGGACATCTGGGCGACACTTGGCGATGAGATCAAGCTGGATGAAGTACTGGCTGTACTTCACCGCATACAACAGTTTGATCCACCCGGTATTGCTGCTACCAGCCTGGCAGAATGTCTTTTGATTCAGCTGAATCAATTCTCTCCGGATACACCTCTGCTCAGCGAGGCCATACAGCTCGTCACTGATCACCTGGAGCTGGTTGGGCAGCGCAATTTCCGGCAAATGGAAAAGATGACTGGCCTTCCCCAGGAAATACTCGAGGGCGCCATTCTTCTCATTCAGACGCTATCACCCAATCCGGGGGATGCCATTCGAAACGATGATATCGAATACGTGGTACCCGATGTTCGGGTCACCAAAGTCGACAACCACTGGCAGGTTTCACTCAACGAGAATATCACCCCCCGTCTCAGCATCAATCAGCAGTACGCCCAATTGATTCGAAGAGCTGACTCCAGTCAGGACAATACTTTTCTTAAAAATTATCTGCAGGAAGCCAAATGGTTTCTGCGCAGCATGGAAAGTCGGAATAACACCCTGATGCGTGTCACCAGCTGTATTATCGAATTACAGCAGGGCTTTCTGGAACAGGGACCTGTGGCTATGAAACCGATGGTGCTGGCCGATATCGCCGACCGGCTCGAGCTGCACGAGTCCACCATTTCCAGAGTCACCACCCAGAAGTACATTGACACGCCACAGGGCGTCTTTGAACTCAAGTATTTCTTCTCCAGCCACGTCTCAACAGACTCAGGTGGGGAGTGTTCATCCACGGCCATTCGCGCTATGCTAAAAAAAATGGTGAGCGCAGAAAATCCGGGCAAACCCCTCAGTGATAACAAGCTGACAGCACTGCTTGGGGAGATGGGCATTCAGGTCGCCCGACGCACCGTTGCCAAATACCGTGAGGGGATGGGCATCCCCTCCTCCAGCGAAAGGAAACGCTACAACCCCAACACCTAACCACCACCTATTAAGGAGAACCGCATGCAATTGAACATCAGCGGACATCATCTCGATATCACTGATCCAATTAAAGAATATGTGACCAACAAATTATCAAAGCTGGAGCGTCATCACGATCGCATCACCAGCACCCATGTAATTCTTTCTGTTGACAAACTGATCCAGAAAGCTGAAGCAACAGTCCATGTCAGTGGCGGTGAGTTCTTTGCCGATTCAGAGCACGAGGATCTTTATGCCGCCATCGACATGCTGGCCGACAAACTGGATCGACAGCTAATCAAACACAAGGAAAAGAACCGCGGTAGATAATACTCATGAAACTGATTGATGTACTCACCCATAATAACACACTTGCCAGCGCCGAAGGCGGCAGCAAAAAAAGAGTATTGGAGAACCTTTCCAGCTTTCTGGCAGAGCGAATCGACGGCGTCAGTGAAAATGACCTCTACCAGGGACTGCTGGCAAGGGAACGGCTGGGCAGTACCGGGATAGGCGAAGGTGTTGCCATCCCTCACTGCCGACTGGCGGGTTGTGAAAAAATTACCGGCGCACTGATCAAACTGGCGGATGCAGTCGACTTCGATGCTATCGATGGAGAACCGGTGGACCTGATTTTTGCCCTCATTGTTCCTGAAGAGCAAAACGATGAACATCTGCAGGTACTCTCCTCCATTGCCGAACTACTTCAGGATGAAAGCGTTCGCCACGCCTTGCGGGGCGCGGGAAGTGATTCAGACCTCTACCGGATAGCAACCGGCTCCAATGGTGGCTGAGGTGAACATCTAATGCGACTGGTGGTAGTCAGCGGGCGTTCAGGTTCCGGCAAGAGCACGGCACTGAACGTTCTGGAAGATGTCGGCTTTACCTGCATTGACAACCTCCCCGCCAGTTTACTGCCCGGTCTTTTTCAGAAAGCCCTCAGCGCCAAGAGCAAACACTGGCTGGAAAAAATTGCGGTGGGTATCGATGCCCGCAACCTGGACGATGATCTTGACCAGCTACCCATAATCCTTGCCGAACTGAAAAGTACCGGGATTAATTACGAAGTACTTTTTCTCGATGCCAGAAATTCCGTGATCATCCAGCGCTTCAGTGAAACGCGGCGCAAGCACCCCCTCACCAATGACCGGATCGATATCCACGAAGCCATCGGGCTTGAAAGTACTCTGCTGGACCCTATCGCGTCCATTGCCGACCGCAGAATCGACACCAGTACCATGACCTTGCACCAGCTGCGAGACATCATCAAACAGCAAATTGTGCCCCATGGCAGGGAAGACATGGCTGTCATGTTCGAGTCTTTTGCCTTCAAACGCGGGGTACCGGTCAACGCAGATTTTGTCTTTGATGTTCGCTGCCTTCCGAACCCCCACTGGAAACAGGAATTGAGAGCCTTTACCGGCAATGACCAGCCGGTGATTGAATTTCTCGAATCACTGCCGGAAGTCATCGACATGACCAGCGACATTCAGCAGTTTCTGTCACGCTGGACGCCGTCATTTCTCGCCAATAACCGCAGTTATCTGACCATTGCGATCGGCTGTACCGGAGGGCAGCATCGCTCTGTCTATATATCCAATGCCCTGGCCCGACATTTCAGCAGTACCATGCCGAATGTGCAGGTTCGGCATAGAGAATTGTCCTGACGGGCATCACTATCAGAGGGCTTTTATGTCGAAGATAATCTGTACTGAAATAACCATCGTTAACCGTCTCGGGCTGCACGCACGAGCAGCCGCGAAGCTGGCTTCAACTGCCGGTAAATATAGCAGCGCCATCAAGACTGGTCGCAGCCCCGACAAACTGGTCGACGCCAAAAGTGTGATGTCACTGATGCTGCTTGCCGCCACCCAGGGCACCTCTCTACATTTTATTTTCGACGGGACCGATGCAGAGCGCGCTCAGCGCGACATCGAACAATTGATAGGCAACCGCTTTGAGGAAGAGCACTAACATCCCCACCAACCCCAGCGCTGTATAATTTTACCACGCCCACCTATACACTATCGGCCTTCAAACTGACGGTCAGGGAAAACTTCTCAGATGCAGGCGCCCAACGAAAAATTCAGTCATTTGTCCAGGCTCGCCAGCATCAATGAAATGATGAATTCCAGCGATGTGCGCCTGCTGCGGCACATGCTCAACAATCTTTCCCCCGGCGATATTGCCGACCAGATTGAGTCTGCGCCACCAAAAGCCCGGCGAGTGTTATGGGATCTTGTCGACCGGGAGCTGGAAGGTGAGGTGATCGGCGAACTCAGCGAAGAGTTGCGCGGTGAAATTCTTCGGGAAATGGAAAGCCATGAGGTCGCCTCACTGACCGAAGGCCTTGATCCAGACGACATTGCAGACATTCTGCAACAACTTCCCGACCAGGTAATCCCGGAAGTCCTTCAGGCGATGAGCAGCCAGGACAGGCTGCGCGTAGAGCGAGTACTTACTTACGACGAAGATACTGCCGGCGGCCTGATGAATACGGACACCATTACTGTCCGTCCCGACCTAACGATTGATGTGGTATTGCGCTATTTGCGCCGCCACGAAGAAATTCCGGATATCACGGACACTATTTTTGTCGTGAACCGGGAAGACACTTTTCTCGGCACATTACCACTCACCAAACTGCTGACCGCCAGCCCCAACATCACCGTCCGCGAAATCATGGTAACGGACACACAGGCGATTACAGCCGACATGCCCGACTCGGAAGTGGCGCTACTATTTGAGAAAAACGACTGGGTTTCAGCACCAGTGGTTGGCTCTGACCACAAACTGCTTGGCCGCATTACTATTGATGATGTGGTTGATGTCATTATCGAAGATGCCGCCCACTCACTGTTGGGGCTGGCCGGCCTGAGCGATGAGGAAGAGACGTTCGCCTCGGTTCAGCGCACGGCTCCCCGCAGAGCCATCTGGCTGGGCATGAACCTGGTCACCGCCATTCTCGCCTCATCGGTAATCAATATTTTCCAAGCCACCATTGAAAAGGTTGTCGCCCTCGCCATCCTGATGCCAATTGTCGCCAGTATGGGCGGTGTTGCCGGTAGCCAGACATTGACCGTCGTCATTCGGGGCATGGCACTGGGGCAAATCAGCAAAAACAATATGCGCTGGTTGCTGAGCAAGGAATTTGCCGTCGGTGCACTGAATGGCATGCTGTGGGCACTGGTAATGGGCGGTGTTGCCGCTCTCTGGTTTAATGATCCGGTAATTGCCTTCATCATTGCTGCCGCCATGGCTATCAACCTCATCTCTGCCGCTGTTGCAGGCACTCTGTTGCCGGTATTTCTGAAAAAATGCCGTATTGACCCCGCACTGGCGGGAAGCGTCGCGCTTACCACGGTCACAGATGTGGTAGGTTTTCTCTCGTTCCTGGGTCTCGCAACCCTGTTTTATAGCTAACCGCCATGATTGAAGATTCCTTTCCAGACCAATTACCCGATGAAGCCCCCAGCAAAAGCAAGTCGGCCGTTAAACGCGAGATGACTGCACTGCAAAAACTCGGGGAAGAGCTCGTGGATCTGGCCCCGGCGAAACTGGCCAAAATTACCATGCCAGAAGAACTTGCCGAAGCCGTGATGCTGGCGAGACGGCTGAAAAATCGCGAGGGCCGGCGCCGCCAACTGCAATATATCGGCAAAATCATGCGTGTTATCGACAGTGATGCCATACGACGGGAGCTGGAAAGCTTTCACCATGACAGTCAGATTTTCCGCCAACAGTTTCATCGTCTGGAAGGCTGGCGAGACAGATTGATCAGTGAAGGCGATACCGCACTTGAGGAATTGATCAGTGAAATGCCAGCCCTGGACCGCCAGCACCTGCGCCAGTTGATCAGACAAGTCCAGCGGGAGGCATCACAACAGAAACCACCTGCCGCCAGTCGCAAACTGTTTCAGTACCTTCGGGATCACTGCCAGTGAGCTCGTCCGGCCACTCGGGGGAACGTCCAGCAGTCGACCCCATTTTTCGGTGCCCCTGGGCGGGCAATGATCCACTCTATCGGGCATACCATGATCAGGAGTGGGGTGTCCCCTGTCGAGATGATCGGAAGCTGTTTGAATTCCTGGTGCTCGAAAGTGCTCAAGCCGGACTCGCATGGATCACCATTCTCAGAAAGCGCGAACACTATCGAAGCGCCTTTGCGGAATTTCAACCTGAACAGGTGGCCAGTTTCAATCAGCAGGACATTGCGTTGCTACTGCAGAATACCGGTATTGTGAGAAATCGGCTGAAAATTGAAAGCGCGGTCAATAACGCCCGTCTGTTTCTGGACATTCAAGCACAATTCGGCCGTTTTTCAGCATATCTGTGGGGTTTCGTCGATAACTGTCCGATTCAGAACCATTGGCAGGATGCCAAAGTTGTTCCGGTGACCACCCCGCTATCGGACACCATCAGCAAGGACATGAAAAAACGGGGCTTCCGATTTTTCGGCAGCACGATCTGTTATGCCTACCTTCAGGCCACCGGACTGGTCAACGACCACCTGACAGGCTGCTTTCGCCATCCGCAATGTGGCAGCCTGTAAAGCGGCGTCCGATTATTGTGTCAGTTTTTGCCAGCACGTTTGCGTTCATTCTCGGTCAGCAGTTTTTTGCGTAAACGAATGTGGTGGGGAGTGACCTCTACCAGCTCATCCTCGGCAATAAACTCCAATGCCTGCTCCAGAGTATGGCGAACCGGCGGACTGAGAATCAGATTTTCATCGGTACCGGCCGCGCGGATATTGGTCAGCTGTTTGGCCTTGGTGGGATTCACTGGCAAATCATTGTTGCGGGAGTGCAAACCAATGACTTGTCCTTCATAGACTTCAGAACCGTGCCCAAGGAACAACCGACCGCGCTCCTGGAGGTTGAACAGGGCATAGGCCAATGTCTTGCCCTTGATCATGGAAACCAGCACACCGTTCTGCCGACCGGCCATTTCACCCTGCTTCACCGGACCGTAGTGGTCAAAAATGCTGGTCATAATGCCCGAGCCACTGGTCAACGTCAGAAAATGTGAACGAAAACCGATCAGGCCCCGGGAGGGCACCATAAACTCGAGCCGGACACGGCCTTTACCATCGGGCTCCATGTTGGTCATATCTGCCTTGCGAAGCCCCAGCTCCTCCATCACTGCACCCTGATGCCGATCTTCAATATCAATCACGACCTGTTCATAGGGCTCATGAATTTCGCCATCCACCTCTTTTTGTATCACCTCGGGACGCGATACACCCAGCTCGAAACCCTCCCGACGCATGTTTTCGATCAATACCGACAGGTGCAGTTCACCGCGACCGGACACTACAAATTTATCAGGGGTTTCACCCTGAACAACCCGCAAGGCAACATTATGAATCAGCTCCTGTTCCAGCCGCTCCTTGATATTGCGAGAAGTAATATATTTGCCATCCTGACCAGCGAACGGTGAATCATTTACCTGGAAAGTCATGCTGACAGTAGGCTCGTCAACACTGAGAGGCACCATCGCTTCCGGCTTTTCAGGGCTGCAGATAGTGTCGGAAATGTTCAGTTTGTCGATACCGGTGATACAGACAATGTCACCCGCTTCAGCCTGCTCTACCTCGAAACGTTCGAGGCCGCGATAACCCATCACCTGCAACACTCGACCACGACGGGTTTTGCCCTCTCGATCAACCACCACCACTTGCTCATTGGTCCTGAGTTTGCCACGGGTAATTCGACCAATCCCGATAACCCCGACGTAACTGCTGTAATCCAGTGCACTGATCTGCATTTGCAGTGGGCCATCGCGATTCACCATCGGCGCTTTAACCTTATCTACCACCATCTGGAACAGCGGGGTCATGTCTTCCGCCAGATCATCCGGCTCATTGCCCGCAACACCGTTCAGTGCCGAGGCGTACATGATCGGGAAATCCAGTTGCTCATCGGTGGCACCGAGGCGATCAAAAAGATCAAACACCTGATCGACAACCCAATGAGGACGTGCACCCGGGCGATCCACCTTGTTGACCACAAGAATCGGATTGAGGCCCTGCTCGAAGGCTTTCTGGGTAACAAACCGGGTCTGCGGCATGGGGCCGTCAACCGCATCCACCAGCAGCAATACCGAGTCCACCATCGACAGAACTCGCTCAACCTCACCACCAAAGTCGGCGTGGCCGGGGGTATCGACGATATTGATCCGATAACCGTTCCATTCGATGGCCGTGTTTTTGGCGAGGATGGTAATACCGCGCTCACGCTCCTGATCATTGGAATCCATGACCCGCTCGGCGCCCATGGCCTTGCGATCCAGCGTACCGGACTGCTGCAAGAGGCGATCCACCAGAGTGGTTTTGCCGTGGTCAACGTGGGCGATAATGGCGATATTGCGGAGATTTTCGATCACAGGATTTCTCGGTGGGTAAAAAATAGGCGCGGATTATAGCGGTTATAACGCAAGAACGCAGGGATTTCTTCAATACCCCACCCAGATCGGCCCATCAACTGACAAGAGCCATCAAGGAAAGTCGTTTCGATCAGAAATGGCCAAAGATTCATAGCTTGACTTGATTGAATCCGGACCAGCAAAAAGGGTGGTAGCGCTCTCCCCGGTGTCCGCCAATGACGGCATATCGACTTCCCAAATCTGTAGCCCTATACTGCTATCCCTTAGCAAGTTACGCGCACCATATAAATAAAGGATTTGATTTTGGTGGTTCAACAGCAAAAATTTGCTGTCAGTCTCATGGAGCATCTGGTCACAGCGACTTTTGTCCTCGACCGGAATGGCTACGTCGTCATCTGGAACAAATCCTGCGAGCGACTCACCGGCGTCAAGGCCGATGAGGTTTTGGGTACCCGCGATCACTGGAAGGCTTTCTATTCAAGGCAACGGCTATGTCTCGCCGATGTACTAGTGCAGGAACGAACAGCCGAGCTCGATCAGCTCTATGCGGTTCACGCACAACCCTCAATCTATGGAGAAGGTTATAAAGCAGAAAACTGGTGCGTTATGCCTCGCATCGGCTCACAACTCTATCTCACGGTAGATGCGGGCCCTATCTACGACGTCCACGGCAGCCTGATCGCTGTAGTCCAAACGATCAGAGACAATACCAACTATAAAAATGCCCAGTCAAAACTCGAGAAAATGGCCATCACCGATGAGCTTACCGGCCTCTATAACCGACGCTATTTTACCGACCATCTCGACATGGAATGGCGACGGGGTACGCGCAGCCGGGAACCACTGGCGCTGATCTTCCTGGATATCGATTACTTCAAGCAATACAACGACCTCTACGGACATCTGGTTGGCGATGATTGTCTGAAATCCATTGCCACCACCCTGCAGCAAAGCCTGCTACGCGCTACCGACATGGCGACCCGCTGTGGCGGCGAAGAATTTTGTGTCCTGCTGCCCGACACCTCACTGGCGGGGCACTAAAAGTCGCGACCCACATCCTGTCGAACGTCAGGCGATTGCAAATCCCACACGCCGACAGCCCGATATCGTCGTCGATAACTATCAGCGCCGGTGTCGCCACCCTTGTTCCCACTACGGAAGACTGCCCTTCACGACTGACATCTCTGGCCGACAACGCCCTTTATGAGGCCAAAGGCAGGGGGCGAGATCAGACAGTTGCCAGCGATACCTGTTAACTGCGGCACTGAATAAAAAGCGCCTGTTCCACTGGCAAATTGTACATGAAGCCCGCTGAACGCAATGGTCACCATAAAGGAACACAGGAACATGCTTTTTTAATCGTGGGCAACCTGTTACGGGGAGCGGGCTCGTATTGTTTGTAGCGACGTGTTTCCGCTCGACAATTAGCTCAGCGGCCAACCAATCAATAAAACCGTTAGAGTGGCTATACCGATAAGCAAGTTCATCGGAACCCCCACACGCAGGAAGTCCGAGAATTGATACCCCCCCGCCATAAGGTTGGTCTGGTAGCCAAGCGGCGTGAGAAAGCTTGCCGAGGCGGCCATGATAATGGCAAAGATAAAGGGCTCGTTGTTCAAACCTGCCTGCTCTGTCATTTCCTCTTAGGCATGTTGCCCCTCGCCGTTACTCATCATGTCGTTAGAACCAGTAAATTTATTTCTTGAGCCTGGATTGGCGCTTTTTCAGTCACAATGGAGGCCACCAAATTAGTGTGAACAGGTCCTAAATCCGCTTATGATGGACCCACTGAAACTCGGCCCAGGCGAAAGGCGCTATTTTAGTGCATATTTTATAAACGAGGCTTCAACATGGTGCAAAAGCTGGTTTTTTCAAACAGCTAACCTCTTGTTTTACTTGACTGATAGCCCTGGTACGGTGTTTGCTTCATATTGGCACACTGCTTGCAGATCATTAAAGCAAACCCATTGAACCAATAATGTATTCAACCTCAGAGCTGTCGCTTTCGGCAACCCTACAAAACCGGATATCCATCACTGGAGGAGCCAATGTCCAACAAAACCCTTAACCTGATCAAAGAAAGTGAATCCCGCTGGGTAGATCTGCGCTTCACTGACACAAAAGGTAAAGAGCAACATGTCACTATCCCTGCCAGATATGTAAATGAGGAATTCTTCGAAACAGGGCAAATGTTCGATGGCTCATCTATTGCCGGCTGGAAAGGCATCAATGAATCGGACATGGTATTGATGCCCGATGACACCACTGCCGTTCTCGACCCCTTCTCGGACGACAGCACTGTTATTCTGCGCTGCGATATACTGGAGCCGAACACCATGAGTGGGTATGAACGCGACCCCCGCTCAGTAGCGAAGCGTGCCGAACAATACCTGGCCTCCACCGGCCTTGGGGATACCGCTTTTTTTGGCCCCGAACCTGAGTTCTTCATTTTTGATGATATCAAGTGGGGCATCGACATGAGCGGCTGCTTCGTCAAAATCAATTCCGAGGAGGCCGCCTGGTCCACGGGAAATGAATATGCCGAAGGCAACATGGGTCACCGTCCCCGCGTGAAAGGCGGGTATTTTCCCGTACCCCCGATTGACTCCCTCCACGACCTCCGCGCCGCAATGTGTACTGCCATGGAGCAAATGGGCCTGGATGTGGAAGTTCACCACCACGAAGTGGCCACTGCCGGCCAATGTGAAATCGGTGTGAAATTCAACACACTGGTCAAGAAAGCGGATGAAACCCAAATACTGAAATACTGCGTTCACAATGTGGCCCATGCCTATGGCAAAACCGCCACATTCATGCCGAAACCCATCGTTGGCGATAATGGCTCCGGCATGCATTGCCACCAGTCTTTCTGGAAAGATGGTGTTAACCAGTTTGCCGGTGACGGTTATGCCGGCCTGTCTGAAACGGCCCTGTATTACATCGGCGGCATCATCAAGCACGCCAAAGCGCTTAATGCCTTCACCAACCCCGGCACTAACTCTTACAAACGTCTGATTCCGGGTTTTGAGGCACCTGTCATGCTCGCCTACTCGGCCAGAAACCGCTCTGCTTCGATTCGCATCCCCTACGTTGCATCGCCCAAAGGCAAGCGCATCGAGGCCCGCTTCCCCGACCCGATCGCCAACCCGTATCTGGCCTTTTCTGCCATGTTGATGGCCGGCCTGGACGGCGTACAAAACAAGATCCACCCTGGCGATGCCGCCGACAAGGATCTCTATGACCTGCCTCCCGAAGAAGCAGCCGCGATCCCTCAGGTCTGCGGAAGTTTGCGCGAAGCTCTGAGCAACCTGGACGAAGACCGGGCATTCCTCACCGCAGGCGGCGTCTTTACGGATGACATGATTGACGCTTACATTGAACTGAAAATGCAGGAAGTATACCGAGTCGAACACACCACTCACCCAATAGAGTTTGACATGTATTACTCTGTTTAAGCAGGTGGTCGCGTTCAGTTGTCGTATTTGATCAATACTGAGCAAAATAAAAAAGCCCGTCATTTTTCGAATGACGGGCTTTTTCTTTTGCCTAACCAGAGTTAGTCTTGGAAACCATACAGATGGAGAAGACCATGTCGCTGCAGAAAAATAAAACAATCATCGCATTGTTGGCACTGTTCCTCTCGCTAGGAGTTGCAGCCCAGGTCTATCGCATCGTGGATGAACAGGGCAATGTAAAATACACAGATCAACCACCCGCCAATGACCCTTCTGCTGAGGCATTGCAATTACCCTCGGTAAATACCCAACCAGCTGTGTCACCGAGAGAATCTTCAACGGAAAGCGAAAAACAGGAAGTCGGTTACAAAGAAGTCGTCATTTTGACACCCGCTCAGGACTCGACAATTACGCCAGGGCAACTCGAAGTGGTAGTGCAGGTCTATCTTGAACCCGCCCTGAGATCCGGGCACCGAGTACAACTGATTCACAATGGGCAGCCGCACGGCCCGGCAGCCCCCGCCACCTCATTCGTAATAGATTCACTGATTCGGGGCGAGCATACTGTGCAAGTGCAGGTGATCGACAGCGCTGATAATCCGGTCGGTCAGTCCGCCACCGTCACCATCCACGTCAAGCGCCACTCAATACAGCACAACCCTAAATAACGCACCATATTGGTGCAAACAAACAGATATTCATCTACACTCAAGCGGCATGGACGGGGATTGAGGCCAGATCAGGCCACCCAAAAGCTGGCCCAGTAATTGCTTTATATTTACAGGGCACTGAACCATAAAGAGGCAATACTGCCCAGCTTATAGCCGCAAAGAAGTAGAGAGATGACTGACCACCAGCTCCATCACCTGTTACTGGATAACCTCAGCACAGCTGTGCTGCTGCTGAATGACGGGCTGGATATCTGTTACCTGAACCCTGCGGCAGAGAGCCTGCTGGCAGTGAGCGCCATGCGCCTGTGTGGGAACTCCGTAAACAGCCTTTTTGATGCTAGAGATGGTACCTACGATTCTCTAAAAGAGGCGCTGGCGACCAACCACCCCTTTACCCAGCGGCAAGCACCCGTAATGCTGCCCGATCAATCGCATATCACGGTGGATTTCACAGCCACGCCGATACAAACCACCTCGGCTGAATTGCTATTGATCGAAATGCAGCCCATGGATAGATTGATGAAAATCAATCGCGAAGAAGCCCTGATCACCACCCATGACACAACCCGGAATCTGGTACGTGGACTGGCCCATGAAATAAAAAACCCGCTCGGCGGTATCCGTGGCGCAGCACAACTGCTCTCGGAGGATCTCTACGACCAACCGGAACTGCGGGAGTTCACGGATATCATTTCCGCCGAAACGGACCGACTCTGCAGCCTTGTCGACAGATTGCTCGGTCCCAACACCATGCCCAAGTTTCTACCGGTCAATATTCATGAAGTCCTGGAACATGTGGCTACACTTGCCGAAGCGGAAACCCGCGGCAGCATCCTGATCAGGCGGAATTACGATCCGAGCATCCCCGAAATCAATGGTGATCGGGGACAACTGATCCAGGCCATGCTGAATATCGTCCGCAATGCTGTTCAAGCCCTGAGCAACAGCCCTCAAAAACGGCCAGTGATCAAGCTCAGAACACGGATACAACGTCAGTTCACCATTGGCAAAACTCACCACAAGGTCGTGTGCAGAATCGATATTACAGACAATGGTCCAGGCATTCCTGAAAACCTGATGGACCGTATTTTCTTTCCCATGATCAGCGGTCGGGCCGAAGGCAGTGGTCTCGGCCTGCCAATCGCCCAGTCGGCGATTCATCTTCATCACGGTTTGATTGAGTGTGACAACGAGCCTGGTGAAACGCGTTTTACGATCTACCTACCTCTGGATAAATAACATGGCCAAGCGAACTGTATGGATAGTGGATGATGACCGTTCAATCCGCTGGGTAATGGAGAAGGCGCTAAGCCGCGCTGATCTGGATGTCAGCAGCTTTGAAAACGCCAGCGAACTGCTCACCAGGCTCGACAAGCACCATCCCGATACCATCATCAGTGACATTCGCATGCCGGGCATTGACGGCTTGCAGTTACTGCAACGGATTCACACCAGCAATCCGGCACTGCCTGTGATCATCACGACGGCCCACTCTGACCTCGACAGCGCAGTGGCCGCTTATCAGGGGGGCGCGTTTGAGTATCTGCCCAAACCATTCGATCTCGATGAACTGGTGGCCGTGACGCATAGGGCAATTAACTTTGCCAATGAGCAGAATCGCGACCCGGTAGAAACTGATATTGGCATCAGCGGTGAAATCATCGGCGCGGCACCGGCGATGCAAGAGGTGTTTCGCGCCATTGGCCGGCTCTCCCATTCCAACATTACGGTGTTGATCAATGGCGAGTCCGGCACTGGCAAAGAGTTGGTTGCCAAGGCATTACATGATCACAGCCCCCGCCGAAACAACCGTTTTGTCGCACTCAATATGGCAGCGATCCCCCACGATTTGATTGAATCCGAACTGTTCGGCCACGAAAAGGGGGCTTTTACCGGTGCCACCCAGCGACGGGAAGGCAGATTTCAACAAGCCGATGGCGGAACACTTTTCCTCGATGAAATCGGTGATATGCCCCCAGAGGCGCAAACACGACTGCTGCGCGTGCTGGCCAATGGTGAATTTTATCTGGTTGGAGGACACACTCCGGTAAAAGTAGATGTGCGCATCATTGCCGCCACACACCAGAATCTTGAACAACTGGTGTTGGAAAATCGTTTTCGTGAAGACCTCTTTCATCGCCTGAATGTCATCCGCATTCATCTGCCAAAACTGGCAGACCGACGGGAAGATATCCCCATGTTAATGCAGTATTTTTTACAGCGAGCAGCCAAGGAGCTTGATGCAGAAACTAAAACACTGTCTACCGAAGTTGAACAGTTTGTCAGCCTGTTACCGTGGGCCGGCAACGTTCGCCAGCTGGAAAATACCTGTCGCTGGCTAACCGTGATGGCATCCGGGCGGGAAGTGCATCTGGACGACCTGCCACCGGAATTACGTGATAGCCCAGTGGAAAAAAACGTCACATCCGGAAGCTGGCAGCAACAACTGCGTGGTTGGGCAGATGCCGAACTGCATGCCGGCCGGCAGGACATACTTGCTTCAGCGGTGCCGATTTTTGAGCGAACACTGATCGAAACCGCATTGGGTCATACCCGCGGACGGAAACGCGATGCGGCAGAGTTGCTGGGATGGGGCAGAAACACTCTCACCCGAAAAATGAAAGAGCTGGGGATGAGCGATGCCGAAGACCAATAATCAGCCGGCCAACTGAGTTTCCGAGCGGGAGGCTGAACCGGCTGCAATCATTCTAGTGAGTCACCTCTTTATTATCCGACTCACTCTCCTGCCGCTTTTTCTCCTGGGCTTGTTCAACGGCCTGGGCAAAGAGTGCTTCAAAATTCACCGGCGGCAGCATCAGTGCCGGGAACGTCCCCTTGATAACAATGTTATCTACCACTTCTCTGGCATAGGGGAACAATGTTGCAGGACAAAGCACATTGATGACATGTGTCATCTGGGGTTTATCAAGGCCCTTGACGAGAAAAATCCCCGCTTGATGCACCTCGATCAGGTAAACCGTATCGTCGCCATCTTTGACCGTAATCGTGACAGTGACAATCACTTCAAAATGCGTCTCATCCAGCTGGTTGGTTTTAGTCGCCAGCTCCTGGGCAATCTGCGGTTTAACCTCGCGATGGAAGGCCTCTGGACCCATGGGGGTCTCAAAGGAGATGTCCTTCAGATAAACCCGCTGCAGGGCAAATTTGGGGGACTCACTACTGGCCGCAGCTGCTTCACCCGTCACATTTTCTTCTGTCATAACCATGCCTTTTATTTATTCGTTCAGTATTTTTGCCTGGCCAACCACATGCCGGGGCACTAGCGCCAAAAGGTCGGGCAACTCGTTTCAGCTGATATGGTCAGCGATAATAGTATCCAGTTTACCCTGTTGCTCGAGTCGACGCAGATCGTCATAACCGCCGATATGCATCTCACCAATCCAGACCTGGGGTACGGTGTGGTAACCGCTCAACACCACCAATTCTCGCCGCATAACCGGATCGTTATCCACAGAAATCTCGTGATAAACCAGACCTTTTGCTGCAAGAAGATTCTTCGCCGCGACACAGTAGCCACAGCTGAGGGTGGTATAGATCTTTACCAGTGCCATATCAGCTTTTGACAACGGGCAGTTGCTGATTCTGCCACTCCATCATACCGCCGGTAAGCCGAAATACTTTAAAGCCCTGTTGCCGCAATCGGCGACCCGCAGCCCCCGCATTCTGACCCACCTTGTCCGCAATAATAATGAATTTTTCACGGTGATCGTCAAGCTCGCCGAGCTTGTCTGAGAGTTTTGCCTGGGGAATATTCACTGCACCGGCAATATGCCCTGCCTTGAACTCCTTGCTGTCCCGAATATCAAGCAACAACGCCTCATCTGCATTAATCATGCGGGTAACAGCATGAACCGAAAGAGGGCGACCACTCTTGATACGCTCGTTGATGGCAAACAGATAAACCAGAATCAGAAATACGCTCACCAGCACCCACTGCTCGCTGATAAAAACAAAGAATTCCACGATAAAATACCTACTGTTAGGGACCGGACCAAACTGTCCTCGGGAAGCTGCGAAAGTATACACACCGCGTCCTGCTCAAGGAACCACCAATAGCACTGAAACCCCTTTACAGGTAAGATTCACCTACCATTCGAACCTGCTGGACAACCCCTGACTGACATCATGAGTGAGCAAAAAAAACCGCTAGTTTTACTGGTGCTTGACGGCTGCGGCCACAGCGATAGCAACGACTTCAATGCCATACAGGCTGCCAGGACTCCGGTCATGGACTCCCTTAGGAGCAGCTGCCCCACAACACTCATTGCCACCTCGGGACTTGCGGTAGGCCTGCCCGAAGGACAAATGGGGAACAGCGAAGTGGGCCATATGACCCTCGGTTCCGGCAGGGTTATCTATCAAAGTTTCACCCGTATCAACAAAGCGATTGCTGACGGTGACTTTTTCACCAACCCCGCCTACAGCCGGGCCATCGATAAAGCAGTCAGCGGCAACAACAGGGTTCACATTCTCGGGCTTCTGTCACGGGGGGGTGTACACAGCCACGAAAATCATATTAATGCCATGGTGGAGATGGCCGCACAACGGGGTGCAAAAGAGGTTTATGTACACGCCTTTCTCGATGGCCGGGATACACCTCCTCGCAGTGCAGAGCCATCACTGCAACGCACTGCTGCCAGGCTGAGCGAACTCGGGGTAGGCAGAATCGCCACTATTTGTGGTCGATTTTACGCGATGGACCGCGACAATCGCTGGGATCGGGTTCAGGCAGCCTATGACCTGCTGACACTGGGCAAGGCCGAACACAGCGCGGCCGACCCGGTCGAGGGGCTTCGCGCCGCCTATCAGCGCGGCGAGAATGACGAATTTGTTTTACCGACCCTTATTATCGATGAGACCCATCCAGCTGCCACGATTCAGGATGGCGATACCGTGTTATTCATGAATTTCCGACCGGATCGCGCCAGAGAGATGACCCGCGCGTTGGTCGATAAGGATTTCCCGGGGTTCCAGCGCATTGCCAGCCCGGCTCTCGGGGCATTTGTGATGACGACAGAATATGCAGCGGATATCGAGGCCGACTGCGCATTTCCGCCCGAAAATCTGCACAATACATTGGGCGAATACCTCAGCAGTCAGGGCAAGACACAACTACGAATTGCCGAAACAGAAAAGTATGCTCATGTGACTTTCTTTTTCAACGGCGGGCAGGAAACCCTGTTTCAGGGCGAAGATCGCATCCTGATTCCCTCTCCAAAAGTCGCCACTTATGATTTGAAACCGGAAATGAGCGCCTTCGAGCTGACGGATGAACTGGTGAAAGCGATCACAGGTCGCCAGTACGATGTCATTATCTGTAATTATGCGAACTGCGATCAGGTGGGCCACAGTGGTGTTTTTAAAGCGGCGATAAAAGCCGTGGAAGCCGTCGATATCTGTCTGGAGCGAGTGCTGCAGGCACTGCGAAAAATCGGGGGCGAGTGTCTGATCACTGCGGATCACGGCAATGTTGAACAAATGTTCGACCAAGACTCCGGCCAGGCCCATACCCAGCACACAACCTTGCCGGTACCACTGATCTATGTGGGCCAGAGGCCGTTGGCGCTGATGGAAAACGGATCACTTGCAGACGTGGCACCCACCCTGCTCAACCTGCTCGACTTACCTGCACCACCGGAGATGACCGGACACTCTCTGGTCAGTTTTGTCAGTTGACGAAAACAACCTGGCCGATGGATATGATCGGGATACCGAAGGCTCTGCTCACGCTAATGGCCCTTCTCCTGTTGAGCAACGTCAGCGCCGGAGAAAAGGAAGACCGGGCCAAGCTGGACAAGATCGGTAAAGATATCAGCACGCTTGAACAATCGATCAAAGGCCAAAGCCGACAGCAGGACAAGCTGGCGGATGAACTGAGAAAAATTGAGCTGGCATCCGCTGAGCTGAGCAATAAAATTTCCAGCATTAAAAAACAGCGGGTAGCACTGAAAAACGAGCTCGTTCAACTTGGGAAACGGCAGGCTGAACTCGAGGCACTAAAAGGCAGTCAGCAACAGCTGATCAGCAAGGAGATCGTTGCGGCTTACCGGCTTGGCAGTGAAGAGCCCATCAAACTTCTCCTCAACCAGGAAGATCCGGAAAAACTGAGCCGCACGCTAAGATACTATGATTACTTTCTGGCGGCACGCGCTGAAAAACTCGCCGCTTACCGAGCGACGAATGAACAGCTTGAAACCACCATGCTCGACATCGCATCCCGAGAGCTGTCCCTCACGGAATCACACCAGCAGCTGGCCATCGAACAACAGGCGTTGAAAGAAAATCGCCAGCAGAGAGAACAGTTACTCGCGTCGCTGGATACACAGATACAGAGCTCTCAGCAAAGACTGAATCAGCTCAGGAACGAAAGTCAGCGTCTGGAAACCGTGCTGAAGACACTGGAACAGCGCGCTATGCAATTGGCGGCCCCTGCTGCGAAACTGCCCTTCAGCAAACAGAAAGGCAGACTGCCCTGGCCTGTACCGGGAAAATTAACCCGGCATTTTGGTGCAATCCGCAATGCGGATATCACCTGGAACGGCTGGCTCATGGAAGCCAGAGAGGGGCTGCCCGTGCAGAGCGTTCACCACGGACGGGTCATTTTTTCAGACTACCTGCGGGGTTACGGCCTGCTGGTGATTATTGATCACGGTGAAGGCTACATGAGCCTCTACGCTCACAATCAGGTATTGCTCAGGGAAACCGGTGATTGGGTTAACCCCGGGGAACATATTGCCAGAGTGGGCAACACCGGCGGACAGACAGATCATGCACTTTATTTTGAAATTCGACATAATGGCAAACCCACCAATCCGAAGCTATGGCTGGCCAGCAAAATCGGCCCCTGAAGGATTTCCGGGTGACACTGACCAAATGGTTGTTAATCAATCAGGATATTTCATGAAACTGTTGACCAAATCACTGCTGACAACGCTGCTTTTACTGGTATGGCCAGTGATTTCGTATGCAAATGAAGATTCTGACAATGCCCGTTTGCCACTGGAGGAGCTGCGCTATTTCACTCAGGTGTTTGACCAGATACGCCAGGCCTATGTGGAAGAAATTGACGACCAGGCACTGTTGGAAATGGCCCTTAGCGGGCTACTGAACGGACTCGACCCCCACTCACTCTATCTGGACGAAACTGCCTTTGGTGAACTACAGGAGAGTACCAGCGGAGAATTTGGCGGACTCGGCATAGAGGTGGGAATGGAGGGTAGTTTTATCAAGGTTATCAGCCCCATCGACCATACCCCGGCACACCGCGCCGGTATTCAATCCGGCGACCTCATCATCAAGCTTGATGATCAACTGGTTCAGGGCATGACCCTGACTGAAGCGATTGAACAGATGCGCGGCCCGAAAGGCTCGAAAGTAACCCTGACAATTGTCAGACAGAATACCGATGGTCCTTTCGAGGTAGAAATTACCCGCGACATTATTCAGGTCATGAGTGTTCGGCAAAACATTCCCGAGCCCGGCATTGGTTATGTGCGGATCGCACAATTCCAGGAAAATACCGGTGCCGAATTCCGGGAGGCACTGGCTTCCCTCCAAAAACAGAAGGATGGTCTGAAAGGGCTGATACTGGACTTGCGCAATAATCCAGGCGGATTGCTCAATTCATCCGTTGATGTCGCGGATGCGCTGCTGGATGGCGGGCTGGTGGTTTATACAGAGGGGAGGATTCCCAGCTCAAAAGAGCAGTTTTATGCCACATCTGGGGATGCACTGAATGGCATTCCGGTAGTTGTGCTGATTAATGAAGGCTCGGCTTCAGCGGCTGAAATTGTCGCCGGAGCACTCCAGGATCATCGCCGGGCAGTACTGCTGGGAACCAGCAGTTTTGGCAAGGGATCAGTCCAGACGGTGATACCACTAGGAGAGAAACGGGCCATCAAGCTGACCACTGCCCGCTACTTCACACCCAACAAACGTTCTATACAAGCAGAGGGCATCCAACCGGATATCACCGTCAAGCCGGCTGAGATTCGTTTGCTTGAAACGCAAAAACAGGTCAAGGAAGCGAACCTGACCGGTCATTTGATCAGTGGCAGTGAAGATCAGACGATAGACAAGGAAGACCTGCTTCAGACCGACAACCAGTTATACGAGGCTATAAACCTGCTTCAGGGGCTCGACATTTTTTCACGTATCAACACTGGAAGCCCTGCCAATCGATAGGAAATAGCAGCGCATTGACTTTTCCAGAAAAATTGTGCTGAATTAGTGAAGTACTTGCCCTTTCGAGGTATTAGGAAATTAATCGGAATGTGTGGAGACCATTAATAAAAATGATACCGGCAGTACACGGGAGACCACATGGTAACGCCAAGAAAAGTAGAAGATGGCAGCGAAAAACCCTTAATCCGGAGTGATCGTTTTTTCAAACTTCACAATTTCTGGTTCTTCGCCACACGCGAGGGCGCGGCAGTTGGTCCATTTGATTCCAAGGAAGGCGCCGTTCAGGCAGTGGCCGACTACATTGAGTTTGCCAAAAAAGCAGACGATGAAACATTGCGGTTTTTTAAAACCGGCACGCGCTATGCCGTCTAGCGCGACCTTATCATAAACGCACCTCAATACCCTGCTCGGCCATATAGGCTTTTGCCTGCCCGATGGTGTATTCCCCAAAGTGAAATATACTCGCTGCCAATACCGCGTCAGCCTTTCCCGCGATCACGCCATCAACCAAATCTTGCAGATTGCCTACGCCACCCGATGCAATGACAGGAACATCGACAGCCTCACTGATGGCTCTGGTGAGGGGGAGATTAAACCCGCTTTTGGTCCCATCCCGATCCATGCTGGTCAGAAGAATTTCACCCGCACCAAAAGCGGCCATTTTTTCCGCCCAGGCGACCGCATCAATACCGGTGGCAATACGGCCACCGTGGGTAAATACTTCCCAGCGCAAAGGCTTATTTTCCGCGCTCACCTGTTTGGCATCAATAGCGACCACGATACATTGCGATCCAAACCGCTCCGCGGCCTGGCGGACAAATTCGGGGGTCTTGACCGCCGTTGAGTTGATGCTGACTTTATCCGCGCCGGCATTGAGCAGTGAACGAATATCCTCAAGGCTGCGGACACCCCCGCCAACCGTCAGAGGTATAAACACCTCACTCGCCATCCGCTCCACTGTCTGAATCATGGTATCCCGCTCTTCATGGCTGGCGGTGATATCAAGAAAAGTGATTTCGTCGGCACCCTCCTCGTTATAGCGTTTAGCCACCTCAACCGGGTCACCGGCATCGCGTATATCAAGGAACTTGACCCCTTTAACCACTCGCCCCTTATCCACATCAAGACAGGGAATAATCCGCTTGGCCAGCATCAGTGATTATCCTCATTTTCATTTTGTTCATCGAATAGATGCCCCATTTTGCCCGCTTTGGTCGCCAAATAGCGGAAATTGTGGGGGTTTCGACCCGATTGCAAAGCCATCCGCTCCACAACCTTAATCCCGAGATTCTCCAATGCTTGAACCTTGCGGGGATTATTGGTTAAAAGTCTGACATGGGTTATCTGCAGGTGCCCGAGCATCGATTTACAGATACTGTAATCACGCAGATCCGCGCCAAAACCGAGCTGCTCATTAGCTTCCACCGTGTCAGCTCCGGCATCCTGAAGGTGATATGCCCTGATTTTGTTGAGCAACCCTATGCCCCGCCCCTCCTGGCGAAGATAAAGAATGGCCCCGCAACCTTCGGCGGCAATGCGTCGCATCGCCTCCTCCAACTGAGCACCACAGTCGCAACGGATGCTGAACAGTGCATCGCCGGTAAGACACTCGGAGTGAATACGCAACATAACAGGCTGATCACCGGCGACATCGCCCATGGTAATGGCCACATGCTCTTTATCACTCGCCACGTCTTCGAAGCCGTGAATATCAAACACACCCCAACGAGTGGGCAGCTTGGAGCTTTCAACAAAACGTAGGGTCACCAATGACTCCTGAAATTCGGCGGGTGGGTATTTTAGCCGGGATACACGTCGAGTAAAGCACGCCAACCAGGTTTTTAGTGAAGCCCGGAAAGTTAATATTTTTTCCTCATCACCAGTACACCGGCCTCTTCACTCATTTCAATCTGGCTCAAAAAACTGTTGCCCAGCAGTACCTGTGCCGGGAAATTACCGATCACAACGGTTGATCTGACCTGATGGACAGTAATATTGCCGATACTCAGTTTGTCGAGATCGACGTGATAGGCGTTCACAATACCACCTGCTGTGCTGGCACTACCTTTAATACCGCGGCGAAAGTTCACACCCAATCGCTGGGCATCATGCATGTTCATGGCCACGGCACTGGCTCCGGTGTCGACCATAAAATCGACCGGGCGACCATTAATATAACCACTGACGTAATAATGGCCATTATCAGCCCTGGGAATTCTGATCTCGGCTTTTTCTGCCGCCTGAAAGTTGGCAGCGATATGATCTGAAAGCCCGAGAGACAATCGTGTGCCATCCACCAGCAATACGGCCTGCTGGCTATTACTCTCCAGAAGCGTAACGCCTTCCGGACTGGTCTGCCCCTGCTTCAGCAAGCGCTGCTTGCCATTGATGACCAACACCGCGCTACCACTGAACAATCCGTTCACCCGAATATCCGGCACCGACCAGGCCGGGAGGGAACCCGTCAGCCCCATCACGATCAGCAAGATTACGGCAATCTTTTGTTTCATGTCTGCTCGCGCTTACCCCAACACCTTGGCCAGTATCGGCTAAAACCCACCTGTTCGGTATCTAAAACCAGATTTGCCATACGGCAAACAGAATCAGCCAGGCAAAAGCTCCGGCCAACAAATCGTCCAGCATGATCCCGGCACCACCCTCAACATGGCGATCAAGCCAACAAATGGGCCAGGGCTTCCAAATATCAAAAAGACGGAACAGAACAAATCCCGCCATGGCCCAGGTCCAGGTCATCGGGAGTGCAGCCATGGTCAGCCAGTAGCCGACCATTTCGTCCCAGACAATCCCCTGATGGTCCTTGACCCCGAGGTCATGAGCCGTCCTGCCACAAAGGTAAAAACCCAGCAGCGCGGTCAGTCCCACGATCAGCAAATAGAGCGTTAATGGCAGAGTGGCCAGGGCCGGCCAGATCAGCACCGCCACCAGCGTCCCCGCTGTGCCCGGCCCCTTTGGAGCCAGCCCACTGCCGAAGCCAAACGCGAGAAAATGCACCGGGTTTTTCAATAACTGCTTAAACGAGGGGTTCAGTCGACGATCCACATTCATTCCACCTGAAAACCAGCGACCGAGACCAAAATCAACCGCCGACAAAAAGACTAAAAGTGCCGATAACCGGCACGATCAACATGCACCAACTCACCGCTGTCATCAATGCAGCGAACACCCACCCTCGCTGTCATCCGGCCAATACAGCTCGCAACCAATTCGCCGTCAGTTATCATACCCTCAATCCCGGCCAGGTTGGCGGGCGGCACCGTAAAACAGAGTTCATAGTCATCGCCGCCGGACAATGCCCAGCCCTGCACCGTCTCGGCATGGGCCAATTTCTTCAACCAGGGTGCCAGCGGTAACGCCGACAACTGCAACTCGGCACCGAGTGCACTTTGTTCAGCAATATGACCGAGATCCGCTAACAGACCGTCCGATACATCCAGTGCCGCCGAGGCAAGGCCGCGTAATTTCACCCCTTCCTGCAGTCGGGGGGTGGGTTGATAAAAGCGTTTTCGCAAATGCTCCCTGACTGTCCCGGTAAGTTTTAGCCCGGGCTCAAACAATTGCAACGCCGCCGCACCCTCACCCAGTGTCCCGGTGACAAAAACATGATCGCCGGCACGGGCGCCACTGCGGGTCAGCGCACGACCAGCCGGTACCAGCCCCATAAGCTGGATGGAAATACCCAAAGGCCCGGCGGTGGTATCACCGCCCACCAGAGCACAACCAAACTGCCCTGCATCCATCGCCAATGCCCGGGAAAACACCTCCAACCAACCCCTATCGGCGGCAGGCAGTGTCAGTGCCAACGTAAACCAGCGGGGGGTTGCGCCCATCGCTGCCAGATCGCTGAGGTTAACCCGTAAGGCTCGACGGGCAATATCATCGGGGGCGGCATCCAGAGGAAAATGCACACCGGCCACCAGTGTGTCCACGGAAACCACCAGGTGCTGGCCTGCCGGAATGTCCAGTAGCGCCCCATCGTCTCCGACCCCCAACACCACACCTTCGGCCTGCCCGATGGCGGAAAAATAGTGCTCGATCAACGAAAACTCATTGAGTGACATATTCACCCTGCCTGCGAGGATGGGAAAAAATCAGCGCGCCCTGGCTGCCTTTACTTCCACCGCCCTGCGCTCAACAGCCACCTTGTCGAGGATGCCGTTGATGTACTTGTACGCATCGGTCGGGCCAAAGGTCTTGGCCAGATTCACCGCCTCATTGATGGCCACTTTGTAAGGAACATCAATGCGGTAGCACAACTCATAGCTGCCCATGCGCAGCAACGCTCTGGACACCGGGTCCAGATCCTTGTTCTTGCGATCGAGATGGGCACCATAGGCCGCATCGAGCTCGTCCAGATGGCGCGGAATACCGTGCAGCAACTCGCGAAAAAACTCGACATCCACCTTCCGCATATCGTTGTCGACAAAAAATTCCGCCTCGATACTGTGCAGGTCCGAACCGGAAAGCTGCCATTGATAGAGTGCCTGAACCAGTAACTGGCGGGCTTTTCTTCGTGTTGAGGGCAATGACAAGACCATCTCCTAAAGCTGACGAAAAAGGGAAACCATCTCAAGTGCGGTCAGTGCCGCCTCTTCCCCCTTATTTTCCTGATTATCACCAGCGCGCTGTTGTGCCTGCGCCAGATCGTCGGTAGTCAGAACACCAAAGGCAACAGGCAACCCCGCTTGCAGAGCGACCTCCCCGATGCCACGGGTCGTTTCACTGCACACATAGTCAAAATGCGGTGTACCCCCACGGATCACACACCCCAGGGCAATCAATGCGTCAAACCGGCCGGTCTTTGCGACCCGGCTGCAGGTCAGCGGCAACTCAAAAGCACCGGGAACCCGAAACAGCTCAATAGCCTCTTCAGCGACACCGTGACGCAACAGCGCCCGCTGCGCACCCGCCAGCAGGCTGTCGGTAATCTGACTGTTCCAGCGCGCCACCACAATAGCGATGCGCGCACCCTTCACATTGAAACTACCCTCATCGGGGCGATACTCACTCATGTTCTTTTTTCCAGTATTGGTTTGGCCGGTGAAAACAGCTTGCTGATGGCCGGCTGAATGGTCTGCAATGGATCAATCACAATTAATGTATTCGACGACTTCCAGATCAAATCCGGAAATGCCGGTAAAGCGAAACGGTGCACTCATCAGGCGCATTTTATGGATACCGAGATCCATCAGTATCTGTGAGCCGGTGCCTACCTGCTGATACACCACCTCACTGGCCTGCTGAGGTCTGGACGGTTCGCGACTGAGCATTTCGTCGACATTGGCATCAATATCATCCGCCGTTTCCGGGTAGTAGAGAAATACCACAACACCGCGACCCTCCTCAGCAACTTTTTCCATGGCACGCGCCAGACTCCAGCTCCGGTAGCCATCACCAGGCTCCATGGCAAACAGGTCACGGGATGACTTATTGATATGTACCCGTACCAGTGGCGGCTCGCCCGACGCCACATCACCCATCACCAGCGCAAAATGCTTTTCATTGCGGGCCACATCGAGATAGGTTTTCAGGTCAAACCGGCCATACTGGGTCTCAATAGGACGGTCATTGATACAGCTGACGGTTTTTTCAGTCACCAGCCGGTAATGAATCAAATCGGCGATCGTACCCATTTTCAGCTGGTGTTTGACGGCAAAAGCTTCCAGGTCGGCTCTTCGGGCCATGGTGCCATCATCGTTCATGATTTCGACAATCACTGCCGCCGGCTGAAAACCGCCCATGCGAGCCAGATCGCAACCGGCTTCCGTATGCCCGGCACGGCTCAATACGCCACCCGGCTGGGCTTTGAGAGGAAAGATATGTCCCGGCTGCACGATATCCTGGGGTCTGGCATTACTGGACACCGCCACCTGCACCGTCCGGGCACGGTCAGCCGCAGAAATGCCGGTGGTAACCCCCTCGGCAGCCTCAATGGAAACGGTAAAGTTGGTGCCGTGACTCGCTTTGTTAGCGTCTACCATCAAGGGCAAGTTCAACTGGCAGCAGCGGTCTTCGGAAAGTGTCAGGCAGATCAGCCCACGGGCATGGGTCGCCATAAAATTAATATCTTCCGGGCGAACCATGGTTGCAGCCATAACCAGATCGCCCTCATTTTCTCGATCCTCATCGTCCATGAGGATAACCATTTTGCCCTGGCGGATGTCTGTAACCAGCTCTTCGATAGTATTCAATGCCATGATTCGATTTTCTCTAACTGTCCGTTTGTCGCGGTCGCACTTAGGCCTCAGCCGCCTTGTCACCCAGCAGCAGCCGCTCCAGATAACGAGCCACCAGATCCACTTCAAGGTTGACACGGGTGCCGGAAACATAGGTGCCCATTACAGTATTCTCCAGCGTATGGGGGACAATATTCAGCTCGAATTCCGCACCCGCCACACGATTGACTGTGAGGCTGGTGCCATCCACTGTAATTGATCCTTTTTGGGCAATGTATTTTGCCAGCGGATCGGGGGCCCGCAGCCGAAAACGCTCCGACCGCGCATCGGGGTAACGGCTCAGTACTTCACCCACCGCATCCACATGCCCCGAAACCAAATGTCCTCCCAGGCGACTCGAAGGCATCAATGCCCGTTCCAGATTGACAGACGTGCCTGCGCACCAGTCACCGATAGTGGTGTTCGCCAGGGTCTCCGAGGACACATCGGCCACATAACCATCGCCCGGCAATGCGGTCACGGTAAGGCATACACCATTAGTGGCAATACTGTCGCCCAGAGCAACACTGCCCAGATCCAGATCACGGGTTTTGATCCGCAACTGAAGATCACCACCGCGAGGCTCGCAGAACACGACCTCGCCCACTGCTTCAATAATGCCTGTAAACATAATACCTTCGCCAACCGGTGTGATTACTTGTCATCAAACTCTGTTTACTGTCTTTTATTCAAACGACGGCGGTGTTGCCGTGATCCGCAGATCGTCGCCCACCATACGAATATCCCGGATCTTCAATGGTAGCTTCTGATCCATATTTTCAAAAGGCAGCACCATCATGGGTCTCGCCAGGCTGCCGAGCAGTGTCGGGGCCATATAAATGATCAACTCATCCGCCAGCCCCTGACTGACAAATGCCCCGGCCAGTGCCGCCCCGGCCTCCACCAGCACACCATTGCATTCAAGCACCGAGAGCTGTCGCAAAAGGGCTGCCAAATCTACTCTGCCGTCACCCCTGTCGAGGTTGACCGAGGAAACATTCGCAATATTTTTTTCGCCCGCCGTCACCAGCAGCGTCCTGCCGCCATCGTTCAGCAGGGTTGTCGTGGATGACAGGGGCTTTTTGCCACAAACCACCACCCTGAGCGGTTGTCTCGTGGCGATCCTGGCCGCATTCTCAAGCCCCAGCTCGGCGGCCCGGACAGTGAGCAGCGGGTTATCGTGCAACACCGTGCCGCTCCCGGTAATAATGGCACAACTCTGTGCCCGCAACCGCTGCACATCACTGCGTGCTGCAGCACCGGTAATCCAGCGGCTCTCACCATTGGCCATGGCGGTACGCGCATCCATACTCATGGCCAGTTTCACGGTGACCCAGGGCCTGCCATGCTGATGGCGCTTGATAAATCCACGGTTGAGCTGCAGTGCTTCATCCTCCAGCACCGGCCCGTCCACTGTAATACCAGCCCGCCGAAGCGTTTCCAGACCGACACCGGCAACCTTGGGATTGGGATCCACCACCGCATACACCACCCGGGCAATACCCGCCGAAATCAGCGACCCTGCACAGGGCGGAGTGCGGCCGTAATGGCTGCACGGCTCAAGTGTTACATACGCTGTGGCACCTTTCGCCGCCCCTCCGGCCTGGCTCAGAGCGTGAATTTCCGCATGGGGTTCACCCGCGCACTCATGCCAGCCCTCACCGATCACCTGATCACCTCTGGCGATGACACAACCCACCATCGGATTGGGCATCGTGGTATAGCGACCCCGCCCTGCCAGTTGAAGTGCCCTGGCCATCAGGCTCAAATCAAGACGGCTGTTCACCGGATTCAGGTACCCTTGATCTCGGGTGGATTTTTTTCCAGCCGATCCAGTTCGGCGCGAAACTCGCTCAGGTCCTGAAAACTGCGATAGACCGAGGCAAATCGGACATAGGCCACTTCATCGAGCTCGCGCAACTGCTCCATCACACGTTCACCAATCACCCCGGAAGTCACCTCCCGTTCACCGGTGGCGCGAAGCTGATGCTGAATGTGGGAAATGGCCGCTTCGATACGCTCGATACCCACGGGTCTTTTTTCCAGAGCACGCAGCAAACCCGCCCTGAGTTTGCCCTCATCAAACGGCTCGCGCACATCATCGCGCTTGATCACTCTTGGCATCAGCAGTTCTGCCACCTCATAGGTAGTAAAGCGCTCCCTGCAGGAGAGGCACTCGCGACGACGACGCACCTGATCGCCTTCAGCGACCAGCCGGGAATCAATCACCTTGGTATCGTCAGCGCTACAGAAAGGACAGTGCATGGGTTTTGCCAATGAATACGAACAGGCGCGAATAGTACCACATCTTGCCACCCTCACCTGCCTCAGCAAACCGATCAAAGGCACAGAACAGCCCCCCCATCAGAAACAAAAAGCCCCGCTTCAGCAGGGCTTTTCGGACCATCTCATCGGTGATGACCGGTTATCCATAGACGGGGAACCTGGCGCAAATTTCCAGCACCTTTTCCTTCACCTGTGGAATGACCTGCTCGGCAGTACCGTTTTCCAGACTGTCCAGCACATCGCAGATCCAGTGGGTGAGCTGGATACTCTCAGTCTCGGTAAACCCGCGGGTCGTAATTGCCGGGGTACCAATCCGCAGCCCCGAGGTAATAAAGGGTGAACGCGGGTCATTGGGAACCGCATTTTTGTTCACTGTGATATAAGCGCGGCCAAGCGCTTCATCCGCATCCTTACCGGTGTAATCCTTGCCGATCAGATCCACCAGCATCAGGTGATTTTCGGTGCCTTTGGAGACAATTCTGATGCCCCGCTCCATAAAGGCGCCAGCCATGGCCTTGGCATTTTTCACTACCTGCTGCTGATAAGTGCGGAAGTCCTCGGTCATCGCCTCCTTGAATGACACCGCCTTGGCGGCAATCACATGGCACAGGGGGCCACCCTGACCACCGGGAAATACCGCCGAATTGATTTTCTTCGCCAACTCCTCACTGTTGGTCAGGATAATACCGCCACGGGGACCGCGCAGGGTCTTGTGGGTGGTGGAGGTGACCACATCGGCGTAGGGAACCGGGCTGGGGTAAACACCGGCAGCCACCAGGCCCGCCACATGGGCCATATCCACCAGCAGGTAGGCACCCACTTTGTCGGCGATCTCGCGGAATTTTGCCCAATCTAGCATCCTGGAATAGGCAGAGAAACCGGCCACAATCATTTTTGGCTTGTGTTCCAGCGCCAGCGTTTCAATTTGCTGATAGTCCACCAGACCCGTCTCAGGATTAAGACCATATTGCACAGCATGATAAATCTTGCCGGAGAAATTCGGTTTGGCACCGTGGGTGAGGTGGCCGCCGGCATCCAGGCTCATACCAAGGATGGTATCACCTGGCAGACACAGTGCCTGATACACTGCACTGTTGGCCTGCGAACCGGAATGGGGTTGAACATTGGCATAGCCGGCACCAAACAGCACCTTGACACGTTCAATGGCCAGCTCTTCGGTCTGGTCAACAAACTCACAACCCCCGTAGTAACGCTTGTGGGGATAGCCCTCTGCGTACTTGTTGGTGAGCTTGGTACCCTGAGCAGCCATCACAGCAGGGCTGGTGTAGTTCTCGGAGGCAATCAGCTCGAGGTGCTCTTCCTGACGCTGCTCTTCGTGCTGAATGGCAGCCCAGATTTCGGGGTCAAAACTTGCAATGCTGATATCTTTATCGAACATGGATCTCACACTGATGGCTGGAATAAAAGAGCGTGAATTGTACACAAATCCACCAGTGAATCCCAAGCTTAATAGACCGCTTTCAATGTAATGCCCAGAGCGTCTGGCTACGACTGTTCCACTCTACCCACTACTCATCAGGCCAGATGTTAGCTCACCAGAGCCCATCAGTTCATACGGTCGGCAGCCCAGCTTGAAAAGGCCATGTCTTTGACCTTCTGCAATTCTTCCTCTGCCACGCCCCAGACAGCATTGGACGTGAGCGGGTCGTCGTGGAAAATATACAGCCGGGAAGCCAACTGATTGAACGGCAACGAAGATTCGCCATAGCGCTCGCCATTGTCCTGGGTTGAAACGTTGATGCCATTGCCCCAGTTTTGCCCGCTGTCATTGTTCGGGTTATAAAAATAAACCCGCATTTCTCCCGACTGATCGAGCGCCACACGCAGGATGGTAATCGCATGCCAGCCCACAAACCGCGCTGAGCTGTCCGTCACCGCCAACCCCGCTGGCTGGGGGTGAATCACTAACTGGTTGCCATTGTTGAGTGGGTGGTAACAGGCAAAGAAATTGCGCAGAAAACCATCGTAATCGTGCAGCTTGCCGGTAGCCACGTCGACGGCAATATTAAAACCACGACCCACCCACCAGCCCTGAAACTCCGGATTGATCCAACGGTGCGGATCCTCACCGCGGTCGGCGCAGAGACGTCCCATCTGGAGATAAATACGATCGAGATGTGGCACCAGCAAATTGGAAACCGGATCGCTGTCAATTGGCACCGCTCGCGTCAGATCCACTGGCAACTCTGCAGAATTGATGGACGCACCTTCAAAATGCATCAACATGCCATCAAAGTGCCCGACCTGATCGATCAGATGCAGCAGGTAGTCGGGGGCATTGAACGACCATATGGAAATCGCCCGCACCGACTGACAGGTGGGGTTATTACCCTGTCCGAGACCCAGGGGCTGCCCAAGTACAGAAATGGTCCCGGCCAGCAAAAAGACCCGTGCGGGCAGCGCCTGACCAAAGGCCGCACTGATCGCAGCGTTGGCATTCTCGGAAAGATCGAGCGATATCTGCCGCCAAAGGCCGGGACCAATCGGCGGAATGAAGAGGACGCCGCGCTCCAGCAACATGGCTAGTCCGTAGATCGCCTGGGCGGTTTCAGGGTAGATGGCTTCTTCAATCAGCTGATAGACCAGCTTGCTGTAACACTGCAGTGAATCCAGCCCGGTATTACTCAGACCCAACGCATCGGGAATCAACTCAACCCGTTCATTTTCCAGCAGCCAGCGCAAAAATGCCGCATGGTAATCGGAGACCAGCCCCACATCGTGCATGGCCCGGGCAAACCCCCGGGCTTCCTGTTGCAGGGCATTGAAATCCATAGCGGCAAGATACGCCCGATAGTGGGGTATCCCAAGATCATCCAGGCTGGTCTTGGTCGGCCCGAACAGCGCCGAGATCAAACGGTCTGCACCGAGGCGGGCATCACCGAGGCTGTAATCGCCCCCGGCCAATGTAATCGCTATCTGGGTGATCATGGCTTTGACATGGCCGACCTGGATCGGGCGTTGGCCGAGAATACGCCAGATTTCATCGGTGAGGTTGCCCAGAATATCCTCGTAACCGACGTGCCCAACCAGAAAATGCAACAGATCATTAACCACCCGAGTCATCTCCGGCTGGTTCTGGCGTTCCGCCTCAGAAGCTCCGGCAGAAAATACTTTACTCAGGTTATGGGCCAGTACCTGGGAGAGGAAATGGTGGGCCTGCTCTGCTGAAAATCCGGCCCGGACATAACTGCCACTGGCCACTGACAACGCCCTCAACTGGCTGAGACATTCAATCACAAGCGTCTGCCGGTCACCCAGCTCGAAGGTATTGGCCACCAGACCGGCCAGCAGGGTTTTCGGATCCTGCCAGTCGGTGCCCAGGAATACCCCAGCGCGGTCGAGTCTGGGGGCCCAGAGATAGAGCTGCTCAACACCCCCCGGCTGCATCATCAACCGACGACAGAGCTCCAACACCTGTGGCGTCGCTGCGGGTTTGGCGAAATCCCGGCTGCGTTCCAGCCGGCCAACCGCCTGCTCCAGGGAGCTTTCGATCACGTCAGCCAGCTCACCTGAGCTGGCAACAGGGCCCGTCTCCGGGGAAACCTCAGACATAAAAATCCAGTTCTTACTGATGCTTCAGCAAATCGCGCATCCTGTAGGGCTCAGCACCGAAGAAATATACCAGCCCCCAATGCGTACCAAATGCCGAGCGCTTGGTCACCTTGTTTTCCTGCGGAGCCTGCAACTCATGGAACTCGAAGTACTCATGCTGTTCCGTCTCTTCCGGGATACGCAATTCACTCACTACCCGTCGGCGCGGATAGACCCCGAAACACCCGGCATGGCCTTTGGCATCCACCACTTCTTTGGGGAAAAATGCCGTAATTTCCTCTTCTGTGGTGTGCGGATCAAATGCCAGAACCATGCCCTGATAGGCGTTAAAGCCATAGGCTCGTTCAAGCAATTCAAACACTTTAAAGCCTGGCGGACGATAGGCTACCTCACCAAAGTACATTTTACCGTCTTTGGTGACAAAATATTCCGGGTGAATGAAACCGAAATCAATATCAAATGTTTCAATCAGTTTTTCTATTTCTTCCTCAATGCGGGGTCGCCATTTCTCCAGCTCGGGAGAGGCCGGCACAAACACCGAGTAACCGAGGGTAACGTATTCGGAAATATTCAGAAAACGAATTTTACGGTCGTGAATCCAGGCTTCCACGGCGAATTCCCAGCCGTCCAGATGGCTCTCCATCAAAAACGGGAACTCGTCCTCAGGAATCGCCTGGACATCATCGGGGGTTCTTACAACCCGATGACCGAGACAGCCGGCCTTGTCAAAAGCCTTCAGGTGAATCGGGTCATTGGGGTCACCATCCAGCTTGAGCAGGGCCTGATTGACCCGTTTGAGAAAATGAATAACGTCCGATTTGTCATGGGCTTCTTCAAAAATGCCAACACGGATACCACCCAGTTGCGCACGACGCTTCATCAGCGCCTTGTCGCGAAACAGCAACGACTGCCCCATCAAACTGGGATTTTTCATCAACACCGCATTGATCGCACCAGCCCATTCCACCGTTTCCTCGAACAACGGGATGGCGACATCCACACCCTCATCCTGCAAGGTCTGAGCAATTTCCATGGAGCGATCATTCAGCCGCTCAAAGTTCCAGGGAATATAGGGAATACTGTGCTTTGTCGCATATTCCTCTGCCCACGGCGGAGCAATGACCACGTAACGCCTGTCCATTCTGTCCACAGCGTCAATAGCATTTAGCGACCAGCCCAGCAAGGCAACATAGCCTTTTTCCTGATTCTTTGCTGACATAAATAAACCTCCGGGTAACACCTATTTCTGTGCCTTGTTTTCATCAAAAAAGTGAATTAACGACGCTTGATAACCAGTGAAACCTGGTCAAAGGAAAGGCACTTCAGAGACCAGTTTGGCCCATTAGGGGATTAAAGATCAAATAAGCGGCTTTATGGAAATTGCAATAGAAACAAGGAATTAGTGACGATTCAGCACCGTGGCGCAGCCGTCGACAGGGCTCGGCGCAGCCGAATAATCAGGATAAAAGTTTATCGCCAAAATGCCCGTCAGCTACGGCCATACCAACCGCTCACATGTTGCGTCGATACAATCCGCCAACCTGATACAAAGCCCCACTCATCTGGCCGAGTGAACAGCATTTGGCGGCCTCCATCAGACAGGTGAAGGAGTTTTCTCGCTGCAGAACTACCCGCTGCAATTGCTCCAAAGCGGCTTGGGATTGTCCGTTATGCAGTGTCTGGAAGGCCTTCAGATTATCCACCTGCTGCTGCTTTTCGGCATCGTCGGAGCGGGCCAGTTCGCGGCCCTCAATAGTTTCCTCTGTACCGGCTTCCGGCAAATAGGTATTGACCCCAATCAACGGCAGAGAGCCGTCGTGTTTGCGGTGTTCATAATAAAGGCTCTCTTCCTGAATCTTGCCGCGCTGGTACATAGTATCCATGGCCCCCAATACGCCACCGCGCTCGGAGATTTTTTCAAATTCGCTGTAGACAGCCTCCTCGACCAGATCTGTCAGCTGATCAATAATAAAGAGCCCTGCCAGGGGTTTTCACAGATATTCAGGCCAAACTCCCGGTTGATGATCAATTGAATCGCCACGGCCCGGCGCACAGACTCGGTGGTGGGCGTGGTGATAGCCTCGTCGTAGGCGTTGGTGTGCAGGCTGTTGGTGTTGTCGAAAATCGCGTAAAGCGCCTGCAACGTGGTGCGAATGTCGTTAAAACTCATTTCCTGGGCGTGCAGGCTGCGGCCCGAGGTCTGGATGTGATACTTCAACATCTGGCTGCGCGGGCTGGCACCGTAACGGGCCTTCATGGCCCGCGCCCAAATGCGCCGTGCCACCCGGCCCATCACCGTGTATTCCGGATCCATACCGTTGGAAAAGAAGAAGCTGAAGTTGGGTACGAAATCGTCCACTTTCATACCCCGGGACAGGTAATACTCAACCAGGGTAAACCCGTTGGACAGGGTAAACGCCAGTTGGGAAATCGGGTTGGCCCCCGCCTCGGCAATGTGATACCCACTCACCGACACGCTGTAATAGTTGCGAACATTGTGTTCGATGAAAAAAGCCTGCATGTCGCCCATCATGGTCAAGGCAAAACTGGTGGAAAAAATACAGGTATTCTGAGCCTGGTCCTCCTTGAGAATATCGGCCTGCACGGTACCGCGCACTGACGCCAGGGTTTCGGCACGGATGCGTTCGTAGGTCTCGGCATCCACCAGTTGATCACCGGTAATACCCAATAGCGCCAATCCCAGGCCATCGTGGCCCTCCGGTAATTGACCCGCATACTGTGGACGCGGTTCATCGCCAAACCAGGCATCAATTGTCTGCTGCGCTTCATCCCACAGGTTGTTGCCTTTCAGATATTTTTCCACCTGCTGGTCGATGGCGGTATTCATAAAGAACGCCAGAATGATCGGTGCCGGGCCGTTGATGGTCATGGAGACAGAGGTAGACGGCGAGCAGAGATCAAAACCCGAATAGAGTTTTTTCATATCGTCCAGAGTCGCCACCGACACACCGGAATTACCTACCTTCCCCCAGATATCCGGGCGCGGATCGGGATCAGCGCCGTACAGCGTCACTGAATCAAAGGCGGTGGACAGCCGGGTCGCCGACTGCCCCCGGGAAAGATAGTGAAAACGCCGGTTGGTTCGCTCGGGCGTGCCTTCACCGGCAAACATCCGGGTGGGGTCCTCCCCGGCGCGACGGTAGGGGAACACCCCCGCCGTATAGGGATAACTGCCGGGCAAGTTCTCCGCCAACAGAAAGCTGAGCTGCTCCCCCCAGTCGCGATACTGAGGAGTGGCAATTTTGGGAATCTTCAGGTGACTGAGGGACTCCACATAGTTATCACCGGTTATGTCCCGACCGCGCACCTGATAGCAATATTCCTGCTGCTCCACACCGGCTTTGCGCTCTGGCCACTCCTGCAACAGGCGGATCGACTCGCTGCTCAGATCACCGATGGCATCCTGATAACCCCGTCGCAGGGCACACAGCGTTTTGTCACCCTCACCGTCGCTGAGGGCCGCCACCGGGTATAGCTCCAACGATTCCGGCAACAGCGGGTCGCCCAGGGATGCCAACACCTGATAATGCTGAAACGCATTGGCCGCAAACTCTGCCTGGCGGTTATTGTCCACCTTGATCTGGCGGCCACTCTCACTGATTTCCGCCAGGTAGCGCACCCGACTGCCAGGGATCAACGCCACGGACCGCGATGCAATATCGCCATCAACGACGGGCGGCACCCAGAGATTTTCGTCCAGGGCCTTCTTTTCCACCAGCAGGCGACACAGGTGATAAAAGGCGCTGTTCAGCCCGAGGTCGTTGAACTGGCTGGCAATGGTCGGGTATACCGGAATCTGCTCCGCAGTCACGGCAAAGGCATTGTGATTGCGCTGCCACTGTTTTCGAATATCCCGCAAGGCATCTTCAGCACCGCGCTTGTCGTACTTGTTGAGAATCACCATGTCGGCGTAATCAATCATGTCGATCTTTTCCAACTGGCTCGCCGCACCGTAGTCGCTGGTCATAATATAGAGAGAGAAATCCACCAGATCGACAATCTCGGAATCGCTCTGGCCAATACCGGCGGTCTCCACCAGCACCAGATCGTAGCCGAGGGATTTCAGGAACAGGGTAACATCGCCGAGCATCTCACTGGTGGCCAGGTGCTGGCGACGGGTCGCCATGGAACGCATGTAAATCTGTGGTGAGGACAGGCTATTCATGCGAATGCGGTCACCGAGCAGTGCACCCCCGGTGCGGCGACGGGTCGGGTCCACCGCCAGCACGGCAATACGCATTTCCGGGCGCTGCAACAGAAAACGGCTCAGTAGCTCATCCACGGTGCTGCTTTTACCCGCACCACCGGTACCCGTGACACCTACCACCGGGGTTTTACCGGCGGCCAGTTGCCAGGTCTTTTTCAGTCGCGCCAATTCGGGAGGGGCAATGGTGCCCTCTTCGATAGCAGAAATCATCTGCGCCACCGCAACATCATCATCCAGTGATGGTTGTTTTGGAGAAGAGCCTGAACGACGAGCCTCGTGGGCGCGGGCCACCAGGTCATCGATCATCCCGGTCAGACCCAGCTTCATCCCGTCAGCGGGGTGATAGATACGATTGACCCCTTCAGCTTCGAGCCGGGCAATTTCATCCTGCGTTATGGTGCCGCCACCCCCGCCGAAAACCTGAATATGCGCGGCATTATTGTCACGCAGTAATTTCAGCATATAGCGGAAATACTCTATATGGCCGCCCTGATAGGAGCTGATGGCAATGGCATCGGCATCTTCCTGAATCGCCGCCCGCACCACCTCATCGACACTGCGATTGTGGCCGAGATGCACCACCTCGACGCCGCCGCCCTGAATCAACCGGCGCATCACATTGATCGCGGCATCGTGGCCATCGAACAGCGACGTGGCCGTGACGATTCGCAACGGCGTGGCATCAACCTTCGGACGCGCAGGGTTATCAGGCATTGCTTCTGTCACGGTCACCTCCTCTGGAAATCTGATCGACGGGAACCCCCATCGCCTGCCAGTTTCACGCCCCTTTAATTATAGGCATTCGCCACTGAGCACTTCTTCGAATAAATCGATGCTGACATATTGTCCGACAATATGTCAATTATAGAAAACTCTGTTATCCTTTGTACCAGTATTGCCACACACCTCAGCAATGGATCGCCAATCATGAGTCAACCCGTCAGCTTTGGCCCCCTGGCCCACCAACCCGCCTATCGGCTGATCAGCGAGAAAATTCGTCACGCCATTATTTCCGGCGATATTCAGGCGGGGGAATTGTTGCCCACCGAAACCAATCTGGCCGAACAATTCGGCGTCACCCGTTCCACTGTCCGGGAGGCAATCCGCCTGCTGGAACACGTCGGTATTCTCGGTCGAGCCGACCGAAAGCGGCTGGTGGTGACACTGCCCGGCACCGAGGCTGTCGGCCGCTCCGTCAGCGCCGCCATGCTGATGCATCAGGTGACCTTTGAGGAACTGTGGCAAGTGGCGATGGGGCTGGAACCGCTGGCAGGCAAACTGGCGTGCCTATCTGCCACCGATGTCGAGAAACAATTACTGGCAGACAATCTGACACGTACCCGCGAGGTGATCGATGATCACGACGCGCTGCTGGAAGTGGAAATCGACTTTCACAATCTGGTGGCGGCAGCTACCCACAACCATGCCCTGCTGCTGGCCCGCGCGCCCCTCAACGAACTGTTCTATCCCGCCTGGGGCGCCATCATTCGTGCCCTGTCACCGGGGGAGCCCATCTTGGTCGCCCACCGGCATGTCTACGACGCTATCTGTGCCGGCGACCAGGAAAAAGCCGAGGAGTGGATGCAAAAACACATGCGCGACTTCCGCCGCGGCATCGAAATGGGCAAACTGGGATTCGGTAAACCCGTACAGGATCAGGTACCACCCCCGTACTGGAATAAAGAATAAAGGAATGAAGAATAAAGGGGTCGGTGACAACTGAGAATGATTCTTAATTGTCACCGACCCCTTTTAGGATCCCTTTAGCTCCCGATGCAGCATTTCGATGGCCTGTTTCATCAGTTTCTGGTCCATCAATGGTACTGAAATATCGACCCCCTGGGCCAGCATTTCAGTGACCACTTTCAGCGCTTCGATGCGGGCAAACCATTTTCGGTTGCCGGGAATCAGGTGCCAAGGAGCGCACTCCGTCGAGGTTTTGTCCAGCATCTCCTGAAACGCCAGCTGGTAGTCATCCCAGCGGTGCCAGTTGCGAATATCCTCGCTGGTAATTTTCCACTGCTTGCGGGGATTGCGCAGGCGCTCTTCGAAGCGCCGCATTTGCTCGACTTTGGTAATCACCGGCAACAGTTTGACGACCGGTACGCCATCGTCATGAAGCATCCTCTCAAAGTCATTAATCTCGGCATAGGCACGCTGCCAGGCAGATTGACTGCAGTAGCCTTCGATACGTTCCACCAGCACCCGGCCATACCAGGAGCGATCAAAGATCGCTATGGACCCCGACGATGGTAGTCGCCGCCAGAGGCGTTGCAAATAGTGCTGCCGATGCTCCTCAGCGCTGGGCGCACCGATCGGACAGACCTGCACACCGCGCACATCCAGTGGTTGCGTGAGTCGACGGATAATACCACCCTTGCCAGCACAGTCCGTCCCCTCGAGCACAATCACCGCCCGTCGACCCTGGGTGTAATAGGCCAGTTGGATTTGCAGCATCTTTTCCTGCAGCTTATCCAGCAGGTATTTGTATTCCTCCCTGTCCCTGAGCGCCTGATCCGGATCAATATCCCCGAGCTGGCTCCCCGTCAAGGTTTCGATCGACCTCGTCACCGGTCTGCCCCCGTTGATTGTGTGCCCATTATGCGATTCACCCGTTGTGAGCTTTCAGTTTACTGCCTGCATGCGGCAGACCAAAACCCAACCATTGCGGACTTCTGACCCCCGGCAGATTGAGCTACAATCCCATGCCTGATGGCAAGAGCCCTGTCGATGCTTGTCGACAGTCCCTCATAGGCATCACGTATTCTTTTTAGTCGAAACCAGCAGACCAGGCAATCAGCAATGGCTCAATACGTATACACCATGAACCGGGTGGGCAAAGTCGTTCCACCCAAACGCCAGATCCTCAAGGATATCTCACTGTCCTTTTTTCCGGGCGCCAAGATCGGTGTGCTCGGCCTGAACGGTTCGGGTAAATCGACGCTGCTGAAAATCATGGCCGGACTCGATACCGACATTCAGGGGGAGGCGCGGCCGATGCCCGGGATCAAGGTGGGCTATCTGCCCCAGGAACCGCAACTGGACCCGGGCAAGGATGTTCGCGGCAATGTGGAGGACGGCGTCCGGGAAGCGGTGGATGCACTGAAAGCACTGGACGAACTGTACGCAGCCTATGCCGAACCAGATGCGGATTTCGACAAGCTGGCCAAGCGCCAGGGCGAGCTTGAAAACATTATCGAGACCTGGGACGCCCACAACCTGAATCACACCCTGGAAGTGGCAGCCGACGCCCTGCGCCTGCCGCCCTGGGAGGCCGATGTCAGTAAACTGTCCGGGGGCGAAAAACGCCGGGTGGCCCTGTGCCGTCTACTGTTGTCAAAACCCGACATGCTGCTGCTCGATGAACCCACCAACCACCTGGATGCCGAGTCGGTATTCTGGCTGGAAAAATTTCTCGAGGAGTTTTCCGGCACGGTGGTGGCAGTCACCCACGACCGCTACTTCCTCGATAATGTGGCGGGCTGGATTCTGGAGCTGGACCGCGGCCACGGCATTCCCTACGAAGGCAATTACACCACCTGGCTGGAGGCCAAGGAAAAACGACTGGAGACTGAGCAGAAGCAGGAGGATGCCCGTCAACGCACCATAAAAAATGAATTGGAATGGGTGCGACAGAACCCCAAAGGCCGCCACGCCAAGAACAAGGCCCGCTTATCCCGCTTCGAGGAGATGAGCTCCCAGGAATTCCAGGCCCGCAACGAAACCAACGAAATCTATATTCCCCCGGGGCCCCGACTCGGCGACAAGGTCATCGAGCTGGAAAACGTCTGCAAGCGCTTTGGCGACCAACTGCTGATCGACAACCTGACCCTCAGTATTCCGAAGGGCGCCATTGTGGGTATCGTCGGCGGCAATGGTGCCGGCAAGTCCACCCTGTTCCGGATGATCGCCGGCACCGAGCAGCCCGACAGCGGCTCCATTACACTGGGCGATTCGGTGAACATTGCCTTTGTGGAGCAGAGCCGGGAAAACCTGGATGACAAAAAAACCGTTTGGGAGGCCATATCCGACGGGCAGGACATCCTGCAGATCGGCAACTATCAGGTGCCGTCGCGGGCCTACCTCGGCCGCTTCAATTTCAAGGGCAGCGATCAGCAAAAACGGGTTGGCGAATTGTCCGGCGGGGAGCGCGGCCGCCTGCATCTGGCGGACACCCTGAAACAGGGCGCCAATGTGCTGCTGCTCGATGAGCCTTCCAACGATCTCGATATCGAAACCCTGCGGGCGCTGGAAGAAGCAATTCAGAACTTCCCCGGCTGCGTACTGGTGATCTCGCACGATCGCTGGTTTCTCGACCGCGTAGCCACGCACATTCTGGCTTACGAGGGCGACAGCGAAGTGGTGTTCTTCGAGGGCGACTACACCGAATACCATGAAGATCTGATCAAGCGAAAAGGTCAGGATGCGCAACCCAGACGACTGAAATACAAGCGGCTGAAAACCTGATTCTTCCCCATACAATAGCAGGGGTTCGTGCCAACAAAGGGTGTGAACCCCCCGCAACCCTCTGCCACGATCATTCAGATACCTGCTTACAGCATTGCCAGCCAACGCAGAGGTTTTGTTGCCGCCAATGGCCAAAGCCCCTATTCTCGGACTCTTTCATCAGACCCTTATTGAACACAGGTGAACGTCATGGGTGTATTCGGTTTTATTGTGCTCGGCTTGCTGGTACTGGGTATCGGTTACGGCATCATCATCTACAACAATCTGGTGGCTCTGAAGCACCGGGTGGCACAGGCCTGGTCAAATATCGATGTGCTGCTGAAACAGCGCTTTGAGGAGCTGCCCAAGCTGGTGGACACCTGCAAGCAGTACATGCAGTACGAGCAGACCACTCTCGAGCAGGTCATCAATGCCCGCAATCAGGTATCCGCAGCCGCGCAGGGTGGCGATATGCAGGCGTTGGGCATTGCCGAAACAGCCCTGCGCAAGGGACTGGGTTAGCTGTTTGCACTGGCGGAAAATTACCCGGAGTTGAAGGCCAACGACTCATTTCGCCATTTGCAGCTGCGCATTTCCGACCTGGAAAATGGCATCGCCGACCGCCGGGAGCTCTACAATGAAGTGGTGAACCAGAACAACATTCGCATTGAGCAGTTCCCGGACCGGCTGATTGCCGGTTATTTTCAGTTTGGCCCACACGATCTGCTGCGCTTCAGCGAAGAGCAGCTCGCCGATGTGGATATCAAAGGGCTGTTTCATTCGTGATGCGACAGCTCACCGTGTCTCGCCATGCACCCCCGATTTTTGGATGACGATCAGGGGTTAAACCAATGGCCGACAACAGCCTGTTTTGTGCCGAATGCGTGGCAGAGTTATCCTCGGGGGAGTTTGCCCTGTGGTTGACAGTGACCATCGCAGTTTCGCTGCTCTGTTTGCGAAAGAGTTATCGCCTGCTGAAACGCGCCCGGCTGGTGGAGGACATGCCCACCTCAAAAGTCCGTTCCGCCAGTCAGGGCTACACCGAGCTGATTGGCATCGCCACCCTGCAGGGCCACCCGCAACTGGCGCCACTGAGCAGCACCCTGTGTCTGTGGTGGCGCTACACTATTGAGCGATACCAGCGTTCCGGAAAATCCAGCCGCTGGAGCACGGTGGAAGAGCGCGCCTCCAGCCAACCTTTTTATCTGCAGGACAGCACCGGGATTTGCCGGGTGGATCCGGCGGGCGCCGACATCAGCACCCGGCACCGCCAGGTCTGGTATGGTGCCACCCGCCGCCCGATTGGCGTGCCAAAACCCGCGCAGCTCAACATCAGCTTTTTCAATTTCGGTGGCAGGATCAGCTTCGGCAGCCGCTATCGCTACACGGAATACTTGATCATGACGGGCGATCCGCTCTATTCACTTGGGCATTTCACCACCGACAGCACGGGCCTGAAAACACTGTCGGCAGACCAGCTGGCCGGCGACCTTCTGAGAAGCTGGAAGACGGATTTTCCCACTTTGCTGGAAAAGTTTGACCACAACAATGACGGAAAGCTCGACCGCAGAGAGTGGCAGATAGTGCGGAAGGCGGCTCTTGAAGAAGCCCGACGGCATCAGCTAACGGTGGCTGACCAGCCACCGGATCACCTGTTGAGCCAGCCTGAGGACAGCGGCCTGCCCTTTATTGTCGCCAGTGTCGAGCAGGAACACCTGAGCACAGGTTTTCGCCGGGGAGCGCTATTCTACTCCATGGGGTTTCTGCTGGCGGGGTCTGCTGCCACCTGGCTGCTGGCCAACCGGTTTATCGGTTAGTTCTGCCGCGGCCCAAGGTCTGTTCACACTAATAAAAAATAGCTAGCCAGATCGTTTCGGTATCGGGGTCGGTCCAGGCCACACGGTGTTTGCGATGCGCCGGAATAGCGGCAAAATCACCCACATCCATCTCCAGTCGATCGCCATTGTCGAACTCCAGTACGCCCTTCCCCTGAATGATCACCACCAGCTCATTTTCCGGCTGGTCATACCAGAAGCCCTCAGGGGAGCTCTGCCCCCTGGACACAATCCGCTGAATGCGGGTGAAATCAGTGACAATGACGTCTTCAAACAGCTCGCCCAGCGTCAACACCGGTATGTTCGAAAACAGGTTGCCCACCATCACCTCGCTGTTGGTTGCCATCAAAGCCTCCCGTCATGTGTTAACCGGCGGTGAACCCACCAGTGGTAAAGTCTGCTGAGCACCGGGCGCACCAACGGCAACCCGATCAACCAACCGATAGGCTTCAGCAGCGGCACCCTGGCCATCAGCAACCGGTAGGCATCTATCTCCGAAAAGATATTGCCCGCTCCATCCTGCACATGCAACTCGGTGAGCGCTTTTCGTGCATCGATACCGGCTTCCCGCAATTGCGCTTCCGCGCCCGTGATATCCACCCAGCAGACGTTGTTTTGCGTACCCGCCAGTTTTTCATAGGTTCGGCGATCTCGAATACAGGTCGGGCAGGCACCATCGTAAAACACAGTGAGTTTCTCAGCGGAGGATTGGTCAACCATCCACTGCTGCTCGTTGACCGGATGGCGTGTCCAACGAACTCATTGATCTGACCCAAGGGTCGATGCCGGGATATTGCCGGGCGATCGCCCGCCAGGCTTCGCGCGCCTCAACAGGACTTTCGAATGCCCCCCAGACCAACAGTTGGCATTGCCGTTTCTGGCTGTACGCTTGAAACTGTTGCACCGCCAGATCACCGAGCCGGTGCCGTTCAATAAAGGCATTGAGCTGGTCAGTGTCCTCAAAGGCCGCCAGTTGCAGTGTATACCCGGCTTTTTCAGTATCGACGGACAAACCACTGCCAGCACTGCCACCCATGGCATAGGCCACCGGTTCGGAAACGGAAGACTGGGGCACCGGGACGCCCTGGGGAGGCGGGGGTGATGGCGGTGTTTTCTTGATCACTGTAGAGGGCACCGGCTCGGGAGTCCGGGGCGGTCGGCTTTTCAGTTTACGTTCGGCCGGCGACAACGCTTCCGCGTCCGATATGACGGATTCACTATTGAGACCGGGCAACTGGTTTCGCCAGCTCTGTTTGGGTGGGGTGACAATTTGCAGGTTGTGTTGCTGATCCTGCCCGGAAGGCCGACTGGTATCCTGTGCAACGGCGGGGGTCGCATCACTGGCCGCTGTCACTGCTGACCTGGCGACCGCCCGGCCGCCCTTGATTTCACGCATCTCACAGGACCAGTCATCACTTTGTCTGGCCCCATCACAGACCCAGCCAATGTAGTCATACTGCTCTTCCTTTGCACCGGAGCCAGCACAGCCGGCAATCAGCACGCCGATTGCAATAAATCCACACAATCTGTTTTCCATTCTTGAATCCACTCCGTCAACAGATCAGCAGGCTAGATACCCATTTTGCCCAGTGAATCCAGCAGCTGACGCACAACACCTGCCAGACGTGGGTGGTCGAGATCAAATTCGCCGGCTTTTCTCTCAAGCTGCTCTCGCATCGTCTCATGGTGAGACTCTTGCCGGAGATTTCCCTGAGCAATGCGAATCATCTCAGACATCAAATTTCCCAACATATCCCGGTCTTCAGGGGCCAGTGTCTTTGCCTTCTCCAACTCGTTGTGCAGTGTGGTCAGTTGGTCACGCAAATCATCATTGGACATGGTTATCACTCCTCCGGACACAGAACCGCGACGATACTGTGTATTGCTTTTCTGCTAACCCTGAATCACCGAGAACAGGCATTTCAGGGTGCACCCGGTGTGGGGCCGGGAACATTCAAGCTCCATAATAACGCCAAACCTTATTTTCTGGCACAGCAATTGCGAAACCTTATTTGAACGCCTCATTAAAGGCAAATAACAAAAAAATTGCTCTATTCTGATGCAGATGCACTGACACGAGCCTATATATTGCACAAATACAGTGCATAAACTGAGAGGAATTGATTATGTTCTGGCCTGCTAGACGCTGCTCCACCCTTTACGCCCTGCTATTAAGCACACTTGTGCCCACCATAGGCCACACAGAGTCCCTTAATAGTGCAAACACGGCGTGGATTTTGACCGCCACTGCGCTGGTGCTGTTCATGACCATTCCCGGGCTATCACTTTTCTATGCCGGGCTGGTCAGGGCAAAAAATGTGCTGTCAGTCTTGATGCAATGCTTTGCCATTACCTGTGCCGTATCATTGATATGGCTGATCTGCGGCTATAGTCTGGCCTTCGGTGATGGCGGCTCAATGAATGCCTGGATCGGCAACCTGCAGAATGTCATGCTGGCCGGTGTCACAGAGGACAGTCTGGCCGGCGATATTCCCGAGACTGTATTTTTCATGTTTCAGATGACCTTCGCCATTATCACCCCGGCGCTGATTGTCGGCGGTTTTGCCGAGCGTATGCGCTTTTCGGCGGTCATGCTGTTCAGCTGCCTGTGGCTGCTGGTGGTCTACGTACCAATTACCCACTGGGTATGGGGCGGTGGCTGGCTCGGCGAAATGGGACTGCTGGATTTTGCCGGCGGCACGGTGGTGCATATTACCGCAGGGGTTGCCGCACTGGTGACAGCGATTGTGCTGGGACGCCGCCGCGGGTTCCAGCAGCAGCCAATGATGCCGCACAACCTGACCATGACGGTCACCGGAGCGGGAATGCTCTGGGTTGGCTGGTTCGGTTTTAATGCCGGCTCCGCCCTGGCCGCCAATGGCGACGCGGGCATGGCCATGCTGGTCACGCACATTTCTGCGGCCACCGGATCACTGGCCTGGATGATGATGGAATGGATCAAGCACGGCAAACCGTCGGTACTGGGTATCGTCACCGGCATGGTGGCAGGCCTCGGCACTATCACCCCGGCATCGGGCTTCGTGGGTCCTGGCGGTGCACTGCTGATCGGCTTCAGCGCGGGAATCATCTGCTATTTCGCAACCCAGGCGATCAAACTGAAGTTCCGGATTGACGATTCGCTTGATGTCTTCCCGGTACACGGTATCGGCGGCATTCTCGGCACCCTGCTGGCCGGGATATTCATCTCTGCGGATCTCGGTGTTTTCAGTGGCCAGGGCTATGCAGAGGACATGGCGATGGACACACAGCTAAAAGTCCAGTTTATCGGGGTGCTCAGTACGCTTGCCTATACCGCCGTACTGACGTTTGTATTACTGAAGCTGGTTAACCTGATGGTTGGCCTGAGAGTCGGCGACGAGGAAGAACTCCAGGGCCTCGATATCTCCCAGCACGATGAAAGGGGCTATGATATCTGAAGACTGCTTACCGACAGCGTTTCCTGTCGAAGAAAAAAGCCACCTCAGGGTGGCTTTTTTTTCGTGTAAAAGTCAAGGTCAAGCGGTCTGTCACCTGGCGCGATCAATAGCCTGACAAAGTTGCCGGGCACCGATGACAATACGCGGCGTGTGGCGGTGCAACAGATAGGGATCTACGCCATAAAGATGCCCACTGGCGACAGCCTGCAGCTGCGGCCACTGACGCCAGTAATCAAACGCTGTCTCGGCTTCCGTGTACTGCCCCACCACAATCACCTCGGGGTCGGCAGCCAGTACCGACTCCACACCCAGTCTGGGCACCAGCCCTGCGGTGTCAGCAAACGCATTGCGTCCCCCACACAGGGCCATCACATCCGAGACCAGGTGGCTGCCACCGAAGGTCATCAGCGGCGACTGCCATATCTGGTAATAGACCTCCACAGTCCGTGACTGGCCATATTCACTACCCAGTGCATCCATGGCCTGACCAAACCTGTCCGCTACTTCCACAGCAGCCTCTTCACGACCCAGCAACCTGCCAATATTCATCACACTGCGGGGAATATCGTCCAGATGACGGGGCTTGTTGACATAAACATTCAACCCCAGGGATTTGAGCCGACTGATCATGCTCTCACCATTGCCGCTCAGCCAGACGAGCACCAGATCCGGTCGATATTGCAGCAATGCCTCATAATTGATTTTATTGTTTGAACCGATCACCGGCAGGGCTTTCGCCGCTTCCGGGAAGTCACTCCAGGCCACAGTGGCAGCCATTTGGTCCCCACCACCTACTGCGTATACCAGCTCGGTCAGGTGAGGGGCCAAAGTGATCACCCGCCGGGCCGGTTGTTCGAGGACAAGCTGTTCGCCGATATCGTCCTGAACACGGATTTCAGCGAACACCGCAGCTCCATACAGTACCAGCAATAGTGGTAGTAGAGTTCGGGGCATCTCAGGCAATCACCAGCGGTGTGCCCGTCAACGGGTTGATACCGATGGACACATCGACATTGAACACCTGCTTGATCGTCGAGGCTGTGAGCACCTGCTGCGGCGAACCGGAAGCGGCAATCCGGCCACAACTCAATACCAGCAACTGATCGGCACAGCGAGCTGCCATGTTCAGGTCGTGAATCACCACCAGTACGCCCACCCCCTGGGCGGCAAAGCTGCGCATATTGGCAATGGTCAGTTGCTGGTGTGCGAGATCAAAAGAGGAGGTGGGCTCGTCAAGGATCAGCACCCGGTCATGATCGTCAACCGGCTCCCAGATCTGGGCCAGCACCCGAGCCAGCTGGACGCGCTGTTTTTCGCCGCCGGACATGTGAGTATAAAAACGCTTATCCAGATAACTGCCATCCACCGCGGCCAGTGCTGCATCGACGATGGCGGTATCGCGAACCAGCCCGGTGGCGTGGGGAATCCGCCCCATCATTACCACCTCTCGGGCGGTAAACGGAAAATCCAGCCGCGAGCTCTGGGGCAACACAGCCATGACACGGGCCAGTCGTTTTGACGACCAATCCCCCAGTGGCTGACCGCTCAATGCAACATTGCCCGCAGTCGGGGTCTGTTCGCCGGTCAGCAGGCGCAACAGACTGGTTTTGCCGGCCCCGTTGGGACCAATAATGGCTGTGACCTTGCCGGGTTCCATACGCAAATCAATATCCCGCAACAGCGAAAACTCGGCGACGGACAATGACAATCCCTGCGCTTCCAGCATCGCGCTAACTCACCAGATCCCGACGTTGCCGCAGCAACAGGGCAACAAAGAACGGCGCTCCCAGCAGGGCGGTGATCACCCCGGTCGGCAGTTCAGCCGGCGACATCAGAGTGCGTGCGCCGGTATCCGCCAGCAACAGCAACACCGCGCCCAACAGGGCAGACCCGGGGATCAGGTAACGGTGATCGGGGCCAATCAGCAATCGCACCAGATGGGGCACGATCAGTCCGACAAACGCAACCACACCCGATGCTGCCACCGCCACTCCAACCCCGAGCGCAGTCAGCACGATCAAGCGGCGCTTCAACTGCTCAACGCCAATCCCCAGATGGCGGGCCTCGGATTCCCCCAGCAACATGGCATTCAGCGCACGGCCTTCGCGCGGCAGAACCAACACCAGAGGTATCACCACTGCGGCAATTATCATCACACGTTGCCAATTGGCATTGTCCAGATTGCCCATTTGCCAGAGACTGATGCGACGCAACATTTCATTGTCGGCAAAGAAACTGAACAGACTGGTGACCGCCCCCGCCAATGCCGTGATGGCAATGCCGGCCAGCAACATAGTGGATACGGAGGTGCCGGTTACCGAGGTTGCCAGCCTGTAAACCACCGCGGTGGCGGCCATACCGCCGAAAAAGGCGCCGATCGCAATGGCTGGCAGACCCAATCCGGAACCCAGGAATCCAAAACCGCCGAAAAAAATCACACAACTGGCCCCCACCGAGGCGCCACTGGAAACGCCAATCAGAGAGGGGTCGGCCAATGGATTGCGAAACAGGCCCTGCATCACAGCGCCGCAACTGGCCAGACAGGCGCCCACCAGTGCCGCCAGCAACACCCTCGGCAGACGAATCAGCTCCAGCACCCGGCTGTCCATATCCTGGTCTGCCGACCACAGCGTCAGCAGTTTTACCGGAGCAATCTCTACCGGGCCCACGAGCAAGCCAAGCAATACCGCCAGTACCAGCAAAACCAGGGCAACCACCATAAAGGCCCGAGGGAGAAGACGATGCACAGTACCGCTCCTCCGTTGACCCGTCAGAAGTCCACACCGCGCCGCGCCATAATACCGGCGCGATAGGCGTGTTTGACTTCCTTTATCTCGGAGACAGTATCCGCCAGCGCCTGCAGCCCCGCCCCACCGCCTCGACCGGTCACCACAACGCTCTGGCTGAACGGTCGATTGCGCAGCGCATCCAGCACTTCAGCTTCGTCGAGATACTGAAAACTGAGCATGTAGGTCAGCTCATCCAGCACCACCAGATGGAAACTTTCATCGGCCAGCATTCGCCTGGCCACCAGCCAGGTACGCAGGGCGGCCTCCATATCACCCCGGCGATCCTGGGTGTTCCAGGTAAAGCCGGTGCCCATCTGATAAAAGTCCACTTCCGGGCACTTTTCCCGCAGGTAAAGCTCTTCCCCCGAGAGCTGCTCACCCTTGATAAATTGCACCACGCCCACTTTGTAGTGATAGCCCAGCGCACGCATCACCATGCCAAAAGCAGAGCTGGATTTACCCTTGCCGTCACCGGTGAGCAAAATCATCACACCGCGCTCCTGATCGGCGGCGGCGATGCCAGCGTCCACTTTTTCCTTGAGCTTCTGCATTTTCTGTTGGTGTTTGTCCGTCATTGGGTTTCCTCAGGGGTAGTGGGAAGTTTGATTGCACCAATAATGCCCGGGGGCAGGGGGTGAGTTGCTGGGTGTAGCAAGTTCGCGAGCAATTCCAGGCTGTCCACCAGCCGGGGGCCGGGGCGACTGAAATAACTGTTGCCGTCAACCATATAGACCTGATCGGACACTGCCGCCGGGAGCATGCAGTAATCCGGCCTGTCTGTCAGCAGGGGAATGTCCATGGCGGTGCGCTGCAGATCAAATCCGCACAGGGAAGCTATCATCACATCCGGTGCCGAGGCCACCAGTTCTTCCCAAAAACGGCGACGGGATGGCAACTGCTGTTCGCCAAAACAGGGGATGCCGCCTGCCAGTTCAATCAGCTCCGGGTACCAGTGCCCGCCATCGAAGATCGGATCAAGCCACTCCAGAATGGCCACCCGTGGACGTCTTGCTGCCGGTATCGCTGCCGTCCGCTTTGCCACCCGATCAACCCGATGGCTGAGCTCGGCGTAATAGGTAGCAGCCGCCTCGGTACAGTCCGTGGCCTCACCCACCAGCAACACCGTATCGAGCACATCCCGCAGACAGCTGGGCTCAAGATTGATCACCCGGACATCACCGGGCAACTGACAGGCCATGTCGTTCACCTCACCGGCAGAGACCGCACAGACATCACAAAGGGCCTGGGTAACGATCAAATCAGGGGCGAGCTGCCGCAACACCGGCTCGTTCAAACTGTACAGCGCCGTGTCCATTTCCAGCTGGTTACTGACCAGCGTATCGATCTCACCGCTGGCGAGCCCCTTGGGAATTCTGGAAGCAGTCACCACCGGCAATCCCGCCACGTTGGGTGGATAATCACATTCGTGGGTCACACCCACCAGGCTGTCACGAAGTCCGACGCCACAGATAATTTCTGTGGCGCTGGGCAACAGCGAGACAATCCTCAATCCACCAACTCCGTCAGATCAGTGTACACAAACCCCTCGCGGGTCACTGTTTCACCCACGGCAACCCGTATCGGCCATTTGAACATCGGTCCGTTCCAGGCAAAACTGTGGAATTCACCGTTCTCCCCACAGGGATCGACCGTTGCCGGCAACTGCACCAGAAAATCCAGATCAAACGCGGCACCCGCCAGTGACTCGGGCATCCTGGCGGGATCCAGGCAGGTGACAACGGCCTGCAGGCCGCCGCTGATCATGGTCCGGGCCAACTGATCCGTCGGCGTGCCCCAGATCGGAAACAGCACGTCGAGTCCGGTCTGTGCCATACGGCTTTCGCGGTAGGCGCGAATGTCCTCCAGAAACAGATCGCCGAAGGCAATCGCATCCGGTACGAATCGCTGCATGGCTTCATCCAGCCCGGCACGCATGGCCTGCTCATACTGTTCGTTGCTGCACGGCCACGGCAGAGGAATTTCAACCAGCGGCAACCCGGCGGCCTCCGCCTGGGCGCGCACCAGGGTCAAGCGAACACCGTGGATGGCCGAGCGGGCAAACGCCTGATTATAGGTGGTCAACAACCCGACAACCTCCACGGTGGGATCCCGCTGCAACCGATAAAGCGTCCAGGCGGAATCCTTGCCACTGCTCCAGGACAGCAACACCCGGGTTTTCCCTGGTCTACTCAAATCAGTCACGAAAATCTGCTCCCCCAGGTCTGCAACCTATTGGCTGAAACTGTAGCGAACACCCACCATGGCGCCAAAACCGAGGGATTCATAACCAAAAACCTCCTCATAATCTTCATCCAACAGGTTTTCCAGCCGGGTATAAAAAGTCAGCGAATTGCTCGCCCGATACTGGGCACTCAGGTTCACCAGTGTGTAATCATCCAGCTCAACCCGCGCTGAGGGCTGCGGCCAGGGCGGGAAATACTGGTCATCCTGATGGCCATTGTACTGGGCGTTCAAAACGATATTGAGGCGCTCAGCCAGCTGCCAGCTCAGCGTCGTACTGCCGAGATGGCGGGGCCGACGCAGCTCATCCACATCCCGATCATCGCTATTTGGCTCGGTGGCATCCGTGTAGGTATAGCTGCCCTTGAGGGACAGGGTCGGGGTGAGACTGGCATCAAAGGTCAGCTCCACACCCTGCCGGTCGCTATTACCATCGACATTTTCTGCTGTGAAGGCAAAGGCAACCGGATCATAGACAAAGCCGTTGATTTCATTTTCCAGGCGGGCACGGAAATAGGTCAAGCCGAGCATAAAGCGGTCATCAAACAGTGACCGGTCGATACCCATATTCCAACTGGTGGATTTTTCCGGACGGAGCTCGGGGTTGCCGATGAAATTTGTAAAAAAACCAAAACGCTCCGAGAACGTGGGGTTTTTCACCGCTGTGCCCCAGCTGGCACGCAAACGAGTGGCCGATTCTGGGATGCGGTAACTGGCATCGAAGCGCCGCGTGTAGGCATTCTGAAACTCGCTGTTGTCATCGTGGCGCAGACTGGCGCCCAGCGTCAGGTCATCCCACAGCACCACCCGGTACTCCAACGCCATACTGTCGGTTTCGCGGCTTTGGTTCTGGTTCGGGTCGCCAAAAAGAATGGGGCCTCGCTGCCGAAAATCCTCGGTTTCCCGCTCCAGTAGCAGCGACAGGCGCTGGGACTGATCATCCCAACTAAAACTGGTGAGGTAGCTGTACTGCTTTTTACGCGTGGCGTTCGAACCGGTGGTCACACCGTCCGTGTAGTTTTCATTGTTGTGGCGACTGACCGCCATAGCCACCCGATGCTGCCAGCGATCATCCAGCAGGGATAAGTCTGCCTGGGCGCGGATAAAACGCTGGCGGAAATCCGACTCAAAATCGCCGTCATCCGGCAAACCGGTGATTAGGTCATCAATGCCATCAAATTCATTTTCACCCTCTGCCTGGCGGGCCGTCAGGGACAGGCCGAGATTATCCAGCGGTCGCCAGCCAGCATTGAGGTTAAGTGTGCTGTTGCGGTAGCCATCGTCTTCACTGCCGGAGCGGGAAATGTTGTCGCCGTCGGCAGACAGATGTGAACCACTGAGGTTGATGTGGGCCGTCCCGGCACTGGCACCGAGCGTAAAGCCTGTGTGATTGGTGCCATGACTGCCGCCCTCGGAGAACACCTGTGTCTGAAAGGGCTGGGCTGTCCGGCGGGTAATAATATTGATCACCCCTGCCACCGCATCACTGCCCCAAAGCGCACTCTGTGCACCACGCACCACCTCGATCCGTTCGATGCCGGCGGTGGACATGTGCGCCCAGTTAAACTCATCCGCTTGCGCACCATCGTTCACTTCAACGCCGTCCACCAGTACCAGCACATGATTGCCCTCGGCGCCGCGCATTCTCAATTGGGTGGTCGAACCGACCGGACCACTTCGGTTGATGGCGATACCGGGCACATCGCGCAACAAATCACTGACCACCGCTGCGCCGCTGGCGTCGATATCCCGAGCGGAAATAATATGAATGGCATTGCCCGTCTGCTGCAACTGAACCGGTGCCAGGGACGCGGTGACAACGACTTCCTGAAGATTATTTTTACCGGTTTCAGTATCGGTGGCTGGTTCAGTGGCCTGGGCGCTGGCAATAGAAACAATAAGAAGTGCCAGACAACTGGCGGGAGGAAACTTTTTCATTAACAAGTCTCCGGCGTTCGACCCCGAACGCGTGCTGAGTGAGATCAGTCCACGGAGTTGTGATTGGCTATGAGACAGAAAAACTGCCGATACCAACGCAACCACACCCCGTGGTTCGTTTGCGTAGCGACAGGCCGGTCTCCGGACTCATGAGCGGTTTCCCCTGCCGGATCGCCTTCCCATGCATGTGCACAGTGGCTGTGTGATCTGGCGTTTGAACCCGTACTGCGGGTTCACTCAATTACCGTTGCGGGGGCAGTGTCGGGGTTGCCTTTGACTGACGTCATGAAGCGCACCGACTTCCCGTTTCACCCGACGCACTGAACGGTGCGTCGAGAACCTATTGCCTAAGCAAGGTGGACGAATTTACGCCCGGAACCGGGCAAAGTCAATTTGGGGATTTCTGTCAGTGAAGCCGGAAGGGGATTAACCGAGAGCATCCAGCGCATCGGTCAGTTTGCGGACGGGGATCACGTCCATCCCTTTGATCGGTTGGCGAGGCGCATTGCCAAAGGGAATTATCGCTCGCGAGAAGCCGTGTTTGGCGGCCTCTCGCAATCGCTCCTGACCATTTTGTACCGGCCTGATTTCACCGGACAGACCCACCTCGCCAAAGACCACCAGGTCCCGAGGCAACGGGTGATCCCGAAAACTGGAGATAACCGCCAGAATCAGCGCCAGGTCGGCACTGGTCTCCAGGACCTTCACCCCACCCACTACATTCACAAACACGTCCTGATCGCCGACCATGATCCCGCCGTGACGGTGCAACACCGCCAGCAGCATCGCCAGCCGATTGTGCTCGAGCCCCACGGTCACCCGCCTCGGGTTGCTCAGGTGGCTGTCATCCACCAGTGCCTGCAACTCTACCAACAGGGGCCGGGTGCCCTCCCAGACCACAATGACCACACTGCCGGAAGCCACCTCATCGCCCCGTTGCAAAAAGATGGCGGAAGGGTTTGCCACTTCGCGCAGCCCCCTGTCCGTCATGGCAAATACGCCCAGCTCATTGACCGCACCGAAGCGATTTTTGTGACTGCGCAGGGTGCGGAAATGGCTGTCGCTGGTTCCTTCAAGCATCAGCGAACAATCGATCATATGCTCCAATACCTTGGGACCTGCCAGACTGCCATCCTTGGTGACATGGCCCACCAACAGCAGCACTGTGCCCGACTGTTTCGCGTAACGAACCAGCATCGCGGCACACTCCCGCACCTGCGATACGCTGCCGGGTGCAGAGGCAATCTCTTCGAGTTGCATCACCTGAATGGAGTCGACTACCAGAATCTTCGGTTGCACCCGCGCCGCGGTAGCACAGACCGTTTCCACAGAGGTTTCCGCCATGATTTGCAAACGGTTTACCGGCAAACCGAGACGATGGGCACGCATGGCCACCTGTTGCGGGGATTCTTCACCAGTGACATAGAGCGCCACCTGGCTTTCTGCCAACTTGCAAAGGGTTTGCAACAACAGCGTGCTTTTCCCGGCACCCGGCTCACCGCCTACCAGAACGCAGGATCCCGGAACCAGCCCGCCACCCAGCACCAGATCCAACTCCTGACTACCGGCACTGATACGGGGGATATCGGCCAGATCGATCTCAGCCAGCGTGTTCACCACACCATCGGCCGCCCCGGCAAAACCACCACCACTGCGACTGCCCGAAGCGACCACAGCACCGAGACGCACTTCAGTCAGGGTATTCCATGCCCCGCAGTCGGGGCACTGCCCCTGCCACTTGGTGTAATCTGCACCACAGTCATTACACACATAAGCCGTCGTTTTCTTTTTGGCCAAGTAACCATCTCCCGAAAATGTTTTTAGTCTACCACGCCATTGCCGCTACCTTTGAGCAGGGTGTTTCGGGCGTAGGAATCTCAGTGAAACTGCAGCGTGGCACGCAGAAATGTCCGGGTTTCAAAACGGTTGGCTTGCTTGAATTCGACGTAATCACCGCCGAGGTTCTGACCGATCAATTCCAGCTTCAGGTCAGCGCCCTGCAATGTAAAATGACGGGCAATCCGCGCATCAAATCGCCGGTAGGCCTCGGTTTCGGAGCCCCACAAGATCCAGACCATGTCATCGAGATAGTAATAGCCGGCACTCACCTGCCATTGGCGACCGAAATCATGGGACATCAACAGGCTGGCGGTATGGCGCGGTGTCGCCGATGTTTGGGAGAGACTGCGAAATGCCATGGGCAAACTGGACTGATCGGCATCCGCGTAGGCATACGACAGCCAAACGCGGGTGTGCTCGGACACCAGCCAGCGTGTCCCGGTTTCAAAGCCATCGATATCGGCACGACCGCCATTGATATCGAGGATGGCACCGGGATTAAAAATTGATGCCACCTCTGGATAAGTAGGATCCCAGACAAATTCGATCTCGTCTTCGAACTCCTCGCGGTAGAATTTCACCTTGGTAGTCAACCGTTCATCCAGCCAGTTACCGATATAACCGAGCTCATAACTGCGCAACCGCTCTGCATCGATCGGTTCCGGTGCTACCTGGACAGTTTCGATTTCGGTGCCGTCATTCAACCGCACCGCAATATTCTGGAAGTTCTCCACCAGAAATGGCTGCCGCCAGCTTTCTGCGACCGATACCCGGAACATGTGCCCCTCTATCGGGGTGTAGTTCAGGCCCAGCCGCCAGGACAGTTCACCGGGATTTATATTGTTTTTTTCGTAAATGGCACCGGCATTCAACAACAGCTGGTCGGTCAACCGGTATTCGACATTGCCCTGCGTCCGGTAGGTCTCCATGGACTGCCACTCCTGGCGCCCGACAACCTCCAGACTATTGACCATGTCCTTACGGTACCCCAGACCCCAGGCGATCCGGTAGCGCTGTCCACTGAGCAGTTGCTGGAACTCGATATCGCGCCGATTGACCTGATAGTCAAAAGTGCGGCCAATGACGTCCTGCTCCTGTTGACCGGGAATCAATTCAGCGACGTCGTCGGGGTCGACTCCCAGTAATTCCGACAGCAATCCGGCAGAGAATTTATCGTGCTCTTCACTGGAACTGAACCCGAACTGCAGATACCAGGCACTGCCGGGATCCGTGGTGCGGGTCAAACGAACGCTACCATATTGCTCATTGGCCTCTTTGGTACCGACAGGATCCACAGCAACACCACTGCCTCCTCGACCCCAGGGACCCTCGGCATACCCCAGCTGAAAATCCAGCGCAGTTTCAGGCGTAGCCTGAAAATTTCCCTGAAAGCGCCCCGAGCGGGCAATTGACTCGTCATTGACACCACTGAAACCATCGGTATTGAAATAACACAGAGAAGCCCGGTAATCAAACTGTTCGCCGGTATGGGCACAGCGTGCCGCAAGCAGACTGGTATCGCGACTGCCAGCCGTTGCACTGAATCGCCAGCCGGGGTTGTGGAAAGCTTTTTGGGTCACAATGTTGATAACACCGACGAACGCATTGGAGCCGAAGGAAACCCCCGCCGGACCGCGAACCACCTCTATCCGTTCAATATCGTCGACGGTGATTCCCAGCCGATCCCAATCCACCAACCCAAACAGTGAACCCACCACCACACGACCGTCGAGCAATACCTGCATACGCCGCGAGAGGCCATCGGACTGACCATGATAGGTCACCGATGCATGGTGATCGCGCCAGCTGAGCCCGACCTGAAAGCCCGGCACAAGACGCAATAAATCGGGGATTTCGATAAACCCGGACGCTTCGATCATGGATCAGTCAATCACCGAAACAGTCATTGAGGTATCGGTCACGGATTGGGGCAGACGGGTGACTGACAGGGCCACCGGAATGCTCCCTATCAGATCATCCTCGGTATAGCCTTGTGCCGCTACTGACAGGGTCGGTAGCAGCAGTGTGAGCGACAGCAGGGGAACACAGGGCCAGCTCGCTGGTCGTTTCCTTAACCTGCCGGCCTGTTTCGGAACCATTCCATTGCCACCTTGCTGATTTTTATTTTTTGAGAGGCCATTGTAACGATGCTGCAACCACATGGAAAACCACATCTGATCCAATGTCACCGATAAACTTGCCGATCGCTTTCTGATAAAGTGTCAGCATGTCGCTGCTTCCGGAAAAACCGCTCGTTATCTCTCCCTCGCTGGCTGCCACCATTGGCCTCGAGGAGACGGTTTTGCTGCAATTGCTCAATGAGCTGATGTGCCATGGCAAGCCAGAACGACAGGGCAATTACGATTGGCTCGATATCGACAGCGGGCAACTGCAAAAATTTGCTCCTTTCTGGTGCCCCGCCGATCTGCAACGGGTCGTCGGCAGTCTTCGCGACAAGGGTATTCTTTTGATTGCATCGCCACCCCTGACAGAAGGCAACCTGTTGCGTTTTGCCTTTAATGAGCAGTGCACTACTGATCAACAAAGGCCACTTCCCGTTGCACCGGCACACCAAAGCACCCGCCCCCTCTCGCCAGACTGGCGACCGGAAAATGATGTGTTGCAGCAACTTGCCCAGTACAATATTCCGGCGGATTTCATTGCCGATCAATTGCCGGAGTTCATTACCTACTGGACGGAACGTGGCGAGCCGCGCTACAGCTGGGGCTCGAAATTTATCAAGCATGTGCTGCGTCTCTGGCGGGCACAGCAGACAGAAACCGCCAGGCGAGGGCAGGACACACCTATGAGCCGGGATTGGCAGCCGTCACAGGATGCCATGGATATTCTCACCCGGCAGGCGGCCATCAACTGTAATTTTGTCGAGGATGCCATTCCCGAGTTTGTTCTCTACTGGCTGGAGCGGGGGGAGTCCTCCAGCACCTGGAACAGTCGCTTCATCATGCACGTGAAGCGCCAGTGGGCCAGATTCACCTGCACGATGGAGCAGGACACCATGCCCCGGCCACTGGCGGCGGACTGGCGGCCCAGGGAAGAGCTGTTTGAGGTACTGACGCTGGCGAATATTCCCCGCGATTTTGCCGAGCGGCTGGTACCGGAATTTGTTTTGTACTGGCGGGATAGCGGCCAGCTCTACGGCTCCTGGAACACCAAGTTCCTGCAACAGGTAAAACGGGAGTGGTCGCGCCACCAAACACAGACCCAGGACTCAAACAATGGAAAACCACAACGATCTGATCGACCGGGCAGTACGCGGAATCGCACCCTCGTCGACGAGCTCAGCGACCGCAGCTGGGCAGCCTCCTGAGCGCCCAGAACACTTGGTGGACACCATCAACCAGGTGTTCGCCCTGTTCCGGCTGAACTTTCACAACCAGTTTTACAGTGCCTACGCCGATACCGACCTGCTCAATCAGGTGAAACGTCTGTGGCTGGATGCACTGGCACACTTCGACCGGGACCAGATTCTGCTGGGCGCCAAACGGGTAATCGAAACATCCGACTACCTGCCGACACTGAATCGCATGCTGCAATGCTGCGAAGCATTTCAGAACCCGGCAGGGCTGCCGTCGCCACAAAGTGCTTACCTGGAAGCCTGCAATGCCCCCTCACCAAAAATAGCGCACCGCTGGTCCCATCCGGTTGTCTATCACGCCGGGCTCGCCACCGGCTGGTATCTGTTGATCCATGAGGCAGAGGCCGTCAGCTATCCCCTGTTTCTCGATCATTACCGGCGGCTCTGCCGGGAACTTGGCAAAGGCCGGCAGCTGCCATTGCCGAATCCCACCGGGGAGGCGACCGAGAAACCCCCATTGAGTCGCGAGGCATCGCGGCAGCGGCTGGCAGAACTAAAAGCGGATTTAAAGCTCAATGAATAACACAGCGGGATTGATTTTGTGACCGCTCCGGATCCCCGTTTTTTCCGCAACAGCACTGCGCGACGGATGTCGAAAACCATTCTCAATGGCTTCCGCAGCTATTTTGCCGATTACCTGAATATGACGCTGGGTGCCAAGGCGCGCTTTGAAAAAGCCGACTGGCACGCCGTGCAACGCGCCAATGTAGACCGACTGGAACTCTACAAGACCAAGGTGCGCCAGGTGTCCGAGCTACTTGCTACAGTGACCAACAAGGATATTACCGATCTGGAGTTATGGCGCCAGGCCAAGGCCGTTTACACCCAACTGGTCTTCAACTTCCCCAATTACGAAATTGCCGAGACCTTTTTCAACTCTGTGTTCGGCTGTATCAATGATCACGACAAGATAGATGACGACCTGATCTATGTCCTGTCTTCACAAATGGCGTCGATACCGGAAGCGGAATACAGCATTTATGTCCGCTATGAGGGCATTGACAATATCGCCGCGGTATTTGAACAGATTCTGCTGGACGCCGAGTTTTCCACACCGCCGGAAAACCTCGCCAGGGATGTGAACTTCATCGTTCAGGAGTTCAACGAGCAGTTACTACCCCATCTGAAGAATCCTGTCTCGGCACTGAAATTTGATACGCTCGACTCGGTGTTTTATCGCAGCAAGGCGGCCTATATCGTCGGTCGTATCATTGACGGCGACCGGCTTTTCCCACTGGTGCTGCCCGTGTTGAACAACGAAAAAGGCGGGTTGTTTATCGACACGGCCATTTTCAACAAGGAAGAAATGAGCGTGGTGTTCAGTTTTACCCGAACCCATTTCATGGTGGACGCACCGCTGCCCTATCTTTACCTGCATTTTTTAAAGCAATTGATGCCGCACAAGGGCGACAACGAGATCTATACCTCGATCGGCTTTCCCAAACACGCCAAGACGGAATTCTATCGGGAGTTTGTCAGCCACCTGAGAAATTCTCAGGATCAGTTTGTCATCGCTCCCGGAATCAAGGGGATGGTGATGTCCGTCTTCACGCTGCCGTCCTACGATATTGTGTTCAAAATCATCAAGGATCGCTTCGATCCACCCAAGGAGGTCACCCACGAAATCGTGAGGGAGAAATACAACATGGTTTCCCGGCACGACCGCATCGGGCGAATGGCCGATACCCAGGAGTTCGCCAATTTTTCGTTTCCAGTGGATCGTTTTTCCGACGAACTACTTGCCGAATTAAGGAAAGTGGCACCCTCACTGCTCGCCTTCGAGGGCGACCGGTTGATCATCAAACACCTCTACACCGAGCGTCGCATGACCCCGCTCAATCTCTACCTGCAGCGAGCCGATGAACAACAAACCTGCAACATCATCGAGGAATACGGCAACGCCATCAAGCAACTGGCGGCGGCGAATATTTTTCCAGGAGATATGCTGTTGAAAAATTTCGGCGTCACTCGCCACAATCGGGTAGTCTTTTACGATTACGATGAAATCTGCCCATTGACCGAGTGCCATTTCAGACGCATTCCACAACCTCAAACTACCGAGGAAGAAATGTCGGCCACGCCCTGGTATACCGTGGGGACCAACGATATTTTTCCAGAGGAATTCCGGCTGTTTTTTTCCGGCAATCCGGTTGCCAGGGAAGCCTTTCAGGAGCTGCACAGCGACATTTATGATGTGGAGTTCTGGTGGGCGTTACAGGAACAGATTCGCAACGGAAAAATTGTCGATGTGTTCCCCTATCGCCGCAAGCGGCGCTTTGATCGCTCCCGTTAACCATCCATGCGAATATTGAAGCGTCAAAAAAACGCAGCTGGACGGGCTGCGTTTTCTGTATGACAGGGGCTTAAAAGACCGCGATCAATCCCAGAAGCGCCACCACTTGCGGCTGTGTTCCTGGCGCAGGTCCTGGCCCTGCTCAGAGCCTTTGCCAAGCTCTTTGCGCTCCTGCTCTGCTTTCATTTCCCGCTGTTTTTCCATCTCTCTGGACATTTCCCTGTCACGATCCTCGCGGGGATCATGGTCATCGCGGTCAGGATCACGCAGACGCCGCTGCTCCTCTGACATATCCCTTTTCTGCTCCATTTCCCTGATCAGTTTTTTTTCCTGCTGTTGCCCGGTTTCACGAATCACCGACGCCTCGTCTTCCATAACACCTTTACCACCCCCGGCACCCTCCGGCTTTTTAGCCAGGGTCATGGAGGTAACACCAACGCCCAGTATGGCAACCGTTGCGATCGACATGACTACCTTTTTCATCCTGTTCTCCTCGATTTTTTTCAAACAGCAGTGGCCCTGTCGGGTTCACTATTTTTGCAATTGTCGGTAAAGCAGCAAAATCAGAATGGCACCCACAGTCGCTGTGGCGATACCTGCCAAACTGAAGCCACCGGCACCACCGAAGCCCAATAGTGAACCCACCCAGCCACCGACAAAAGCACCGGCAATACCCAGCAGCACCGTGAGAATAAACCCGCCACCATCCCTGCCGGGAATGATCCATTTGGCAAGAATGCCGGCCACCAGACCAAGTACAACCCACAAAAGAATACCCATTTGTGTCTCCCTGTAAGTTATAGAATAAAAAAGGCTCCTCAGTTGGAGCCTTTTCCTAAGGGCTGTCAAGCGTTCTCAGCCACCTGGTATAAATGCACATCGCGCTGCGGGAATGGAATGGAAATCTGCTCCTGATCGAGGCGCTTCTTGATGGCCTCGGTGAGATCCCAGTAGACCCCCCAGTAGTCTCCAGTAGCAACCCAGGGACGAACAATGAGATTGACACTGCTGTCCGCCAACTGGGTGACCGCGATATTCGGGACCGGATCTGCCAGCACCCGCGTGTCCGCTTCAACGACGTCACGCAGTACCGCCTTCGCCTTGTCGATATCATCACCGTAACTGATACCGATCACCAGATCGACCCGGCGGGTATCGTGGGTGGAATAGTTGGTAATAGTGCCACTCATCACCTGGCCATTGGGAATTACAATCCTTTTGTTATCCGGGGTGTTCAATTCAGTTGTGAACACCAGTATTTTCGCCACCGTACCACCGACACCAGCCACTTCGACATAATCTCCGACACGGAGGGGGCGGAATATCAGAATCAACACACCAGCGGCAAAATTGGCCAGCGAACCCTGCAGAGCCAGGCCAACGGCAAGACCGGCAGCACCGACGACCGCCACCAAGGAGGCCGTATGCACACCCAACTGACCCAGGGCTGCAATACAGACAAACGCCAACAGTGCATAGTAGACCATTGCAGAAACGAACTGCTGGATCGCCACATCCATGTCTTTCTTTTTCATCAAATTGGCGACCAGGCGCCTCAGCCAAGCCGCCACAAATTTACCCACAAAAAAGATAACGGCTGCTATGACAACCTTCAGGCCATAAAACAGAATGGCATTGCCTATCGTTTCCATCACACTCTCCATCAAGTAAACATCAGTTTCGGCTGCAATCAGTCTCCGCTAACAGCGATTCAGCCAGATCGTTGTTATATCGCAAAACGATGCGTTGAGAGTAAAACAGCGCCGGCAGCTCGATCAGGGTGATCGTGATCAGCAAACCAAACCCCCAGGACCACTGACCATTGAGCAGGCAAACGAGGCCCGCCAGAAAAACAACCAGATTGGTCGTGCCACGAATCCAGCGCCCGAGATAAAAATGGTGCAGCCCGGCGAGAAACAAATAGTTCAGCACCGCGTAGCTGTCCGGATCTTTGAGGCGCCGCACCATGCGCCCGTAAAGAATTTTGCGCTGTATCGCGGGGAGCACTGCAATCCGATTGCGAAGCTGGTCTTCCCGGTATTGTTCGTCGCGCAGGGTCACCCGTTACTTACCCAGGGTGACAATAACGGTTTCCCGTGCCCAGAAAAGCCAGAAGCGACGCTTTTCCACTACCTGAAACACCAGTTGCCAACCCTCGGCCACCTGCTCGTTGAGTACCGCTTCCATTTTTTTCAGGAGGAAACCGGACGCGCCGAGAAAAACCGTTCCCAGCGCGCCCTCACTGATGGCGATCACCTTGTATTGACTGAATGCCATGCGGGTTTTCTGTCTCCTCTCCTGCCAAAACCCGGTTTAAGCCAACGTCACCCAAAGTGCATGCAGGATACCTGGCACCCAGAAAAACAAACAGAGCACAACATTGATAAGCAGGTCCTTCCCGGCACCTTTTTTGAGAAACACTGCCAGTGGTGGCAGTAACAGTGACGCAATAATCAACAACACTTTATTATTATCTATCTGATCATCCTCTGAACGAGATTTATACGTTGGGCCGCAGCCCTGCCTGAACTGTTTTTAATATAGTGAAAATAACCCTGCCGGTAAACAGCTAACCGGACAGCAAGCCCAAATGGAAATTAATCAATCCCGACCACCTCCACCCTGTCCACTTTCTGAAAGCCCCGGGGCAATTTATTGCCACGACGGCCCCGTTCACCCCGGTAATGTTCAAGATCACCGATCTTGATATTCAGATGGCGCTTACCTGAGTACACCAACAATTGCTGCGCCGGGGTCACGACCGCCACAGCCACCATAAACTCCTCCCGGGACTGAACTCTGGATGAGGAAATACTGATGATTTTGTTGCCTTTGCCACGGGCCAACCGGGGCAGATCCGCCAACGGAAAAGCCAACATGCGGCCCTCGTTGCTCACGGCGACTACCAGGCTGTTTTCACGGTCAAAAATCGCCACCGGTTTTACTACCCGGCCACCCCTGGGAATCGTCAGAGTAGTTTTACCCGCCCGATTTTTACTGTGCAGATCGGCCAGATTTGCCATAAAACCGTAACCGGCATCGGTCGCCATCAGTACCTGCTGCGAATCATCTCCCATGATCACGCTCACAAGATTGGCACCGGAGGGAGGGTTCAGGCGGCCGGTGACCGGCTCACCCTGCCCCCTCGCCGAGGGCAGACTGTGGGCTGCGAGTGAATAGGTTCGGCCAGTGGAATCCAGTAACACCGCCGACTGGTTACTGCGCCCCCTGGCCGCACAGAGAAAGCGATCACCGGACTTATAACTGAGCGACAGGCAGTCAACCTCATGGCCTTTGGCAGCCCGTATCCAGCCTTTTTCCGATAACACCACCGTGACCGGCTCGGACACCAGCAGCTCGGTTTCAGAGAATGCCTTTGCCTCCTCTCGACGGGTCAGTGGCGAGCGACGCTCATCGCCAAACTCATCGGCCACGGCCAGTAGCTCGTCGCGCACCAGGGTCTTGAGGCGCTTTGCAGAACCGAGAATTTTTTCCAGCACGATTTTTTCCACTGCCAGTGCTTCCTGCTCGGCACGAATTCGAACCTCTTCCAGCCGGGCCAGCTGGCGCAGCTTGGTATCGAGAATATACTCTGCCTGGGTATCACTGAGACCGAAACGCTGGATCAATACCGGTTTTGGCTCGTCCTCACTGCGAATAATATGAATCACTTCATCGATATTCAAAAAGGCGATCAACAGGCCTTCCAGCAGGTGGAGTCGGTGATCCACTTTGTCCAGCCGGAATTGTAGGCGACGGCGCACAGTATCCATGCGATAGGCCAGCCACTCGGCAAGAATTTTGTTGAGCGGTTTTACTTCCGGGCGACCATCCACCCCGATCATATTGAGATTAACCCGATAGTTTTTTTCCAGATCCGTGGTGGCAAACAAATGTTGCATCAGTCCGTCCAGATCAATCCGGTTGGAGCGGGGCACAATCACCAGCCGGGTCGGGTTCTCGTGATCGGATTCATCGCGCAAATCCGCGACCATCGGCAACTTTTTGGCCTGCATCTGGGCGGCAATCTGCTCCAGCACCTTGGCTCCTGACACCTGAAAAGGCAGCCCGGTAACAATGATGTCGCCCTGTTCCGGCTGCCAGACGGCACGCATCTTCAAGCTCCCCCGGCCCGTCTCATAAGTTCTGAGAATTTCTTCACGGGGCGTGATGATTTCCGCCTCCGTGGGATAATCCGGTCCCTGGATATGCTCACACAATTCCGCCGTGGTAGCGTTGGGTTGATCCAGCAAGCGCACACAGGCACTGATGAGCTCTCCAAGATTGTGTGGCGGAATATCCGTGGCCATGCCCACGGCAATACCGGTCGTGCCATTCAACAGCACGTGGGGGGCGCGGGCCGGTAGCGTGATGGGCTCATCAAGGGTCCCGTCAAAATTGGCTTTCCAGTCAACCGTACCCTGGGCCAATTCCGCCAACAGCAGCTCGGCAAAATGCGCCAGTTTCGATTCCGTATAACGCATCGCTGCAAAAGACTTGGGATCATCGGACGAACCCCAGTTGCCTTGACCGTCCACCAGCGGATAACGATAGGAAAAGGGCTGCGCCATCAATACCATCGCCTCATAGGCAGCACTGTCGCCGTGGGGGTGGAATTTGCCGATAACGTCACCCACCGTGCGGGCGGATTTTTTGTGCTTGGCAGTGGACTTGAGTCCCAGTTCGCTCATGGCATAAATGATTCGCCGTTGAACCGGCTTCAACCCGTCACCGACGTGTGGCAATGCCCGGTCAAGAATCACATACATGGAATAATCGAGATAGGCTTTTTCCGCATAGTTGCGCAGCGGTATCTGCTCGATCGCCGGATTAATAGTCGTGGTCTCTGTCATAAATTTTACTGCTCACGGTGTTACAACGGGCTGTTCAATTATGTATTACTGGCCGATGCTGATGGACATTTCCGGCCGCAAGGTGCTGCTCTGGTCAAATTTACCGGTACAGAGAATCATTTACCCCGGATCAACATTGCGATCAATCAGGTACTGCTTCGCGGCGGCCGTGCGCTGATTGGCCAGCGCAGCGAGCTCGGCAGATTGCTCCGTCGTGGTTTCGGGAAGCGGGAAATTTTCCGCCGATGACTGCAGGGTTACCAAATCATCCGATGAAAATTGCGCGGCCCAATCCCGCAAAGTTGCGGGTGCGCAGAAGATCAGTTGCAGCTGCCGACGTTTTTGCAACATATCCGAAAGACGATTCAGGTTGGCTTCGCCGGCATCATCCAGCACCGTCGTACCCGGCTCAAACCCCAAAGGTTCAAACCCCATTCCGGCCAGACCATCACCGATCAGGGTCTTCATCACCAGTCCAAAGGGCAAGTAGTAATTAATCACTGTCTCCTTAATCACTTTGAACATGACTTTGTTGACAATATGCCTGATGGAAAAGCTCGGTGAATTGACATTGCCACTGATCGGCAGTTTCAGTTCAATCATGCCATTGTCATCGCGCAACAATGACAGGGCGAACTCCAATGGCACACCCAATTCACTGGCACCGGCGTCGAGATCGGCTTTGCTCACCGGTGACACCTGTAGCTTGTGGAACTGTGTAGTGACTGTTGCATCAATAGCATCGTCGCGAATATCGACCCTGATGTCGGCATCTACCAGTCCCTGATCGAGGTTATACCCGCTGAATTTCTTTGCGTAACCGGAAATATCACGCACATCAATACCTTTGATTTCACCATTAATCAGGGTGGACAATGTGTCACCAAAGGGGACGAGCTGACCGGACATGGACAATGCGCCAAACTGATTCAGGGCCATGTTCAGACTCACATCGGCACGGGCATCCGGCCGGGTACCGTCAAGATGGGCGACATGCAAATCAAGCCCGGTAAAGCGTTGATCCAGCGGTGGCGATACACTTTCATCCAGTATGCGCAACTGCCCCTGGCGGCCAAGCAGCAGCGATCCCAACCGTATCTTTAGTGGCGGATCGCTATCTGTTACAGCCTGCCCTGGCCGATCCTCCGACTCACCACCCTGCCCCAGCAAAATAGCGAGTTCGCTGAGCATCAGCAGGATTCCGTCAGCATCGCGGTGCACAAAAACCTCGGGGTCACTCAACTCGATCCTGCCCAGACTGAGCGTGGCAGCATTTTTTGCCAGCTTATCCAGCAATAATCGCGGAATTTGCACATAGTGATCTGCTTGGGAAGTGCCTGAGGCAGGTGTGAGGAAAGCCACCGTAGAGGCTTCCAGCCGGGCCAGCTCAATCTGATCGCCAGCAAGTTTCAGCTGTTGCAGCCCGAGCGAATCCAGTGACAGCAACTCACGATCGGCGAAAACAGCCAGCGAACCCAATTGCAAGTCACCCAGCTCAAAACCCATGGCAGCCGAGTTCCCGGCTGACGAATCAACCGCTTCTGCGACATCAGTATTTTTTTCCGACGCCGGCACAAGCTGGCGAATCAGTGTTGGCGCAAACACTACTTTCCCCTGCGGGTCAGTCTGGAGGCGCACCTGAAGATCGCCCAGCGACAGCCCGGCGACAGCAATATCCCGGTCCACATCAAGGTTCTGTATCTCGAGACGATCCAACGCCAATGCATCCTCTGTCCCGGGGAGCAGGCTGAGACGACCGAGGATCAGGGCATCCAACGCCACCGCGCTACCCGCCAGTTGCAGATCGCTGAACCGCAGTTCTCCGGCGGACAATAGCGGCCGGTCGGCACCGATATCGAGTTGCCGCAGGGCAAATTGCTTTAACGTAATCTGCTTTCCGTCAGTATCTTCACCCTTATCGGTGGCCGTCTGGGCGGGGGTTTCGGGAGACAGCTGACCGATACGCTTCAGCAGTGCCGGCGCAAACACCAGACGAGTGGCCTGATCGAGCTCCAGTCCAACAGCAATGGTATCGAGCGAGAGACGCTCCAGTGCCAGATTTTCCGCTGCATCCAGTCCAATCAGCGTCAACTGATTCAGTTGCAGTGCCGCAGTATCTCCCGGCAACAGTCCCAACGATTGAAGATGGATCTTGTCCAGCTGCCAGCGAGCCATATCAAGGCTGTTGACGCCGGTAACGGCCAGTGATTCAACGGCCGCCAATGCCAACGGGTCGAGCCGATCAAACCAGCGCAACCCCGTAACCGATACACCGGGTAGCGACAGGGAGGGTGTCTCGCCCAAGGTCATGGCGAGATCATCGAACGATAATGCCTCCAGCCCGGCACACTGATTTGCCTGCTGCTCCCCGCGTTCATTGATCACCAGATAACAAAACGTCAGATCACGAAGCTGAAACTGTCTCAACTGCAATTGCTGAAACAGTGGCGAGGTTTCCACCTCCTTTTCTGCCTCCTCGTCAGTGGCGGGTAACGCGATACCACCTACCCGCCAGCCAGAGGCTGTCGCGGCCAGATCAACTGCCACGCCATCAAGCAATACTTCCTCGATGTAAAGACTGCTTTCAAACAGGGGATTCCAGTCAATATTCAATAACAGCTGGTCGAGCCTCAGTCGCTCTCCATCAGGAGATTCGATTCGGACATTATTGATCTGAACCGTACCCAACATCGAGCGAATTTCCACATAGCCAATAGTGGCATCCAGCCCCTGCTGTTCCAGCCAGGCAACACCTTGCCAGCGAATCATAAATGGCAGCAGTGAAAGCGTCAGAACCACCAACAGCACTGTACTGATCAGGCTCCAGCGGAGGAATATCAGTAATTTTTTCATGATTTTTTCTCCCTGAAAAAACCCACTGAAATCATGCCCGGTTACTGCACATCGGCCAGATTTCCGCTTTGCTCCAGCCATTCCTTGCGGTCTGGCGCCCGCTTCTTCGACAACAACATGTCCAGCAGACTGTTGGTATCGTCACCGGCATCAATCGTCAACTGAACGAGCCGCCGGGTATCCGGGTCCATGGTGGTCTCCCGCAACTGGATAGGGTTCATTTCACCCAGCCCCTTGAATCGCTGCACATTGACTTTGCCGCGCTTCTTCTCCGCCTCGATGCGATCCAGCAGGCCCCTTTTTTCCCCTTCATCCAGTGCGTAGTACACCTCCTTGCCCACATCAATCCGATACAGCGGTGGCATGGCCACATACACATGCCCCGCCGCCACGAGAGGCCGGAAGTGTCGCACAAACAGGGCGCACAGCAAGGTGGCAATGTGCAAGCCATCGGAATCCGCATCGGCAAGAATACAGATTTTATGGTATCTCAGTGCCTCCAGCCCCTCACTGGCCGGATCGATACCCAGCGCCACAGAGATATCATGCACCTCCTGGGAGGCGAGAATTTCCTGACTGTCCACCTCCCAGGTATTAAGAATTTTACCCCGCAATGGCATGATCGCCTGGAACTCCCGGTTGCGGGCCTGCTTGGCGGAGCCACCAGCGGAATCGCCCTCCACCAGGAACAATTCCGACAGCTCGGGGCTGGCGCTGGAGCAGTCTGCCAGCTTGCCGGGCAACGCCGGTCCCGCCGTTATGCGCTTGCGTGCGACCTTTTTGCTGTCCTTGAGCCGCCGCTGGGCGTTGTTGATGCAAAGCTCGGCAAGTTGCTCTGCATCCTCCGTATGCTGGTTCAGCCACAGACTGAAGGAATCCTTGACCACGCCTGATACAAAAGCCGCTGCCTCGCGTGAGGATAGACGCTCTTTGGTCTGGCCGGAAAATTGCGGGTCTGCCAATTTCGACGAGAGGACAAAACAGCATTTATCCCAGATATCGTCCGGTGCCAACTTGATACCACGCGGCAGCAGATTGCGGAATTCACAGAATTCCCGCAGGGCTTCCAACAAGCCGGTACGCAACCCGTTGACATGGGTGCCACCCTGCAAAGTGGGGATCAGGTTAACGTAACTTTCCTGGGTCAACTCACCACCTTCCGGCAGCCACTGCAGCGCCCAGTCCGCGGCCTCACTCTCCGACGAATAACTGCCGGTGAAGGGCATTTTTGGCAACACTTCCCAACCCGCAGTCGCCCCTTGCAGATAATCGGCGAGGCCATCCTCATAGCACCAGCTATCGGTTTCACCGCTGTTCTCATCGGTAAAATTCACCGTCAGCCCGGCACAGAGCACAGCCTTGGCACGTAAAACATGCCGCAAGCGGGGAACCGAATATTTGACCGTATCGAAGTACTTCGGATCTGGTAAAAAGCGCAACTCGGTACCGGTATTGCGCTGACCACAACTGTCCACCACTTTGAGATCGGAAACCTTGTCACCGCCGGCAAAACCCATGCGATAAACCTGGCCATCGCGGCGAATCGTCACTTCCAGCTTGCTGGATAATGCATTCACCACCGAAACACCGACACCGTGCAGACCGCCGGAGAACTGATAATTTTTGTTGGAAAATTTGCCTCCCGCGTGCAGCGTGGCAAGAATCACTTCCACCCCCGGCAAGCTCTGTTCCGGATGCATATCCACGGGCATGCCGCGGCCATTGTCAGCCACCGCGAGAGAGCCATCGCGGTAGAGCGTGACGTCGATCTTGCTGGCGTGACCGGCAAGGGCTTCGTCGACACTGTTGTCGATAACCTCCTGGGCAAGATGGTTGGGGCGGGTGGTATCCGTATACATTCCCGGACGCTTTCTGACCGGATCAAGGCCTGTGAGAACTTCAATATCTTCAGCGGTATACTTATTCATGAAACCCCGGTTGCTAACCCCAAAAATTCGATAATGGCAGGCAGATGTCGCTCATAGTGTTGAAAGCTGTGATCACCACCCTGCTCAATGGTCACTCGGCAGCCATTGTATCGGGACTCGGCCAGTCTGTAGTTCAGCACCTCGTCGCCGGTTTGCAGCAGTACCCAGTAATTGGCGAGATTCTGCAATACCGGCACCTCCAGGTCTTTTACGGCATTCACATGGCACTGCTCCAGATGATAGCGCTCGCCGGTATGGTAATTGGCATTGACACCCAGATAATCCACCATCAAGTCATAGGGCTTTACGGCAGGGTTTATCAGCACCGCCTTCAAGCGATATTTTTCTGCCAGCCAGGTGGCATAGTAACCACCCATTGAGCTGCCCACCAACCCCACCGGCCCACCCGTTTTTTCCACTTCCAGCTGTAATTGAGCAATGGCTCTTGCCGGATCGCTGGCGAGCGCCGGGCAGACAAAAGAGACCGCCGGACAGTTTTTCTGCAGCCAGGCCGCCGTCTGACGCGCCTTGAGCGAGGCAGGCGAGCTGTTGAAACCATGAATGTAGACAAGGGGCATGATTGAAGTACAGCCTGCAGCAGCAATCGAGAAGGGATTATAACGCTATCGACGGACAGTGACAGACTGTGACGGTCATGCCCAACTGCCCTAACGATCAGAAAATATCAGTACCCACTGCAACGGTGGTCCACCTGCTGCCCAGCACCGGCGACAAACCCCTCACCGGTTTTCAGCTGACCATCGGCGTACAGTTCAATCCAGCGATAACCCGGGGGTTGCTCGGACAACTCGAAACCATCACTGCCGGGTAAAAACTGGAAGCAGGTGGAGGGTGTACTGTGTACAGCTATACCCTGCCAGGATGTCGAGAATGGTTGGTGCACGTGTCCGGCAAAAAGTGCTCTGACTCCGGGAAATTTCGTCACCAGGTCAGCCAGTTGCCGATGGTTGGCAATCCGGTGTTTATCGAGCCACTGGCAGCTGATTTCAACCGGCATGTGGTGCACGAACAACAGCACATACTGATCGCGGTGACGATGCAGAAGATCTTGCAACTCAGTCAGCTCTGCATCTGCCAGCTGCCCTGACACCTCACCCGGCTGTGCACTGACCAGGAAAATTGCCACCCAGTTACCCAGCTCGATAACCCGCCTGAACGGTTGATGGAGTACTTGATGCATCAGGGGAAAGTTGTCGTGATTCCCCGGCAACCAGGCAAACGAGCGGGGCTGCTCGGCCATGACTTGATTGAATAAATGGTAGGCGGCTTCGTCACCATCACCGGCAATATCCCCCGTCACCGCCACCAGATCAGGGACAGCATCCCGGTCAGGTAAGGCCTCCAACACCTGGCAAAAACTCTGGTAGGTATTGATTCCCGCCAGCCGAAAGTCCCGGCTTGCCCCAAGATGGCTATCCGATAATTGCAGGATTCGGGCAACGGGCCGGTTGGTATGCTGCAAGATGATTTGACTCCCTTTTAATGCTTACGCTGACAGCAGACTACTCTCATCCGTATGGCATTTCGCCGAATAACGGCTCCAGATGATAACCGTATTTCAGGCAGTGGGATAACCACTCTCCCAGAAAGCGGTTCCACTGTGCCTTCTCATCCTGATGGTACATTTGCCGGTTGGGATAATCGTAGCGAGGCTTGATTTGCCGCACCCCCTCCCAGGACACCACTTCAGCAACGCGGGCATCGTGATAGAGACGCAGCATCAGTCTTGGCAACTTGAACCAGTCGTCACTGCAACCATTACAGGCTACCAGACATAGTTCAAGGAGCGTGGTGTAGGTGGTCTGCTCTCGTACAATCAATCGCAGAATATGCTCGCCGTTGTGACACAGACCTATTCTGCGCTCGCCACCATCCGTCATGCCGGGAAACAGCTTCATGAGCCGCATGTAATTCGCATCACATTCGGCCATATACCCGATCAGGTCTACTTTGTAGCGTACTTTCATCTTGGCAATCACTGTACTCAGTCACATTTTTAGAGGCTTTGTTCCCCGGGATCAGAAATGGCGTACCCCGTCACACAATATGTGGATAGTTCATGCGCAACCACATCAGACTGATTGTTGTTGCTGCATTATTGCACTGGCCTTCATCAAGTAGGTCAAAAGCCTCCGCCCGCGACATAACATGGAGCTTAATATCCTCCGACTCATGATCCAGCCCGTAAATGCCACCCGCTGCACTCAAGTCCAGCAGTGCGCAGAACAGGTACATGCGCTCACTGGTATTGCCGGGGCTAACCCAGTAATCGCAGATCGGTAACAACCGGTCGGGTATCAGTCCTGCCTCCTCAAGCGTCTCGCGCCTGGCCACCTCTTCGAGTTGTTCCCCCGGTTCAACCATCCCGGCGACCACTTCATATAACCAGGGGCTTTCAGCATTTTCCATTGCCCCCACACGAAACTGTTCCGCCAGAGCCAGCAGTTCATGTCGAGGATCATAGAGCAGCACACCCACGCAACTGCCCCGCTCAAATAACTCCCGCACGATGGGCTCTGACCACTGGCCGGAAAACAGCTTGTGCCGCAGAGTCAGTTTTACCATCGAGAAAAAACCGCGAAACAGCTGTTCACGGCCGAGCACGTCGACATCTTTCCGTGTGTAACGACCAACCTTGAACATTCCGCCCCCTTTTTTCTTACTGTAACCGATACCCATTGACGGGTCATGCTTTCACAGGGCAATAAATAGCTGCACCCGGGGCCAGGGGTTTTTGTCCGCCACAGATTCATCCCGACGTCGATAAAATATCAGTCGTCGTTTTCTCCACTCAAATCCATTCTGCCATCTGGAGCGCAACCCTTAACACTCATCAATTGCTCCGGCTATTTTGGCAGCCCTGCCGCGGACAGGGCCATGTTCCACCGGGCAAAATCTGCTAGACTCATGGGCTGACAAGCCAACTGATGAAAGGATTTCCGATGCACCCCTTGAAACATCTACGCCTTCTGGCATTGGTCCTGGTCAGCCCATTTGCTGTCGGCGAGACACTGTCTCAGATTTATGAACACGCTGTGGAGCACGATCCACAATTGCGCGCAGCCCAGGCCGCATTCCGGGCAGACAGCGAATCAAAAAATATTGGCCGTGCCGGGCTGTTGCCACAGATCACCGCCACAGGAGAGTATCAGGAACAAGAGTCCAATGGCTCGTCGAGAACCGTATTGAGCCAGACGGTTACACCGGGGCGCGATGGCGACACAGATACTGACACCAAGGGCTATTCCATCAGCTTGACGCAGCCGATTTTCGATCTGCCCGCCTGGTTCAGCTTCCAGCAGGGCAAGGCACTCAGTGAACAGGCACGACTGCAGTTTGCCGCCGATCAACAATCCCTGATCCTTCGCAGTGCAGATGCCTATTTTGAGGTTCTCAGGGCCAGAGAGAATCTGGAAACCGCTCTCGCGGAAGAAAAGGCCATCCAGCGGCAACTCGAGCAAACCACAGAACGCTTCGAAGTCGGCCTGCTGCCCATCACCGATGTCCATGAAGCCCAGGCTGCCTTTGATAGTGCCAGGGTGAACACCCTGGAAGTGCGCGGTGCGCTGGACATCGCTTTCGAAGGTTTGACCGTGCTCACCGGCCAACAACATGAGCAGCTTGCAGGCCTGATGCCGGACTTCCCCATTGTCGATCCCCAACCCCTCAGCCTCGAAGACTGGGTTCAGTTTGCCCTGCAGAACAATTTCGTGCTGCAGGCAACCAGATATCAACGGGATGCCGCCGAAGAAAACGCCAACTCAAAAAAGTACGAACATGCACCCACTTTGTCTGGCTCGATCTCCTATTTTGACGATCAGTCAAAAAGTGAATTTAGAGGACGGGATCTCGACGACCCACTTAACCAGTCGTATGTCCGCCCTTCGGAAACCAAGCAGGACGGCCATGTGGTGGGGCTGCAACTGACTATTCCCATTTTTACCGGGGGGCTGGTCAGCGCCGAGCGCCGGCAGGCCTTCCATCAATCGGTTGAAGCAAAGGAAATCTTTACCGGTGCCCAACGCAACACCGTGCAACAGGCCCGCTCGCAACACCTGTCAGTCCTGACCGATAAAGCCCGGGTGAACGCCAGAAACCAGGCCATCACCTCGGCGGCCAGTGCACTGGAGGCGACCCAGGCCGGTTATGATGCGGGGACTCGCAATATTGTCGATGTGCTGTTGGCCCAGCAAAATCTCTACCAGGCGCGTCGCGATTACGCCAATGCGCGCTTTGATTACATCGGCAGCCTGTTGCGTCTAAAAGAAGTGGCTGGGCAGTTGAGTCCGGAGGACATTTACCAGCTCAACGCCTGGCTGGACCCCGCCATCAGCGTCACCAAGGCTAGCGTTCAATAACCGTCAATAACCGGTCAAGTGCACCACGATTCTTCTCGGCTACTGTTTTAGCTGCCGCCCCCATCCGGGCGGCGGCATCGGGGTCGCCCAGCAACACTACCACGTTGTCGGCAATTGACCGGGCATCTTTGCAGATGGCCATGCCACCTGCTGCCAGCAACAACCTCGAAACATCGGCAAAATTAAAGAGGTGTGGGCCACTCAGTACCGGCACCTGCCAGACGGCCGGTTCAATCAGGTTGTGGCCACCGGTGGGCACCAGACTGCCACCGATGAAGGCGATATCGCAGGCACCAAAAAACACCAGCAGTTCGCCCATGGTATCGCCGACCAACACCTGATCCGTTGTCGCAGGAGACGTGCCGCCGCTACGACGCACTGTGTTTAATCCTCTCGCCAGACAGCGCTTCACTACATCGTCAAAACGCTCCGGGTGCCGCGGCACCAACACCAGTAACAGCGCCGGGAATTGTTGACGGATCTGCTCAAAAGCATCCAGCAAAATATCGTCTTCCCCGCGATGTGTGCTGGCGACCAGAAGAATCGGGCGCTGACTCCCTGCTTGCCACTGCGTCCTGAGTTGCGCGGCCCGAGCCCGCAAAGGTTCATCAAGGGTCAGATCAAACTTGATATTCCCCGTCACAAGCAATTGTGGTGCCGGCAAACCCAGCAACAGAAAGCGCTGGCCATCCTCCTCATGCTGCGCAGCAACGGTATTTATACATTGCAACATCGGCCCCGTCAGGGCGGCAAATCGCCGGTAACCCCGAGCCGATTTTTCCGACAGGCGAGCATTGGCCAGAACGATGTGGATATTCCGCTCGGCACAACCGTGAATCAGGTTGGGCCAGAGTTCGGTCTCCATGATGATCAACAAATCTGGACGGACCCGCTGCAAAAAACGCTTCACCGCACAGGGTAGATCGTAGGGAGCATAGACATGATAGACCGTATCACCAAAAGAATTTTTGACACAGGCGGAGCCGGTGGGCGTCATGGTGGTCACCACCAGTTGTGCCTCGGGATAGCGCTGCTGCAAGCGGCGAATCATGGGCACTGATGCAAGCGTTTCCCCCAGCGACACCGAGTGAACCCAGATAGTCTTTGCCGTCTGAGTCTGATCAACGCCCGGCACAAAACCAAACCGTTCCGGCCAGCGCCGACGATACTCTGGCGCCCTGGCACCTCGCCACAACAGGCGCAGCAGAATCAGGGGTGTCAGCAGGTAGAACAATACTGAATAAAAGAAGCGCGCCAAAAAACTGTCTCCTGCCTGCGCCGCAATGCGCGGATTTGCGTAAAGCATAAAGATATTGGGCAGGGTATACTAGCGCCTGTCAGGCCTGCCAAAAACAAATGGCTGACCAGCCCACAACTCATCGTCTGGCAAGCGACAACAAGACCTTCTATTTCTATGGAAAAAAGCCAAAACCACACCGACCTCAGTTGCGATATTGCCATTATTGGCGGTGGAATCGCTGGTCTCTGGTTGCTCAACCGGCTGGTAAAGGCTGGCTACAATGCAATACTGTTTGAACAAACGGCACTGGGCGGGGATCAGACTGCCGCCAGTCAGGGTATGATTCATGGTGGCATTAAATATACGCTCGGTGGCGGCCTCACCGGTGCCTCGGAAGCCATTGCGGATATGCCTGATCACTGGCGAGCCTGCCTCGCGGGCGAAGGCGATGTTGACCTCCGTGGCGCGGCCATTCTCAGCGATCATTTTTACCTCTGGTCCAGCAGCAGCGCACTGTCGCGGATGACCACTTTTCTCGCCAGCAAGGCGACCCGGGGGCGGGTCAATAAGGTGGCGAAGAATAATCGACCCGCCATTTTCCAGCACAGCGCATTCAAGGGCAGCCTCTACCAGTTGGTGGACATGGTTCTCGATGTCCCCACGGTAGTCAAGGCACTAACCGATAACTGCGCGGAACGCATTTTTCACATTGACTGGCGGCATGCGCACTGGCTGCGTAACAGCGACCAATCCGCAGCCATTAACTTTGAGCACAACCAGCAGACCCGTCGGCTCGACGCTCGCCAGTTCGTACTGACCGCGGGTCAGGGCAATGAAGCCATGCTCAACGAACTCGGCATCAACACCCCACAAATGCAGCGCCGACCACTGCATCAGGTCATGATCAAACACCATTACCCCCATCGGTTTTACGGTCACTGCCTGGGAACAGAAACCACGCCCCGACTCACAATATCCAGCCACCCCTGCGCCGACGGCGCACAGGTCTGGTATTTGGGGGGCAGTCTGGCAGAAAAGGGGGTTCACCAGACGGCTGAACAACTGATCGGGGCAGCCAAAGATGAGCTAGCTGCATTGATGCCCTGGGTCGATTTCGGCAACGCGCAGTGGGCAACCCTGCGGGTGGACCGCGCCGAACCCCGGCAGCGCAATTTTGCCCGCCCCGACAAGGCGTTTGTCTCTCGGGCAGAGAGCTGCCCGAATGTCATGGTCGGCTGGCCCACCAAGCTGACCCTGACCCCCAACCTTGCCGACGAAGCCATTGCGTTGATACAGGGGCAATCCTTGCTGCGACCTTCAGCAGAACCGATTCCAGCGCTTGGCTTTCTGGGACATCCACCACTGGCTGCCACGCCGTGGCATACGGTTTTCGGAGGATAGTGGTGCTGCCCAGAAGACCTTTTGGAAACACCGGTATCGACGTGAGCATTCTCGGTCTCGGCACCGTCAAACTCGGCCGGGATCAGGGGGTGAAATACCCCAATGACTTTGCCATACCGGATGACCAACAGGCCGCGCAACTGATCGACATGGCTCGGCAGCAGGGCATTAACCTGATCGATACCGCACCCGCCTACGGCACCAGTGAAACCCGGTTGGGCCAACTGCTGAAGGGACAGCGAGAGGCATGGGTCATCTGCAGCAAGGTCGGCGAGGAATTTGAGCAGGGAAAATCCTTCTTTGACTTCACCCCGGAACACACCCGCTTCAGCGTCGAGCGGAGTCTGAAACGCCTGCGCACGGAAATGATTGATATTGTGCTGGTTCATTCCGATGGTAACGATGAAACCATCATACGGGACTACGGTACCCTGGAGATGCTGGCGGACCTCAAGGCCGAAGGAAAAATTCGCGCCTTTGGCATGTCCACGAAAACGGTCGAGGGCGGGCTGTTGGCCGCCGAAAAATCCGATGCGGTTATGGTGACCTGGAATCTTCTGTACGACCGGGAGTTACCGGTGATCGATTATTGCCTGGCACAGCACAAGGGCATCCTGATCAAAAAAGCACTGGCCAGCGGCCACGCCACCCTGGCCACAGGCGAGGATCCGGTGCAGAAAACCTTTCAAATGCTTTTTCAGCATCCCGGCGTGAGCAGTGCAATTATCGGCACCATCAACCCCGCGCATTTGCGGGACAACGTAGACAAAGCTGTCCGGGCAGCAGCGCCAGGAAACAGAAAGTAAGTAACTGCTTACTTTTTCTGTATCTTACCGACAATAGCCGTTGTAGAGCAGTCATCAAGAAAGTCCAATACAGCGATCTGGCCGCCATAGCCCTCGACAATCTGCCAGCCCACCACCTGCTCGCGGCTGTAATCCCCCCCTTTCACCAGGATGTCGGGACGGATCATTTCCAGGAGTCGCTCCGGGGTATCGTCTTCAAAAGACACCACCCAATCGACCGCCTCAAGGCCCGCCAAAACCGTCATGCGCCGGTCTGCCGGGTTGATCGGCCGCCCCTCACCCTTGAGCCGGGTCACGGACGCATCGGAATTGATCGCAACAATCAGTCGGTCACCCAATTTGCGCGCCTGCTCCAGATAACCCACATGACCGGCATGGAGAATGTCAAAGCAACCATTGGTAAAAACAATTCGCTCGCCGTGGGCACGGGCATCCGCCACATCGGCGGCCAGCTGCTCTTCATTGACCACCCCTCGCTCGAATCCCTGCTCCTGTTGAATGGCACGGCGCAACTCCGGCATGCTGACGGTTGCCGTGCCCAATTTACCCACCACGATACCGGCGGCAATATTGGCCATGGCCACGGCTTCGGGCAAACCCTCACCGGCGGCAAGGGCAGCGGCCAGCACCGATATAACAGTATCCCCGGCACCCGTGACATCAAACACCTCCCTCGCCCTGGCGGGGAGATGCAACTCCCGCACGCCCCTGCGCAGCAGCGTCATGCCCTGCTCACTGCGGGTAATCAGCAGGGCTTCGATATCCAGTTGCTCGAGTAATGCGGCGCCCCTGGCCTCTATGGTCTGCTCGTTTTCACAGGTCCCGACCACAGACTCGAACTCGGCGAGGTTTGGTGTCAGCAGCGTCGCCCCACGATAACGCTCATAATCGGTCCCCTTGGGGTCCACCAGTACAGGGATACCGGCGTCACGGGCAGCACGGATTAATACCCCGGGTTGCTGCAATGCCCCTTTCGCGTAATCGGATAAAACCAATACGCCGACATTGGCCAATAATGATGCAACTTTGGCGGGCAGCTGGTCACAGTCCGTCTCCGCAAAACTTTCCTCAAAATCGAGACGCAGTAATTGCTGATGCCGACTGATCACGCGCAATTTTGTAATCGTGGGTTTCGTGGGAGAAACCTGCAGATCCGCGTGGATACCCGCAGAATCGAGGCGGGCTTTCAGTGCTGTCGCCGCCTCGTCCCGACCGACTACAGCCACCAGAGTCGCTCCAGCCCCCAGGGTCGCGATATTCAGGGCCACATTGCCTGCACCACCCATACGGTCTTCACACTGAGTCACGTTGACCACGGGGACCGGTGCTTCAGGGGATATCCGGGAAGTATTGCCCTGCCAGTAGCGGTCCAGCATCAGATCACCGACCACCAGAACCTGAGCCTTGTCAAATCGTGGAACCGTCAATTTCATCGGTATTGTCCAAGGGTAAATTGAGGGTATCTTACCATAGGGGACGGCCTTTATAATGGGCCTGCAGCAGGGACCGGAGTGTTATGAAAAAACTGACCAAGCAGGAGTATCAGGTCCTCCACGAAGGTGCCAACGTAATCGAGGCGGATCCTTTCGGTGAGAAAGTGCTGCTATTGTCTGACGGTACCTATCTGAAACTGTTTCGGGCAAGACATCTCTTTTCATTGGCCCGGATATACCCTTATTCGAAACGGTTTGCCCGCAATGTACAGAAGCTGGCCGAAAAAGGGGTTCCCACAGTGACAGTTATTGATCTGTTTCGCATACCCTGCATTCATCGTACCGCCGTTCATTACTACCCGCTAACCGGCAAGACCCTCAAAAAGCTGGCCACTAACATTGATCTCATCGTCATCAATAAACTGGGCAGGTTTATCCGGGAACTGCATGAAAAAGGCATTCATTTTCGCTCTCTGCACATGGGCAATATTATTGTGACCCCTGAAAATCGGCTGGGTCTCATCGATATTGCCGACATGAAGATATACCGCAAGCCGCTGGATAGGGAACTGCGACTTAGAAACTTTCAGCACACCGCCCGCTATCATGAAGATATGGCTGCGCTGATGCGGTTTCTCCCCAGTTTCATTCAGGGATACCAGGCCAGCAAAGGCTCCCCCTTTTCAACCACAGAGCTACAGGATTTGTTAACTGCAATTTACACAAAACAGTAACGGCCTCGCCTGTTTTTTCCCCTAAAAAACCGTTTTGGATTTAACATCACAATGATTGCGACTTCGCCCTTTGAAGAAAAAACAAAAACGCTCTTTTTTTACAGTATTGTTTTTTTTCTGGCGGGTATTTTTTTCATCCCCGAAAAAAATCTTCATCTGAAATTATTCATACTTTTTGCCTGTATTGCTTTTCCATTAATCACCTTCAAGGGCCTGTGCAAATGGTCCGCAGTATTTGAATCACGGATTGTGATCACCTCCTCTCTGTTTTTGGGGTTTTCCCTGCTGAGTCTTTTCTGGTCCGGGCCGGAAAGCAGCCGCGATATTCTCAATCCAATAAAAAATGTTTTTTATCTGGCGAGTTTCTGGTTGATTTTTTTATTCACCTTTAATGGCGCAGAGCACCGCTTAAAACTGCTCGTCAGGTGCCTGATAATTGCCGGCAGTGTTACCGCCGTCTGTTATGCAGCCTACCACTACCTGCATCTCGATTACCCCCTCACCAGGCGCTTTAGCATTCCCGGACCCCTGGTCGATAAAGTTCGAACCGGGTTTTGTCTGGGTGCTGGAGCCCTGCTCTGCTTGGGTAGCCTGCTTTATGAACCGGCCAACCGGGAGCGGAAGCTCACTGTCACACTGTTGTTGGTCGCACTAACCGTTTTTCTGATAACCCTGGTTCTGACCCATACCCGCTGGGCCATTGCAGGAACACTGTTTTTTGGTTTTGCCATGGTGGCTCTGTCCCCCATCAAGAATCGAAACAAACTACTATTGATCGGGCTTGGCACACTGTTACTGGTCACCGCCGGCATACTGCTGGCACCACTCATTGAGGCCTATATCGAAAAGGGCCAAAGCTCCAGGCTGGATCTTTGGACGGGCTATCTGAAGGCGTTCCATCATTACTGGCTCGGTCACGGCCATGGAACAACAATTTACATTGCTGAAGGCCGGCTGGCCGGTTGGTATGCCTACCACAGCGTCTATCTCGGTGCCCTGCTGTCCGGGGGCATTGTTGGCCTCGGCCTGTTGTTACTGATGATGTTGACGGTATTGTTCACTGGCTGGAAATTGCGGGCCAATCCCTATGCAGTCGTGGCCACTGTTCTGTTTGCGTTTGCCTGCGCGATGGGCCTGCTTAATCTCGATTCCGTGATTTCAAAGCCCCGCGGCTATTGGCTGATTTTCTGGCTGCCACTTATTGTATTATCACTCTACGAACTGAAATCATTGCCCCGAAAAGCATTTGTGTAAACGAAAATGAACAGCGATCAACAATATATCCTGCAACTCTGTCACTGCTACTACGATCCCTTTCTGGATTGCGCCCGGCAGTACGCAGCCTTGTTCAAGGACACACCCTATAAGGTAATTACCGTTTTCATGACCGGGGAACCAGACCCGGAGGTCGCAAAAAAAGCCTGCTCGGATGAAGTTATCTTTCTCGGCCACAAAAGTAGTGTACTGGCAGGGGCCAAACTGAAAGTTATCCGGGAAGTGAAAGCAATCGCCCGTCAATACCCTTTCTCTGCCTGTATTGCTCACCGCGCCAAATCCGCCTATGTGGGACTACTGGCAACGAACCTGCCCATTTTCAGTGTGCGCCACTCATTTGGCGATTTTGACCGCTTTGGCCGACGCCTCATGGGGAACCTGTTCAAATCCCGATTGACCTTACTTGCCGTCTCGAATGCCGTGCGCGATGAAATACGATCCCACCTGCCCGACTGGCCCGAGGAAAAAATCATCACGCTCTACAACCGTATTGATGTAGATGCCGCACGTCAGGGCCTGTTTGACCGCCGGGAGGCACGACAGAAACTCCGGCTACCCGAGAACAGCTGGATACTGGGCAGCGTTGGCCGACTGCACCCCGACAAGGATCCGCAGACGCTGATCAAAGGGTTTGCCCGGGCACTGCCCCATCTTCCCGTCGGCGCACTGCTGGTTATGCTTGGGGACGGAAAACTGCGGCAAACAATGAAAGCGCTCGCCGCTGAACTCGATATCAGCGACAGTGTTCTGCTTCCGGGCAATGTGATTGAGGCAAGACGCTACTTCAGCGCCTTTGATGCCTTTGCCCTGACCTCCGATCACGAGCCATTCGGCATGGTTCTTCTGGAGGCCATGGCCGCAGAGCTGCCGATTATCTGTTCAGACTGCGGCGGTGGCCCCGAGGTCGTTGGCGATACCGGCGAACTGTTTCCCTTCGGGGACGCTGACGCGCTGGCCCAACGACTGATACGGGTTTCACAAAAGCAGCTGACAGGCTCCGACCACAACCGGATCTTCCAACGATTACAGAACCATTTCTCCGATTGCGCAGTCAGGAAGCAATTCTGGCAACTGCCCCAGGTAACCTGCACCCTCGGCAACCCCGCTATCTACGATTCAGCACAATAATTCAAACAGGGTAGAAAACCGGCTTGAAAACTACATCCATTCTTAAAATTATTCCCTACTTTGGCAAATGGCCGGAGTGGATCGATTTTTATCTTCAGAGCTGCCGGCATAACCCGGATATCAACTGGCTTTTTTATACGGGTTGCGGAAAGCTGCCAACTGAGCCCGATTTACTGCACCCATAGTAAATGCCAAGGGGAACCAGAAAATACTCCAGAAGAGGCCGGGACGGGTAATGACATGCTGTACATCCACCATCATCGCCGTCAGTATATATATTACCAACGCAAATGCGGCCAAAACCAGCTTATCTTCCCGGTAGCGCCATACACCCGCAAATACCGAGGTCAACATAAAAAAATAGCAAATCAATCCAAGCAGCCCTTGCTCGAAAAGGACTTGTAGAAGAAAGTTGTGCGCATGTGCATAGGGTGTTTCCGGCCAGAATGAATGATCAAATCCATGGCCCAATAGAGGGCGTTCAAGAAAATGCTGCAATGTCCACAGCCAAATTTGCACCCGCCCGGAAAGCTGCCTTTCTGTTACTTCCACAGCTATTTGATTTTGGTAAATAGCGATCATTACCAATGCAATACACGCCAAAATTGTTGCCAAAGCAATAGTCGCCCTGTGTCGAAGCACCACCATCAGATAGCAGATAGCTGCCGCCCAGGCAATCCAGGATGTTCGAGAAAAAGTCAAAAAAACATAGGTCAGCAATACCAGTATCACTAACATCAGCACAAAGTTTTGGGAACGGTTCTGCTGTCCCAGCGCCACCAAACTGGCTGCCAACACCCCAAACAGGGCGAAGTAAATCCCGGCAATTACCGGATAGCCTAAATCTATCCACTCACCATGGCCCATTCGGTAGATTCTGAAAGTTCGCCAACCAAATGATTCATCGAGGACAACTAATTGATAGCAAATAGACACCAATGCACCCACTGCAGCAACAACACATAGCATCATGATAAAAAACTTGATGTGCTGCCATTTTGCTACCGTAACCAAATAGATGATGGCTGAGAGGTAGAAGAAAATAACCAAGCTCTTCCTCAGGACGTATAAAACAGATTGGCCACTGTCACTCCAATAAGCAGACACGCTACAAACTGTCATGAAGAGACCGGCAGCAATGAGAAATCTCTTTACTTCCACTGAAAATAGGCTCTCTTTTCTCAAAAAGCTCCAAACTGTCAGCAACAATGCAGGAAGAATCAGTAACAAATATACATGCACACCATTTGCACTGCCTGAGCTGTACAGCACTTCACTGCTCAGTTGAAGAAATAGTCCCGCGCCCATTAGCCAATAAACCACTCTATGGGCCTTGCTCTCTGTAATACTCTGCATTGAAATTAACTATTCCCTTTCAAAATGGGGAGGCGAACCCCAAGACCAAAATTTAAGGTTTCAGGACTTTTTAGGGTGCAACTCAGAAACCAATCTGAAATATCCCAATGAAAACTGCTCGTATCGGGTTTTCAAATCACAGACAGCCTCCCCACTAACCACTGAGGACAAATGCTCGGCACAACCTTCTATATCACCAACATCAAAGAAAGCAGCATGATGTTCGAGTGCGTCCTCATGAGCTGACAACCTAGAGCAAACCACAGGCAACCCAGCGGCACGGGCTTCCAGAACAGACAGTCCAAAGCCCTCTGCAGTCGATGCCGAGACAAACAGGTCAAAAGCTCTAAGATATTGGCTAGCAGAATTAACCCAACCCAACCAGATCACATGGGACCCCATACCCATATCTGCTACCAGCCGCGTCAAAGCCGGTCTTTGCGGCCCATCACCCATAATTACGAGGAAACGATTTTCTGAAACGACCTTGGCGAAGGCTTGAATAACCAATGAGACATCTTTTTTTTCCGTAAGACGAGAAAGCACAACAGATATGTGTCCCGATTTGGGGAGGTTCAAGATAGACCTTGCCAAGCCTCTATCAAGTAGGTTCGCCTGAAAATCCGGACTTAGGCTATTGGCCACAGCACTCGTAATTTTGCGTATGGAGGGATATTCTGCTTTCACTTCTATTGCCAAGGAAGGCGAAACTGCAACCAACCGGATTCGCTCTGAATAGCGCTGCAAAAAATCCAGGTCTTCTGCTTTAAATTTAACCAGATTATGAAGAACTACCAGTAGACTTAACCCCTCAAGGTGTCTCATGACGGGAATCAAGGTCCGCATAACCCCCAAGCCATCACAGACGACAACATCCACCCTCCGAAAAACCAACAAACGCTCTATCTTGCCCGAAAGCATGTTTGGGAGATAACGCCAGATTCCTTTTTTCCTTGCGACCCGCGCACTGGTGATGGTCGGAACATGCGAATCAGCTAATTCCGGCTTTTCTCCTTTCACCAGGAAATACTCATCGACGGGCACACCCTTCTCCTGCAATGCCCGGGTAATTAATCTGTGGATAGACTGAGTAGCCTTGTGGCGCTCATCCGAGCTGTACATCATGTTCGCTATCAAAGAAGTTTCCTTTTCCTTTCCGCCTTCATTTTAGTAAGCATTAATCCACTAGGATCTTGTGGACCATTAATACGGCAAAAAAACAGACAAAACGTTGAGCGCCGTCTTAAACCCCATCACGCGTTCAAGTCAGCTATCACATTTAAGTGACGAGTGAATAATGCTTAAGTCCCATAAAGCGTTCCACACGTTTTTTACGCAAAGGCAATTGGACTGCTTTAGCTACCTTGCCCCCCAAAACCTCCCAACTGTAGTACTGTTCCACCAACCGTTGGCCCGCTGAAGCGATACTCTCCGCCATACCGGGTGTTGTGCGAAGCACAACCAGCTTTTCCCGTAGTTCGTCGATGGAACTATAGAGCACCACATTTTCCATATCCCGAAAGCCCAACACCTGGTTTTCCTCTTCTCCCTGGCTCCAGGTCAGCAACAGGCAACCACAAGCCATAGCTTCGAAATTCTTAATCATATATTCGCCAAACCCCAAATCTGCACTGACAAAAATACGAATTCGGTTCAACATCGCGGCATAGTCAGCGCCGGACTGGGTACGGGTGACCACCAAGTTTTCCTGTTCAGCCAAGGCCTCCAACAACAACCTGCGCTTATCGTACACCTGATTGCCGATACTACCCACGAATCCTAGTTCAATGTCCCGCTCCAAGCCCCGGTTGCCCAACAACGTCTGATCGTATCCCTTTGGCACAAACTTAACATCGAACCCTTCGGCGCATAATTTTTTAGTTACCTCGTAACCTGAACAAATCACCCTTGCCCAAGGTAACTTATGATAATGCTTACTGAATTTTCCTCGGTACTTACCAATAATATAGTTCTGGAAAGCATCATGCTCGAGAATAACCAGATTTGGGATGCTCTGTATGAACCGTACCTGTCTGATTTCTTTTTTAAAGCGCAAAAAGAAAATAATGCGCTCATAAGCATGCACATCAATATTCTGAAAATACTGTTTCAAATTATCCTGTTCTCTCGAGGTCAGCCAGCGCACCTCACAATCTCTCAGATGACGACAGATGGAATCGTAAAGACGGTGAAGAATTACACGTTGTTCTTTCTGCACAAGAAATAGTACCTTCATCTCAACACAGATTCCTTGTAAAGGGCTGGCCACAAAAGCCCACGCACAACGCAATCGGCAAAGAAAGCTTTCAGACGATCTAGCAACGCTTCAGACATAGCCGCACGCATCTTACGTATTCACTCCCGTAGAGCTGAACCAGCTCTACGGATAGCATTCTCACATTCACGACAATAAACAATAGCCCCTCGGCCTCAGTCCCTCAAGACACCACCACAACTAGAATTGATAGCCGCCAATCGTACCGCCATCGCCTTCAACAAAACCATACCAAACGGCTCAAAATCAGAAGAAAATTGGGTACAGGTCAGTGGCACAGCAAACAGTATGCCTCAAAAAACCGCCCTTTCAATTTGACAAGACCTTTCTAGCGTATATTTTTGATCAACGCTTCCAGTTTAACTTTCAAGCGACCTTCGCCAACCAAGCACTTAGCATATTTGGCAAGGCTCGCGCAAAGACCGCCAGACTAGGTTCAAGAATTAAAACAAGTGATTGAATGGCGTGGCGAACTTGCGGCCATACACGGTGATAGTGGCCTAGAATTTCATCAGCTACCGATTGATTGAACAAATGTCCAGCCACAATATTACGCTGATGTATATTCAACCTAGCAAGCTCCTACAGAACGCTGATGTTGAGTAATTTAACCACACTAAGCACCACCTATACCTCTTTGAAATTATTGAACAAGCTCAATATCTGGCCACGCAATGGCAGGGGACATACAATATCGAATCAGCTAACTCAGCGATTGGTAGAGTGCCGTCTAGATACTTACTGGATGAGCCGATACTATTATAGGGGTAGAACCCGAGATTAAAGACATTACCTAAGGCTGCTTATTATCTGCCTTCAATCAGAAAGAACTTGTAAGCTCGGCTTTAGGCCTGAAAGATATGGACAGCATTGTACATTACAAAAAAGGTTGAATGTCTCAAAAAATACCACACTATTAGCCATATATTACTGCCACGGGCCAACAATATGTTGAGCAAAATTAAGCATTGATAAATCCATCGTAGAGAATCTTCGCCAGCTCCTGCGCCGACCCACAGATTATCTCTTACTATTACTATGGCAGATCTTTCCATGACGCCAGCTCCAACCTCTATTTGTATTATTATTCCCTACTTTGGCAAATGGCCCGAGTGGATCGACTTTTATCTTGAGAGCTGCCAGCATAATCCGGATATCAACTGGCTTTTTTATACGGATTGCGAAAAACCGGCAATATGTCCAACCAATGTCCGATTTATCGAAACCACGTTTAAAGACTACAAACAGCTGGTCAGTTCGTCCCTAGACATTGAGTTCAACCCGGCTAACCCCTACAAGCTTTGTGACTTGAAGCCGGCATTGGGTTTTATCCACCAGGATCAACTAACCGGATACGATTTCTTCGCCTTTGGCGACATTGATATCATTTATGGCAGATTGAGGGCTTTTCTTACGGAGCCTGTACTACAGAAATATAATGTGATCAGCAGCCATGAACGGCGTATTTCAGGGCACTTTTGCCTGCTCAGAAATAGCGAGAAATATCGCAACGCCTTTCGAAAAATACCGCACTGGCAGCAACTGCTTGAAAACGATCAACACCTAGGAATTGATGAATCGAAATTTTCAAGGGTATTCCTGCCGCACCGAAAGCATCCCAAATGGCTGCAGGCGCTATGGTCACTGTCGTCCTCGTACCAGCGAAACACGCTCTACCGGGAACAGCACTCCACGATCCTTTCCCCAATGCCATGGTGGGACGGACGCATGGATCACCCCCAGTATTGGTTTTGGCAAAACGGAAAGCTGACCAATAATCGCGACGGCGAACGGGAGTTCATGTACCTGCACTTCATGAACTGGAAATCCAATACCTGGCTGCCGAAACCCCCTCGCAACCAGCCCTCTGCTTGGATGAAACTGAATAAGCTCGTTCACGTTGCCATTGATATCGCGGCCAAAGAGGGCTTCAAGATTTCACCGAAAGGCTTTACAGCTATTGAGTCTTGAAACAACCCCCGCTGCAGAAATACCGACATTTAAAGAGTCATTCCCTCTATACCTCGAGGAATGTGAGCTCAGATTCAACTACGGAATCGTACAAGAACAACTAAAACACTAGAGGCGTTGGAAGATATTCAGGGATTATCCACTTCAACCCTTCGTCTTAAATTATGGAGCTGCAATGAAACTTATTTGCGTGATAAACAGATACAACGACCCGAATTATGGTGATATAGGAATTTGTCGGTCGATTACTCATTTTCTGGAGGATAATGGCTACACAGTCAAGAATTTCGACTTCATAGGCCGGCGACTAAAATTTCAGTTCACCCGCACGATTCACATTCTCTCGAAGATTTATGCTGCTCGAAAGGAAAAGCCCGAGTGTCTACTTGTGGGGGGCGGACAATTATTGCTTAACAACAGAAACTTTCCTTATGCTTTGTTAGGCTGGTATCTGGTATCAAAAATATCTGGAATTCCACTGGTAGCCTACTCAGTTGGTGGTGAGATATCAGAAAAACAGGGGAGGTTTTACAGATGGGTACTGAGGCTATTCTTATCGCAGGCGAAAACAGTCTACTTGAGGGATGATATCACGGTAAAACTGGTCTCGCAGCTTGTTGGTTTTCACTTTGAAACCGTTCCTGACGCCGTTTATCTTTCATATCAGCATATAGATGTATCCGGTTTGGAATGTTCCGATACCGTAGTTTTTGTCTCTACAAATTCAGTACCAAAACAGGAAGTGCATGCGCATTACAACCGAATTCTGGCTGTGTGTGGGCAGGCTGCTTCCAGCAGGGTAAAAATATCAGTGAGCTCCGAACAGGATATCAAAGCTGCAGAAAGGTTTTATGATTACGCGCAACAGTCCGGTATTGACATTAGCATCGAGCCCGCTCAGAGCTTTGAGCAGTTTATCCGGCAAATCTCTGCAGCGAAGCTCGTGATTTCATCCCGAATGCACCCACTGATTTACGCACACCTCCTGGGCAAACCATTTGTTGCAATCCCTACCAATAACAAAACACAGTCAATGAGCGAATTTTTGCTCAAAAAATCACCAGAAAACCTGGCAGATGAAGCAAAGAAAAAACTGTTAATAGCATTGAAATAATCAGATGAATTTCAAAATTCATAATTATTTAACTCAGAGGTTTTTATTCAGTCTTCGCTGTTTACGCGCCAACCTAAAACGCCTGATAAATGGAATATTTTTTAAGGTTTTATTACCTAATTTAAAACCCTTCCTTCCCGCCCCAATAATATAGTCAGTTATCTTTACCTGCATTTTTAACCCTGACTCCTTTGCCAAATAAAAAGCTTCTTTGGCAAGCGGGTCGCCATCCAGCATTTTAAAATACAGATTTCGATAAAATTTGCATTTCTCCTGTTTGTAGACAGATAAATCAAAAACGGAGCCGAACTTGTCTATAATTCCCAACGCCTCTAGAGTGATTAGAGTTCTTTGGCATTTCCAACATACTGAACAATTCGGTTTTAGTAATTTTTCTCTCGTTTCAGCACTGGCTGCGCACACATC
>NZ_CBFHYF010000005.1:0-70726 GCF_965660005.1 Porticoccus sp.
TGGAAGCTGAAAATGGCGTGCTGCAATTTCAGCCCGATTGGTTGCCACTGGAACAGCTGGATACGGTGATTACTCTGGACAACGGCGAGCTGGATGCACAAATTCAATCAGCCCGCATAGGCGAAACCACTGTCCAGCGCGGCATTGTGCAGTTGCGACCGTCGCCATCTGCCGGGGGGCAACAGTTGCTGATCAAGGCCGATATCAGTGGCAAAACCGGCGATGCGGTAGCGGTACTGGCCCAGTCACCATTGCGGGGGCGGGTGGATGGTCTGGCTGGTTGGAACATCTCCGGCCAGAGCAGGGTGGCGCTTGATCTCATGGTTCCTCTCGCGGGTGACAATGCCGAGGGCTCCTATACCGTTGACGCCACATTGCAGAACAGTGGTCTGGCTTTGCCGGACAGTGATATTGCCCTTGAACAGTTGCAGGGCATACTCCGTTATCGCGATGGTAAGGGGTTATATGGCAAAGGGCTGACGGGCAGGTTCTGGGGTGAGCCGGTGTTGGCAGATATCTCCACTGATGGTGATGATTTGCTGATTGATGTAGCGGGACCCCTTGCCATGCCGGCCCTGGCCCGGTTTATCAATCTTTCATCGACGCGGATTCTGCAGGGGAAAACACCGGTTTCGGCGAAACTCTGGTTGCCCCTTGACGACGATGGTAATCCGGTCAGGCTGCAGCTCAATAGTCGGCTGGAAGGTGTCAGGATCGATTTGCCCGCCCCTGCGGGCAAGACTCAGGCATCTGTGAAGAATATCCAGGTGGATGTCACACTGGCAGAAGAACAGGATATTCGTATCAGTGCTGATGGCCACCTCCGTGCACACCTGAAGCAGAAAGCCGGTGTGTTGTCGCGCGGTCTGTTGGCGGTTCAGGATGATGAGGCCGAATTGCCCGGACCGGGCCAATTCCGTATTACCGGCAAACTGGACTATTTTTCTATGACCGAGTGGCAGCCCTACTTCGCTGAACTCGCCAGCGGCAATACCAATGCCCCGACAGCGTTGACGACGATGTTTGATGCGCGCGTTGAGGAGCTTGAGGTGGCGGGGCTGACGGTAGATCATGCGGTGGGAAGTGGCCGGTTTTACGAAGGCGATTGGCAGGTGGTGCTGGACAGTCAACAGGCCGCCGGTCAGGCGCTGATTCCCGGTTCCCCGTCGTCACCGATTCTGCTGGATCTGGAATGGCTGACCTTGCCGACTCCCGCACCCGAACAGGAAGCAGATGGGGATGGCGAAAGCCGCCTCGATCCGGCGCTATTTCCACTGATGCAGTTATCCATCAAAAAATTCGCCATGGGAGAGCGTACGTTCGGGCGGGTTGGCTTCCGGGCGGAGCCGCAGCCCTCCGGCGTGCTGATTTCTTCACTCGATGCCAATCTGTTGGGGCTGCAATTGGGGGGTAAGGATTACGATACTTCGGTACTCTGGACATTGAAAAATGGCATTCATGCGACCCAGTTTGATGGTCTGTTCAGTGTGGGTGATGTGGGTCAGGTCATGGAGAATTGGGGGATTCCCCCCGCGCTGGACAGTGAGGCCGGGCGCTTTTTTGCCGATCTGAGCTGGCTTGGTCAGCCCTGGGAAATATCCCCCTCCACGATGCGTGGTGCCATGTCCCTGCAACTGGAAAACGGGCGTTTTTACAAATCACCTTCCGGCACGGCCAATGCGTTGATCCGCTTGGTGGGGTTGTTTAATTTCAACAACTGGCTGCGCCGTCTGCAGCTGGATTTTTCCGATCTGTTTGAAAAAGGCATGAGTTTTGATGAGTTGCAGGGCGGTTTGGTGTTCGATGAGGGCACCATGCTGTTTGATCCGCCACTGCTGGTCAAAATGCCTTCCGGGCGGATCAAGATGGCCGGTAGCGCCGATCTGATTGCCGAGCAAATTGATGCGTCGCTGGTCACGACATTACCCGTGGGTACCAACCTGCCCTGGGTGGCGGCACTGGTCGGTGGCTTGCCTGCCGCTGCCGGGGTTTATATCACCAGCAAGCTGTTTGAAAAGCAGGTAGATAAGTTGTCCAGTATCAGCTATCGAATCACCGGTCCCTGGGATGATCCATCGGTCAAGGTGCAGAAAATATTCAGTGATAAAGGGGCGAAATGAGCCGCGTCGCAGCCATTCAGATGACAAACAATGGCAGTTTGCAGGGTAACTTGCAGCAGGCGGCGACCCTGATGGAACAGGCGGCCCATCAGGGGGCAAAGCTGTTGGTGTTGCCGGAATATTTCGCCTATCAGGGCTGTCGGGATCTGCCGGCGATTGCCCGGGATGAGAAAGATGCCAATGGTCCGGCCAGACAGTTTCTGGCAGAGCAGGCAAAACGCCATCAGGTCTGGATTGTGGGCGGAACTATCCCGGTTGCCCAACCAGTTGATCAGCGTGCGGCAGCGATGTGTTTTGTGGTGGATGCGGATGGCAGTGAGGTGGCGAATTACCAAAAGATCCATCTGTTCGATGTGCAGGTGGGTGACAGCCAGGGTCGTTATTGCGAGTCGGATGACTATCGTCACGGCAGCGAACCGGTGGTGGTAGGCAGTCCCTTCGGCAAGCTGGGATTGAGTGTTTGCTACGACCTCCGTTTTCCGGAACTCTACAGTTACCTGATGGCCCGGGGAGCAGAAATTTTGTTGGTTCCCTCCGCTTTTACGGCGACGACCGGTGAAGTGCACTGGCAATTATTGTTGCGCGCCAGAGCAGTGGAAAATCTCTGTTATGTGGTCGGTGCCAATCTGGGCGATCGGTTTCACTCAAAGCGGCCCACTTGGGGTGGCTCTGCTCTGGTGGATCCCTGGGGTCGGGTATTGGCAGAATTGGATGCGGGGCCGGGGGTGTTGGTGGCAGATGTGGATCTGGCTTATCTGAACAAATTGCGAAAAAACATGCCGCTTCACGAACACCGACGCTTTGATGTGGTCAAAACGCCATCATAAAAAACAAAGGCTCTATCATGAAAACCCCCTGTTTAGGCGCACTGATGGCATTATTGATGGTTCTCCCCCTGACGGTTTCCGCCGCAGAAATGGGTGTTGATCAAGCCCGGCAGCTCATTGAGGAGGGCCGGAATATGGAAACCATTCCCAAGGCAGTCTGGAAACAGATACTCACCCCGGCGCAGTACAGAATTCTCTGGAAGAAAGGCACCGAGCGTCCCTACACCGGGTCTCTGCTGGAGAACAAACAAAAGGGTACTTATGTGACGGCGGGCTGTCGCATTCCCGTGTTCCGCTCCGATCACAAATACGATTCCCAAACCGGTTGGCCGAGTTTCTGGAAATCCCACAAGCTGGACAATGTTGTGCTCGAGGATGACTGGTCATGGATGGGCAAGCGTGTGGAAGTGTTGTCTGCCTGCGGTGAGCACCTCGGGCATGTGTTTCAGGATGGCCCAAAACCTACCAGGTTGCGCTATTGCATCAATTCCGATGCGCTCCTGTTTATTCCTGACGAGGAGCAGTAACTCCGCGTCAGGAATGGATTCGCAGGTTTATTGCCATGTCGATACTGGTTACAGGTTTTGATGCCGGTCACGATCAAGTCAATGCCTCTGCGGTGCTGACAGCTTCCCTTCGGGATGATTTGCCACAGCCATTGTACCCGCTGCGCTCACAACTCCACTTTGCCATCCTGCCCCTGAGTGCCTCTGATCTGCGCGAGGCGGTGTTGGTGCAAATAGCTGTTTGTCAGCCGAGGTTTTGTGTGTTCACCGGTCAGGCCCGGGGCCGCAATAAAGTCCACCTGGAACGATTGGCTACCAATTTGAGGGATTTTGATTCCCCGGATGTGGCGGGCTCTCAGTCGCGCGGGGAAAGGATTGAACCCGATGGCCCGGCAGCTTACTGGAGTACCCTGCCGGGACAGGAAGCGATGATAGAGCAACTCAATCGACAGGGTATTCCGGCAGCGCTATCGAACCATGCCGGCAATCATCTGTGCAACCAGTTGCTCTATCAGGTTCTGCACTGGGCGCAGCAGAACGGTTCCGGCATGGCCTGCGGTCTTGTTCATATCCCGCCTCTTCCGATACAGGTTCGCCACCAGTGGCCGGAAACCCCATTCATGCTACTGGAGATGAGTCGTGCAGCTCTGGCACAGATTCTGCTGGTGTTGGTTCAGCAGACCGGGGCATCTGCGTCGTGAATCAACCTGCCTGACGGGAAACCCTGTTGCTTAACGGTGATAGGGATGCCCGGCATTGATACTCCAGGCGCGGTAGAGTTGTTCTGCCAGTAGTACACGCACCAGAGGATGGGGCAGGGTCAGTGCGGAAAGTGACCAGCGGCTGTCCGCTCTCGCGAGACACGCCGGTGCCAGGCCGTCGGGACCGCCGACCAGCAGGCTGACGTTGTCGCCGGAACCCTGCCACTGTTGCAACTTGATAGCCAGGTCTTCTGTACGCCAGGATTTGCCCTTTACATCCAGTGCGATAACCTGGTCCCGCTCGCCGATGGTTTTCAGCATTGCCTCGCCTTCCCGCAGGATTGCGCGCTGAATGTCGGCCCCCTTGCCTCGCTTGCCAAGTGGCAATTCGATCACCTCAATGCGGAACTCCGGGGGGAGGCGCTTGAGGTATTCGTTGCAGCCGGATTCCACCCAGTCGGGCATTTTTGTGCCGATGGCAAGGATTCTCAGCCGCACCGGATTTTATTCCTCGCTGCTGATTCTTGGGCTGCCGGGCCGAACGGACCAGAGTTTCTCCAGATCGTAAAACAGGCGGGTTTCCGGGAGCATGACATGTACCACGATATCGCCAAAATCCACCAGCACCCATTCCGAGGTGTCCATCCCTTCGACGCCAATGGGCTGAAAGCCGGCTTTTTTGCCTTCTTCCACCACGTTGTCCGCAAGTGATTTGACCTGGCGGTTCGAGGAGCCGCTGGCGACTACAATCTGGTCCATGACATCGGTCAGATCACTGACATCCATGGTGATGATGTCCTTGCCCTTGATATCCTCGAGGGCGTTGAACACGATATCGATCAGTTTTTTGCTCATTGAATGCCTTGTTGGTTAGTACAGCTGATGTTGGTTAATGTAGTCAATTATGTCGTCTGGTACCAGATAGCGGATGGACTCTCCCCGCTGCAATGCCTGGCGGATACCGGTGGCGGAAACGGGCAACAGGGTCATTTCCCGAATCAATAGGCCGCCAGCCGGTGTTGTCTGTAGCTCTCTGGTCTGATGGAGGCGGTGGTCCTCCACAAAATTGAGTACTTCCCCCGATTCCGGCAGATGCCAGCCTGGCCTGGCTGCCACCACAATATGAGCAAAGTCAGTCAGGTCCCGCCAGCGGTGCCACTGATTGATGGTCAGCAGTGCATCCATGCCGATACAGAGGCACAGCGGCACTTCCGGTCCGATTTCATGGCGCAGTTCGATCAGGCTGTCCACGGTATAGGAGGGGCCATCCCGGCGCAGTTCGCGGTCGTCGGCTACCAGACCCGGTTCACCGGCCAGTCCCAATTTCAGCATGGCCATTCTCTGCTTCGGCGATGCCTGTGGTAATACGCGATGAGGGGGGCGGGCGCTGGGCATCAGTCTCATCTCGGCAAGTGCCAGAAGATTTTTCAGTTCCAGTGCGGTGCGGAGATGGCCGATATGCACCGGGTCAAAGGTGCCGCCAAACAGGCCGACACCACATAATTGGTCAGAAGTCAGGGGCATAGCCTGGCGGCACTCCTATTGGCGAATTTCGCCGTGGCCGAACACGACCCATTTCTGTGAGGTGAGCCCTTCCAGGCCCACCGGGCCGCGTGCATGAATTTTGTCTGTGGAGATGCCGATTTCCGCACCCAGCCCGTATTCAAAGCCGTCGGCAAAGCGGGTGGAGGCATTGACCATGACCGAGCTGGAATCCACTTCCGCCAGGAAGCGGCCGCTGCGGGCGTCATCGGTCGTCACGATGGACTCGGTGTGCCGGGAGCCATAGTGGGCGATATGTGCCATTGCTTCATCCATATCTGCAACGATCTTGATGGACAAAACCGGGGCAAGATACTCGGTGCGCCAATCCTCTTCGGTGGCGGGCAGGCAGTCAATGACGGCGCGGGTTTTCTCGCAGCCCCGCAGTTCCACGCCCTTGGCCCGATAGGCCTCTGCCAGTCTGGGCAGAATTCTGGTGGCCACCGCCTCTGCCACCAGCAGGGTTTCCATGGCATTACAGACGCCGTAGCGGTGGGTTTTGGCATTCAATGCGATGTCGAACGCCATCTCCAGATCAGCCTTGTCATCGATATAGACATGGCAAATGCCATCCAGATGCTTGATCACTGGTACCCGTGCCTCGCGGCTGATCCGTTCGATCAGACTCTTGCCGCCGCGTGGGATAATCACATCAACATAGTCCGTCATGGTGACCAGCTCGCCCACAGCGGCCCGGTCGATAGTCTCGATCACCTGTACGATGGCTTCCGGAAGCCCGCTGTCGGTCAGCCCTTGTCGAATACAGTCAGCGATGGCCCGGTTGGATTCAATGGCCTCGCTGCCACCGCGAAGAATGGTAGCGTTGCCAGATTTCAGGCAGAGGCTGGCGGCATCCACCGTGACATTGGGGCGGGACTCATAAATGATACCCACGACACCGAGGGGTACGCGCATCTTGGCCACTTCAATGCCGCTCGGGCGGGTATTTCTGTCGCTGATGACGCCGATGGGATCGGGCAGTTCAGCCACCTGACGAAGACCCTCAATCATGGCATCCACACGGGCATCGTTCAGCTCGAGGCGATCAAGCAGCGCGGCATCCAGATTATTGTCGCGGCCCTTTTGTATATCGAGCGCATTGGCTTTCAAGACGCTGGACCGGTTGGCATCAAGCGCCTTGGCAATGGCCAGCAGTGCCGCATTCTTTGCCTCGGTGGAGGTGGCGGCAATGACCCGGGAAGCAGTTCTGGCCTGCTGTCCGAGTTGTTGCATGTATGATTTGAGATCCATGTCATTCAGTGCAGTGATTTCAGGACCGCGCATTATATCGCTGCAAGGCAGATAAGTCCTGATGATCCAGTGATAATTTTTATTTGGCAGACGAATACAGCGGTTGTTGTCATCCGGTGGGTGGACGAGTGTCCCTGAAACTGACTTTTTGCTGTGATGAATGATTGCCGGTCTTATGCCAAAGGTGAGCAGGCGCGCGTGGCGGGTTAGTGCTGGCTCATTGCGATTAGCCAACTGCGAATCTGTTGCAGGCGTTCGCCGGGATCATCCAGTTCCAGCAGGCTGATTCGCAGCTCTGGCTCTATGGGCAGCAAACGGGCCAGTTCCCAGCCCAGGGCATTGCCGTCCTGGGGTGCGACAAACGTTTGTTGCACAACGGGCTCACCTTCCGCCAGCGCCATCAGCAGATCGAGTAGATCCGCGGTAGAGTCATCCAGTGCAAGCGGTTCGTCCGGGGGACAAAATCGGACAATGCCGGTGACCAGGCCATCCTGTTCGGCCTCGCTATTGAGCAGCTGAAATCGTTGATTGCCACGTATCAGGATACCGAGCAGGCCGTTTTCAAGTTGACTCCAATCAATAATCTCGGCAATAACCCCCCAAGGGTAAACTCTGGGCACGGCGCCGACTTCAGGTCCCTCCAGAATCGGCACGACACCGAAGGACTGCTGTTTTTTGAAACACTCGGTGATCATCCGCAGATAGCGCTGCTCAAAAATTTGCAGATTGAGCGTTGTGCCCGGAAAAAGTGGCTGTGTCAGCGGAAACAGTGGCAGCCTGGTGGTTTCTGTCATGGTGTACTCAATGTCAGCTAGTGGCGATGAATCTTGGTGTGTTCCTGTGCAATCAGAACCGATGAGGAATTTTCTCATTGATGTGGGGAAGGTGTCAGCAATTTTGATTTCGGCACCAGCAGGGTGTCGTTATTGAAGCATTCGCCGCTGCGATAGCGGGGCGGATACCGCTGGGGTTTTTGCCAGAAGGGTCGGTAGGGGTGACGATTGTAATAGGGGTAGTAATTGTTGTAGTAGTGCTCCTCCCGATAGATCACCGGGGGCGTGGCCAATGGTTCGGGAATCAGAGCTTCTTCAGCTTCCCTGCGGGCCTGGGTTCTCTTTTCGCGATCCTGCTGCAGGCGCTCTGTGGTATTGGCCATCTGTTCGATACGGGCGTCAGCGTCATGCTGGACGCTGTCTTTCCTATCGGTGTCCGGCAGGGTAATGGTCTCCACCAGTACGGCGTTTTCCAGCGGCGCATCGCTGTAAACGACATTGCCATTGATGTCGACGGATTTGTAGACAGTCTGTCCCTGTGCCTGCACAGCAACTATGGCCAGCAGCATCAGTGCTGCTTGTCCAATACCTGTGATCCGCATATCAATCCTCAAATCATTCACTCCAGCCCATTTGGACACTATAGCAGTTGCAAAGTTGTCGCTGCCGGCACGTTCATAAAATAGTCATATCTTGTTCATTTGGCCGTCACACAGGCTGCCTACTGTGTCATTTATGACAACACTAAAAGCACTAGAAACACTCCACCTGCTCGATGTCGCCACTTTTTTGCGCATTGTGCAGTGGAATACCCGCAAGGGCATTCGACGGTTTGCCCGTCTCATCTCCTGCAGCGCCGATGGCTGGCTTTATCCCGTAGTCCCTGCACTGGCAGCGCTGTTCTCGATTTCTCTGGCGATACAGTTACTGATGGTGCTGGCGATCGGTTTTTCTATTGAGCGGGCAAGCTATTATGTGCTGAAGAACAGTTTCAGACGCAACCGACCACCCCGGGCCATTCCCGGCTACCAGAGTGTTATCACGGCATCGGATGAGTTCAGCTTCCCCTCGGGGCATACCTCGGGCGCGTTTCTGGTCGCAACAGCATTGGCAATGCTCCTGCCACCTGTCGGCATTGCCGGTTACTTCTATGGCTGGGCGACGTTGGTGGCACTGTCCCGCGTGATATTGGGCGTTCACTTTCCGCTGGATACACTGGCTGGTGCCCTGCTGGGTAGCAGCCTCGCCTGGGTTGCCCTGCAATTAGCCGGTGATCTGTTATGAGAATTTTCTACGGTGTACAGGGCACGGGTAATGGGCATCTTTCCCGCGCCCGGGCGATGGCCAGGGCACTCGGTCATTATCCGGACGTTCAGGTGGACTGGCTATTTTCCGGTCGGCAACGGGACGCGTATTTCGATATGGCGCTGTTTGATGATTTCCAGTGTCGCCGGGGGCTGACCTTTCATGTCCATGCCGGGCAACTTCAACCGCTGAAGACGCTGCAGCATGCCAACCTGCTGAGCCTGCACCGGGATATCAGAACACTGGGTCTGACCGGCTACGATCTGGTGATCAGTGATTACGAGCCAATCACCGCCAGAGCCGCACGTCGCCAGGGCATTCCCTGTATCGGTATTGGCCACCAATACGCGTTCCGTTTTCCGGTTCCCATGCGTGGTGGCAATCTGCTGAGTCGTGCGATCCTGCAACGGTTTGCCCCGGTAACCATTCCGGTGGGCCTGCACTGGCACCATTTTGATCAGCCGATCCTTCCGCCGATTGTGGATCTTGCACACGGGCTCGCGCCCCAGGGAAATACGGAGAACCGGGTATTGGTTTATCTGCCCTTTGAAGACCAGGACGCACTCCTGCCACTGTTTCGTCAGTTTACTCAGTATGATTTTTACATTTACGCCCCGGGTCAACGTTGGCATGACGATGACCATTTGCACACGCGTCCGCTGAGTCGGGATGGATTTCAGCAGGATCTGGTCGACAGCCATTGGGTGATCTGTAACGCTGGATTTGAATTGATCAGTGAAGCCCTGCAGCTGGGTAAGCGGATTATGGCCAAGCCGCTCCGTGGACAGATCGAACAACTGGCCAATGCCGCCGCCCTGGAGCAGCTCGGTTACGCTGCTATCGAAGATCGTATTGACTGCGCTGCTCTGGCATTCTGGTTTGACTGCGAGCCGGTGGCGCCCCGTACCCGTTATCCCGATGTCGCCGCCGCCCTGGCGCGCTGGATTTCTGGCGGCTGCACCGAGCCGGCGGCATCCCTCAGCGACCAGTTGTGGCGCGACACGGACCGGGGTCGCGGTTCCTGGAAAATGGGCCGGGTCGCCTGAGGTCAATGGCATCAGGTCCGGATAACGGGCAGATCATGCCAGCAGGTCGTGTAGGCCGGTGAGCAATACTGCTGGCGCATTGGCCAGCCCTGACTGCGCCCTGCGCTGGCGAGAAAAGCGGCACCGCGGCCATAGCGCCGGTTGATGGCATCCAGTGTCTGCATCAGCGTATCCGTGTGGACACTTTGATGATTCTGAAAAATGTCGGCCTGATGATGCTGACGTGAAACCAGCTCAATCAGACCGATCCCGGCTTTCAGATAGGCATACCCCGGTCGGTAGATGGCCCGCACTGCCTGTCTGGCATGAGCGGCGATCAGCCGACTGTCGTCGGTGTCAAAGGGCAACTGTACCACGGTGCTATTGCTGTAGTAGTCAGGCCGGTGGGGCGATGTATGGATAAACACCTGGATGGTCCGTGCCAGGTGTTGCTGCCCACGCAGTTTTTCCGCCGCGTTACTGGCATAGAGGCTGACCGCTTTCAGCAGGGGTTCCATGCTGGTGGGTTTCCGGCCGAAAGACTGTGTGCAGTAAATCTGTTTTTTGTCAGGTGGTACCTCTTTCAGTGCCAGACAGGAAATGCCGTTTAGCTCCGCTACGGTGCGTTCGATACAGACATTGAAACGCTGGCGGATTCTTTTCGGGTTGCTGTCGGCCAGTTCCCCCGCGCTGTGAATCCCCATTCTGGCCAGCTTCTGACCGAGCCGTGGGCCGATACCCCATACCCTGGTGGCCGGTACCCGGTGCAGTAACCATTGCCATTTTTCAGGACTGTCCAGCAGACAGACCCCTTGACAACCCGGGATGTTTTTTGCGCCGTAGTTGGCCAGTTTCGCCAGTGTCTTGCTGGGTGCCAGGCCGACACTGACCGGCATGCGTATCTGTTGCCAGATGGCCCGTTTGATGGTCAGGCCGTACGGTTGCAATGGCAGATCCATACCTGCTAGGTCCAGAAACATTTCATCAATGCTGTAAATTTCGATATTCGGGCTGAAGTGGCGCAGGCTGTCCATCACCCGGCGGGATATATCGCCATAAAGCCGGAAGTTACCGGAAAATACATTGACCCTGTGTCGCTCCAGCAACGGCCGGATTTTGAAATAGGCTTGTAGGTCGGGAATGTCGAGCGCCTTGGCTTCCTTTGAGCGGGCAATCACACAGCCGTCGTTATTACTCAATACCACCACGGGCTTGTTGCGCAGGTCCGGTCGAAAAATCTGCTCACAACTGGCGTAGTAGCTGTTGCAGTCAACTAGCGCAAACATCGGTGATGGCGCACGGAATGGACGACGACTCCCTCAATGATCAATTCGGCATTGTCATGCAGCTCGATCGGGGGGTAGCGAAGATTGCCGGCGCGCAGTAACTGTTCGTTGAGATCCAGCACCTTGCAGGTCAGTTCACCGTCGATGGCGGCAATCACCACATCGCCATGTTGGGGTTGCAGGGCGCGATCCACCACCAGCAGGTCGCCGCTGAAAATGCCAAAGCCGGTCATTGAATCGCCTTCGGCACGGGCAAAGAATGTGGCAGCCGGATGTTTTACCAGATAGTTGTGAATATCCAGTGGCCTCTCGACAAAATCGTCTGCCGGGCTTGGAAAGCCCGCTCTTACCGTTGCGCCGAACAGGGGTATGCAGCGGTTAGTGGTGGGTAGTGTCAAAAGGGATGTTTTCATAGTGGCAAAATACTGTATAAATAAACAGTATTCAATGAAATTTTAGGCTGCCTACGAGAAAACCGTATCCCGACGATAGAGCAGGCGATCCGATGGGAAGGAAAAAGTTTATTCCCGGTCGATCCGGGTAATTTTGTTACGGGTAATTTTAATGGTCGGGTAAATAGCGGGTTCCTGAATGGCAGAGACCTGCTCTGTGAAGCGCGCGACATTTTTATAGTCGAGCTGCTGGAGTGCATGAATATCCCGCGTCCACCACTGGCTGTGTAGCAGTTGTTCGATCAGTGCCTTCTCAAAACGAAACCGGATCGGTCTGGCGGGGTTGCCGGCGACAATCTGGTAGGGCAGTACATCTTTTGTAACGACGGAGTTTCTGCCAATAATGGCGCCGTTGCCCACCGTCACTCCTTCCATTACAACCACATCCTGGCCAATCCAGATGTCATTTTCGATGACGGTTGGGGTTGCAACGTATTGGTAATTGGTACACAGATAAATGCTGTTTGAGGCCCAGTCAACAGGATGAATTCTCTTGCTTTGCCCCAGCGTGACATTTTGTCCGATAGAGCAAAACCGTCCAATACTTGCCACGTTGCTGATCATGCCGCTGCGGACATAGCTGTATGCGCCAAATGACATTCTTTCAATATCATCGTTAATGATTCTTGTGCTGCCGAGGGATATGGGGGTCTCCGCATAAATGACGGAGGATCCCGAAATCCTTTCCATATGATTGATTTTGATGCCCAGTATTCTTGCCTTTCTTGTGAGCAGGTAGTCGTGAAATTTCACTTTATTTCCTGAGAGGTTAAAGGTGCCGGGCGTGAAAGCGCAGGTGATTGCCGATAAAGGAACTGATAAAAAAATAGCTGTGGTCGTAACCCGGTCGATAGCGGATATCCAGCGGGTAACCCACCTGTTGCGCGGCATCGGCCAGCAGGTGGGGCTTCAGTTGTGAGTCGAGGAAGTCATCCGCTTTTCCCTGGTCGACCAGTATGGGCAGGTGGTGTGATGCCTGCCTGATCAGTTCGCTGCTATCGTAGTTGCGCCAGCTTTCCCGATCGTCCCCCAGGTACGTGCTAAGGGCCTTTTCACCCCACGGACAGCGCATGGGTGAGCAGATTGGAGCAAAGGCCGATACCGAGCGGTAGCGGTCGGGGTTTTTCAGGGCAATGGTCAGCGCGCCGTGGGCCCCCATGGAGTGGCCGGACAGGGCGATTTTTTCGTGATCCACCGGAAAGTGGGCATTGATGAGATGAGGCAGTTCGTCCACGACATAATCGTACATACGGTAGTGTCTGTCCCAGGATTGTCGGGTGGCGTTGAGGTAAAATCCGGCACCCAGACCAACATCATAGGCCCCTGCCGGGTCATCGGGCACCCCTTCACCGCGGGGGCTGGTATCCGGTGCTATCAGTGCGATTCCATATTCTGCCGCATAGCGCTGTGCCCCCGCCTTGATGACGAAATTTTCATCTGTAAAGGTCAGGCCGGACAGCCAGTACAGTGCCGGCACAGCCCGCTGATCGGCCTGGGGTGGCAGGTAGATGGAGAATGTCATGTCGCAGTCGAGCGAATCCGCCCGGTGCCGGAAGCGGAGCTGTTGGCCCTCAAAACAGCGATGGGCATCGATTTGTTCCATGGTCGGCCCTCTGTCTAGTAGCGTATCACCGAGCGGATACTCTCGCCGCTGTGCATCAGATCGAAAGCCCGGTTGATCTCGTCCAGCGGCATGGTGTGGGTGATCAGCGAGTCGATATCAATTTTGCCATCCATGTACCAGTCGACAATTTTGGGTACATCGGTGCGCCCCCGTGTGCCGCCGAAAGCAGTGCCGCGCCAGGAGCGCCCTGTGACCAACTGAAACGGGCGCGTGGCAATTTCCTTGCCGGCCCCGGCGACACCGACGATACAACTTTCGCCCCAGCCCTTGTGGCAGCACTCCAGTGCCTGACGCATGACATTCACATTGCCAATACATTCAAAGCTGTAGTCCACCCCGCCGCCGGTGATTTCCACCAGATGCCCAACCACATCGTCCACCTCTGACGGGTTGACGAAGTCGGTCATGCCGAACTGTTTTGCCAGCGTAGCCTTGGCGGGATTCAGGTCGATGCCGATGATTCGGGTAGCGCCGACCATTCGGGCACCCTGGATGACATTGAGACCGATACCGCCGAGACCAAATACAGCGACGGTGGAGCCCGGTTCCACTTTCATGGTGAAGGCCACCGCGCCGATGCCGGTGGTCACCCCGCAGCCGATGTAGCAGATCTTGTCGAAGGGCGCGTCCTCGCGGACCTTCGCCAGAGCGATCTCCGGCAGCACGGTAAAGTTGGCAAAGGTGGAGCAGCCCATGTAGTGAAGCAGGGGTTGTCCGTCGAGAGAAAACCGGTTGGTGCCGTCGGGCATCAACCCCTGACCCTGAGTGCTTCTGATAGCCTGATAGAGATTGGTTTTGGGGTTGAGGCAGAAATCACATTCCCGGCATTCGGGGGTGTAGAGGGGAATCACATGATCGCCGGGCTTGAGATTTTTTACTCCGGCACCCACTTCCACCACGATCCCGGCACCTTCGTGGCCGAGAATGCGCCTTCCGGGTCATCACCGGAGAGGGTGAAAGCATCGGTGTGACAAACACCGGTGGCCTTGATTTCCACCAGTACTTCCCCGGCTCTCGGTCCCTGCAGGTCAACGTCAACCACTTCGAGGGGTTTGCCTGCGCCAAAGGCGACCGCTGCACGTGTTTTCATCCGTCATGTTCCCCGTCTTTTGGAAATTCGCTCACGACTATAATCAGTTGCTCGCGGGGTAGAAAACGGATCACTGGTGGCAAGCCCGACACAGGCTGAGTGGGCTACTTGGCCGCAACCAGATCCCTGACGGCCGTGGCCAGCATCTGATTGGATACCAGCATTTCGCGGTTGACGTTAAGGAGTGTCGAGAGGGGCACACCGATACCATCACCATCGCTGTGGCGGGTAATCAATTGGTGGAGACGGTCATGGGACAGGTTGATTTCGGTCTCCAGTTGCGTGCGCTTTTCGGCAACCAGTATCGGGTCGGTTTTTTCCAGCAGGTTGAGCAGGTGCCGGTAAATGGCGCGGGTGTCGTGGCGAATGGTTTCTATCACTTCCTCGTCGTCGGACTGCATCCGCAATTCCACGATATTGAGCCGTATGTCCTTGAAGCTTTTGGCGCTGAACACCATATCCCTGGCCGCATGCAGCAGCCCCGAAACAATCTGCGCTTCATCGCTGCTGGCTTTTTCCTGCAGGACCCGATTGGCGTAGTGCAGGATCTGCTGTTCGGTGTGCTTTATATCCGCATACTGGTCATCATAGCTGGGATTTTTGAGGCTGATTTCACGATATACCGGGTAGGCATCGTATTCCTGCAGCAGCTCTTGTGGGCGTATTTTCAGCACCCGAAGGTTGAGGATGATGACCCGGTAAAACAGCCGGATCACTTCCTGGTGAATGGCTTCACTGGCGGCATCGCTGACGGTGGCCGGGACTTTGGTGATGAACTGGCAGCCGCTGCCATCTTCGTCGGCAAAGCGGTTTTGCAGCCAGCGGGCGAGCGGTGAGACAAAGGGCAGGAAAAGAATAATTGCAAACAGGTTAAACAGGGAGTGGAACAGTACCACGGCGTACATCGGATCCTGTACCGCCAGGATATCGGTAATCAGCTGCAGGATCGGGTAGAGCAGCGCCAGCGCGATCAGACTGGACAGCAAATGAAAAATGAAATGCGCCAGCGCCACCCGGTGTTTGTCCGGTGAGCCTTTCAAGCTGCCGATGACAACTGTTACGGTGGTTCCCAGGTTTGCGCCTGCCATGACGGCTGCCGCGGTAGTGAGCGGCATCACTTCGGCATGAATCGCGCTCAGTACAATCATCATGGTGGCTGAGCTGGACTGAATCACTGCCGTAAATAGCAGCCCCCCCAGTGCGTAGAGCAGAATCGGGTAATCGGCAAACACCCCGGGAACACTCTGTTCGGCCAGTGTCCCCATACTGGTTTTCATAAAATCGAGTCCCATCAGCAGAAGCCCCAGTCCGAGCAGCAATCGGGCTTGACTGTGACGTCGATGTTCTGTGCTGAGAAAGACGGTACCGAGCGTCCCCACCGCCAGTAGCGGCATGGCGTATTCCGTGAGACTGAGTTTGAAACCGATGGTGGCAACAATCCATCCGGTAAAGGTGGTGCCGAGGCTGGCGCCGAAAATAACGCCCAGGGCGTTGGCCATGGTGAGGATGCCGGCTCCCACAAAGGCCAGCACGATAAGGCCGACCATTGAACTGCTCTGCAGACAGGCGGTGCTGACGACGCCCATCATGACACCGCGGATCGGGGTGTTGGTGTAATCCCTCAGTATGTGGCGGAAGGCGCGGGTGCCGAGCGTACGCAACGCCTGTTCCAGAATCATCATCCCGTAAAGGAAAATGCCCAGACCGGCCACCAGTTCCCAGGGTTGAAACGGCATCGTTGGAATAATCTCCAGAAGACTTGCGTTTACAGCTTGTTTTGAAAAAGTGTAGCAGGGAACGTGGCGACAGGGTTAAAAAACCGCAACAGGCAATGAGCCGTTGCGGTTTTTAAGGGGTCTGCCGTTACTTGCCGAATGGCTTGAATATCAGGATCAGTTTTGGCAGCAACGTCATCGAGCCCAGCAATGCTGCCAGCATCGCCAAGCCGGTCAGCAGGCCGAAGTAGACGGATGGGATAAAATTCGACAGCGCCAGAATGGAGAAGCCGATGATAATGGTGATGGCCGTATAAAACAGTGCCCGGCCAATGCTGGCATGGGCCCGGTGCATGGTGGCGAGGTAGTTGCGATCCACGACAAACTCCCGTTTGAAACGGGTGATGTAGTGAATGGCGTGATCCACACCAATGCCCACTGTAATGGCGGCAATGGTAATGGTCATCATATCCAGAGGTATCCTGGCAATCCCCATGCCGCCAAGGACTACGGTGGCGGCGAGCATATTCGGCAGGATGGCAATGAGAGAAATGGACAGTGAGCGGAACAGCACCAGGAACATGGCCATAATGCCGATAAATACGGCACCCAAAGTCAGGATCTGTGAGCGAAACAGGCTTTGCAGCATATTGTTATAGAGTACCAGCAGGCTGGTCAGATGCACCTGGTCTTCCTGCAGTCCCACTTCTTCCACGGCAAACCGACGAATACTTTCCAGTAGTTCCGGTCGTTTCAGTTCACCGCCGGTTTCCCGGATGCGCAAAGTGATACGGGCCTGATTCAGCTCGTCGTCAATATAGGGGTCAAACAGAAGTTCGGCATTTTCCCGGGACAGGCTGTTGCGGAGAAAGGCCAGCTCCAGGTCGTTAAGGCGATGCCCCATCAGGTCTTCGGCAACATCAGTGATTGTTACTAGCGAATTGACTTTACCCACCTCGGGAAGCGATTCCAGGTAATCATGCAGTTTGTCCAGCTCTTGAATGCCGACCCCCGTGAACCAGTAGCTGGTGGTGGAAGCCTGGTTGCCGGAGCTGTCGCCGTCGGCAAAAGGGTCCTCTTCGCCGAAGGGGTCGTCGGCAGCAAATGGATCTTCCTCCGCAAACGGGTCTTTTTCGTCTGCGCCAGCACCATTGTCACTGCCGGTGGGCGGCGCAGCTGTTTTGGGCGCATCGAGAATAATATCCAGTGGGGTGGTGCCTCCCAGTTTTTCATCGATAACGGAAAGTCCCTGATGAATCTCGGTGTTCGAGCGGAAGTAGTCGATAAAACGGTTTTCCACCTGCAACTGGGAAATACCCCAGCCGCTAATCACTGCGGCCAGCAAAGCCAGACCGAGTACCAGTCCGCCGTGATTTTCGGTGAATCGTGAAAAATACAGGGTATAGGCAGCAGAGTTGTCACCATTGTCGTTGTTTTGACCCTTGCCGAGCAGCATCATGCCGGCGGGAATCACCAGAAACGCCAGTATCAGTGCCAGGGTGATACCCATGGTCATCATCCAGCCAAAATCGATCACCGGCCGGATGTCGCTGACCACCAGCGAGACGAATGCCACCACGGTGGTAAGTACGGTATACAGGCAGGGGCGGGCCATGTAACTGACGGTTTCACTGACCAGCGCCAGTTGGCTGCGCTCAGGGGACTCGGCGAGTATTTCCCGGTAGCGAACAATCAGGTGAATGGTCAGCGCCAGAGTGATGATCAGCAGCAGTGCCACAAAATTGGAGGAGATCACGGTCAACCGCCAGTCAATCCAGCTGAGGTAACCGAGCATGATTTCCACCGACAGCAGGCAAGTCAGTAGTGGCAGGACCACCCAGCGGAGTTGCCGGAAGATAATCGCCAGGGTCAGGATAATAAACAGCACGATACCAGTGCCAAAAATCCGCAGATCGCTTTTGATAAAGTCAATCATGTCTGCGGTAATCATGCTCGGCCCGCCGAGAAACAGCTCGGCACGATCCTTGAAGGCCGCCATTTTTTCACGCACTTCGGCCACTCTCTGGTGCTCAATGGCGGCGCGCTCGGTACGGTAATCGAGGAATTCCTTGCTCACTCGTTCCAGTTCGATCTCTTCCTCAGCTGTCAATCCCTCGGTATCCCGCTTGAGCCGCAGTGAATCCCGTTTGCGAACCAGATCAAGGTATTTTCGATCCAGCTCCATGGTCGCCAGCAGCGCCGTGGTTTGACCATCCGGGCTGAGAATCAGGTTGCGATAGATCGGGCTTTCGAGAAATTCCTGACGGGCCTGATCGCGGTCGGTATCTTTGTCGGTGAGTTTGCGCGGCTCATCCTTGAGTTGGGAGATTTTGACTTTGGGGCTGTAGAGTAGAGGAACGTCAAGCATGGAGGTGATGTTGGTGACGCCCTCGATTTGCCTCAGTTCATCGCGAATCTCCGCCAGTGTGGCCAGTGAGTCATCGTCAAACAGATCCCCTTCTTTGGGGGTGTAAGTGACCACCAGAAAATCGCTGCTACCGTAGTGTTGGAGTGTTTGGCGGAAATAATCCAGATCTGCGTCATGTTCCAGGGTTAATGAGTCAGCAGAGGCATCCAGCTTGAAGTTCGGCAATCCGAAAGCCATGCCCACGGCCAGCGACAGTGTCGCTATCAAGACAGCCAGAGGATGGCGGAGTACGATGGTTTCGTAGATTCTCAGGAGTCTTGCTGACATCTGGGTTTCCTTATTCTTCTGGTGGATGGGGGCAAGCGGCACATTATGCCAGAAGAAATGGCAGCATCGTAGCCAGACCACGGCAGCATCATTTGCCGATCGGTGTGGCCCAGCGGGCGCTCGGGATCAATCAGATCGCGCACCCGTTGCTTGAGTGTTTTTGCCTCCGGGAAACCACCGTTGCGAGCGCGTTCCCACAGCAACTGTTCATCGAGGGAAATTTCGAAAGTGCCACCGATTTCTGCTGGCCTCAGAACAACTTCAGCAAGGTCGTCGGCAAAGGTGGTGAGCAGTTCCTGAGCCAGCCAGGCTGAGCGCAATAACCACTGACAGCGGGGGCAATAGGTGATGACGATGCGTGGTTTCGGGGACATCGGGTACACTCCGGTGTTATAAATTGGGATCGTGGCAAGATAACTTTCGGGCAGAAAATATGAAAGGGGTAATCCTCGATGTCGACAACCTTGGGCCGCAGGATGTGGATCTGCCGCCGATCACGGATCTGCCGCTGTTATGGACAGTATATGGCAATACCGAGCCGACCGAGCTCGTCGAACGCATTGCCGGTGCAGGGGTGGACGTGCTCACCGAAGAGCCCCCTGCCAATGGCAATCCACTGCTCAATCCGGCTCTGTCCAACTTGATCGTTACGCCCCATAGCGCATGGGTGGCTCGCGAAGCAAGGCAGCGTTTGATCACTCTGGCAGCAGGCAATCTGCAATCCTATCTGGCGGGCTCGTCAGACAATCAGGTTTTGTAGGAGAGGGGACCATGTTGGGACTGATACAGCGCGTCAGCTATGCCACGGTTGAGGTCAATGGTGACAAAGTGGGTGAAATTGGTCCGGGTATCCTGCTGTTGCTGGGTGTCCAGGCCGGTGACAGCGAGGAAACTGCCGCCCGATTGCTTCACAAGGTGCTCAACTACCGTATCTTTCCGGATGATGAAGGCAGGATGAACCTTAATCTTCAGCAGACGGGTGGTGGTTTGATGGTGATATCCCAGTTCACGCTGGCCGCAGATACTGGCAAGGGATTGCGCCCGGGGTTCAGTAATGCGGCGCTACCAGATCGGGCAGAGGTACTTTACGATTATTTTTTGAGCAGGGCAGAGCATCTCTATCCGGATGTGGCCTCGGGGATTTTTGGTGCCAATATGCAGGTGAGCCTGTGCAATGATGGCCCGGTGACCTTTATGCTGGAAGGGTGAGGCGGAGGGCAGAAAAATGGCGCCGCGCCTATGAGGGGAGAACGCCATGTCGAGTTTCAGTGGGGTGCAGGGAGACTTCTGCGGTTTTTTATGGGGTGACTTTTTCGGGCACCTTTTACTGAGTGACTTTGTTGAACACCTCGGTGACGCTCTGCTCGATCATCGGAATCAGTAGGTCCTGACCATCCTGTTCAGCCTTGGTATTAAAGTCGTTGCCGGCGATCTGCTTGCCGTTGGTGATGCTCTCCAACTTGTAGTTGAGCGCAACGGAATTCCCTTTGCGAATGGTCCCCTGAGCCGCCGTCAGCTTTTCCATCGATTCCTGCTGCATCTGCACGCTGGCGGCAGTATTGGCGACGTTGGCCGCAGTGGTGGCGGCGACATAACTACCCATACTTCCCCCCACGCCTGCGTATGGCAGTGCTGAGGAAATCACGCCGGCACCGATGGAAAGTGCCTTGCCCCAGCTCTTCTTTTTTTTGTACGCCACGTCGGCAGTCAGCATGTAATCGCAGCCGGACTGCTTTGCCTCGGCTGCCAGTTGCGCGGGCAGTCGGGATTGCAGGGCGACCACTTCAAGCATTGGACCGCTGAGGTAGGAGACCAGCATGTTTTGCACTGGGCTGGATACGTCCTGTCCGCTGGCACCCTGGCCCAGTTGGGCCTGGGGAGGTGCAATGGCAATGCAGGGTTTCTGGCCCGCGGATGCCGCACTGACACCCAGTGCGAGAGTGCCTGCGAACAGCAAAACGGTGGCACGGCGAAATAGCGGGCAATTTGAGATCATGAAAATTCCCTCTTCAATGCATGGTGAGATGGCTAAAGTGTGATAGGAGTCTCATTTAATCAAATATCAAAGGGCGTGTTGAGCTTTTTTTTCACCGCCACTTTGGCCAGTCGGGCATAACTTGGTATACCGTTGATGTAGGGTGGGTAGTCTTCCCCTTCAATCAATGGTGCAAGGTAATTCCTTGCCAGTTGGGTGATGCCAAAACCGTCCCGTGAAATAAAATCGCTGGGCATCTTCTTTTCAATGTTGGCTACCTTGTCCAGCCCCACTTCCCCCAGTCGCCACCTGTAATCGTCTCCGTCCAGCCGTTCGATGGTTACCATCACAGAGTTTTTGCCCGCCAGCGCGTATTCCACCGCAGCCTTTCCCACCGCATACGCCTGCTGTACATCTGTGGCGGAGGCGATATGTCGTGCTGAGCGCTGCAGATAATCCGCTACGGCCCAGTGGTATTTATAACCCAGCTCGTGCTTGATCATTGCCGCGAGGGTAGGCGCCAGCCCACCCAGCTGCTGATGCCCGAAGGCATCTGTGGTGACTGATCCGGCGAGCATGGTGCCGTCAGAGTACTGAACACCCTCCGAGGCGACGATCACACAGTAGCCCTGTTGTTGCACGGTCTGCTCGACTTTGGCAATGAAGTCTTCATGAATGAAGGGCAACTCGGGAAACAGAATAATATGCGGCGGGTCGCCTGCCTGCTCCGCAGCCATGGCGCTGGCGGCAGCAATCCAGCCGGCATGACGGCCCATCACTTCCAGGATAAATACCTTAGTGGAGGATTCGCACATTGCCGCGACATCCAGGCTTGCTTCTTTGGTGGAGATGGCCACGTATTTTGCAACCGAGCCAAAGCCTGGGCAGTTATCGGTGAAGGGCAGGTCGTTATCCACGGTTTTCGGGATATGGATCGCCTGGATTGGATAGCCCGTTTTCTCCGAGAGTTGGGAAACTTTCAGGCAGGTATCGGCAGAGTCGCCGCCACCGTTGTAGAAGAAATAGCCGATGTTGTGAGCCTTGAATACCTGGATCAGACGTTCGTATTCGGCGCGGTTTTCTTCCAGGCTTTTCAACTTGTAGCGGCACGACCCGAAAGCCCCTGATGGCGTGTGGCGTAAGGCGGCAATGGCCTGATCCGATTCCTTGCTGGTATCGATCATATCCTCCCGCAGGGCGCCGATAATGCCGTTGTGGCCCGCGTAGACCTTGCCAATTTTATCGCTGTGCCGACGGGCAGTTTCAATGACGCCGCAGGCACTGGCATTAATGACCGCTGTAACGCCGCCGGACTGTGCATAGAAGGCATTCTTTTTCGGCATGGGTTCCCCCGTTGGACCGCAATTTTCAGCAGCGGCGAATCATACTGGAAAGCGTTGGGGATTTCATTTTTTATGGTGGCATTGCAGCACTGCCTCCGACTAGACTTGCAGGGTAATTGAGTCCGGCCGACACATTGCCGCTTGGTTCTTGTGCCGGAATGCCACAACAGAGACAGGTTATCGAGACCGTATGCATATTCATATCCTAGGTATTTGCGGCACCTTTATGGGCTCACTCGCGCAGCTGGCCAAAGCCATGGGGCATGATGTGTCCGGTTGCGACAGCAATGTCTATCCACCGATGAGTACCCAGCTGGAAAATGCCGGTATTACCCTGACGGAAGGCTACGACCCGGATCAGCTCAACCCTGCTCCGGATCTGGTGGTGATCGGCAATGCGCTGTCCCGCGGTAACCCCGCCGTGGAATACGTGCTGGATAACGGCATTCCCTACACATCCGGTCCGCAGTGGCTGGGGGATTATTGTCTCGGTGATCGCTGGGTGCTGGCGGTGGCGGGAACCCACGGCAAAACCAGTACTGCCAGCATGCTGGCGTGGATACTGGAGTATGCCGGTATGCAACCGGGATTTCTGATTGGCGGGGTGCCGAATAATTTTGGTGTCTCTGCACAATTGGGCGAGTCAGCGTTTTTTGTGGTGGAAGCGGACGAATACGACAGTGCTTTCTTTGACAAGCGCTCCAAGTTTGTTCATTACCGCCCTCGCACTGCAATCCTCAATAATCTGGAATTTGATCACGCTGATATCTTCCCCGATCTGGCTGCCATCCAGACCCAGTTTCACCATTATGTGCGCACTATCCCCGGCCACGGGCTGATCGTTGCACCGGCCAAAGACGCCCATCTTCAGGCGGTCCTGGCAATGGGGAACTGGTCGGAGTATCAGCCTTTGGGTGATCCCGACAGTTGGGATGTGGAGGCCATAGAACAGGACGGCTCGGTTTTTCGCATCCGCTATCAGGGTAGGCAGCGTGGGATTGTCCGGTGGCAGCAAACCGGAGACCACAATATCGCCAACGGCATGGCCGCCATTGCCGCTGCCCACCATGTGGGCGTAGCACCAGAGGTGGCCTGTGAGGCACTGTGCCGGTTCAGTGGCGTCAAACGCCGCATGGAAAAACTGGCGACCATTAACGGTGTCTCGGTCTACGATGATTTCGCCCACCATCCCACTGCCATAGCGACGACGCTGGCCGGTTTGCGCTATCGGGTGGGCGACGAAAAAATCCTCGCGGTCATTGAGCCGCGCTCCAATACCATGAAGCTTGGCGTGCATCGCGGCCATCTTGCCGAGGCTACCGGTGCTGCCGATCAGGTACTCTGGTTCCAGCCGGATAACGTGGGCTGGTCGCTGGCGGAGGAGGTGATAGCCGGTCCGGTCCCGGCCGAAGTGCTTGAGACGATTGATCGACTGGTGGGGCGGATTTTACAGTTGGCAGTGGACGGCACCCATGTGGTGATTATGAGTAATGGTGGTTTTGGTGGCTTGCACGGCAAGCTGGTGGCTGCACTTGAGGAGCATGCTCATGGCGGAGTTTGATCGTTCGATTACCCTGGCAATGACTGGGGCATCCGGTGCCCAGTATGGCTTGCGTCTGCTGGAGTGTCTGGTTCAGGCCAATTGTCAGGTCCATTTTCTGATCTCGGAAGCGGCGCGGGTCGTGGTGGAAACTGAAACGGAGTTGACGCTGCCCGGCGATGAGGAGCTGGAGGATTTTTTAACGCTCAATTTTGATGCTGAGCCGGACCAGATCATTCTCAATACCTCCCGCGACTGGTTCTCGCCCGTGGCGTCCGGGTCCTCTGCGCCGCGCTCGATGGTGATCTGTCCCGCCAGTGGTGGCACCATTTCTGCGATTGCCTGTGGCGCCAGTAATAATCTGATTGAGCGCGCCGCAGATGTGGCGATCAAGGAAAAACAGCAGTTGATCGTGGTGCCCAGAGAGACGCCCCTGTCAGAATTGCATCTCGAGAATCTGCTGAAACTGGCCCGGTTGGGTGTCACCGTGATGCCGGCGATGCCGGGTTTTTACCAGAACCCGCAGACAATCGACGATCTGGTGGATTTTCTGGTGGCGAGGTTGCTGGATCACCTGGAGATTGAACAGAGCCTGCTGCCCCGCTGGGGTGAGTGATGGCCGGCAATCGAGGGCTGCTATGGCTGCTGGCTGTTCTGTTGGCTGTGCTGGTCTGGTCCTGGGTCGAGCCGTTTGATCGTGCCACCTGGTGGCTTGAGGCCATCCCCGTATTGATTGCCCTGCCGGTGCTGTACGTCACCCGTCGGGACTTCCCGTTGACGCGACTTAGTTATTACCTGATTTTTCTGCACGCCGTGATTTTACTGGTGGGTGCCCACTATACCTATGCCCGGGTGCCATTGGGGTTTTTGGTGGCAGACTGGTTTGATTTCACCCGCAATCACTATGACCGTTTTGGGCACCTGGCCCAGGGCTTTGTGCCCGCGATTCTGGCGAGGGAGATACTCTGGCGCAACCGGGTTGTGGTCGGTCGCTACTGGCTGTTTTTTCTGGTCACCTGCTTCTGTCTGGCGTTCAGCGCCTTTTATGAATTACTGGAGTGGCTGACCGCGGTAGTGGGTGGCGACGGTTCCGTCGAATTTCTCGGCACGCAGGGGGATGTCTGGGACGCCCAGTGGGATATGTTTATCGCGTTGCTCGGCGCGATCAGTGCCCAGTTGTTGCTGGGTGGTTGGCACGACCGGCAGATGGCGGTTGTTGCTGCGTCAATGCGGCATTGATTTTGTCTGTGATTCAGACGCACTGATACCAGTTAGTCCCACTTTTGTCGGTCTGCATGGTGAGTTTTCCCTGTGCCATCAGGTAGTGCAGGTGGGCATAACTTTCACCTGTCGCCAGTACCAGCATCGAGTTGCCGATCGGGGCTTTGAAAAGCACTGGAAACAGATCAACCACCCGTTTTGGGCTGTCGCAGTGTTGCACAACCCTGTCCAGGTCCCGTTCATGGCCGTCGATCAGGGTCTGCAATCTCGGCTGAGCGCCGGTGAACGGTAAGCCGTGGGAGGGCAGCGCCAGTGTCTTTTCCGGTAGCAATGCCTTGAGTTTGTGGCAACTGTCGATCCATGCCTGCAGTGGGTTGCCCGCCGGCTCCATGGGCCAGACGCTGACGTTGGAGGAAATGGTCGGCAACAGCTGGTCCCCGGCGATAAACAGGCCCAGCTCGGGGCAGTGCAGGCAGGCGTGTTCGGGTGAATGCCCCTCGCCCATGACCACCTGCCAGCGACGACCCCTGATATCGAAACTGTCGCCTGGCTGCAGTCGGTGGTAAGTGGCCGGCATGCCCCGAACCATACTGCCGAAGGAGCCAAATTTGGCGCGATAATAACGCAATTGTTCGTTGTTGAAACCGGCGGCCCGGTAGAAGTTGATCGCTTCTTCCGGTGCTTCACGATTACTGTCAGCCAGCAGGATCCGGCAATGCATATATTCACTGCGGGACATCCAGAATTTGGCGCCGCTGTAGCGGCATAGCCAGGCGGCGAGTCCGATATGATCCGGGTGCATGTGGGTGGCAATCAGGCGTTTTACCGGCTTTTTTGATGACGCAATCGGCGCGAGCTTCAGCCACAGCTCGGTGGTGTCCTCGGTGGCCAGCCCGGTGTCCACTATCGTCCAGCCATTGTTTTCTTCGAGTAACCACAGATTGATATGGTCGAGCCGGAAGGGCAATGGCATGCGCAGCCAGTGGACGCCATCCGCAATTTCTTTCAGGACTCCCAACGGCGGGGGTTCGGGAAACGGATACTGGGGCTTGGCGAGGTTATTCATGCATTTTCACGTTTTGGTTACGGTATCGGGCCATGCTAACAAAAAGCATAGCATAGCATCGCAATTGCGATGGCTGTAGATAACTAAGCCAATACCTGCTGTAACCAGCCGGAGATGGCCTGAATTTCTTCCAGACAGACCGCATGCCCCATGGGGAATGTCTGGTAGCCGGGTTGGAATCCCCGGTCGCGCAAAAAGGTGACACTTTTCCGGCCCAGCTGTTCCGGCACCACTTCGTCGGCGGTACCGTGGAATATCTGTATCGGAAGGTGCCGGTTGGCAGAATGGATGCCGATTGAATCGGCAGTTGCCAAATAGGTGGATAGGGCCAGTAAACCTGCCAGTGGTTTGGAATAGCTCAGGGCTGCTTCGAAGCCGACGGCGCCGCCCTGGGAGAATCCGGCAATGACAATGCGCCGACTGTCGATACCCCGTTCGATTTCCCGATCAATCAAGTCCTGTATGTTGCGGGCGGATGTCTTCAGCTGTATTTCATCTACCTTGCGATCCAGGTTCATTTCCAGGATATCGTACCAGGCAGGCATGATATAACCGCTGTTGATCGTTACCGGAAGCTCTGGTGCGTGGGGAAAGATAAAACGAACCGGCAAAGACTCGGGAAGATGCAATTCCGGCACCACGGGCTCAAAGTCGTGGCCGTTGGCCCCCAAGCCATGTAGCCATATAACGGCAGCGTTTGCCGGTGATCTGGGTTCTATTTCGACGCAGGGCAGCGGACTCATGATGGCTTGAACTCCTGTTTTTGCTGGCTCACCAGTATAAAGCCTGCTGGCGACCGGTGTGGGAAGTTTGCTACGCTGGCTCCGGTTGTTTTTTGCCGGATAGGTTCTGATGTTGCCTGTATTGTATTCCTTTCGCCGCTGTCCCTATGCCATCCGGGCGCGTATGGCGATTCACTACGCGGGTGTTCGGGTGGAATTGCGGGAGATTTTACTGAAGAGTAAGCCCCCAGCCATGCTGGTCGCCTCGCCGAAGGGCACCGTGCCCGTACTGGTGCTGCCCGATGGCCGTGTACTGGACGAAAGCTGTGATGTGATGCGTTGGGGGCTGGCTATTCATGATCCGGACAACTGGATGGATCCAGCCGCAAGCCGCGAAGTCTCCCGGCTGATTGCGGAGAATGACGGGTCTTTCAAAACCCATCTGGACCATTACAAATATGCGGATCGCTACCCTGAGCAAACCCCGGCGCATTATCGTGCAGAAGGGGAGGTTTTTTTAGAAACCCTGGAAGTCCGCTTGCAACAGCGGCCTTTCTTGCTCGGTTATCAACCGGGCTTTGCCGATGTGGCCATTTTTCCCTTTGTGCGACAGTTCTCTCTGGTGGATCCAGCATGGTTTTCCAGTGCGCCCTATCCAGAATTGCGGCGTTGGCTGAATGGCTGGCTGAATTCCCCCCTGTTTGTCGCTGTTATGGAAAAATATCCGGTCTGGCAAGACGGCGCGGTCGTGCGCTATTTCGGCTGCACAGCTGACGCCGGCTAGAAGCTTTGCTCACTTTGCGGAAAGAGGCCTGTTCGCACGGCGTCGGCATAGGCCTTTAGTGCCGCCATGATGTCACCGGTTTCTGCGAGAAAATTTTTGGCGAAACTGGGCTGATGGGGTGACAGGCCAAGCATGTCGTAGAGCACCAATACCTGTGCGTCCGTATCTGCACCTGCCCCGATGCCGATCACTGGAATTGCCAGGGCCTCGGTAATCGTTTTTGCCAGGCTGGCCGGCACACATTCGAGCACCAGCAGATCAATACCCGCTTTTTCGAGCGTCCTCGCATCGCTCAGCATCTGTTCGGCGGCAGCCTCATCCCTGCCTTGAACCCGATAGCCACCGAGCTTGTTGACGGACTGGGGTGTCAGGCCGAGGTGGCCACATACCGGGATGCCTCTTTCCGTCAGCATAGCGACTGTCTTTGCCAGCCAGGCACCACCCTCCAGTTTTACCACATGGGCGCCGGCCTGCATGATCCGGGCAGCACTCTCCATCGCCTGTTGTTCTGTCGCGTAGGCCATAAAGGGCAGGTCAGCGACAATCAGGGACTTGCTGTTGCCCCGTCGCACAGCGCTGACGTGATAGGTCATGTGTTCTACGGTGACGGGAAGCGTGCTGTCCTGTCCCTGTATGACGTTACCCAGTGAATCGCCTACCAGTACGACTTCAATACCGGCCTGCTCTATCAGGCGTGAGAAAGCCGCGTCATAAGCGGTAATAACCGGGAATTTGTCGCCCAGTTGCTTGAGTTTGTACAGGGTATTGATGGTGACCGTTTTCATGGCTGGTGGTCCTGTCACAAGTGAGCTTGTGGATTGTAGTAGTGGCGTCCGGTCTTGATGTTCAGTAAATAGGCGAGCAGATTGTGGTAGTCCTGTTCGCTGTTGGCGAGATCGATGTCTGCGGCATTGACAATCAGCAGTGGGGCGTCATCGTAATAGTAGAAGAAGCGGGTATAGGCATCATTGAGTTGATGGAGGTAAGTGGCATCAATCGCTTTCTCTGCTTCGGTCCCACGCCGCTGAACCCGGTCCAGCAACACATCTGTGGGAGCCTGGAGATAAATGACCAGATCCGGTCTGGGTGCATCGATAGTGAGTTGTTGATACACCGTCTGGTACAGCTTTAGTTCATCATCATCCAGCGTAATCTGGGCGAACAATTGGTCTTTGTCGATAAGAAAGTCTGCCACCCGGACCTGCTGGAAAATATCGCCCTGACGCATTTCCTGGATTTGTCGGGCTCGCTGGAACAGGAAAAACAGTTGTGCCGGAAGTGCTCCCGAGCGGCGATCTTCGTAAAAGCGCTCAAGGAACGGGTTTTGTTCGGGCTGTTCCAGCAGTGTGTCGTAGTTGAAACTGTTCGCCAGACGTTTGGCCAGGGTGGTTTTGCCAACGCCGATGGGCCCTTCTACCGCGATAAAGCCAGGTAGTTGATGGTCTATTTGCCCAGGAGGTGTCAGGTCGTTAGTCAGTTGTTCCAAAGGGATCTCCAGACGAGAGGCGAACGATACCGCCAGATGGACAGTTTTCCAAGTGTGAAACCAGTGACGTCCCGTCGGGGAAAATCAATTGTTCAGTGATCTCCGCCAATGGCAGCAAAACAAAGTTCCTTAGGTGGATGCCGGTATGGGGAACTTGCAGGTCGAAGTCGTCAATGACCTGCTCACCATAAAGTAAAATATCCAGATCCAGCGTGCGCGGACCCCAGTGCTTATCCTTTTTCCGCAGGTGTGCCTGTTCGATGGCTTGCAGCGCTGCAAGCAGTTTTCGGGGCGGGAGTGATGTGTAAAGTTTGGCGACGCCATTGATAAAATCCGGCTGGTCCTGCGGTCCCATTGGTACGCTCCGGTACCAACTGGACAGGGCCATCAGCCTGGTGTCGGGTAGTGATGCCAGTTCGATAGCTGCGTTCTGGAGTTGTTGCAGCGGCTGGTTGAGGTTGCTGCCTAGCCCGATATAGGTGATTTCAGCCATTGTCTGGCTGAGCTGCGACCGATGGGCTTCGTGGCCGCCGCCGGCGCCGTTTTTTGCCGGGTGTTGGCTCCTCTGCCAGGTTGCTGATCATTTTGAGTCGCTGATCTTCGTCCATCTCCTGGAAGCGGGTCCACCATATCCCCAGACCGGGTTCCAGTTCGCCGGCATCTTCCCGCAACAACAGGAAGTCATAACTGGCACGAAAACGTTTATTTTCCATTAGCCGGAGAGCCTGGCTGCCATTGCGGCGGGGCAGGCGCAACTGCATTTCCCAGATCTCCCGCACTGGCATGCTGAAGCGACGGGGTATGGCGACTCGCTGGCAGGCCCGGTGTAGAACATCTGCCGTGGCCTGTTGCAAGGCGTACACGGGGGAAGTATTGGTGCGCTCAAATTTTTTGTTGGCCTCTTTGGTCGCCGGCCAAAGCAATGCGGCAAATAGGAATGCCGGCGTGACCCGCTTGCCTGAGCGAATGCGTTTATCGGTATTGGTCAGAGCCTGTTCGATAAACTCAAGATAGTAGCCGGGATCCTGGCTCAGGGCCTCTTCAGTAGCGGGAAACAACAGGCGAAATAGACCATATTCCCGGAGTAGCCGGAATGTGGCCAGGGCCTGCCCATGCATCAGCAGTTTGAGGACTTCATCAAACAGTCGTGCCGGTGGAATGTCGGCCAGTAGATGTGCCATTTTGCCGATGGCTACGGCACTTTTTTCCTCGATACTGAAGCCAAGTTTTCCGGCAAAGCGAATGGCTCGCAGCATCCTGACCGGATCTTCCCGGTAGCGTACCTCGGGATCGCCGATAATTCTGATCATGCGCCGCTCTATGTCTTCCAGGCCATTGGCATAGTCATAGACGCTATTATCCTGTGGATGATAATAGAGCGCGTTCATGGTGAAATCGCGCCGGCTGGCATCTTCGTTGATGGAGCCGAACAGGTTATCCCTCAGCAGCAGGCCCTTGGCGGACCGGTGCGACTCATCCCGGGTGTTTGAGCCCTGTTCAGTGTGATGGGCCCGGAAGGTGGTCACCTCGATAATTTCAGCCCCCATGCGTACATGCACAATCTGGAAGCGTCGACCGACAATACGGGCCCGCCGGAACAGTTTGTTTACCTGCTCGGGCGTGGCATCCGTGGCCACGTCAAAATCCTTGGGGTGGAGTCCCAACATCAGGTCGCGAACACAACCACCGACCAGATAGGCCTGAAAGCCATCACTGACAAGTTGTTCAACAACCTTTCTCGCCCCACTGGTAATCTGCCTGGCGGAGAGCGGGTGCTCTCCGGAGCGGACAATGTGGGGTTCGTTGATAATTGGGAGAGAACTTCTCCTGAAATATCTGGCAAGCTTCTTTAGCATGTTGTGGTGGCGCAGACCCGTAAACTGGCGATTCTAGCACAGGGCATAATAAAAAGACTGTTGGTGGGTGTGTTGAAATCGTCAGTGGGTCAGATTAACCCGGCTGCATTAAAAAAGGGAAAGCGTTTAAGCTTCCCCCTGTATCCCATAGGCTATTGGTCGATGGGTCTACCCCCTTGATCAACCTCTTAGCAATCCATCCTGTATTATTTTTATTATTTATTTTTTTAATAGTTGCTGTTTTTATTGTGCCTGTTAGAAAGCATTAAGCGTGCCAGAAAATAAAATCCTTTATAAACATTGAGTTGTAGTTTTTTCTGTGACGTGTCGCACATAGTTCCATTGATTTTGTTACCTATCTACACAGCGAGCCGGTTGGTCAGGTAACAACTATCTTCGGTGATATGGCCGGCTAATCACTTTTCCGTCGGGGTATGCCGAGCTTCTGGCGTCGTTCCCAAAGGCATTTTCGACTGATGCCCAATTTTCTGGCCAGTTCGGTCTCGCTCATGGCTTCCTGGTGTTCCAGCACAAAACGGGTAAAGTAATCCTCGAGAGACAACCCCTCCGGTGGATCTGTGTCGATATGCCGGATATTGCTTGGCGCAGAACGCAGTGGCGCAGGTTCATTTTCAATTTCCACCAGCGACAGCTCAATACCCAGCAAGTCATGGCTGATTTCTGCGTTCTCATCACACAGGATGCTGGCCCGTTCCAGCGAATTTTCCAGCTCGCGGATATTGCCCGGCCAGTTATACATCGTGATGGCCTGAATGGCATCCGGTGCCAGTTTTAGATTGTGCCTGTTTAGCTTTTGACACTGTTTGGCCAGCAGTATGTCAGCAATTTCGAGAATATCCTTACCCCGTTCCCGCAATGGTGGCAGATTCAGGTTCACCACATTGATGCGGTAAAACAGGTCTTCGCGAAAGCGACCCTGTTCGCAGAGTTTTTTCAGATTGCGGTGGGTGGCTGCCACAAGGCGAACGTCTACCTTGCGCGACTTGACTGAACCGATAGCGCGAACTTCCTTTTCCTGCAGTACCCTCAATAATCTCGCCTGGGCTTCCAGTGGCAACTCACCAACCTCATCCAGGAACAGCGTGCCACCATCTGCGGCTGCGACCAGGCCCTTACGTGCTTCAGTAGCGCCAGTGAACGCCCCCTTTTCATGACCGACCAATTCAGCTTCAATCAGAGTTTCCGGGATTGCGGCGCAGTTGACGCAGATGAGTTGTTTCTTTGCCCGTGGGCTCTCGTTATGAATGGCGCTGGCAGCCAGTTCCTTGCCGGTGCCGGTTTCCCCATGAATCAGGACTGTCGCATCGGTTCGGGCGACTTTCTGAATGATACTGAAGACAGTTTTCATGGCGGAGCTGGAGCCAATCATGCCGCAGTTGGACAGGTCGGGGGCATGGCGCTGCTCGACGGGACGGGGTTTGTCCAGGATCCGGGTCATAGCCTCCAATAGCTCCTTGTGGTCGAAGGGCTTGGGAATATAATCCACTGCTCCCATACGCATGGTTTCCACTGCGCATTTGAGGCTGGCATAGCTGGTCATGATCAATACCGGCACTGCGCCCGCCAACTGAATCAGGTCGGTGCCCGGTGCGCCTGGGAGTCGCAGGTCACTGATAATCAGTGAAAAATCAGTGAGTTCGAAACGATTGAGCGCATCTTTGATATTTTTTGCTTCAACGGTTTCGAAACGGTGATGTTCAAGTAGTCTTCTCAGTGAAGTGCGAAAAATATCTTCGTCTTCAACAATCAGAATCTTGTTCATGGCTAACCTGTATCAATGTGCGATCTGGGTTACTTGTCTACCGGAGGGTATGCTGTTAATACCAACCGGACAACTGACGCAATGGGGCGGGTGCCTTTCATTCTACAGCGCTGGCACCGGTATTTGTATCATGCGGGGTAATTGAGTCCGGCGCCAGCTCCGTATGCCCCAATCAGTCAGCTCATGGGGGTTGGCACCGATGAGGTCTGGGGGTGGGTGCATGCCCAGCCAACGCATCGCTGCGATCAGGTTGTCAGCCGCCCGGCGGTTGTCCACCGGCGTTGCCAGATTCTGCTTGCTGAGCTTGTGCCCGTGCTCATCGACAGCGATCGGGAGATGTCCGTAGACTGGGGTCGGTAAAGTTAACAATTGCTGCAGGCAGATTTGTCGTGCGGTGGAGTCAAGCAGATCGCTGCCGCGGACAATGTGGTTGATACCCTGATGTGCGTCATCTATGACAACTGCCAGTTGGTAGGCAAACAGGCCATCTTTGCGAAGTAGTACAAAGTCTCCCGCGGTTTCTTTGACCCTTTGCTGTTGTCGACCCTGAAAAAGATCAGTGAATTCAATAGAACAGTTTTCGGGTACCGCCAGCCGGAGGGCATGTGGGTGATCGGGATATTTTGAAACGCAGCGGTGCATGTGCAGGCCACCGGTGCTTTGAAGTGCTTGACGACTGCAATGACAAGGGTAGGCGAGATCCGCGCAGGTGAGCCCTTCCAGTGCGGCAAGATAGGCTTCAGTGCGCTCGCTCTGATAGAGGAGCTGTTTGTCCCAAAGCAGGTTGTGGGCTTCAAGTTGACGGAGAATGGTATCTTCAGCGCCGGGCATCTGGCGCGGTGGGTCGATATCCTCCATGCGGACCAGCCAGGTGCCGCCCTCTGCCTTTGCATCAAGATAACTGGCCAGTGCTGTAACCAGCGAGCCAAAATGGAGTGGACCGGTGGGAGAGGGGGCAAAACGCCCTGTGTAGGGCAGGATGCTTCGGGGTGAGCTCATGGCGTCCGGGGAAGTAGCATTTGCCACTTCCCGCAAGTCATCAACCGCCAGTGAGTTGCTTTTCCCTGATTTCATCAAGGGTTTTGCAATCGACGCAAAGATTTGCAGTGGGGCGTGCTTCTAGGCGGCGGATGCCGATCTCTTCACCACACTGATCACAAAAGCCGTAATCATTGGCTTCAATTCGCTCGATGGTACTGTCAATTTTTTTGATCAGTTTGCGTTCCCGATCGCGGGTTCTGAGCTCCAGGCTGAATTCCTCTTCCTGGGTGGCGCGATCCGCAGGGTCCGGGAAGTTGGCCGCTTCGTCTTTCATGTGGGATACGGTTCGATCAACTTCTTCCATCAGCTCACGCTTCCAGGCCAGCAGAATCTGCTTGAAATGGCTGCGCTGATGGTCATTCATGAATCCCTCACCCTTCTTTTCCTTGTAGGGGGTGAAACCATGAAGTGAAGCGGCGGTGACAGTTTCTGCTTTCTTTGGCATCTCTTTCCATTCTCGGTAATTTGCGAGACCCGCGTTTATAGTGCCAGCGGGAAAATTTTTCAAGTAAAAAAGCTACTTTGTCGGCATTAAGGCGGTCATTGGTCTATCCGGATACTGGCAACAGCGAGCCAAGAGTATAGCAATTTATAGCATCTGTTTGGTTGACAGGGAAATCATCGCATAATGCTGACGGTTATACTAAGCACCGATTCCGTCATCCGGAAGTATGTCGTGACGCAAAGGCAGAATATCATGCGAACAGCAGAAAGAACCCGCAAGCTCACTTCTTTCAAAGTGGTGGATTTTCTTGAGGCTGCCGGGCAACTTGAGGCGGAAGGTCGGGATATCATTCACATGGAAATTGGTGAACCCCGATTTGCTACTGCAACGCCCATTATTGAAGCCGCTCATTTGGCACTGGACCAGGGCAAAACAGCGTATGCCCCTTCCTGTGGTATTCCCGAGCTGCGTCTTGCCATCAGCGATCATTATCGCCATCGCTACGGTGTCAGAATTGATCCCCGCCGTGTGATTGTCACTACCGGTAGCAGTGCAGCACTGGGCATGGTCTTTGAACTGTTAGTAAATCCCGGCGATGGGTTCTTGCTGGCAGACCCCGGTTACCCCTGTAATGCCAATTTTGTCCGGCGACTGGATGCCGAACCTCAGCTCGTACCCGTGGGTCCCGAGCATAATTACCAGTTGACCGCAGACCTGGTCAATCGTCACTGGCAGGCGAATACGGTCGGCGCAATGATCGCAACCCCCAGTAACCCTACCGGGTCGGTCATTGATCGGGATCAGATGTCAGGCTTGTATCGGGCAGTTACCTCCCAGGGTGGCACTCTGGTGGTGGATGAGATTTATCATGGCCTGACTTACACGGCTGCGCCGCCCAGTTCTGCCCTTGAGGTGGCGGAGGATGTACTGGTGGTTAACAGCTTCTCCAAATATTTCGGCATGACCGGCTGGCGGCTGGGCTGGATGGTCGTGCCCGAGACCTTTGTCGATCTGTTTACGGTGATGGCCCAGAATTTTTATATTGCCAGTCCCACCCTGTCGCAGTATGCAGCGCTTGCGGCCTTTCAACCGGAGACCCTGTCGATACTGGATGGGCGTTGTGCGGAATTTCAGCAGAGCCGGGACTATCTGGTGCCGGCACTGCAGCAACTCGGGTTTGCTGTTGCCGGACTGCCCGAGGGTGCCTTTTATGTCTACGCGGATGTGTCTGCCTTGACCGATAACTGTGAAGATTTCTGCTGGCGGTTGTTGAACGAGCACGGCGTGGCCTGTACCCCGGGTACGGATTTTGGTCAGTATCGCGCCAGTCAGCATGTGCGTTTTGCCTATACCGAACCACTGCCGCGATTGCAGTTGGCGGTGCAGCGGATTGAGCGGGCGTTGCAGTCATGAAGATTGTTCCGCCGTTTGAACGGGCCACGCTGATTAACCGCTACAAGCGGTTTCTCGCCGATATCCGGTTGCCCAGTGGCGAAGAAATGACGATCCACTGTCCGAATACCGGCTCCATGAAAAACTGTTGGCAAGCGGAGACACCGTGCTGGTTTTCACGCTCTGATGATCCCCGGCGAAAATTGTCGGGTACCCTGGAAATCACCACCACCCCGGATGGCTTTCTTGCCGGCGTCAATACCAACCGGCCCAACAAGCTGGTTCGCGAAGCGATTGAGCAGGGTGTTATTGCAGAGCTGCAGGGTTATGCGTCAATTCGCGCGGAGGTGAAATACGGTGTCGAGAACAGCCGTATTGATCTGTTGCTGACAGGGGAAGGTCTTGCGCGTTGCTATGTGGAGGTTAAGAACACGACCCTCGGCATGGGTGGCGGCCGTGTGCTGTTTCCCGATGCAGTCACCGAGCGCGGCACCAAGCATCTACGGGAATTGATCAGTATGGCCCAGCAGGGTCACCGCGCCGTGCTGGTATTTTGTGTGCAGCACAGTGGTGCCACTTCGACAGGCCCTGCCGATGAGATTGATCCGGTTTATGGTGAGACCCTGCGGCAGGCAATGGCTGCCGGTGTTGAAGTGTTGGCTTACGGGTGCAGGCTGGCTGAGGATGAAATTGTTGTTGACCGGCGTCTGCCCTTTGTCATCAATTGATAGCCTTGCACTTGCTTTAGGCAAACAATCCTTTCAGCGCATCCAGTGAGTCGCGGCCTTTTTGTCGGGCTACCTCGGGGTCGCTCGGTTGTCCCATACCCTCTTTTTCCAGATCCTCTGGCGGCAGTTCATCGATAAAGCGGCTCGGTGTTGTCTCGGTAATCTCGCCAAACAGTTTTCGTCTGGCGGCCATGGTCAGTGTCAGGGTCTGTCTGGCCCGGGTAATGCCGACGTAAGCCAGCCGCCGCTCCTCTTCGATGGTATCTCCGTCAATACTGTTGCGATGGGGCAGCAGTCCCTCTTCCATGCCGATCATGAATACGTGGGGAAACTCGAGCCCCTTGGCGGCGTGTAGTGTCATGAGTTGTACCTTGTCATCAGCGGAATCCTCTTCCTGACGGTCGAGAATGTCCCTCAGTACCAGTTTGGCGATCGCATCTTCCACTGCCGTGTCGTGGTGTTCCCCCTCTCCGGCAATCGCCAGCTCGTCCCGGGTCAACAGTTGCCGGATTTGCTCAATCAGAAAGTTGACGTTCTCCATGCGCTTTTCTGCAACCTTGCCGCTGCTGGCGTTCTGGTGCAGCCAGCCTTCATAGTCCATATCGTTGACCATTTCACGGATGGCGGCAATCGGATCCCCATTGCCGCAGTTGCCGGATACCTGATCAATCCAGTGTCTGAAACGTTGCAGCCGTTCCAGATTATTGGGTGCGAGTTGGGCCTGCAAGCCCAGCTCGTCGACACAATCCATCAGGGAAATATCTCGTTCATTGGCGTAGCGGCCGAGTTTCTCCAGAGTCGACGTACCGATCTGGCGGCGGGGGGTATTGATGATTCGCAGGAAGGCATTGTCGTCATCGCGGTTCACCATCAGGCGAAGGTAGGCCATGATGTCCTTGATTTCAGTGCGGGCATAAAACGAGGTGCCACCGCTGAGTTGATAGGGCACACCCTGAGCCTGCAACTTCAATTCCAGTAATCTGGCCTGATGGTTGCCCCGATAGAGCACTGCGAAGTCACGGAAATGACAGCTTTTGCGCAACCTCATATCGAGGATTTCGTTGACGATTCGTTCGGTTTCCGCTTCTTCGTTGGCGGTAAGAATGACCCGCAGTGGTGCCCCGGGGCCCAATTCACTCCAGAGGGATTTGCTGAATAAGTGGGGATTGTTGTCGATCAGTCGATTGGCTGCCCTCAGAATGCGGCCAGTTGAACGGTAGTTTTGCTCCAGCTTGATGACGTGAAGCTCCGGAAAATCCTCCTGCAGCTGTTGCAGGTTTTCCGGCCTTGCGCCGCGCCAGGCATAGATGGACTGATCGTCGTCACCCACCACCGTCAGTGATCGTCTTGTCCCCACCAGCAATTTCACCAGTTGGTACTGGGCGAAGTTGGTGTCCTGGTATTCATCCACCAACAGGTAACGAATCCGATGCTGCCATTTGTCGAGGATGTCCGGCGATTGCTGGAACAGCAGTGATGGAATCAGGATCAGGTCATCGAAGTCCACTGCATTGTACGCCCGCAGGGCGCTGGTATAACGCTGGTAGATCAGCGCCATCGCCTGCTCTCCACCGCTCGTGGCCATTGTCATGGCTTGCGGTGGCGTCAACAGGTCATTTTTCCAGCTGGAAATCTGCTGTTGCACCCTGTCCAGATGATCGGTATCGAGGTCCGATTTTTTCAGTATCAGTTCCCGCAACAGACTTTTGGCATCCTCTGCATCGAAGATGGAAAACCCTGGCTTGAAGCCGATCCGGGCGATTTCACTGCGGATAATGTGCAGACCAAGATTGTGAAACGTGGAGACAGTCAGTCCCTTTGCCTGCTGGCCACTGACCAGTTTGCCCGCCCGTGATTTCATCTCCCGTGCGGCCTTGTTTGTGAAAGTGACGGCTGCAATGTGACGGGCACTGATGCCGCATTGCTGAATCAGGTGGGCAATTTTGCTGGTGATGACACTGGTTTTTCCGCTGCCGGCACCGGCCAGAACCAGCAGTGGGCCATCAATGTAATTTACTGCAGCACGTTGCTGGCTATTGAGTTTGTTCAAGTCGATTTGCCGATTTGGGGATCAGTGAGCAGCGGATTGTAGCAAGTGAATAGCTGCCGTTCACTGCTGCCGACAGGGTCAACCAAAAACATATTTCCCGGGCGCGGGCCACAAGACCTGATAGTCCGTGCCTTCTGCACCCATGGTCGGCGGTGCAACTTGTTCGGAGGGTTGGTCCTCCAACCATTGATTCCAGGCGGGCCACCAGGAGCCGGGGTGACTCTCCACCGATTCCACCCAACTGTCCGGATCAATATACGGTGCCATGGGATCCTGTGACTTGATCTGGTAGTGGCGGTGGGGGTGTTCGGGGCCCGACACGATACCGGCGTTGTGGCCGCCGCTGGTGAGCAGGAAGGTGATGTCAGAGCGGGCGATATGGTGGATTTTATAGACGGATTTCCAGGGTGCCACATGGTCGGCGGAGGTTCCAACGACAAAGAACGGTACGCGAATATCCTGGATCGCGACAGGCTTGCCCTCCACCAGAAATTTACAGCTGGCCAACCGGTTTTCAACAAACAGTTCGTGCAGATAGCGGCTGTGCATGGCCGCAGGCATTCGGGTGCCGTCGGCATTCCAGGCCATCAGTGCGACGGGTTTGGTCTCGCGGCCCAGATAGTAGCGTTCCACCGCCGGGTTCCAGACCAGCTCCTGGGTGCGCAGCGCCTTGAAGGCTCCGCCCATGCTGGCGGCCTCCAGATAGCCATCGGTCCACATCATGCTGTCGAGGAATGCCAGCTGGCTGGCACCCAGAAACAGTTTGATTTCACCCGGTTCGGTGAAGTCCGTCTGGGCTGCGAGCAGAGTGATACTATTGAGGATGTCATCCTGCTCTCTGGCCAGATACGCAGCGGCTATTGCCAGTAGTGTGCCGCCAATACAGTAGCCTGTGGCATTGATTTTAGTTTTTGGCACCACGGTTCTGACGGCATCCACTGCGGCTAAAAGCCCCGACTTGATGTAATCATCAATATCCAGGTCGCGATCGTCTTTATCGGGATTTTTCCAGGAAATTATGAACACGGTTTTCCCCTGCGCGACCAGATAATTGACCAGGGATTTTTCTGGCAGCAGATCGAGGATGTAATATTTCATGATCCAGGCGGGGACGATGAGTACCGGTTCCCTGGCGACGGTTTCCGTAGCGGGGCTGTATTGAATCAGTTCGATCAGATTGTTCTGATAGATAACCTGGCCCGGGGTAATGGCCAAATTCTCCCCCACCTTGAAATCACCCATTTCGGGCCGGTTATCCCGGAGCAGTTTTTTCTGAATGTCCCGTTGCATATTGCCGATGCCTTCCAGCAAATTCCGGCCTTTGTTTTCCCAGGTGGCCTTGAGGACCTCGGGATTGGTTTGCGGTAAGTTGGTCGGTGAAATGACCTCCAGGGCATGGCCGTTGATGAAGTCCACCAGTTCCTTGCTGAATGGCCCCATGCCCGGCAGATCCGTATCTGCCTCCTTCAGCCATTCCACCGCCATGCTGTGACCCTTGGCCATAACGCTGAAAGGGACTTTTTTCCAGAGCTCATTCATGAAATAAGGGTATTTTCTGGCGGGTGGGTTCTCGCTCTTTTCGGTGATGGCACGGGCGGTGAAAGTGGATAATTGCAGCAGCTTCTCGGAGAAATTTTGCAATAACTTCAGGCGTCTGGCGGGAGAAATTGACAGATGAGCCAGCCAGTCCGTGTAGGCCAACAATAACTGAACAGGTGACAGTCCCTGGGATGCCTTGCCGATGATAGACCGTATCCGTGAGTCTATTTTCTCGACAGATGCATCGTTCAGTCGGGGGATTTCGGCGATGAGATTGTCCAGCTCATCGATCACACTGGAAACTGTTCTATCCGGTTTTTCCACCATGTATTGCTCCTTGGTCAAGTCGGGCCATGATAGCACTGAACGACCATCGGCTGGAGGCGAATCAGTGGCTGAGTCTGAGTCTGTAGCCGAGCGCCTCGGTGAGATGATCCATGGTAATTGCAGCACTGTTATCGAGATCTGCAATAGTTCGAGCCACTTTTAATATACGATGAAAGGCTCTGGGTGATAAACCGAGCTGTTCTACAGCCCGGTTGAGCAGGGTTTTTTGAGACTGATCAAGTACGCAGAAGGTGTTTACATCCCGGCTGGAAAGTCGTGCATTGATGGTTCCCGAACGCAACAGTTGCCGCTGCCTGGCAGCCATGACTCGGTTGCGGATATCCGGACTGTGGTCACCGTCAGCCTTCGCTTCCACCAGCCGGTCACCCGGTAGCGGTGGGACTTCAACCTGTAAATCGATGCGGTCCAGCAATGGCCCGGAGATGCGATCGCGGTAACGGCATATCTGGTCGGGGATGCATCGACAGCGCTGACTACCCTGGTAGCCGCAGGGACAGGGATTCATTGCCGCGATCAGTTGGAATGCCGCAGGGAAGCGCGTCTGGGCCTGAACCCGTGAAATCATGATTTCACCGGATTCCAGTGGTTGGCGCAGTACCTCGAGAACCCGGCGGGGAAATTCGGGGAGTTCATCCAGAAACAGTACACCACAATGGGCGAGGGATATCTCCCCTGGCCTGGGCACAGTGCCGCCGCCCACCAGAGCGGTTGCCGATGCCGTATGGTGAGGCGAACGGAAGGGCGGGTTGTAGAGCGCAACGCGCAGGCCGCGACCGGCGACCGAGTGAATGGCGGCCACCTCAAGCATTTCATGCTCCTGCAACGGTGGCAGTATGGTGGTGAGCCGACTGGCCAGCATGGTTTTGCCCGTCCCGGGGGGGGGCACTGAACAGCAGGTTGTGGCCGCCGGCAGCGGCGATTTCGAGTGCCCGTTTTGCCTGGTGCTGGCCGATAATGTCGGCCATATCGCCATCCGTTTCATTCATATTTGCTTTGGCCAGACCAGACAGGGGCTCAATTGGCTGATTGCCATTCAGATGTGCACAGACTTCGAGCAGATGTGCGGCGCAATAACGCGGGTTTTGCTGCTCAGGGCCGCTTCAGCCGCATTCGTGGTGGGCAATAGCAAGGCCCTTCCTGCCTGGCCGCAAGCCAGTGAGGTTGGCAGAACCCCGTCCACGGCACGCAACCCTCCTGATAGTGCCAGTTCACCGATCACCTCATATTGATCGAGCAAGTCGGAGGGGATTTGTCCCGATGCGGCCAACACGCCCAGCGCAATGGCCAAATCGAAACGGCCACCCTCCTTGGGTAGATCGGCGGGCGCGAGATTGATTTTGATACGCCGGGCAGGGAAATCGAAGTGGGCGTTCAACAGGGCACTGCGCACCCGGTCCTTGCTCTCTTTCACGGCCGTTTCCGGCATGCCGACAATCGACAGTCCGGGGAGTCCATTGGACAGGTGAACCTCCACGGTCACGGCGGGCGCATCAATACCGTATTTGGCGCGGGTATGAACGATGGCGATTGACATGGGTACCCTCCTTGGCTGACATGTCGGTTTGGTGGTGCTTGGTTCTGTGATGGCAGGCGTTTGACGAATTGCTCAACTGTGCTGATTGTCGACTTGCACTTTCAGTTCGGCAAGCTGTTGTTCCAGCTTTTCCAGTTTTTCTCTGCTGCGTTTCAATACAGCCTGCTGCGCGTCGAACTCATCCCGGGTAACCAGATCCAGTCTGTCGAAAGCAGCCTGTGCGGCGGCTCTCAGTTTCTGTTGCATCTCGCTGCCCAGGGCCTCCGCACCCGGTGTAATGATGTTATTGAGTTGGTGCAAAAACTGGTTAATGAACTCGTTGGGTTTCATTGATGGACCGCTCCAATTGGATATAAGCCTATTTTAAGGCGATCCCCCCGCATGTACAGCGTACCATTTGGGATGGCCCCCACAAAAAAGTAGTGAGCAACGACAGTTGAGGCGAAGTGTTTTGGTGCGAGGCTGGGTTTTTCGATCCCGAAAATGCACAGAAATGGTGCGTTTTTGGCTTGGAGTCCGCTTTATCGGAGTATAAATACCGTTCTAGGGATGTTGGCATGCCAAATGCAGTGATCTCTGATGTACCAATTAAAAACCGTGATTGATTTTTAAATTTTCGCTGATGTTTATATTTTGGAGAAGCACATGAACGCATTTAAAAAGTCTCTGGTCGTTACTTCCATGGCTCTGACCCTTCCTTTGGCTTCAAATGTTGCACAGGCCTACGAGGTGTCTGCCAACGTCACAATCGCTTCGGATTACAGATTCCGTGGGATTTCACAGAATGATACTGAAATTGCCCTGCAGGGTGGTTTCGATATCGCGTTTGATAACGGCCTGTATGTGGGTACCTGGGGTTCCCAGGTGGACTTCAATGATCCGGACAGTTCCGATGCCGGGCTCGAACTGGATTATTACTTTGGTTACGGTGGCAATCTCACTGAAGAGATTAGTTATGACGTCGGTTATCTTTACTACGACTATCCCGGGTCCGATGCCACTGAATTCCATCTGACCGGTAAGCGCGATCTCGACTATCAGGAATTCTACGGTAGCCTGTCCTATTTGGGAGGCACGTTGGGTTTCGCCTATTCTGACGACTATTTCCTGGAAACCGGTGAATTCTGGTATCTCTATGCAGACTATGGCTTTGAGCTGCCCCACGGGTTTTCTCTGGGCTTCCATGTGGGTTACAACGACTTCGAAAACAAAAGCACTGACAGTGACCCCAAGGACGCTGAAGAGGCATTTCTGACGGATGGTGAAGACAGCTATACCGACTACTCCGTTACTCTCGGTAAATCCTGGCAGGGGCTGGACTTTGCGTTGAGCTGGATTGACACCAACCTTGATGATGAAGAGTGTTTTAATACTTCCTGGTGTGACAGCACATTGTTGTTCTCCATTAGCAAAAGCATGTAATTGACTGGTGGCACCCGGCATGCTGGGTGCCACTACCACTGAGGAGCAGTGCAATGAAAATGATTACAGCAGTTGTCAAGCCCTTCAAACTGGATGACGTGCGCGAAGCGCTTGCCGCCATTGGTGTGCAGGGCGTGACCGTCACCGAGGTAAAAGGGTTCGGGCGTCAAAAAGGCCACACGGAGCTCTATCGTGGTGCTGAATATGTGGTGGATTTCCTGCCCAAGGTAAAACTCGAGTTGGCCCTTGCGGATGAGATGGTAGATGGCGCTATCGAAGCGATTACTTCTGCCGCTCATACCGGCAAGATCGGCGACGGCAAAATCTTCATTTCGGATTTACAGGAAGTCATTCGAATTCGCACCGGTGAAACCGGTGTAGAAGCAGTTTAAGACACGGGAGACGACAACAATGAGTCCTGAAATTATTGAAGTTAAATACGCGCTCGATACATTTTATTTTCTGATCGCAGGCGCGTTCGTGATGTGGATGGCAGCAGGTTTTGCCATGTTGGAGGCCGGCCTGGTTCGCGCCAAAAACACCACTGAAATTCTCACCAAGAACGTGGCACTGTTTGCCGTTGCCTGCACCATGTACCTGTTCGTGGGTTACACCATTATGTATGGCGGCAGCGCGGGCGGTTTTCTGCCTGACGGCTGGTTCGGCAACAGTATTGCGAATGCTTCCCTCGAAGAGGTGCTGGCCAGTGATGGTGATACCTACTATTCCGGCGCGTCGGATTTCTTCTTCCAGGTGGTATTTGTCGCAACCGCGATGTCGATTGTGTCCGGTGCAGTTGCCGAGCGGATGAAGCTCTGGGCATTCCTGATCTTCGCTGTGGTCATGACGGGTGTTATCTACCCAATTCAGGGAATGTGGACCTGGGGCGGCGGTTTCCTCAGTGAAGCTGGTTACTCCGATTATGCCGGCTCCGGTATTGTTCACATGGCGGGTGCTGCCGCTGCTCTGGCGGGTGTGTTGCTGCTCGGTGCCCGCAAGGGAAAATACGGTGCCAACGGTCAGATCAATGCCATTCCGGGTGCCAACATGCCCCTGGCAACACTGGGTACCTTTATTCTGTGGATGGGTTGGTTCGGTTTCAACGGTGGTTCCGAGCTGGTCGTTTCGGATGTCAGCTCCGCCAATAACGTGGCCAGTGTCTTTGTTAACACCAATGCCTCGGCTTGCGGTGGATTGATCGCTGCCCTGTTGCTGGGCCATATCCTGTTTGGCAAGGCTGACCTCACCATGGCGCTGAACGGTGCTCTGGCCGGTCTGGTAGCCATCACGGCCGGTCCTTTGGCACCGAGTCCTGTGGTGGCAACATTGATTGGTGCCATTGGCGGTATCATCGTGGTGTTCTCCATCGTCGGGCTGGACAAGATGAAAATTGATGATCCGGTCGGGGCTATTTCGGTTCACGGCGTGGTAGGTATCTGGGGTGTGTTGGCTGTGCCGTTCACCAATGGCGAAGCCTCATGGGGCTCACAGATCTACGGCATCGTGGTGATTTTCCTGTGGGTCTTTGTGATGAGCCTGATTGTCTGGGGCATTATCAAGGTCGCTATGGGTATTCGTGTCAGTGAGCAGGCTGAGTACGAGGGTGTTGACTTGTCCGAATGTGGCATCGAAGCCTACCCCGAGTTCACCAAAAGCTGATTGTTCTTTCCTCTCCCGGGGGGGTCGGTCGCTATGGCTGACTCCCTGTTTTTATGTTTGATCTGAAAACCCTGTAATCGGGTGCAATTATCAATGGGAAGGTGTATCTTTTGCCGTCAATTGTTGTTCTCGATCAATAAAATGTACAAGGTAACTCTATGAAGCTTATTACAGCCATTGTAAAACCCTTCAAACTGGATGATGTCAGAGAGGCGCTTGCAGAGGTCGGTGTTCAGGGCATTACTGTCACTGAGGTAAAGGGATTCGGGCGTCAGAAAGGCCACACTGAACTGTATCGTGGTGCCGAATATGTGGTGGATTTTTTGCCCAAGGTGAAACTGGAAATTGCACTTGATGACAATCATGTGGATGCCGTGGTTGAGGCGATTACCAAATCTGCTCAAACGGGTAAAATTGGGGATGGCAAAATCTTTATTTCCACACTGGAAGAAGTGATCCGTATTCGCACCGGAGAAACCGGTAGCGACGCAATTTGAGACAGATGGGTGGCCGGGTTGAAAGCCCGGCAACGCATGATTTTTCAAATGCTAGCGGATTGTTCTCTGTTGAATAGAGCCGCATTGGCAAACAGTTTCGCCCTTTCCCTATCAACTCCTTTACCGTCTCAGCGGCTGATAATCAGGTCAAAGACCACCTGAATATTATCGCTGAAGGTTATTTCATCGGGCAGATAGGTTCCCGGTCGCGGGGCACTGTTGCGTACCATCATCGTCTCCATTCCGGATGCCTTCATCATGTCACCAGGGGGAGGTGTGTTGCGGTGGTAGTCGATACGCACGACAGACCCAAGTTCCGCACCGTAGGCTTTTGCCAGCGCTTCGGCTTTGCTCTTCGAGTCCGCAATGGCCAGCAGATAGGCGGCCTGTATATGTTCGGCCATTTGGCTGTTTTCGTACCGCACATTATCGATACCTTCCACCCTTTGGGCCAACGCCTGGTCCATCACTTCAGTGAGTTGCGTCATATCTTTTAATGTGACTGTGAGTTGGCGCATTGCCTCGTAACCACTGAACAGTCGATTGTTGTCCGTGTGTTCGTAGCGGGGATGAATGCGGATCGATGAGGCCACCAGGTCATCCTGCGAGATAGATAGCGCCTCAAGTCGATCGATAAAGGCATTCACCCGGTCGTCCACATCGCGCTTCGCTTCCTGGCCGGATTTTCGGGTGGCCCGAACACTCAAATCAAGGATAACAGTATCTGCCGGGACGGTGATTTCACCATAGCCATTGGTGGAAACCAGCCTTCGATCACTCTCATTATGGGCCTGGCAGGAGAGGGACAGAAACAGTAGAGGTAGTAGCAGAATATTGCGCACAATAAAACTCCGTTGGTGTGGGTGGATAAATCAGGGTTAAGAATCCTGGCTTGCAGCGGCTACCGTTAGCCAAGTGGCTTTGACTCCCGTTCATTTTTTTTGCGCGCGAGGATGAGACTGGTCATAGATCCTGGCAAGGTGCTGAAAGTCCAGGTGGGTATAAACTTGAGTGGTGGATAAATTGGCATGCCCCAGCAGTTCCTGTATGGCACGCAGGTCGCCACTGGATTCCAGCAGATGGCTCGCAAACGAGTGACGCAGCATATGGGGGTGTATCTTGCCGTCCATGCCTTGCCTGAGACCAATCAGTCTCAGACGTTCCTGAACGGCACGTGGCGAAATACGCTTGCCTTGCCGACTGACGAATATCGCTCGCGTAGGGTCGCTGGCGTGCTCATGACGCCGTGCCAGCCAGATTTTCAAGGCGTTGATGGCATGGCTTCCCATGGGCAGTTGTCGTGATTTATTCCCTTTCCCGGTCACTGTAACCAGTTGATCATTCAGGTCAATATCTTCCAGGTTCAGAGCGGTTAATTCCGATAGCCGCAGACCGGAGGAGTAGAACAGCTCCACAATGGCCAGATCCCTGCAGTCAATCCAGCTCTCCGCTGTGAAAGCCAGATAACGGGCCACCTGGTCTGTATCGAGTGTTTTCGGGAGTTTTTTGGCGGATTTTGGTGCGCTGACGGCAATCGCCGGGTTGGATTTCAGCCATTGTTGTTTGAGCGCGTAGTTAAAGAAAGTTCTCAGTGAAGCAAGCCAGCGGTTGAGGCTGCGCCCACCCAGTCCCTTGCGATGAAGAGTAGTCAGGCAGGTGCGTATATGCTGGTTGTCCAGCTGTGACAATGACAGGCTTTGTCTCTCACACCAGCCCTCCAGTTTATGCAAATCCCGAAGATAGCCCTTGATGGTGTGGGTGGAGAGTCTGCGTTCACTGCGTAAGTGCTGCTCGAATTGCTTGATTGAATCAGCGAGGACGGGCATCGTCACAGTCATCGGGCGGCTAGGGTAGCAGGCGGGGAATAATGCGATTCAGTACCTCGGCGATATAGCTGAGAAACAGTGTTCCCATGCTGCTCCGGTAATAATTGGGGTCGGCATGACCGATAGCCAGCACACCGAACACGGACCCCTGTGCCAGGGGCACAGCGGCTACTGAACCCACTTTTTCAGCCTGGTTACCAAACAGGAAAGTCAGTTCGTCGCTGCCCAGTACCCCGCAGATTGCCCGATTGGTTCGTAGTAGTGTCCCGATATGGTCGTTGGCCTGTTCAATGTTGACCATCCGCACATGGGGTTTAATTTCTGCTGACGGGTTGTCCCCAAACAAAATCATGCTGTGGAACTGGACCTGAAAGTCTGTGCTGAGACTGTTGGATGTGGCGTTGACGATGGTTTCCAGATCCCTTGCCTCCAGAAGGGTCAGGATAAGCCGCTTGGTTTTCTCGAAGAGTTTGTCATTGATCTTTGCGGAATCCAGCATGGCATTCAGCCGCTGCCGCATTTCCAGGTTGCGTTCCCGTAAAACGGATACCTGCCGTTCGATCAATGAAATGGCAGGCCCACTGTCATGCGGCAGCTCAATTACTTCTAGCAGGTCCGGATGATCTTCAAAAAAACGCGGGTTTGCTTCCAGATGGGCTTTGATCTGGGAGAGGATCAACAACTCTTTGGCATGCGGTTTTTTTTGCTCGGTACTCATAGCTTTATCCGCCCATGAAAAACGGTAGTGGCGGGCCCCGACATAATGACCGGCTGGCCTTCACCTGGCCACTCAATTTGGAGACTGCCGCCCGGCAGGTTCACAGTTACGGTCGAGTCTAGCAGTTCTTGCAAGTGGCCTGCCACTACTGCGGCACAGGCCCCCGTGCCGCAGGCCAATGTTTCCCCAACACCCCGCTCATAAACCCGCAAGTTGATTTCCTGACGGCTTAAAATCTGCATGAAACCTACGTTTACTCTCTGAGGGAACCGATAGTGGCTCTCTATGGCTGGCCCCAGAGTCTCAACCGGTGCCGTTTGCACGTCGGCCACAGTGAGTACGGCATGGGGGTTGCCCATGGATACCACACTGACGGACAGTTCTCTGCCGTTAACTGACAGCGGGTAATTAATGGCCATTGCATCGGCAACAAACGGAATATCCGCGGGGGTCAGAATCGGCACACCCATGCTCACTTCAATCAGATTGTTGGCTTTAATCCGCAGCGTGATAATGCCTGTACCAGTCTCCACCTGGAGTGTTTTTTTCCCGGTGAGGTGCCTATCCCGGACAAATTTTGCAAAACAGCGGGCACCATTGCCGCATTGCTCGACCTCGTTGCCGTCCTGGTTGAAAATCCGATAGCGAAAATCCGTATCATGGTGGCTGGGCGGTTCCGCAATCAGTATCTGATCACAGCCGATGCCAAAGTGACGATCCCCGAGCCTTCGGGCCAGTTCCGGGGTCATGGTGACAGCCTGAGAGACCCCGTCAATGACGACGAAATCATTGCCCAGCCCGTGCATTTTGGTAAAACGTAACAGCATAGCAGAGTTGTCTTCTATTGAAGGTTTTTCCTCAGGGCCACTTGAGGTCGTTGCATATTCAGACAGGCAGCAGTGCCTCTCCGCGAATCAGATCTTCGATCGTTTCCCGCTGCCGGACTTGATAGGCCTGCTCGCCATCCACCATGACTTCTGCAGCACGGCCTCGGCTGTTGTAGTTTGAGCTCATCGTAAATCCATAAGCTCCGGCCGAATGGATGCACAGCAAGTCATCCTGCTCAAGCACCAGCAAGCGGTTTTTCCCCAGGAAGTCCCCGGTTTCACATACCGGGCCGACAATATCCCAGTGCCGTGGTGTACCGGCATGGGGTGATGCCGATTCTATGGCCATCCATGCCTGATAAAGTGCCGGTCGAATCATATCGTTCATGGCTGCATCGACAATGGCAAAGTTTTTATTTTCTCCCGGCTTCAGGTATTCGACCCGTGTTAGGAGTACGCCGGCGTTTGCCGCGATCGATCGACCGGGTTCGAGCACCAGTGTCACCGGCAATTGGTCGAGCTTCTGCCGAATAGCGGCGATGTATTCCGATGGGTGAGGCGGCTGCTCGTTCTGGTAGCACACGCCGAGGCCGCCTCCCAGATCCAGATGTTCCAGTTCGATACCATTGGCAGCCAGCTGCTCGACCAGTGTCAGTAGCCGATCCAGTGCATCAATAAAAGGTGCGATTTCGGTCAGTTGGGAGCCGATGTGGCAGTCGATACCGGTAATACTTAAATGGGGCATTTTGCTGGCGATCAGATAGATAGCCAGTGCCTGGTCGATATCAATACCAAACTTGTTGTCGCGCAGCCCTGTGGAAATATAGGGATGGGTTTTTGCATCCACATCAGGGTTGACCCGCAGGGAGATATTCGCTTTTTTGCCGGATTCGCCTGCCACCCGGTTGAGTACTGTAAGCTCGGCTTCAGATTCAACGTTGAAGCAGTGGATGCCGACTTGCAACGCCCGGGCCATCTCCGAGTGCTGTTTGCCCACGCCGGAAAAAATGACTTTCTCGGGATCCCCGCCCGCTGCCAGAACACGCTCCAGTTCGCCAACCGAGACAATATCGAATCCTGCTCCCAGCCTCGCCAGTACATTCAATACCGCCAGGTTGGAATTGGCTTTGACCGCATAACAAATCAGGTGACGTCTATCGGCCAGTGCGTTCTGGTAGGCCATAAACTGTTCAGTTAGGGCCGCCCGGCTATAGACATAGGTGGGGGTGCCAAAGCGCTTGGCAATAACGTCCAGTGCGACGCCCTCGGCACACAACTTGCCGTCTCGGTAATCAAAATATTTCATGGCTCAACCGCAACCGTTAGTCAATTATTCATCGGTGTCGGAGGGTTGGGTTTGCCCCTCTTCTGCGGGTTGGGTTTCGTCCTGTTCAACCGGGGTTTGTTGCACCGGTTCGGGCGGGAGGTATAGCGGACCTTTGTTGCCGCAGGCGGACAAGCCAATAAAAGACGCGCTGAGCAATATCAGTGCAAAAAAACGTTGCATGTGGGGAAGCCTGTATTCTGATTCCGGGAATACCTGCGAGTATAGCGGCTGTCACCCTAAACACTCAATCGCGTATACTCTTTGATATGTTCACTGAAGCCTGTATGAGTGCCACAATATGACTGATGTTGAGTTCGCCCAACGGGCAGACGAGCTGATGCTCTCGGTTGAAGATGCTATTGAAGAGAGTGGCCTTGATATCGATTATGAGCGCGCTGGTGGTGTGTTGACACTGACCATCGAGGCTGAGCATTCCAAAGTGATTATTTCCCGGCAACCGGTGATGTTCCAGATATGGCTGGCGGCCAAATCCGGTGGCTATCATTTGGATTACCATGATCAAACCTGGCGCTGCACCACCACAGGTGAAACTTTTGAAGCGCTGCTTAACCGAGTTTGCCGGGAACAGGGCGCGGGAGAACAGGGAATTTTTGATTGCTCAAATGGCTAGTCAAGGTGGTTCCGGTTAGGGAAAAGCTGATAGCTTTTACGGAACGGAGCCTTTATTCTTTGTGCTCTCCCGGTTAGCCCCCGCTGCATTTACATGAATTGGTTTTTGGCTCTATGACGTATTGCGTTTCGATAAGATTGAATGAAGGACTGGTTTTCTGTTCTGATTCACGTACCAATGCCGGCCCGGACAGGGTCAGTACCTACAGCAAGCTGCACCGCTTTTCCATCCACGGCGATCGCCAGATGATGATGATGTCTGCCGGTAACCTGGCCACCAGTCAGGCCGTGATGGCCCAGATTGAGCGGGATCTCAAAGAGGATGCCGAATTTAATTTGCGCAAGGCCTGCTATCTGTCCGAGGTGGCTGATTATATCGGTGAACTGAGCGTCAGGGAGCAAAGCAAATACAAGCAGAACGGGATGAAGGCCGGTTTCAACGCCGAGGCAACCTTTATTCTGGGTGGACAAATCAAGGGAGTGGATACCGAGCTTTACATGATATACCCCGAGGGCAACCACATTACCTCCTCGGAACAGTATCCGTTTTTGCAGATTGGTGAAACCAAATACGGCAAACCGATACTGGACCGGATTGTCCGTCCCGAAACACCCCATGAGACGGCCATGCGCTGTGCCCTGGTGTCACTGGATTCAACGATGCGCAGTAATGTCACCGTGGGGCCACCCATCGAGCTGCTTTACTACGAGGCAGATAGCCTGAGCAATCCAAACAAGTATTATAAGTTTGAGGAAAATGATCCCTACTTGGTCATGTTGCGGCAGAGCTGGGATGAAAATATCCGCAAGGCGTTTAGTGAATTGCCATCGTTGAGCCAAGTGTTTGGAGCTGACTTATAACCTGGTCAACAAATACCAGCTTGGTTTCTACCTGGTGGTTGATGATAAAAGGATAGGCATCCTGCCGACCGACACTCCGGTTGAGTTCGTTCAGAGTAATACTCAGCTGTCGCCAGATATCAATTCGGGTTTGCATATCCATGGCGGAAGGCCCGTGATTGATCACCCCGTGAGCCGCCGCCGTTTCCAATGCATCATAGACGTGCAAGTAATGCCCCCAGCTTTCGGCCCAGTCTTCTGATGGGTGGGAGCTGGCATAACTGCTGATGAAGTGATCGGCCCAATCCGGCGCTGGTCCCTGTGCGTAGTAGTCATCCAGCGCGCTGCGGTAATCCCGGCGTTCATCACCAAAAACATTTCTGAATGCCTGTTTCATGGTGTTGTCGGGATTCAGTCTTGACCAGTAATAATGGCCTGATTCATGGCGCAGGTGCCCAAGTACGGTGCGATAGGCTTCCTTCATTTCGGCTTTGACGGTCACTCGGGCGATATCGTCTGCCTCCATCACGTTGATCGTAATGACCCCGCCAAGATAGCCGGTGGTGACAAAGGTTTCCGCAAAAAGTGGCTGTGTACGGCCATCCTCAATAAAATCCAGGAGCAGGCCCCGCTGGGGATCTGACCAACCATTTTCGAGGGGCAATCCCAGCTGCATCAAGGTGAAGATCAGGCGTTTTTTGCCCTGTTCCAGGCGGAACCAGCGAGCCTTGTTTTCAGGCTGGCTCTGATTGGGGATGGTGCGGTTGAATTGACAAGCGAGACAAAGTGGGTGGTCACTTTCTTTGGAGCACAGCCAATTGCAGACGCCAAATTCTGTTTTGTTGCTACAGAAGCGGAACAACCGTTGGTCGCTGGCCTCGAATAAGTGGTCATGTACAGCGGTCAGTGACCGCATGTCCATATTGCCTGGGTCAAAACCCAGATCGGTTTTGCAGTACAGGCACTGGCGACTTTCAAAAAAAACCTGATTACCGCAGTGGCAGAAAAATTTCTTCATGATTGCATGGGCAAAAACCAGGCTTTATTGATGGCATCATCAAGTTGGTTGAGTGATATTTGCAGCTGATCGATAAATTGGTGCAGTTGCTCCAGGGTCATACTTTCCGCATCAAACCGGGTCAGTTTTCGCCGTGCCGATTCCACTATCTGAATCGCATCGCTATTGTTGCTCAGTGGCTGGAGTTCTTCAAGGATTCCGGTCAGGCAAAAGAAGACGGTACGGGGGAGTCTGGACTCCTTGAAAATAAAGTTGATGACAGCATTCGGCCCCACCAGTGGACCGATTTTTTGACGGTAGGCACTCATCGCCGAGAGGGACTTCAGCATGCTGCCCCAAAGCAAGGGGTCGATCGCCTGGTTGGCGCCAGCACCGACGTCGATGATGCGACTGCTCATGTCCGCGCGCTCCAGCAGATGCCCCAGTTTTATAAAACGGTGGGAGTGTTCCCGGTAAAGCGTGGTCATCAGCAGGCCGTTGATCATCTGGCAGCGCGAAATAATCTGTTCCAGAAACTCATAGCGGTGACGCCGGCCAATCGACTTTTCTGCCGTCTCCTGCGTGTAAATAAACAGTTCGTTGACATGCTCCCAGGTTTCTTCCGGCAGAGCATCGCGGGTCGTGCGAACATTTTCCCGGGCCGCCTTTACCGAGCGGCTGATACTGGAATAGTTTTCCTGGTCCGCAATCAGAAAGCGGAGGACATTCTGTTCATTAAAAGCGCGAAACTGCTTTGTATAAACCGGCTCTGCGTCCAGTATTTGTATTAATATTTCCCAGCCAACCTGGGTATCACGAGGCAGGTCCATTATCAGGTGGGTGTAGGCATTGGTTACTCTGGCGGTATTCTCGGCGCGCTCCAGATAGCGGGCCATCCAGTAGAGTCGTTCGGCAACACGGGATAGCATGGTCATCAGTGTCCCTCCACAATCCAGGTATCTTTGCTGCCGCCACCCTGGGAGGAGTTCACCACGAGAGAGCCCTTTACCATCGCAACTCTTGTTAATCCCCCAGGCGTTACCCAGGTATCTTTGCCCTGCAGAATAAAAGGACGCAGATCCAGGTGGCGCGGTTCCACAGTGTGGTCGATATAAGTCGGCGCAGTCGACAATGACAGAGTGGGCTGAGCAATATAGTTGCGGGGATTGTTCTCGATCAGAGAGGCAAACTCCCTGCGTGTCTGGGCGCTGGCATGGGGGCCAACCATGATGCCGTAGCCTCCGGATTCATTGGCGGGCTTGACCACCAGTTTGTCGAGATTTGCCAACACATACTCGCGATCTTTTTCAATCATGCAAAGGTAGGTTTTTACGCTATCGATCAGGGGCTCCTGTCTGAGGTAATAGCGGATCATGTCGGGGACATAGGCATAGATAACCTTGTCATCGGCCACGCCGCTTCCCGGGGCGTTGGCAATGGCAATATTGCCTGCCTTCCAGGCTCGCATGATGCCGGGAACCCCCAGCATGGAGTCCTCACGAAAGGCCTCGGGATCAATGAAATCTTCATCTATGCGTCGATAGACCACGTCCACCATGACGGGTCCATCAACGGTGCGCATATAGACACAGTCGTCGTCACCGGTGTGCAGATCGCTGCCTTCCACCAGTTCAGCGCCCATGCTCTGGGCAAGAAATGCATGTTCAAAATAGGCTGAGTTATAGATGCCAGGTGTCAAAACTACAATGCATGGCTTGCCCGTTTGGCGAGGAGAGAGCGAAGCGAGGGTTTGATAGAGCCTGGACGGATAGTCATCGACTGGCTGGATGCTGTAGTTTTCAAAGAGTTCTGGCAAAACCCGTTTGGTGATTTCCCTGTTTTCGAGCATATAGGATACCCCGGAGGGCACCCGCAGGTTGTCTTCCAGTACATAAAACTTTCCGTTGCTGTTGCGCACCAAATCGGAGCCGCAGATATGAGCCCATGCGCCATAACGAGGCGAAACGCCGGCGCACTGGGGTTTGTAATTGGAAGACTCCAATACAATTTCTGCCGGAACCAATTTGTCGGCGAGGATTTTCTGCCGGTTATAAATATCGTCAATAAAGCAGTTGAGGGCCCGGGTTCGCTGTTGTAAGCCAAGACTGACTTTTGACCACTCTTTTGCAGTGATGGCACGGGGGATGATGTCAAATGGCCAGTTTCGGTCAATGTTGCCGCCCTCTGTGTAAACAGTAAAGGAGATGCCCATATCCCTGATTGCCAACTCTGCGGCAGAGCGGCGTTCATTAATCTCCTCTTCCGGCAGGCTCTGCAGAAATTTGATGATGCCCCGTGCGGCAACTCTTGGATTTCCCGAGCTGGACAGTAGCTCGTCATAAAACAAGCTGGAGTTATAGCTTTGCCAGGTTTTATTCATAAATTGTCACGCACCTCCTGTTGTGGCGGATCAGCCATCCCGAAAGCGGCCCAATTAATGACAAGTTAGCAATCGCTATGCCAACAACCGCCACTGGAGAGAACAGGCAGTAACCCTGTCCCGAAAAACGGTTGTCGGGCCCACCTTGATCAGGGTAGGCCACACTGTTGTGCTTGTGTCGCGCATCCGCCTCTGGTTAGGCTCGATCGCTGAGCTGCCTGGTTGCAAACTTGACGGCACGTTTTACCTGTTCGGGCGCTGTGCCGCCAATGTGGTTTCTGACGGCGACGGAGCCTTCTAGCGTCAATACCTCGAAAATATCTGCTTCAATAACGTTTGAGAATTGCTGCAGTTCTTCCAGTGTCATATCCGAGAGATCCTTATTTACGGCAATGCCAAATGCCACAGACTTACCGACAATTTCATGGGAGTCACGAAAGGGTATCCCCTTGCGAACCAGATAGTCGGCAAGATCGGTGGCAGTTGAAAAGCCACGTCTTGCAGCTTCACGCATGGCCTCCTTTTTCGGTTGAATGGCGGGAATCATGTCGGCAAAAGCCCGCAGGCAATCCTTGACGGTATCGACGCTGTCAAACAGCGGTTCCTTGTCTTCCTGATTATCCTTATTGTAGGCCAGTGGTTGGGATTTCATCAGGGTCAACAGCGCAACCAGGTGGCCGTTAACCCGGCCCGTTTTACCCCGGACCAGTTCGGGAACATCGGGGTTTTTTTTCTGCGGCATGATGGAGGAGCCCGTGCAGAAACGATCCGGCAACTCAATAAAATTGAACTGCGCGGAGGTCCACAGAATCAATTCTTCGGAAGCGCGGGACAGGTGTGTGAGCAAAATACTCGCAAACGCACAAAATTCGATGGCGAAGTCCCTGTCGCTTACGGAGTCCAGTGAGTTGCGGGTAGGACCGTCAAAGCCCAGTAATTCTGCGGTCATTTGACGATCAATGGGATAGGTGGTTCCTGCCAGGGCCGCGGCACCCAGCGGCGACTGATTGAGGCGTTTTCTGCAATCGAGCAATCGGCCGTAATCGCGTTCCAGCATTTCAAACCAAGCCATCAGATGGTGCCCGAATGTCACCGGCTGCGCTGTCTGCAAGTGGGTAAATCCCGGCATGATGGTGTCTGCCTGTGCTTGTGCCAGCTCCAGAATGCCCTGTTGCAGCCGAGTCAATTCCACGCCGATTGCGTCAATTTCATGTCTTAACCAGAGTCTGATATCCGTGGCCACCTGATCATTTCTCGAGCGTCCGGTATGGAGTTTTTTGCCCGTAATGCCGATCTGTGAAGTGAGCGCTGCCTCCACATTCATATGGACATCTTCCAGTGCCAGGCTCCACTCAAATGTACCGTTTTCAATATCAGTCAAAATCTCTGTCAAGCCAGTCTTGATTGAGTCAAGCTCACTTTCATCGAGCACCCCGATGCTGGTCAACATGGTGGCGTGGGCAATGGAACCCTGAATATCCTGTGGCGCAAGTCGCTGGTCGAAGTTGACAGAGGCTGTAAACCTGGCTACGAATTCATCTGTGGCCTCATTGAAGCGGCCGCCCCAGGATAGATTGGTGTCTTTTGAGTTGCTCATCGGTAAACTGAACCTTTATAACTTGTCGGACCACAGATAAAGTGCTGCGGGTGCGGGAAAAGCCTGATTATAGCAAAGCCGAGTCAAACAGGATGGGTGGATGTTAATGGGAATCATGGAGCGGTGGAAAGTGAGCAAACCCAGGCCTGCCCAGTTATTTCTTCGGGAGGGGGACACTTTTCTGCCGAATTTTTGCCGCGGCCAGGGGTTGTTGGCGGTGATTGTTATATCGGAACTGCTGGCGTTGTTGATCAGTGTTGCCGACAGTGGGCTGCAAAATTTCGACTGGGTCAAGTTGGCCAGGGTTTCCTTGCTCTCCCTGTGGATAGCCCTGCTCAGTGCGGTCGTGCTCTGTTTCGTCAATCGACTGCTGTCCGGTGTCCGGCTGGTGACCGCAGCAACCCTCTCTTTTCTGCTGATTCTGATCGTCACCCTGTTTTGTGGCGCAGTATCCGAAGGCATTATGTGGTGGTATTCAGCGCCTTTGGCAGAGCGCACTTACAATATCTGGAACATTGCCGAGTATTTGCTTCTGGCTGCGATTCCTGCCGGCATTCTGCTTCGCTACCTGTACCTTCAACAGCAGTTGCGGTTGTGCCAGCGGGCTGAACTGGAGGCGCGGATTCAGGCATTGCAATCGAGAATCCGTCCGCATTTTCTGTTTAACAGCATGAATATGATTGCCAGTCTGATCGGTTCCGATCCGGAAAAAGCTGAGCGCGTCGTCGAGGACATGTCAGACCTTTTCTGCTATGCCCTGACAGATGCACAAACACTGGTTCCTTTGCGCGAGGAGCTATCTCTCTGCCGCCGTTACATGGCTCTGGAAAAACTGCGACTGGGCGATCGGCTTTCGGCGCGATGGGAAATTGGCGATTATGGGGAAGGGGTGCATATTCCCTGCCTGATCCTTCAGCCCGTTCTGGAGAATGCAATTTACCACGGTATTCAACTGTTGCAGGAGGGGGGTGAAATTACCATTTCAGTCCGGCGAATCCAGGATCGGATTGAGATTGTGGTATCGAACCCTTTGCATCGTGCGCTCCAGCAGCACCGGGGTAATAAAATGGCATTGCAGAACGTCCGACAACGCCTGCAGGCACACTTTGGTTCAGGGGCGAGAGTCACTGCGGAACCCAGTGAAAGTTGCTATATTACCCGCATTAGCTACCCAGTTGGATGGTAGGGCTGTCGATGAGAGTATTGATCGTTGATGATGAACCGCTCGCGCGTGACCGTCTGAAGAGAATGTTGTCGGCGATCGGCAGTTGCATGATTGTCGGTGAAGCGGGCAGTGGTGAGCAGGCCCTCAAGGTAGCCGAGGAATTTGGACCGGATCTGGTGTTCATGGATGTGCGGATGCCTGGGATGGATGGCCTTGCAGCTGCCCAGTACCTGTCGGATTTTGAGCCACCACCGGCGGTTATTTTCTGCACAGCCTATGATGATTACGCCGTCGAGGCTTTTTCCTCTCAGGCTATCGGTTATCTGCTCAAACCGATCAAACAGGTGGACTTGGAAAACGCCATTCTGCGCACCAAGCGAATCAACAAAGCACAACTAAGCGAGTTGCAGGATGCGCCCATTTTTCAGACCGGTGGCAGGAGCCATATTGCCGCCAAAAATCGCAGAGGTATCGACCTGGTTGCCATTGCGGATGTGCGGTTGTTTCAGGCAGATCATAAATATGTCACGGCTTATCACACCCAGGGCGAAGCGCTCCTCGACGAAACGTTGAAAGAGCTTGAGGATGAGTTCGAGAACCGTTTTTTCCGCATCCATCGCAATGCCCTGATTTCAATCCCGCATATTGAAGGTCTGGAGCGCAATATTGATGGCCAGTTCTTTGCCCGTCTTCAGGGTATGGATATACGTCCACAGGTCAGCAGACGCCATGTGGCCCCATTGCGAAAATTGCTTGAGCAGATGTAACGCGTCAACTGTATGTGTTCGAAGTTGCCTTGTCCGCTGGCAGAGATCCGGATTCAATCTGTTATGATGCGCCGTTTGCAGTAAATGGTCGTTACTAACATGTCAAAACATCTCCGTATTGCAACCCGTAAGAGCCCCCTGGCGCTCTGGCAGGCAGAATATGTCAAGGATCGTCTGCTGGCGCTCCATTCGGATCTTGCAGTGAGCTTGGTAACCTTTACCACGAAAGGCGACAGAATACTGGATGTGCCATTGGCCAAGGTCGGCGGCAAAGGCCTGTTTGTCAAAGAGCTGGAAGTGGCCATGCTTGAGGGGCGGGCAGATATCGCGGTGCACTCGATGAAAGATGTGCCCATGGCGTTTCCCGATGGTTTGGGGCTCAGTGTTATCTGTGAGCGAGAGGATCCCACCGATGCTTTTGTGTCGAATCATTATGCACGGCTGGAAGACATGCCGCCCGGGGCCCGGGTGGGCACGTCGAGTCTGCGTCGTCAGACCCAGCTTCGGGAAGCATTCCCCGAGTTGTTGGTCGGTGATCTCCGGGGCAATGTCCAGACCCGCCTCGGCAAGCTGGATAGTGGTGAATTCGATGCGATTTTGCTGGCGACGGCCGGGCTGATACGTCTAAAAATGGAAGCGCGAATCACCCTCCGATTAGCGCCGGAACAGTGTTTGCCAGCGGGTGGGCAGGGAGCTGTAGGCATTGAAAGTCGTCTTGGCGATGACTGGATTCAGACCTTGCTGAAGCCGTTGCATGATGAGGCTACAGCGGAGTGTGTCATGGCAGAGCGAGCCATGAACCGGCGCCTGGAAGGTGGCTGCCAGGTGCCGATTGCCTGCTATGCCATTCATCGTGGAGAGGAACAAATCTGGCTGAGGGGCCTGGTCGGTTCCCCCGATGGAACCCGTATCATCCGTGATGAAATCAGCGGCAGTGTAAACGCTGCCGAAGCGCTGGGTGTGGAGTTGGCAGAGCGTCTGTTGCAGCGGGGAGCCGGTGTCATCCTCCGAGAAGTCTACAAAGATCAGATGTGATGACCCGATTGAGTGTATTGCTGGTAAGGCCAGTCCAGGAGCAGGATGAACTTGTGAAACTGCTGGAGCAAGCAGGGACGCAGGTGTATCGCTGTCCGGTAATGGATATTGAACCTGTATTGTCCCCGGAGGCAAAATCCAGAGTCCTGGATTTTGATCACTACCAGATAGCGATATTTGTAAGTCGTGTTGCAGCTCGTCTGGGGATGGACTGGTTGGAAAATTACTGGCCAGAGCTGCCAATGGGCATCCGTTATTATGCGGTGGGCAAAGCCACAGCAGCAGCGCTTGCGGAACGGGGCGTTCACGCCGAATTGCCCCGGGCGGGGTTCAACAGTGAAGCGCTTCTGGCTATGCCTTCTCTTCGATCTATTGCCGGTCAGAAAGCACTGATTTTTGCCGGCCAGGGAGGACGGACGCTGTTGGCCCAAGAGCTGCAAAGGCGGGGTGCGAAAGTAGATCGGTGTGAGTTATACCGTCGTTGTGCAATCGGAGAGCATGCAGTGAAGATTGCGAGCTTGCTGGCACAGAGCAAGCTGGATTTGGTAGCCGCGCATAGTGGTGAGCTGGTGCATAATCTGCTTGCAGTGGTTCCACAAGCACTCCATGAAACACTCCATCGGCTGCCTATCATTGTGCCGGGTGAGCGGGTTGCGACAATTGCGACAGACCTCTCGTTTAGTCAGGTTTTAAAAGCGCCATCCGCGGCGCCTGAGGACATGGTTTCGACTATCCTTGAGTGGTACAGTAATAAAAAAATCTAGATCTGGGTTGCAGATGGCAGTTAACTGCATCGTCGGCGCTGAAGCCGAAACCAATGGTAAAATTATCTGAAATCACCATCGCCAGGAATCGAGTCAGTGGATAATGACAAGCAGCTAGATGACACCAACCCGCAAGTAAACCCGAAAAAAACCATAAACCCTCAGACTGCGCAGGCAGATGATCCTGTGATGGTGTCTGACGGTGTCTCCACAGAGTCCTCTAACCCACCCGGGTCAGGGGAAGCGGCTGGTAGCTCGCAAAAGTCCGGGCAATCCCAATCCCTCAGGCCAATGCTGTTCTTTCTGATTATCCTGCTGTTGTTCACTATTGCCGCAGGTATGGCTGGTGGCTGGTGGCTCTACTCTCAGCAACAGCGGCAGCCGGTTATTCAAGACGATCTCGCTGCTCTCCACGTGGAGGTTAGACGTCTGCAACAGGCGCTGGTCGAAGAACACCGTTTGCGAAGTGACCTTGTGGCGGATTTAAGCCAGGCTGACAGGGAGCTGGCGCTCAAAATGAATCATCAAGCCAGTCGGATTGAGGCGATATCGACACCTTCCAGAAAAGACTGGCAATTGGCTGAGGCTGAATACCTCCTCAGGCTGGGCAATCAGCGTCTGCTGACAGAACGGGACAGTTATAGCGCACTGGCTTTGCTACAGTCCGCGGACAGCATTCTTCGAGATCTGGATGAAGTCGAGTTGCTGCCTGTTCGTGAAGTCTTGGCAAAGAATATAGTCGCTCTCAAGTCGGCGCCTATGACGGATACGGATGGACTGTATCTCGAATTAAAAGCGCTTGCCGGGCAGGTAGATGAACTGCCGATGCTGGCACCTCGGATACCGCACTTATCCGGGCAACTCAGGTCAGCTGATTCTGTCGCCGACCAGTCCGGCATGTGGTACGACCCGTTAGTCAGCATCTTTCACAGTACCTTGAATATCGTCGCCGAGGTTGTTCGCATCAGGCATCGCGAGGAGGTGATAGAGCCGATGTTATCTCCCCAGCAGGAACAGTTGATCCGTCTGCGGCTGGCGACGTTAATGGAGCTGGCCCAGCTGGCCATGTTGCGAGAACAACAGGTTGTTTATGACGGAAGTCTTGCACTAGTCCAACAGTTGCTGGCGGATTATTTTCAACTCAATGAAGAGCAGTCCACGGTTTTGGTGGAGCAGTTAAGTGAGTTGCAACAGCGATCTGTAGTTCAACCCCGTACGGATATTTCTGCAGGGCTCAATGCACTGCGCGATTACATCGACAGTTGGCAGCAACGTCATGATCTGGATTCCCAGAGAGGTCAGCAACGGTGAGAAAATTGCTGTTGTTTATTGTATTGATTGCCCTGCTGGGTGGAGTCGCTGCCTGGCAAATGCTGGAAACCAGTGGTTATGTACTGATAGCCGTTGGCAACTACACCATCGAAATGAGCTTGTGGGCGCTACTGTTTTTACTGTTGGTGGTGTGGTTTCTGCTCAGGGCGGGAAGCTATTTTTTTCGCTTGCTGGTGGAGCCTGGCCGAAATCTTATCCGCCAGGGTATTTCTGCCAGACAACGGCGTTTTCGTGCACGAACCGCAAAAGGGCTGTTGCAGTTTATTGAAGGGCGCTGGGATTTGGCCCGGCGTAATCTCAAACGAGCTGCACGATACTCCGATATGCCGCTCATCAATTATCTGGCAGCAGCAAATGCGGCGCACGAACTCGGCGACCGTCTGGATGTCAACCGACTACTTTTAAAAGCAGAGGAAGCCGGTCCTGGTGGTGAGTTGGCTGTTGGGTTGGTTCAGGCAAGAATGCATCTCCATAGCGAGCAGTACGAAGAGGCACTGGCAATTCTGCAACGCCTTTACGCTCGTGAACCTGACCATGCTCTTGTACTGCGTTTGTTGCAGCAGGCCTATCTTGGACTAAGTGATTGGTCGAGCCTTGAGAAACTGTTGCCGGACCTGAAGCGTTACCGCGTGTTCGATGACCGTACGCTGGGCCGGATTGAAGTGGATATTTACGCGGCGCTCCTGGCGGGAATCTCCCCTCAAGCTGAGCTTGCCGGGTCGGCAAGCCTGGTAAAGCTATGGCAGGAGATGCCCCGTCATGTGCGTTCAAATCCATTCATACTGGATACCTATATCAACGGCTTGTTTCAGTTGGGCGATCATGTGCGAGTGGAGGAATTGCTGCGAAAAACACTCAAGTCCAGATGGGATGAGAAATTGGTGAGATTGTTCGGTATGGTCGATAGCGGTGATGCACATCGACAACTATTGATCGCTGAGCGCTGGTTGCGTGAGCGTCCCAATGACGCTGTGTTGATGCTCACCTTGGGAAGACTCTGTCTTCGCAATCAACTTTGGGGTAAAGCGCGTGACTACCTGGAGAGCTCTTTGTCACTGAAAGCCAATTCTGAGACCTATGCCGAACTTGCCGGTTTGATGTCAAGGCTGGGTGAACATGAAAAAAGCGCACGTTATTACCAGCAGGGGCTGTCTTTTATCACAGGTGTAGACTAGCGGGAGTTCATGGCAGAGTGACTCACAGTAAAAAGGCGCCCATGCGAGGCACCTTTTTACTGTGACGGGTAAGTCATAATGAATTAAAGTCTGGGACCCGCATTCAGGACATTATCAGCGACGTCAAAACGTTTGATATTTTCAATAAAGAGTCCGGCGAGTTTGGCAGCCTGTTCGTCGTAGGCAGTCTTGTCTTCCCAGGTTTCTCTGGGGTTGAGATAGCGGCTATCAACCCCTGGAACCGTGACGGGAATATCCAGGTTTATCAGTGGCAGTCTGATGGTTTCCACGTTCTCGAGGTCGCCATTCTGGATGGCGGCAATGATCCCCCGTGTTACAGGGATCGGGAACCTGGAGCCAGTGCCACCAGGAGCCCCGGAGCCCGCTGTCCACCCGGTATTGACCAGATAGACACGACTATCGAAATCGTCGATACGTTTCATCAACAATTCGGCATATACGTTAGCTGGTCTGGGCATGAATGGGGCCCCGAAACAGGTGGAGAAAGTCGGCTGGATGCCGGCACTACCACCGACTTCCGTGGAGCCGACTCTGGCGGTATAGCCGCTGAGGAAGTGATAGGCCGCGGCTTCCTTCGAAAGAATGGATACTGGTGGCAGAACGCCGGATACGTCGCAGGTCAGAAAGATGACATTTTTCGGTTCGCCGGCACGATTTTCCAGGCAACGCATCTCAACATGCTTCAGCGGATAGCTGCAGCGACCATTTTCTGAAAGGCTGGTGTCATCGTAATCGGCAGTGCGGCTGCTATTGACCACCACATTTTCAACAATCGCGCCAAAGCGAATCGCGTCCCAGATGACCGGTTCATTCTTCTGGCTCAGACTGATGGTCTTGGCGTAGCAGCCACCTTCCATATTGAATACGGAGCCTTTCGCCCAGCCGTGCTCATCGTCGCCGATGAGGTAGCGGTTTGGGTCGGCTGAGAGGGTTGTTTTACCCGTACCCGACAGGCCAAAAAACAGGCAGACATCACCGCTCGCACCGACGTTTGCAGCACAGTGCATCGGCATGACATCTTTTTCAGGCAGCAGGAAATTTTGTACCGAAAACATGGCTTTTTTCATTTCGCCAGCATATTTCAGCCCTGCAATCAGCACCTTGCGCTGAGCGACATTGATAATACCCACGGCATCACTGTTGGTGCCGTCCCGGGCTGGATCACAGACAAAGTTGGCGGCATGGAGGATTTTCCATTGTTCTTTGCCAGAGGGGTTGTATTTTTCCGGACGAATAAACATGTTACGACCGAACAGACTGTGCCAGGCAGTTTCGGTGGTGACCTTGACGGGTAGATAGTGTTCCGAATCCTGGCCCACGTGCAAGTGAGATACAAAGCGATCGCGATCCGCCAGATGGGTTTCCACGCGGTCCCACAGTGCATTGAATGCATCTTGAGAAAAGGGACGGTTCACGGGGCCCCAGTTGATATCATCCCGGCTGCTGGGTTCATCTACAATGAAGCGGTCCGCCGGTGAGCGGCCGGTTCGGTTGCCGGTGACAGAGAGAAAGGCACCCGTATCAGTCAGGTGTCCTTCACCGCGCTGGAGGGCTAGTTCAATCAGCTCGGCGGAGCAAAGATCGGTGTACACATTCACCGCAGAATCTTCGATTTGCGTCATCAGTAATATCGTCCTGTAGGGGTTTCCGGTCAGGTTGTCGGCCCTGCTGGTGCCGAAAGGATGGCAATTATGCCAGAAAAAATTCCTCTAGTGGAGCACTGGGGGACTTTCGTCGAAGAGCTGTTGAATATCTTGGCGGGTAAACCTGTAATGCTGATCGCAGAATTGGCAATCAATGGCCACAAGGCCGGCTTCATCAAGGATGCTGCTGAGCTCTTTCTCCCCGAGAGAAAACAGCGCCTGGGTGATACGTTCTTTTGAACAGCTGCAGCTAAACTGGACCGGTTTAGCTTCAAACAGTCGCAGCTGATCCTGGTGAAAAAGACGGTGAAGTTGTTCTTCATGATCGAGGATCAACTGCTCTTCTGGCGTGATGGTGTTGGCGAGTTGTGTCGCATGTTCCCACAGCCGCAGATTCTCTTCCGCTGAAGTTTCCAGTTGCCTGGGTAGTGCCTGAAGCAGCAATCCGGCAGCCTTTGGCGAATCAGGCCCGGTATCGGCCGCCAGCCAGATTCGGGTCCTGATCTGCTCCGATCGAGTGAAGTAATCTTCCAGGCAACTGGCGAGATTCTCCGGCTCCAGTAGCACAATGCCCTGGTAGCGCTCGCCATTACTCGGGTCAATCGTAAGGCTAAGGGTCCCTTTACCCACAAGCTGTGCGAGCGATTCATCCGTATTAAAATTATAACTTGGGTCAAAACGGGCGATAGCTCGCAGGTTGTGGTGGCGAGTGCAGTCGGCCATGATCATCGAGAGGGGGCCATCACCCTGTGCCTGAAGTGTCAGGACTCCGTCAAATTTGAGTGTCGCACCGAGCAGACCCGTGGCCGCCATAAACTCTCCCAGCAGACGCTTGATCGCTTGTGGGTAATTGCCCCGGGCGATGACTTCGCCATAGCTTTTTTCCAGCGTCAAAATTTCGCCGCGAATGTCGGATTGGTCAAAGATGAATCGTTGCAGTTTATCCCTGTCGGGCATGTTGTGACTCCTCTGAAGCAGATGGTGGAATTTAGAGCGATGCTCAAGATTTGTCCAGTGTAGCCAAGTCTCCGAGGGTTCAGATGGCGGTGTCTACCGGCAATCGATCTGGACCTGCTGTTCCAGTCGTTTTGCCTGTTGTTGTCTTGCTTCTTCGCTAAGGATGATTTCCTTGCCCTCAGCATCCTCGAAAGCGACCCTGCCACGCATGATGCTGAGCCGGTTTCTTGCTTTCTGACAGTCCTGTTGTTTGAGTAGCTGCTGCTTCTCCTGTTCGATCTGTTGTCTGGTGTTGAACGCTTTTTCTTCGGGGGTTTCTTCCTGGAACACAGCCTTGAGCTTTTCAGTTTCGGTGGCGCTGGAGTCGCTGTTGAGGGGGCGCAATTCGCTTGATATTTCCTCCGTGGGGGCATTGTTTTCCGGCTGTTTATCCGAAAAATGCACCTTGCCACTCTCGTCGACCCAGCGGTATATGGCCGCCTGGCTCAGGGGCGTCAGACATAGCAGCAAGACAAGAAAAGCTGCTCTCATGATTGGTTCTGCTCTTTGAACCTATGGATTTGACGACGCTGCTTTTTGCTGGGTCTCTCGTCGGAAAAAAGAATGCCCTGTTGTGCGGATTTGCGCTGCACGGCCAGTTGTTCCCGTCGGACTCTGCTTTGCTCCGTTTCTGTATACAGTCTCGCCGCATCATCGGCGCCCCTGCGCTGGGTGCTGAGTTTCTCCACCAGAACGGTTTTTTCATCCCATCCCTGTCGTATATCGAGTGTGGTTCCCACGGTGATCTCTTTGCTGGGTTTGGCTCGATGGCCGTCAATGTGTACTTTGCCGCCTTCGATGGCGGCTTTTGCCAATGCGCGTGTTTTAAAAAATCTCGCGGCCCACAACCATTTATCCAGGCGAACTTTTTGCTCAGGTATTTTTTCATTAACCATTGGGCAATATCTCATCAAAGTGACTGATGGAGGGAAATTCCCGGATGGCGATGGGCGCTGCTTTGCTATCCGGTTGGCTGATAGCCAGAAGGTGACGGATGCCATAGGCAGCGGCGGCGTTTAAGACCGCTATAGAATCGTCGATAAACAGCGTCCTGGTCGGATTGAAATGTTGCCTGCGTTCCAGGGATTGCCAGAATTCCGGGCATTCTTTGGGCTGGCCGAATTCATGGGAGCTGTAGACGTGGTCCAGTAGCGGTTCGATACTCGTGAGTTTCAGCTTGAGATCCAGGCTATGGGGATGGGCGTTGGTGATCAGAATTCGTTGCTTGCCACGGGCACCCAGTTGCTCGAGAAATTCCTGCACGAAGGGGCGTTCAGTGATCAGATAGTCTATCTCTTCCTTCAGCTGGCGAATATTCAGTGATAACTCCCGCGACCAGTACTCCAGGCAATACCACTCCAATGTTCCCTGCTTTTCATTAAATCGTTTATGCAGAGCGGGTATTGCCTTGTCCGCGCAGAGTCCATGATGCTCTGCATAGCGGCGAGGCAGGTGAGTGAGCCAGAAAAAATTATCAAAATGCAGGTCCAGCAGTGTGCCGTCCATATCGAGTAGTACGGTGTCGATGGTATTCCAGTTGATCTTCACAGCTATAATAGTCTGCCACGTTATCAAGGTATGGTTCAGTATGCCGACAAAACCCCTCATATTGAAGCGGCGACAGCTGGCCAAAACCCGGCTATTCCAGATTGAAGAGCAGGACCTGCAATTTTCCAATGGTGCTCGGCGCGTCTATGAGCGGTTGCTGCGATCGGGCGAAGGTGCGGTATTGATTGTTCCCATGCTGGATGATGAGACAGTCCTGCTGGTGCGGGAGTATGGTGCTGGCGTCGGTGATTATCAGATTGGTTTACCTAAAGGAGCAATAGATCCTGGAGAGGATGCGTTGCAGGCAGCCAACAGAGAGTTGATGGAGGAGGTGTGTTATGGTGCGCGTGAGCTGCAATGCATTAAAAGCCTGACACTGTCGCCTGCCTATATGGAGCACGATATTCTCGTGGTTCTGGCCGAGGGGTTGTATGAGAAGCGACTGCCGGGCGATGAACCAGAGCCTATTGAGGTAATCCCCTGGAAGATGGCTGAACTGGCGGCATTGATGGAACGGGAAGATTGTACAGAGGGACGTTCCATCGCTGCATTGTTTCTGGTCAGGGAGTTGCTCAACAATCGAGCGGCAACAAAGTTGTGAATCATCTTCTTCTGAACGACGCGATGGCGCTCGCAGTGGATGCGGGTAAAAGCATACTGTCATTTTATCGTAGGGATGCCCCGCTCCCTGTGATCACCAAGCAGGACCATTCGCCGGTGACGGAGGCAGATTTCAGTGCCCATCGGGTGTTGATGGCTGGACTGCCGGATTTACTGGCCGTTCCTGTGCTGTCGGAGGAGTCCGCCCCCCCGTCACTTGATGTCAGAGCCGATTGGGATCGCTATTGGCTTGTAGATCCGCTGGACGGGACCAGGGAGTTCCTGGCTGGCAATGATGAGTTTACGGTTAATATCGCACTGGTTGAGTCGGGCATGCCGGTCTTGGGGGTAATCTATGTTCCAGTCACTGGTATCGGCTATGCCGGTGGCCCCGGTCTTGGCGCCTTCAAATATGAAAACCGGCAGTGGTCGGAGATTCGGGTTCGGACAATCGCCCGGCGCTCTCTGCTGGCAGAGCCTTTCAGGTTGGTGACAAGTCGGCGGTACGGGTTATCCGCAGTTAGGCAGCTGGCCGAAAAGCTCAGGCAGTCTCTGGGTGATGTGGTTGTCCAGGAGATGGGCAGTTCCCTGAAGTTTTGTCTTATTGCTGAGGGTGGTGCCGATTTCTACCCGCGCTTTGCCCCGACCAGTGAGTGGGATACAGCAGCGGGTCAGGCAATACTCGAGGCAGCAGGTGGGGATGTGGTCGGGTTGAATTTGCGTCCTCTTTCTTACAATACCAAGGACTGTTTGCGCAACCCTTTCTTTTTCGGGTTGGGTGATCGGGCATTCCCCTGGCGTGATCTGTTGGCCACAGCCGGAAGCGATTTAGAATAAATCCTCGGGCCTCGGATCCTGTGGTGAGACCGGGCTATGATCGGATGATTTGTAGTTGTCCATCAGTGGCGGGACATCTTCTTCGCGAAAAATTTCAAACATGGCATTGTTGTGATCCGGTCCGACCCTCAGCCCTGTGTCAGGGTCAATTCTCACCATCACGACACCCTCTGGCTGAGGGTGATTGATTTCCGGTTTGTCTGCCAGCGCGACCCGCATGAAGTCTATCCAGATTGGCAGTGCTGCGGAGCCACCAAATTCGTTCCTGCCCAATAACAAGTTCTGGTCAAAGCCAAGCCATGCAGTGGCGACGATATGTGGGCTATAGCCTGAGAACCAGGCATCTTTGGGACCATTTGTGGTGCCGGTTTTCCCTGCTATGTCGGTGCGTTTTAGCGCCAGCGCGCGCCGGCCGGTCCCCTTGACAATGACGTCTTTGAGAATGGAGTCCATGATGTAGGCAATATCCGGCTCAATGATTCTCGGCGCATTGGGTGGGGGTAAATACAGTTGTCCCGTTACAGGGGGTTGGGCGTTGGTTGTTTTCTCATCGGGAACATGGGTAGGCAAGTCGGCGTCCGTCTCGTCCAGAGTGGTATCCGGACGATTGCTTTCAGGTTGCCGGTCACAATCCTTGCGGCAGACAGTCATCGGGGCCGCCCGATAGAGCAGTGAGCCGCTGGTGTCCTCAATGCGGTCCACCAGATAGGGCTCCACCCGGTACCCGCCGTTAGCCAGTGCCGCATAGCCGGTAACAATCTGCAATGGAGTGACGGCATGACTGCCCAGTGCCAGTGCTAAGTCTCTGGGCAGCCTGCTTTTGTCAAAACCGAAACGTTGTAGTTCGTCAATGGCTTTTTGGATGCCGATTGATCGCATCAGCCGGATAGAGACGAGATTTCGAGAGAGATAAAGTGCCTTGCGTAGCCGAGTGGGCCCAAAAAACTTGCCGCCATCGTTCTCAGGTCGCCAACTCTTTTCCAGTGAACCATCATCGAATACCACCGGCGCATCATTGATGATACTGGCCGGGGTAAACCCGTTTTCTAGGGCAATCGTGTAGATAAACGGTTTGAAGTTGGAGCCCGGTTGACGCTCAGCCTGGGCTGCCCGGTTAAAGTTGCTCTGGCGAAAATCATAGCCACCAATCAATGCCTGAATGGCACCGTTCTCGGGATTGAGTGCGACGATGGCAGCCTGGGCTTCGGGTAGTTGGCCCAGTTGCCAGGTATCCTGATGACGTCGGATTCTGATCAGATCGCCCACGGAAAAGAGTTCATCTGCTGCTTTGATGGGTGCGGAGCGATTGCTTTGGCTTATATAACGGCGAAGCCCCTTGAGGCCGTTTTCCCAGGAGATTTCAAGCGTCGCAGCGAATTCCGTCTGAACGATCAGGGCCTGGGGCTTTACTTCAGAAATAACGGCGGGAACCAGGTTTCCGTAGGTGGGGGTTTCGCGCAGGGTCGTTTGCCAATCCTCCGGTTCTACCAGATTTTTTTCAGGGCCACGAAAGCCATGCCGGCTATCGTAGGCGATCAGTCCATCCTGAACTGCTTGCTCAGCGGCTTGTTGCAGCTTGCTGTTGACTGTCGTGATCACCCGGTAGCCACCGGTGTAGGCGGCGAGTCCTACCATGTCAACACTCTCTCGCCGAGCCATTTCTGCTATGTAGGGCGCGTCGAGTTCAGGCAGGTAGCCATGGTAACTGGCAGTGATGGGCGCATTTCTCGCGAGTAAATAAGCCGCTTCATCAATATGGCCCAGTTCAAACATTCGCTCCAGGATCCAGTTGCGTCGAATCATTGCCCTGGTGGGGTTGGCGATTGGGTTGAAGGCTGAGGGTGCTTTTGGCAGCCCGGCCAGCATAGCCACCTGGGCCAGGTTGAGGTTGCCAATGGTTGTGCCATAGTAAACCTGGGCTGCGGCTTCGATGCCATAGGCGCGATTGCCCTGATAAATTTTGTTCGCGTAGAGCGTGAGGATTTCGTCTTTGCTAAGTTCGTCTTCGATGCGCAATGCCAGCAGAATTTCATTGAATTTTCGAGTGAATGTTTGCTGGCGAGAAAGGAAATAGTTGCGGGCTACCTGCATGGTGATAGTGCTGCCGCCGGTTTGAATCTCGCCAGTGGTGATCAGTTCTGACGCTGCACGCAGCAGACTGGTAATGTCTACGCCGGCATGCTGATAAAAGCGGTCATCCTCGGCGGATAACAATGCTTGTATATATAAGGAAGGAATTTGCTCGAAGGTAATCGGATTGCGTCTTTTTTCACCAAATTCGCCAATCAGATGTAAATCTTGTGAGTAGATTCTCAAAGGGGTCTGCAGTTTTACCTGTCTGAGGCTTTCCGAAGAGGG
>NZ_CBFHYF010000006.1:0-63386 GCF_965660005.1 Porticoccus sp.
CCGATCGCCTGAATCGATGAAATGATCTCCGATACTTCCAGCCAGCTGACAAAGGACGCGGCCATTGCTCCGGGATCAGCGGGCATATCAATGGCCCTCTCGATGGTTGCGCCTGAAATATCTGTCATGATCAACCGGGTTCCGGGGATGCCAATTCGCTCCACCCGGCCATGCATTATTTGCTGCAATGGCTCTCCAACCCGGTATTGGGCAAAACGGATGCTGGAAGAACCCGCATTGATGATCAGAATTGTCGGTTTGGTTGTGTTCAAAAAAGCTGTTTTTCCGGTGTTGATCCTGTGTCTGATCTGATCGACCGGATTAACCGGTCTGGCATATGACATATCAATTTGTGCCAGACCGTTCAATCATGCCGATCAATAGCAAACCCTTATTTTTGCTGTCTTAAAAGATCGCGAATTTCCTGTAGCAACAGTTCCTGAGCTGGTGGCGGTGCTGGTTCTGCGGGTGCAGCTTGTTCTTCCCGTTTCATTGAGTTGATCGCCTTGACTGCCATAAAAATGGCGAAGGCGATAATGATAAAATCAACCAGTGTCTGGATAAATTGCCCGTAGCTGATGACCACCGCCGGCATATCGTTTGCGGCTTCCTTGAGCGTAATGACCAGGTTGGAAAAGTTGACACCACCGAGCATTACCCCGATGGGTGGCATAATGACATCTGCGACAAATGACGAGACGATTTTGCCAAAGGCAGTACCGATAACAATACCCACGGCCATATCGACCACATTCCCCTTTACTGCGAACGCCTTAAACTCTTTTATCATGCCCATGATGGAGGCTTCCTTATAATTTGGTTTAATTTGGGATTTCGTTGCAACCATATTCGGGGTGGCATCACTTCCCGTTGGGGTGAATCTGTTTATTCAGCCCCAGATTTTATTGTAAAAGTCTCGAGCCGGATTGATTCTATCGGGCTATCTATTTTTAGTAAGTAATAATTTTCTGATATGCAGCATTTTCTTTTGGTTGCTCCGGTTTATCTGAACCCACCGGACAATAATGTATTAGGTTGCCGACATTCCACCTTCGCCTAATTGTTTCAGGTCATCATTCAACGCTATCTTTTGGGTAGAGTAATGGCTTTCGGGTAAAGTAGCTGCAAATCGTGTGTGGGCAGGTTTTATGTCGATAAGTGTGGAAGTGGCCCTAATCAGAGACTTTCTCGCCGGGTGTCTTGTGTGATGGTGGTAGATGACAGAAGCCGGTTGAGCGGTCTGTTACCTAGTGACGGAGCGACCCGGCGAGGAAGACGGCTACTTTAAAGCACTGGCGAGTTATGTGAACGATGCTCTGCAACGCCGCCAGTAGCAATGGGATTCTTCTGCCCCCAGATCGCTCATCTGGTTCGGACGTGAGCACACATCGCTGGCCCGGATAGTCTCCGGTTAAGATGTATCCCGGCTTATCGGATGAGGCTTTGCCCAGGAAAAATCCCTTTGAGCTGTTATGCAAAGGTCGAATAGATGCTAGGCTTCATCTCCTTTAATCTGGGCCCTATAGAATTGATAACGAGAGGGAGGATTTCATGTCCGCAACCAATATTCGTCCCGTCCCCGACGACTTCGCTACGCAGGCACACATCGATGCTGAAACCTACGAGCGTATGTATCGCCACTCCATTGAGCACCCGGATGAATTCTGGGCCAGGGAAGCCGAACTGTTTCTCGATTGGGAAACACGCTGGCATGAGGTATGTGATTACGATTTCAACACCGGCGAAGCCAGCTGGTTTTCCGGTGGCAAACTGAATGTGACGGTCAACTGTATCGATCGCCACCTTGCGGAACACGGTGACAAGGTGGCGTTGATCTGGGAAGGTGATAACCCGGTGGAAAGTACCGATATCTCCTATAACGAGCTCAGTGAACAGGTCAATAAACTGGCCAATGTGCTGAAATCCCGGGGTGTAAAAAAAGGTGATCGGGTATGCATTTATATGCCGATGATTCCCGAAGCGGCCTATGCCATGCTGGCGTGTGCACGCATCGGCGCGGTTCACTCCGTCGTGTTCGGCGGATTTTCTCCCGATGCCCTGAAGGATCGGGTTCTCGACTCGGATTGTCAGGTGCTGATCACGGCGGACGAAGGTCTGCGTGGCGGCAAGAAAATTCCACTGAAAGCCAATGCCGACCAGGCTTTGCGGAGTTGTCCGAATGTGCACACCTGTCTTGTGGTGGAGCGCACCCGCGCCCTGGTGGAGTGGGACGACAAGCGAGATCTGTGGTACCACGAAGAAATGATGGAGGCGAATGAGTACTGTGCGCCCGAGCTGATGGATGCCGAGGATCCGCTGTTTATCCTCTATACCTCAGGCTCCACCGGGATGCCAAAGGGCGTGATGCACACCACCGCCGGTTATTTATTGCAGTGTGCCATGACCCACAAATATGTATTCGACCACAAGGATGACGACATCTACTGGTGTACTGCCGATGTGGGCTGGATTACCGGTCACAGTTATATTGTCTACGGCCCGCTCTGCAATGGTGGGACTTCGCTGTTATTTGAAGGCGTTCCCACTTATCCCGATGCTTCCCGTTTCTGGCAGGTAATTGAAAAACATAAAGTCACCATTTTCTACAGCGCACCCACGGCCATTCGCGCGTTGATGGGTGCCGGTGAGGATTTTGTCAAACAAGCTGATCTCAGTTCCCTGCGCTTGCTGGGTACTGTGGGTGAGCCGATCAATCCTGAAGCCTGGGAGTGGTATTACCGGGTTGTGGGAGACAGTCGCTGTCCGATTGTCGATACCTGGTGGCAGACGGAAACCGGTGCCCATATGCTGACGCCTCTGCCCGGTGCGACCCTGATGAAGCCCGGTTGTGCGACTGCCCCTTTCTTTGGCGTACAGCCTGTGCTGTTGGATGCCGAGGGGCATGAAATCGAAGGTCCCGGTGAAGGTGTTCTGGCTATCAAGGCGTCCTGGCCCGCTCAGATTCGTGGTGTATACGGTGATATGGAACGTTACCGGGAAACCTATTTTGCCCCCTATAAAGGTTACTACTTTACCGGTGATGGCGGTCGTCGGGATGCCGATGGCCACTATTGGATTACTGGCCGGGTGGATGATGTGCTGAACGTTTCCGGGCACCGCATGGGGACTGCGGAGGTGGAAAGTGCTCTGGTGTTGCATGCCAATGTGGCAGAGGCCGCAGTCGTCGGTTATCCCCATGATATCAAGGGGCAGGGTATCTATGCCTATGTCACACTGATGAACGGTGCAGAGCCGTCGGATGAATTGCGCAAGGAGCTGGTGGCGCTTTGTGTCAAGGAAATTGGTCCAATTGCCAAACCGGACGTCATTCATTGGGCTCCGGGGCTGCCGAAGACCCGGTCGGGAAAAATCATGCGCCGTATTTTGCGCAAAATTGCTGCCAATGAACTGGAGAATCTGGGTGATACCTCAACGCTGGCAGATCCCGCTGTGGTAGAGCAGTTGATCGAAAATCGGGCCAATACCTGAGTTCCGGCGCCAGTAAAACAGAGGAGAGAGATGAAAGTCCGGCTGGTTGATTATCAGGGGGGGGCGGATGCCTTCTATGGTCAGGCTTCCTCACCATTTGGGATGACCTGGCTGGTCTGGACGGTGTCCGGTATTGAGCAGTTGGTGTTTCAGGATCGGGGCGAAACGGATCCCTTTCGGGTTTTTCCCCGGCTGGACAGATCCCGGTGTTTCCATCGGGATGATGCGAACGCGGCACTTGTCATGCAACCGTTGTTTAAGCGGCCCGGACAGGAAAACTCGCAGCAAACCACCTTGATGTTGAGCATGCAGGGGACGGCATTTCAGCGACGGGTCTGGCAGGTATTGCTGTCAATACCCTTTGCCACTGTGAGCACTTATCAGCAGATCGCCAGCGCTATTGACCAGCCCAAAGCGGTGCGGGCGGTGGCCAGTGCCATTGGTGCAAACCCGGTGGCCTGGCTGGTTCCCTGCCATCGTGTAATTCGCAGCAATGGTGAGTTGGGCGGGTATCGCTGGGGATTCCCCAGAAAACAGCAGATGCTGGACTGGGAAAGGGCTGTTCCCGCATAACCAAAAAACCCGGCATAAATGCCGGGTTTTTTTATTCGCAGGTGTTGGTGCGGGTTTTAGCTTTCCTCTTGCAGATAGCGATCACGCGAAGCGGTAATTTCTCTGCGGGCGGCCTCGGCATTGTCCCAGCCTTCAACTTTCACCCACTTGCCGGCTTCGAGGGTTTTGTAGTTTTCAAAGTAGTGTTTGATCTGCTTGATCAACAACTCCGGCAGATCGGCAATTTCCTGAACATGGTCATACAGTTTTGTAAGTTTGGTATGCGGTACTGCCAGTAATTTGGCATCCACACCGGATTCATCGGTCATGTTCAGCACGCCGATGACACGGCTGCGGATCACTGAACCGGGCATGACCGGGTAGGGTGTTACTACCAGTACATCCAGCGGATCGCCATCTTCCGACAGGGTCTGCGGGATATAGCCGTAATTGGCGGGGTAGAACATCGGTGTTGCGACAAAGCGGTCAACAAAAATTGCATCACTGTCCTTGTCAATTTCGTATTTGATGGGGTCGTGGTTGGCGGGGATTTCAATGACCACATTGATATCGTGTGGCAGGTCGTTGCCAGCGGGAATCTTGTTGTAGCTCATGTCTGGTCTTCTTCTCTCTTGCAGTTAGGGAAGCGGAAATGCACAGGTTCAGCCGGCGGGTTTCCAGAGTGGCGGGATTATACTGGCCAGCATGGGCCATTGCCAGTTACACCTTGGTCTATACACCGGGGATAAAGCAACATCCGGGAAATTACCCGACAGGGTTCTGTTCGGGGCACGACTGTGGTTATTGGGCGATGACCGGCTCAATGATCAGCTCCACCCGGCGGTTTTCCGCACGGCCCCGGCGGTGCTGTTGTCAGCGATTGGCCGGTTTTGCCCGAAGCCCTGAACCACCAGTCTCATGGGTGCGATACTGTGCCGAGAAAGGTATTCCCCGATGGCGAGGGCGCGCTGCTCGGAAAGCCTTTGATTATAGACGGCCTCTCCCTGATTGTCGGTATGACCAGCCACGGTAACCATGGTGTGGTCATACTCTGACAACACCCCGGCAATGGTCGTCAGGGCCGACTGCGCCCCTTTGTTGATGGTCGTACTGTTGACATCAAAGGTAGTTGTTCTGGGGATAATCATGGTGATTTTAGTGTTCTGCCGACTGAGACTGATGTCATCAAGGCGGAGTTTTTGCTGCAGGTTGGCATACTGAACATCCATGTAATAACCCACCTGTTCAGTGGGTAACGGGTTGATTTTGCTGCTGCGGCTCAACTGCTCCATGCGTTTTATAGGGCCATTTTTCGTGTTCTCGACCGAAAGACTGGTGATTTTGGCCGGCTCTGACTGTTCAGTCAGGGACTCCCATACGGCACAGCTGCTGCTTGCCAATGCAATGATCGCTATTAATAGCCAGCGCATGGGCATTGCTGGACAGGCTGAGACGGGTGGGCTTTTCAAGCAGTCGGTACTCCCGTGGCTTGTTCAGTATCGGTCAGGGCGGGGTGGATTGGGTCTGGCCATTCCCCAGGGTTCGGATAGTTTATCCGGAGTGGAGCAGCCGGTCAGCTGTGTTTTTGATGAAAGGCAATAAATTGTCGAGCACTAAGCGGGCGACTAAAGAGGTAACCCTGTCCCAGCCTAACGTCCTGACTCAATAGCCAGTCCACCTGGTGATCACTTTCGACACCCTCGGCAATAATGTCCAGCCTCAATGATTTTGCCATCTCGATCACATGGACAATGACACTGCTGGTAACAGCTCGGTTTTCGATGGCATCGACAAAGGATTTATCGATTTTCAGCGCATCGAGCTCAAAGCTTTCCAGGTAGGAAAGGCTGGAGTAACCGGTACCGAAATCACCGATAGCCACCAGATAGCCCTGCTGGCGGAGGGTGCGGATTCGCTGTCGTGCCGTATCGCTGTCCACCAGAGCCCGTTCGGTGATTTCCAGTTTGATCGCCGAAGTGGTAAGCCCGGCAGCCTTCAGCTCGGTCTCAAGGTGATCAAACAGCTGGTCTGTCTGGAGATCCTGTGCAGAGAGGTTGAGATTGATACTGAGATTCGGACACTTTTTGAGATGATCGCCCAGTTCGCGAAGGATGCCATGCAGCATGGCCTGTGCGAGTTCAGTGGCCAGCCCGGCTTCCTCGGCGATGGGGATAAAAATATCCGGACCGACCATTTCACCGTTGCCGCGCGTCCAACGTGCCAGTGATTCGGCACCGAGGCAACGTCCATTGGACATATCCACGATGGGTTGATAGTTGACGCGCAATTGATGGTTGGTGATCGCGTCACGCAATTCGGCAGCCAGACTGAGGTGCTGGCGGGAGTAACGCACCACGGCGAATACCCAGAGAGGGATGAGTAGCAGGCCCAGTATCCCGGCGGTTATCAGGGTGGGTAGATAGCGTTTCCAGAATTCGCTCATTGGCTGAATGGCGACAATATCGATGGGGAAAAGCGTGCCCAGGGAAAACCGGGAGATCATCTGTTGCGTCGAGCGGTCGACGGTCAGCCCCAGTCTGAGGTGATCCAATGGTGGAAAAATCGCGTCCGGGGGCGTTGTGATCATGGGCAGGTTCTCTACCCAAAGACCAGCCATCTGACCATCCGGAAGCCCCACATTCAGTAACAATCGCGGGTCGATCACCACATCATGGTTGCCAAATCGCATCAGAAACAGCTGTACACCGCCCACTTCTGTCGCCTCGCTGGGCCACCAGGCAATAACGCCCGGGTCGTATATCCGGCTGGCTTTGGGTGGTGTGAAAGAGACGCCCTGAATAAACCCGGCACCGCAGTGCCGCTCGGCGGCCCGCCAGTAGCCAATCGCCCGGATATAGGGGCGAGCGACGGCGATATCCTGTATCATAGCCAGATGGACGGCGTTACATGGGTCGGTGGTCCGCTCATTGAGGGTTTCAAGTAGATTGCGGGCGTCAATAATGGCATGTTCCGTTTCCTCGCCGAGCCGCTGTGACAATTACTGCAGGCGCTGCTCCTCTGTGCCCACAGACTCTCGCCAGATATACCAGCCAAGCAGTACCGACAGGGTTAGCGTACCGAGTATTGTGACGGCTAAAATGCCGAAAAAGATCTTGTCTCGACGTGCCAGCATAGGTGGTTTACCGCAGCGGATTGATGAATCAATGGAGCATCACAAACAACGGATACAGGATACCGTATACCGGCCAGCGGTGCGATAAACAGGGCCACAGACTTGTTGGTTGATCGACATCAAGAGACCGTTGTCGAACCGCTGCTAGGATCTGCATTCTCCCCAACAGGTCTTTGATTGCAGTGATTTCCGACCATGGCATTGTTTGAGATCGGCACTTGATCGAGCGCTACGATCTCTCCGGGCCCCGTTATACGTCTTATCCCACAGCGCCACAGTTTCACGATGGGTGCGGTGAGGGGGTGCTGCGTCAGGCGATTGCGCGGAGCAACGCAGCGGGTCGTCCTCTCTCTCTGTATTTCCATATCCCGTTTTGTAGCATCGTCTGTTACTACTGTGCCTGCAACAAGATCATCACAGCCAACCGCAAGCGTGCGATGCCCTATCTGGAGCGGTTGATTGTCGAGGTGGCCCAACGGGGTGCATTGTTCGACCATTCGCGGCCAGTGCACCAGTTGCATTGGGGAGGCGGTACGCCCACGTATATCAGCGATGATGAAAAACGCCTGTTGATGGCAGCCACCCGCAAACATTTCAATCTGTTGGAGGATGATAGCGGTGAGTACTCCATCGAAATTCACCCCGGGGATATGGCTGTCAGTACCATCGCCTGCCTGCGGGAGCTGGGCTTCAATCGGCTCAGCATGGGCATCCAGGATTTCGATCCCGTGGTACAGTAGGCAGTCAACCGTTTCAACTCCGTGGAAGAAGTGCACGCACCGGTGGAGGCGGGCAGAGCCGAGGGTTTTCATTCCATCAGCATGGATCTGATCTACGGTCTGCCCCATCAGAGCTGGATGACCTTTGAGCGCACTCTGGGCAGCATCATTGAACTGGGGCCGGATCGCCTGTCAGTGTTTAACTACGCCCACTTGCCCCACTTGTTCAAGGTGCAGAAACAGATCGATAAGACGGCTTTGCCCAGCGGTACCGAAAAGTTGCTGATGATGGAACGGATGACCCGGATGTTACACGATGCGGGTTACGTCTACATTGGTATGGACCACTTCGCCCGCCCGGACGACGAGCTGGCGGTGGCCCAGCGCAATGGTTTGTTGCAGCGCAACTTCCAGGGCTATTCCACCCACGGTGGCTGCGATCTGGTGGCCTTTGGCGTATCGGCCATCAGCGCCATTGACAATGTGTTTGCCCAGAACCATAAGCAGATTGAAGATCACCAGACTGCCATCGACAGCGGTTATCTGCCGGTGGCGCGGGGGTTTGAGCTGAGCGCCGACGACCTGTTGCGCCAGGCGGTGATCAAGCAGTTGATCTGCCATTTCGAGTTGAACTTTGCTGACATCGAGCAACAGTTTGGTGTCAGGTTTGCCGAGTACTTTGCCCGGGAGCTGGCCCAACTAGAGTCTATGGCAGACGATGGTCTGGTAGCCTTTGGCGCAGAGGGTGTTCGGGTAACCCCGGCGGGACGATTGCTGATTCGCCGTATATGTATGACATTCGATGCCTATATCAACAAATCCGGATCGGAAATTCGATACTCCAGGATTATTTGAGTACAGTCATTGAGTTGGTGACTGATTCGCGTAGAATCGCAATTTCGCCTGCTCACAGCAGCTGAGTTTTCCTAAGGGGCGGCGCAAGCCTGAGACATCTTCGGATGAACCCTTTGAACCTGATCCGGATAGTACCGGCGTAGGGATAGGACGCAAAAGTCATCGTTCACTCCTCCCATATCCGGGTCTCCTTAACAGTGTTAATGAGGCTCATCATGATAGATAAATGTCGAACAACCCGGCTATTGGCTCTCGCCATCTGCCTGTTTTCGGGCGGCGTGCTTGCCACAGAGCTCGGGGATTCAGACAAGCCGACAGCCGATGCCACCACCCGGTCGTTACAGGATGAAACAATCCAGGAAGTCGTGGTGACTGCCCAGTTTCGCGAGGTATCCGTGCTGGATACCGGCAACAGTATCACCGTCCTCGACAGTCAGCAGATTGAACGCCGTCAGGCCCGTCATCTGGATCAGCTCCTGAATCTGGTGCCCAATGTAAATTTTTCCAGCGGTGCATCACGGGGCAAGTTTATCCAGATTCGCGGTATCGGTGAGCGCAGTCAGTTTATCGAGCCGCTGAATCCCTCGGTGGGATTGTTGATTGACGGGATCGATTTCAGCGGTATTGGCGGAGCGGCAACGACGCTTGATTTGCGTCAGGTAGAAGTATTGCGTGGCCCCCAGGGCACGCTTTACGGTGCCAATGCGCTGGCGGGGTTGATCAACATGACATCAAATGCCCCCGCCGACGTGTTTGAAGGTCAGATTGAAACCTCCATTGCTGACTATGAAACCCGCACCACCAGCGCGGTGTTGAGTGGACCGATTACCGATAATCTGGGTTACCGTCTGGCCGTGCAGAGCCACCGCAGTGACGGCTATATCGATAACGAATTTCTCCACCGCAAGGATACCAGCAACATCGATGAGCTGACCGCCCGGGGCAAGTTGAACTGGCGGGTCAGCGATCAGTTACAACTGAATTTTACCGGTTTCTACGTGAACGCGGACAATGGTTACGATGCCTTCTCGCTGGATAACACCCGCAATACACTCTCCGATCAGCCGGGTCATGACCGGCAGGAGTCCACGGCTTTTGCGGTAGAGAGTATCTGGCAGGCCACCGAGCAGTTTGATGTGGTCGGGCTGGTCAGTTATGCCGATACCAACCTTCAGTACAGTTATGATGAGGACTGGAGCTTTGCGGCTATTTGCGATGGTCTGCCCTGCGAGAGTTGGGCCTATTCCTCGTTTGATCGCTACCGGCGCAGCCGTTATAACGGCACTATCGACCTGAAGCTGGTTTCCAGCGAAGCCGGACGTTTATTTAATGGTGCCAGCGACTGGGTACTGGGTATTTACTACCGCAGGCAGAACGAGTCGTTGCTGCGTGAATACACCTATGCCGACGGTGATTTCACCAGCGATTTCGATACCCGCAACCGGGCTGTCTATGGTCAATTGGATACCCGGCTAAGCGATCGTTTAAACCTTGTCAGTGGCGCACGGATCGAGTTTCGCCGCGCGGACTACCTGGACAGCGAGGGAGTTCGTCACGATACCAGTGAAAGGCTCTGGGGTGGCCGTCTGGCTCTGGAATACAGTCTGACGCCGCAAACGCTCCTGTATGGTCTGGTCTCCCGGGGTTACAAGGCGGGTGGGGTCAACAGTAACCCTGAGCTGGAGCCCGGTGCGAGGGATTTCGATACCGAGTATCTGTGGAACTTTGAAACCGGGATCAAGGGTGACTGGCTGGACCGCACGTTGCAGCTTCAGCTGGCCCTGTTTTATCAGAAGCGCCGGGACATGCAGGTCAAGCAATCACTGGTCAAGCCGATTGCCGGTGACCTTTGTCCCTGCAGTTTTATTGACTCCTTTGACAACGCGGCCAAGGGTCGCAATTACGGTCTCGAGCTGATGTTCGACTGGCTGGCGATGGAGGATGTCCAGATATACGGCAGTCTCGGTTTGCTCCGGGCAACCTACCAGGATTTTGAAAGCTTCAGTCATGTGGATGCCGATCCGGAAAACAATGTGGCGGTCGATCTGGATGGCCGTGAACAGGCGCATGCGCCTTCCTACCAGTTTTCTCTGGGAGTCGAAGTGGCATTAACCGGGCAGCTGTCGGCGGCTCTGGAAATGGAAGGCAAGCAGCAGTTCTATTTGTCACCGCGTCACAATGCCAGGTCAAACCGCTACGAGCTGTTTAATGCCCGCCTTGAGTACCGTATGCAACAGTGGGATTTGCTGCTGTGGGGACGTAATCTCACAGACCGGGATGTGATTGTTCGCGGCTTCGGTGGCTTCGGCAATGACCCCCGCAATTTTTATCAGACTGAACCCTACTATCAGTATGGTGAGCCGCGCATTGTCGGTGTCACCGCCAAATACCGTTTTTAGTGGGTTTGACCAGGGAGATTTATCCTATGCAGGTAATCATTGATGTCAGTATGTACCCCAACCGGGAGGACTTTATTCCGCCGATCAAGGGGTTTATTGAAAAGATAAACCCCTATCCGGCGCTTGAGGTGCAGACCTTTCCCACCAGTACGGTGGTGCAGGGTGAATACCGGGCCGCCATGCAGGCAGTACAGGACACCATCGCCGACTGCCGTGAGGAATTCGGCATGGCGGTGTATGTACTCAAGGTAATTCCCGGCTATGAGGCGTTCTGAATGTCGTGGCTGAGCCTGGAGGCATTGGCAGTGGTGTTTTCACTGGCCTACCTCGTACTGGCGATGCGGGAGAACAGCCTGTGCTGGTTTTGTGCTTTTATTGGCACAGCCATCTACATCTGGGTTTTCGGTGGTGTCAGTCTCTACATGGGCTCGTTACTGCATGTCTATTATCTGGTGATGGCGGTTTACGGGTGGTATCAGTGGCGTCGTGGTGGTGCCGATCACCGCGGCGTCAGCATTTCCCGCTGGGGACTGGAGCAACACCTTTGTGCGCTGTTGGCTGTTCTGCTGGTATCCGCGATATCCGGCTACCTGCTGGCTGAACACACCGATGCCCACTTGCCCTATCTGGATTCCTTTGCCACCTGGGGCGGTGTGTTGACCACGGTGATGGTGGCCCGCAAGATTCTGGAAAACTGGCTCTACTGGATTGTCGTCGATGGGGCCTCGATTTATCTGTACCTGGATCGCGAACTCTATCTTACAGCCGGGTTATTTGCCGTTTATCTGGTGCTGGTCGTGTTCGGTTTTGTCCGTTGGAGAAGGCATTATATTGAGCAACAATCCGCTGAATAGCCGCGACAGTCTGTTGCAGCAGGTGCTATCCAGTTGGCGACGCTGGGAAGTCGGTCTGCCGGGCAAGCCATCTCTGGTGAATCCCCTGTCCGGTGGCAGAACCAACTCGTCATTTCTGGTGGCAAGTGGCTCCAGGCGTGCCGTAGTGAGGGTGAATACGCCGCACGGCAAGGCGCTGGGAATTGACCGGCAAAGGGAAGAGACACTGCTGCGCCTGTTGCAGCCCACCGGGTTGGTGCCAAGGATTTTTTATATAACTACAGAAGTACTGGTGACAGAATTTGTCGACGGGCGATTATGGGGGGCCGGGACGGCTGGCAACGATCGGGTAAGCCAGCAACTGCTGCCTTTGCTTGCAAAAATCTGGGCGTTTCCCAAACCCGATGCAGTCAATCGTTTCAGTTATCTGAAGCACTGTCGACATTACCTTTCCCAGTTGGCTGTTCGTCCCGTGGCAGCAGATGCTATCGAAGAGCATGCCGCGGCTGTCGATGCCTGTTCCTGGCAACCGGTCATCTGTCATCATGACTTGATACCGGACAATATCATCGATACGGGTCGTGGCCCGGTGATACTGGACTGGGAATATGCCGCGTGGGGGCACCCCGCCATGGACCTGATGCGGTTGGGTGTCGCGGCAAGCCATCACAATACTGATGATCTCAGCAAACTACAGGGCCTCCAACGCGGTATGGATACCCTCTGGCTAATGCTCAAGAACCAGCTGGGGGAGCCCGTTCGCTAGCGACAATAATTAAACGTGCGCCCCGCGGGCTTTGCCTTTCGGGTCAGGCTGACGCTTCCCTGTGAGCCGCCGCAATCATGGTGGATGCGAGGATTCCATAAGCAGCCAGCCAGGCGTCCCTGACATCATCGGTAAAATTGTCGCCAAGGCCGGTCTGTAAGGTTTCTATCAACGCACTACCGACAGTGTCATAGTGGGCATCTTCAACGCCGTAGGCGAGATGGCGCCTGCCCATGGCTTCCACAATGGGCACCAGTTCGTCGAGCCGATCGAGCATACGCACCGCAGCGCCGATCATTTCCATCAGCTTTTTGTCCTGTGCCTGCATGTCTCCCTTGAACAGGTGCTTCAGACTCGGATCAGCCGTAAACAGATTATTCTAGAACAGGGAAGCGGCGGTGTCGGCAATCGGTTCCACCTTGGCCCAGGAGGTTTTGCAGGCGTGTATTTGTTCGGGTGTCATGGATATATCCTCTATTGCGGTTCGGTGGTCAGCTGCGACAGCATATAGCTGACCGCCTGTGCCATTTGTTGGTCAGTCAATTCGGAGCCGCCGCGGGCGGGCATCAGTCCGTAGCCTTCAATGGCGTGTTGAACAAGGGTTTTCTCTCCCTGACTGATCTTGGAGGCCCACATTTTGGGGTTGCCGATGATCGGTGCACCATTGATCCCCGATGCATGGCAGACGCGACAATTGGCTTTCACCAGTGGTTCGCCAGGGTGGGCTGAAGGTTCAGCCACCCTGGCAGGTGTGCCGCTGTCAACGGATGAATCAGGCCTGTCGGAACAGGCCGACAGGCCGAGACAAAAAACAGCGGTGGCGATCATACATAACTTGTTAAGCATATGGGTCACCAGGGTCGAAAAAATCCGGTCAGTTAAAGGGGAACACGGATCACGACACCACCCATCACGTCGCCGATATCAAAGTCGGTTTTGGGAGAGTCCTTGTGTTCGTTATGGCAGGTTGTACAGGCTGGAGAGACAGCGACATCGGGGTACACCGCGGTAAAGTAGGTCACGTCACCCAGTTTTTCCTCGCCGTAGAAATTTTCACCGGGATTGTCCACGGTGTATTGCAAGCCCTCTTCTTCCAGGGGTGTCTTGGGTGCATTCTGCTTGTTGATTGGCCACAGGGATTGCAGTGAGTAGGTGAATTCATCGGTGACTTCTGCGACTGCTTCCGAGCCCGCCCGAAACATCTGGGCTGGCAATAATGCGCCGTTCTCTATTTCCTTCCAGTGTTCATCGGGTTTGATGGCGCCCGCGCCATTGGGCCCCAGGCGTTGAATGATCAATTTGGTGTAGTTGGCCCGGTCTGCATTCATCACCGCAAACAGGGAGTCGGTGTAGAGTTTTGGGGCGATACCAGCTGTTGCGGGCGGCGCTTCATTACAGGCAGCAATAACCAGGCTGCCAGAGACTAATGTGGTGATCAGGGCGATTTTCTTGATGTGTTGCATGGTGAATTCCTCGTGTTTTCAGAGTAATGGTAGGTAGGGTGGTTGGTGGTATTTTCAGCGGTGAATGGCATCAGTCGATCACCCGTTTGAGCGACCAGTCGATGGATGGAATATGAGTTGCCGGTTTGCCATTGAAGTTGTTGTTGATCAGTGTCGGGTCGGCCAGGGCATCAATGGAGAAGCCGAGGTTGTGGCACTGCATGCAAACCGGCCGGATCATCTTTTCATTGGGACGCAGGTTATGGTTCTGGTTGTGATTGACCTGTACCAGGGTCTCTCCATTCACAATGTTCTCCTCTCTCGGCATATGACAGGTGGCACAGCTGACGGCCTGTTCCACAGGAATCACACCGGCGATTGCCTGACTTAACAGCTGTCCGTGAGGCGATGCCTCAAACCCCAGTGAGTGTTCATCGTTGTGGCAGGTCAGGCAGGCTTCGCTGGCGGCAAACAGGGTGTCTGTCCGGTGTGCACTGTGACAGCTGTTGCAACCCTGTTGCAGGGACATCGCTGTCTCCTTGAAAGACATCTTAGAATCGGCGGGGCGGATAGCGGGCAGGGACTGAGCCAGTCGCATGCCGTGTTTGCCGGATTTGAAGCTGTCAGCTTCGTCGATATGGCAGCTTTGGCATTGTTCGATGCCCGGCTTCTCAATCCACTCATTTGAACCGGTGTCGCTATGACAGCCACCGCAATCCACGCCCGCATCGGCATGGCTGCTACCAGACCATTCGTGGTGAATGTCGGGGTGGGCCGCTTTCTGCCCGGGGAATGCCGGCTGTTGTTCGGGTATGCGTTTGCTGGCCAGAATGGCGGCCCCGTTGGGATTGGTCAGGCGAGCCATTTCTTTCAGCCAGGGACCTGTGTGGTTATCGACGAGAAAATCTTCAAAGAGTGCCCGGTTGTCGTAATAGTTGTGACAGCCTGCGCTGGCACAGCTGTCAAAGGCCAGATCCTGATGGCTCTCCCGGTCATCGCCGACATCGATGTGGCAGTGAAAACAATAATCGGCCGGCAGGGTCACTCCCATCGGGGCGGTGATTTCTTTGCGGTGCTCGGTATGACAGCTGACACAGTAGCGGGCGTCTACCACGCTGAGCCGGTCAGCATTGCGCGGGTCGGTAAATTTCTTTTTTGGGTGCGTGTCATTGGCCTCGGCCAGTTCGGCACCATGGCAGCTGACACAGGCTTCCTGAATCAGCTCGGGGCCACCAAAGGCCTCGGTATGACAACCGCTGTAGGCCAGTTCGATCTGGAAGTGGCCGTGACTGGCCTCGCCAATCAGGAGTGCTTCTTTGTTGTCGGCTTCCAGCAGGACGTAGCCGTAGTAACCTGCTACCGCCAGCATGACAAGAACCCAGCTGGCCCAGATGAACTTTTTCAACGCACCGACCCCGGCATCAGTAGTAATACACGGTGAGGATATGGAAAGCCAACAGCACAGGCAGGGGCCATGACACAACGATGTGCAGCCACTGCATAGACTTTCTTGTACCCTGAGCGGTACCTGTTCGCAGTTTGTGACCCAGGCCAATGGCGCCACTGGTAAAGGCACCCATCAGTAGTACCGCCAGAAAATTAATGATCAGCAATTGATTGAGGTTGGATCCCAGGTGAAAACCGCTGTGCAGCACCAGAGTGATACAGCACAGCACACCCAGTGAGGCATGGATGAGACGCCATCCGGAAAACTTGCCCATCCAGCGCCAGGACAGGCGTTTGCGCAGTGACATTAGTAAACCGATGGCTGTCAGTCCCAGCAGGGTGAAGCCGGTGACCTGTTTCCAGAATTTGTCATTCCAGATGCCCTCGAACCAGCCCTGCTGCTGGACGCTGTCGGCTACCTCTGCCTCCGGCCAGAGGGCGATCAGTGTTACCAGTGCGATGGCCAGTGCTGCACCGACAGTGAGGATGGTGGCTCCGGATTCCCTCTCCATACCGACAACGCCCAAAAGCTGTTGCAGCAGGGGTTTGCACGAGCCGCAGACGGTGCCGGCCCGGGTGCAATCCTGCAGCTGGAGCAGTGTGCTGCCATTGGTGGCGATTGCACTGGAAAGTTCGCCGCGACTAATATTGTTGCACTGGCAGATGATGGTGCCACTGGGCCAATTGGCAATATCGCTACTGCCCTTGCCCCATAAGGTGCCGGTCAGATAAAAATGGAGCAGGTGCCAGAATCGAATTTTTCGCGCATGCTGATAGGCCTCCTGAACGCGCCGGGATTCCGGCCAGTTGCCAATGGCTACCGCACCGATGATCTTGCCCCTGAGCAGCACCAGTTTGCGATAGGCGCCGTTCGACTTGTCAAAATATTGCAGTTCTCTCTGGAAAGGTCTGCTGGGCAATTCACTGATTTCCCCGAGACTGCAGACATCAGTGCCGACCACTTTGAGGTGGCTGACGGCCATGGATCCCAGATAGCGCGGCAGGTTTTGCTGCGGTTCGCTGGCAATGATCTCCGCCGTTACCGCGGCCTGTTCGTAACCGGGGTTGACCAGTCCATAGGTGATGCCCTGGTGTTCACAGCACTCACCAATGGCAAAAATGTCGGGGTCCGATGTCCTCATCTGGTCATTGACCAGAATGCCGGTACCGACCGGGATACGGGCTTTTCTCGCCAATTCGAGGTTCGGTGTGATGCCGGTACAGAACAACACGGTATCACAGGAAATCGTATCGCCGTCACGGGTGATGACCCCGGTGACATGTTCAAAGCCCTCCACAGAGGGAACGCCGGCATTGGTGATAACCTCGATACCGAGTGCGCGGACTTCGGCTTCGAGAAGCGCTGCCGCCGGTTCATCAACCGTGAAATCTGCTGAACCACGGTGACTCTGGTGTTGAATTTGAGCAGACCCTTGGCAGCCTCCAGCCCCAGCAGGCCCCCACCAACCACGACAATATGCCGGGAGCGGAGAATTCGTGCATACAGGCTCTCTGTATCTTTGAGACTGCGAAAGCTGAAGACCCCCTGTCGTTCTGTGCCGGGAATATTGGGAATATGAGCGCGGGCCCCGGTGGCCAGCACCAGCCTGTGATACTGAAAATAGCTGCCGGTCGCATCGGTAACCGTTTTCCTTTCACGGTCAATCTCCACGATGGCGGCGCTGGTAAACCGGAAATTGGGGTGACTGCAGAGCGTTGGCAGTGGTAGATCAATATCGTCCCGGTGAATCTCACCTGCCAATAGTGCCGAGAGCTGAATCCGGTTATAGGGTTTGCAGGCTTCATCACCAAACAGATGGACGGTCAGTTGCGGTTTTCTGGCAAGCAGGTCGTGGGTAAATCGCATGCCGACAGGGCCTGCGCCTATGACAATCACATCGATGTCATTGTGCGGCTCGTCTACCAGCTATCGGGTGCTGATATCAGCAGATTCACGATAACTGTCATTGCGATGGCTGTTTGAGGCTATGGTGACCATTCGTTGTCCGTTCAATAAAAAAGCCTGTCGGACCACTGTTTAAACAAGTGATTCGGCAGGCTTCATTACCTGGAACTTCATTTGTTGCCTCTACCCGGCAAGCAGGCGCTTTTGGGGTGGCTATTGGCTATTTATATGAATGCATAATAGATGCCAACCCATTAAATAGACTTAACACATTGAAATATAAAATTTTTTGTTGTTTTTTTGAGAATATTGACGATAAAGGAGGGCAGAAATCATGCACTGTTTTTGCCTCGGAGGTGGCGTTAATGGTGCATTAATGATGGGGCAGTGATGTGGATCAGGGGTGGTTGTTATTCTCGGTAGTCGAGCGTGGTTTAATGAGCCTGCCAAACAGGATACCCACTTCAAATAGTAGCCACATGGGTATGGCGAGTAGAACCTGGGAAAGAATATCCGGAGGAGTGAGCAGCATGCCGAACACAAAGCAGAGCACAAACACATAGGGGCGCTTTTTCGCCAGGTTGTCCGGTTCTATGATCCCCATCCAGGTGAGAATCACCACGCCGATGGGGATTTCAAAACTGATGCCAAAGGCAAAAAACAGCTTCAGGACGAAATCCAGGTAGCTGCGAATATCCGTCATGACGGCCACACCCTCTGGGCCGACGCTGGTAAAGAACATGAAAACCAGCGGAAATACCACGTAGTAGGCGAAGGCCATGCCACCGTAGAACAGCAGAACGCTGGAAAAAAACAGCGGTAACACAATTTTCTTTTCACGCTGGTAAAGTCCGGGGGCAACAAAGGCCCATACCTGATAGAGAATAAATGGCATGGCGGCAAAAATTGACAGTACCAGCGTCAATTTGAAGGGTGTGAGAAAAGGTGATGCAACGTCAGTGGCTATCATTGATGACGTGGCGGGCAGGTGCAACCTGAGGGGTTCCGAGATATATAGATAGAGTTCGTTACTGAAAGAAAAAAGCCCGAGAAAAAACAACAGCACCGCAATGACACAGCGCAGCAGACGATTGCGCAATTCGATGATATGGCCAATAAAGGGTTGATTCAGAAGTTTTTCTTCGCTCATGGTTTGGTTTCGTCGGCCGCCCTGGTTGTCTCGACCAACGGCTGATCGGTATCGGATTTGGTGTCCTGTGGATTGGGCAGGTCTTCGATTTCCGCTTTGGCGTTTTTCAGGCCGCGCATCAGTTTTTCATTGTGCAGCTGCCGTCGGATATCATCCATGCCGACTTCATTTTCGAGTTCCTGCCGGAGGGAAGAAAATGTCTGCCGTATCCGGCCAATCCACAAGCCCAGAGTCCGCAGTGTCTGGGGCAGCCGTTCCGGGCCCATGACAACCAGAGCCACGACGGCGATGACTAACAGTTCGGCAAAGCCAATATCAAACATACGGCAATATCCGGCAGAGTGTTGTCATGCTTTTACTGGTCTGTGGTTTTCTTTTCGCTGACCGACGCGGCGCTGTCATCGGCATTCATTAGAGTATTGCCCACTTTTCCATCGTCGAGGGTTTTTGGGCTCTTGTCGGCATTACCGGACATGGATTCCTTGAACCCCTTGACGGCACCGCCGATATCTGTACCGATACCACGAAGTTTTTTGGTGCCAAAAATCAGCGCCACGATAATGAGAATAATTAACAGTTCCTGCCAGCCGAAGCCCATAAGTCTCTCTCTTGTCAATCAGGTTGAATTGCGTTGCGCTTTCTCTTCGAGGCCCGAGAGATTAAAGCGTCGTTCCAGCTCCCCGAGAACCGATTCAGGGCCTTCACCTAGATGAGACAGCATTACCAGCGAGTGAAACCAAAGGTCTGCGGTTTCATAAATCACTTTGCTGTTGTCATTGGTAGCCGCTGCATCCTTGGCGGCCAGAATGGTTTCAATACACTCTTCACCGACCTTCTCAAGGATTTTATTCAGACCCTTGTGATGCAGGCTGGCCACATAGGACTCCTGATGCGAATGGCCTTTACGATCTTCCAGTATCTGGCTTAATCGAGTCAATATGTCGTCACGGCAACTGCTCATGAATAAATGTCTCTGGGATCTTTGATAACGGGGTCCACCGTGTGCCACTGTCCGTCCTTCAGGACACGATAAAAACAGGATGTGCGCCCCGTATGGCAGGCAATTCCACCAAGCTGCTCAACCTGTAACACGATAACATCGCCATCGCAGTCCAGACGGATTTCCCTGACGCGCTGAATGTGCCCGGACTCTTCACCCTTGCGCCACAGTTTGTGACGCGAACGGGACCAGTAGACAGCGCGCTTTTCCGAGACTGTCAGTGACAGCGCCTCCCGGTTCATCCAGGCCACCATCAGAATGCGGCCCGTTTCGGCGTCCTGCGCAACGGCGGGCATCAGGCCATCGTCGTTCCAGGTGATTTGGTCGAGAAAGTCAGTCATGGCGGCCATTATGACAGTTGTAGTTGGATCGGCAATACGGATTTTTCAGGACGACCGTCAGCGCACTATCAATAACAGCACACCGAGTGCTGCCAGAACCAAACTGCCGACGGGCATTTGCCGGAGTGTTTCCGTCCATTCGGGAAAGGCGCTGCCCAGGCCGATGCCCAGCAGCGCTGCGCCAATCAGAGTTCGCCGCCGCCCGGATCTGACCGGGACACTGGCAGGAATTTGCTTCAGGCCGGCCTCTTTCGCCTGTAATCGCTCCAGAGTCTGAAAGACCAGCTGAGGTACCTGGGGAAACTGTTCCAGCCATTCCGGGCCGTGGCGTTTAAGCTGTTCCATCAGGGCATTGGGCTTGAATCGCTCCTTCAGCCAGCGCTCCAGAAAGGGGTGAGCCGTGGCCCACAGGTCGAGGTTCGGATACAGTTGTCGACCCAGGCCCTCGATATTGAGCAGGGTTTTTTGCAGCAATACCAGCGATGGCTGTACTTCCATATCGAAACGCCGGGCGGTGCGGAACAGGTTGACCAACAGCAGACCAAAAGAGATTTCGCGCAGGGGGCGCTCGAAGATGGGTTCGCAGACGGTGCGGATGGCAGCGGCAAACTCACCCACATTGGTGCCCTCCGGAACCCAGCCCGACAGGACATGGAGTTCTGCCACCTGTTGATAGTCGCGGCGGAAGATGGCCAGTAGATTGCGGGCCAGATAATACTGATCGGCCTCGGTCAGGGTGCCCATAATGGCGCAGTCCACCGCCAGGTATTTCGGTTGTTGCGGGTCCTCCGGATCGACAAATATATTGCCGGGATGCATGTCGGCATGAAAAAAGTTGTGCTCGAATACCTGGGTAAAAAAGATTTCCACCCCCCGTTCGGCGAGCACTTTGAAATTGGTCCCGTGCTGTTGGAGGGTGACGATATCCGTGACCGGTATTGCGTAAATGCGCTCCATCACCAGGACTTTTTCATTGGTGTGTGACCAGAATACCTCGGGTACGTAGAGCAGCGGGGAGCGATCAAAATTGCGTCGCAACATGGAGGCATTGGCGCCTTCCCGTTGCAGATTGAGTTCATCGAGAATGGTGTTCCTGTAGTCGCTGACCACCTCGGTTAAGCGCATTCTCCGGCCATCCACGGTATTGGTTTCGAGCCACCGGGCCATGGTGAACAGCAGCCTGATATCCTGGTCAATGGTTTTTTCGATACCGGGCCGAATGGCCTTGACGACGACTTCCCGCCCGTTGTGCAGTGTCGCTGCGTGGACCTGTGCCACGGAGGCGGAGGCCAGGGGCTCTCGATCAAAGTGTAGAAACAGGTTGTCGACACTGTCCTCCAGCGCCTGCTCGACAATGGCGACGAAATGGGCTTTGTCGAAAGGGGATACATTGTCCTGCAGTCTGTCCAGTTGTTGGCAGATATCCGGTGGAATCAGGTCTGGCCGGGTAGACAGTAGTTGACCGAACTTGATGAAAATCGGCCCGAGGTCTTCCAGTGCTTGCCGCAAGCGTTCACCGCGCGGTTGTTTGGGTTCGGGTAACAGTCGATTCAGCTTGAGCAGAAACCTGACTCCCCAGGGCAGTCTGTCTGCCTCGAGAAAGGTGTCCAACCGGTAACGAATGGTGGTGCGCAGGATCGTGCTGAGCCGACGGATTCTTGACATGGCTAGTCGCTGTTCCGGGGTTGGGAGTCTAGCTTGAGACTGAATTTGTGGATGCGGGCAGCCAGCCGGTCCACATCCGTACTCAGTTGGCGAATCTGCGTTCTGAAATGAGCCACCTCTTTGGCACTGGGGGTCAGTCGTATTTCCTCCTGGGCGAATTCGGCGGCAGCAGTGCTGGCCCGCTCTGCTGCCTGTGTTTGCCAGACCGTTGCCCTGCGCAGGGACTCTCCCACCAGGTGCGCGGGTACATCACCAATCAGTTTCGCCAGTGCGGCCTCCCAGTCCACATCCAGGTGTTTGAGAATCCTGCGTATCTGCCGCAGCAAATCGTGGTCGCCCTGTACTTCGACGCCCGTGCCGTAAAAGGAGACTTTGTCCTCGCCGTTTGTCGCCAGTGCTGCCAGCGACAGGGCGGTTCCCCGCAGGGTGGTATTTGCCGCTCCGTCGTAACGGGAAAGCAGGCTGATACGGTCTTCTTCAAAAATTACGTAGAAGCTCAGTGGCGGCAGGGTACAGTTGATTTCAAGAGCCTGACCGCTGACTTCACCAATGGCTTTTTGCGTGGCGGGATCGTACTTCAAGGCACTGTTGACAGCTGTTTCCACAGCCATCAAGGCAGAGCCGTGCAGTGCCAGTAGTGGATTGCGTTTCAGAAAATCAAACATCAGGGTTTGAAGCCCCGGTGTAGAGCGACAATGCCACCGGTCATATTGTGGAACTCGGTGTTGACGAAACCTGCGTCTGCCATCATCGCCTTGAGGGTTTCCTGATCCGGGTGCATACGAATCGACTCTGCCAGATACTGGTAGCTCTCGGCATCATTGGCGACCAACTGGCCTATTCTTGGCAGCAGGTTGAACGAATAAAAGTCGTATACCTTGCCCAGCAGACCACTGGTGGGCTTAGAAAACTCGAGCACCAGTAATCTGCCACCGGGTTTCAGCACCCGAAGCATGGATTGCAGTGCCTGATCCTTGTCGGTGACATTGCGCAGGCCGAAGGCGATGGTAATGCAGTCAAAGGTATTGTCCGGAAAGGGCAGATGCTGGGCATCGGCCTGAGCATAACGGATGTTGCCCGCTGTACCGCGGTCCGTCAGTTTGTTGCGGCCCACTTTGAGCATGGAGTCATTGATATCGGCCAGTACTACTTCACCGGTGGGCCCCACCAGTCGTGAAAATCTGGCAGTCAAGTCGCCGGTTCCACCGGCGATATCCAGCACCCGCTGGCCGCTTCTCACCCCGGACAACTCGATGGTGTAGCGTTTCCATAGCCGGTGGATGCCCCCCGACATCAGGTCATTCATCAGGTCGTATTTGCCAGCCACGGAGTGAAACACATCAGCGACGTGAGCGGCTTTTTCCTGCACGGGGACGGTTTTGAAACCGAAGTGAGTCGTTTTGTTGTCAGTCATGGCCCAACGCCGGATCGGTAAAGGCCGATATTGTACACCGACACCGGCGAGGTGTCCCTCCGGCAGACGGTCTCAAGGCATATTAGTGATGCGCTGGGAAATGCTGTTGTAATGCATGTCAGCCGATATAACGCTCCCGCCTGGCGGGTTTGAGGCGCGCCAGATCGACGACAATAAGACCATCCACACAGTTGGCAAAGGCCGGATCGATATTGAAACCGGCAAACTCTACACCGCCCGGCTGACAGACCTCGGTGTACTGCTTGAACAGGGTGGGTACGCTGAGGTTCATGTGGGCCAGCTCGCTTTTCAGCTGGGTGAACTCCTCCCGTTGATCCACACCGGGAAATTTTATGGCCAGCTCGGTCAGACGTTCCTGGTTGATTCGGTAGGGCAGCATCGGCTCTGCGAGGTTTTGCGGGCTGGGGTAGTGATGACTGTAAAAATATACCAGCATTTCCATGGCCCATTCGGGATAACTGTTACTCAGCGTCACCGGTCCAAACAAGTAGCGGTAGTGAGGGTTTTTGCGCAGAAAGGCGCCAATACCGTACCACAGGTAGTCCAGGCTGCGGCGGCCCCAGTATTTGGGTTGCACGAAGCTGCGGCCCAGTTCCAGCCCCTGTGCCAGGTAGGGTTTCATGGCAGGGGTGTAATCAAACAATTCTGCCGAGTAGAGCTGCCCCCGCCCCAGGTTGTCCTGGCAAACTGAAGCATCACAGAACCGGTAGGCGCCGGCGATTTCCAGTTCTTCTTCGTCCCACAGCAGCAGGTGGAAATAGTGGTGATCGTAACCGTCGATATCGCGGCGGCTGCCGGTACCTTCCCCTACTGCCCGGAAAGCGATTTCCCGCAGTCTACCGACTTCGCGCATGATCAGTGAATCGGGCTGGTAGCGGTACAGGTAAATCTGCTTGCCGTCACCGGTGCTGCCGAGCCGTTCGCATTGTTTGATCGCTTCGCGCAGCAACGCCCGGTTTTCCGGGTGAGCGATGGCACTGACGGTATTGAAGATTCCCTTTTTGTTTTGACCGATACGGTAGAGATGACGCTTGAAGAGTTTACTTTTTTCCCTTAGTGGCACGTTGATGCGCTGGTAACAGTCGTAGCTGATCGGTTCGCCGATACGAATATCCACACAGTTTCGTGCCTGTTTGAACATCTCTCTCACCAGCAGCAGGGTGGAGAGGGGTTTGGCAACGAGTGACACGCTGTAGAACAGTGCCGAATTACGACCATCCACGAATAACGGCAGTATAGGCGCCTTGCTGTTGATCGCCATGCGCAGGAAACCGTTGCGCCATTCACCATCGCGGATACCCTGGGGGCCGAGACGGGATACCTCGCCGGCGGGAAAGATAATCACCGCGCCTTCCCTGTCCAGGTGTTCGCGAATGGCGTTCAGGTTCTGGCGCGTAGTGTTTCCGCCCATGTTGTCCACTGGCAGAAGCAGGTTGTGCAAGGGCTTGATGGTGAACAACAGTTCGTTGGCCACTACCTTTGCATCCGGGCGCGCTTCTCTCACCAGTTTCAGCAGCACCAGACCGTCCAGTGAGCCGATGGGGTGATTGGCAATGATGACCACCCGGCCCTGGGTCGGAATACGGTGCCGCTCGTGGTCGCGCACGGTATAGCGGAAGTCGAAGTAATCCAGTACCTGTTCAACAAAATCGAAGCCCTGAAGATGGGGATAATCCTGCTCGAATTGCTGAAAATTCTGCTCCCGAAACAGCATCCTCAGTACCCGGATGATGGGGCGAACTAGTCTGGGGTGGCGCTGGTAGAAGCCGGGGTAGCGATCCTGGATAAAGAGTTCGATATTGAGCATGGGCTGGCTTCTCCTTTTCGACCAGCTTATTGAATCAATATGACAGATTATGGATATACCAGTGACAGCCCCGTGACAGTGTGGCCGACCGTCCCATCAGGCAGCTTCCCTGGCGGTGTCCTCTCTGTGGAAAACGGCGCAACCTTTGCCCCCTTTTTTTTGCAAGATACATAGCGCTGTCGGCATCGTTGATGAGATGGCCTATCTGTGCAGTCGCGTCTGCATCGAGAAACCGTATCCCGATACTGGTAGAGACCCTGAGTTCCTTGCCGTCAAACGAAAAGGGTGCACTAATAGTGTTGATCAGTCGCTGCGCAATCATCTCCACTTTTTTCTGGGCAACAACAGAGTCCGGGCCCAGGTTGCCGAGGATGACGATGAATTCATCCCCGCCCAGTCGCCCGACAATGTCCTCAGTGTGGGTAATGGATTTCAGTCGTTTGGCAATTTCCACCAATATGGCATCACCAGCCTCATGGCCGAACTTGTCATTGATCGGCTTAAAGCCATCCAGGTCCAGCACCATCAGGCCACCAAAAACATTATGGCGCACTGAGCCGGCCAGGGTTTTTTCCAGATGCTGATAAATAAGTCTGCGGTTGGCCAGTTGGGTAAGAGGGTCGAGGCAAGCCATATACTGGATCTGATGCAGTGTGTCGTTATGTGCCTTGACGAAGGGCTTGACCACCCAGAAATAGATAATGGGAGTGGATAAAAAGACCAGAGAAAAAGCATTCAGGGTGGCTTCCTGAAAGACGGAGATTGAGGGGGAAAGGGCGTACAGTGCTGCCATCACCAGAAACTCGGCGCCTGAGACAATGCCCACAATTCGGACAGTGACCTGTGCTTTGCTGGGCAGATCAATGGTTTTTCCGGATCGGTTCACCGGCCTTGTTTCTGGTTGTTGTTTCAGTAGATCAAACTATGGTATTGGATTCTCGAATTCATGGGTAGTCTTATGAGCTTTTCACATAAGTCAGCTGAGCTTTGCCTTTGTCAGATTTAACCGAAGTTGCTTTTCAATTTCCAGAATAACAAATACGGCGAGGCCAATGGCGACAATCAGCAGACCCTCCGTCACAGATACCGGCTCAGTATTGAAAATTGCCTGCAGGACTGGGACGTAAGTGATCGAAAATTGAGCCAGCGTCACCAGGATGACTGCGGTCCATATTGCTTTTGTGCCGCGCACAGCCCGCCAGGTCAATGATGCGCCGTAAATGTTGCGAATGAAGAACAGGCTGAATATCTCCATGACAACCAATGTATTCATTGCCATGGTCTGGGCCAGGGCAATATTATAGCCACGATCAATGGCATAAGTGTAAATACCAAAGACCCCACATACGAACAGGCTGCAGAGTAACAGAATCTGCCATACCCAGATGCCGCTCAGTAGCGGTGTACCCTGGGGGCGAGGTGGAAGGTGCATGGTATTTTCTTCTGTCGGTTCAAAAGCCAGGGCGATACCCAGTGTGACAGCCGTGATCAGATTTACCCAGAGAATCTGAATGGGTGTGATGGGCAATGCCATCCCCAATAACAGCGCTATCACAATAGGCATTGCTTCGCCGACATTGGTGGGCAGTGTCCAGCTGATGACCTTTTTTATGTTGTCGTAGACGGTCCTTCCTTCGCGGACAGCGGCCACGATGGAGGCGAAATTGTCATCTGCCAGTACCAGCTCGGCCGCCTCTTTTGCGGCTTCACTGCCTTTTTGCCCCATGGCAATGCCGACATTGGCCCGTTTCAGGGCCGGGGCATCGTTGACGCCATCCCCGGTCATGGCAACAACCTTGCCCTGGGCCTGCAGTGCCATAACCAGCCGCAATTTGTGCTCGGGGCTGGTGCGGGCAAAAACATCCGTATCGACCACAGCAGATGCCAGCTCAGTGTCGGTCATTTGATCGAGGTCCACGCCAGTCAATATCCTGTCCGGATTTTCCAGCCCAATCTGCCGGGCTATGGCGGCGGCAGTACCCGCATGGTCGCCGGTGATCATCTTTACCTGAATACCGGCCTGATGACACTCGGCCACAGCAGTAATAGCGCCCGAGCAGGGCGGATCCATCAAACCTACCAGACCGAGCAAGGTAAGCCCGTCCTTTACATCCGTCATTTCCAGTAAAAGGTGTTGCGGTTTGACATCCTTGACGGCAAGGGCCAGCACACGCAGCCCTTTTGCCGCCAGCTCTGTACTGCTCTGATGCCATTGATCTCGCTCGAGTGACACGATATCACCTGACTGGGTGTACTCGTGACTGCACATGGCGAGGATCTGTTCGGGGGCACCTTTGACAAAAATAGCCGCCTTCCCCTCATGGTTATGATTGAGGGTTGCCATAAAGCGATGCTTGGCATCAAAGGGAATGGTATCCGTTCTTGTCCAAAGGCCCTGTTCGACATGCCGATCAATGCCGGTCCTGCCTGAAAAGGCCAGTAGCGCCGCCTCCATGGGGTCTCCCTCTATACTCCAGCTTTTCTCTTTTTCATGCAGGGCACTGTCGTTGCAAAGTGCCGCCGTTCTGCCCATTTTTGTGAGTACCGGATGATCCTCCTGGCTGATGGCGATCTCATCTACATGAACCTTGCCAGAGGGCGTATAACCTTCACCATCGACTGCCAGCAACCTGTGCTGGATAACAACAGTCGTGATATTCATCTCGTTTCGAGTCAGGGTGCCGGTTTTATCCGTGCAGATGACGGATACAGACCCTATGGTTTCTATCGCTGGCAAGCGACGTACAATGGCATTTCTCCTGGCCATGGTTTGAACGCCGATAGCCAGGGTGATGGTCAATACTGCTGGCAGGCCTTCCGGTATGGCGGCCACGGTCACACTGACTACCGCCATGAAGAGTGCGTCAAAAGCCTGGTGTTGAATAAAGACACCTAAGGCCAGTATAAGGCTGGCAACGGCGAGTATCATTGCGGTGAGCCACTTTGAGAAAGTCGCCATCTGGGCCACGAGAGGCGTTGTCAGTGTTTCCACAGTGGAGAGCAGGCCGCTGATATGACCTATCTCGGTACTGCCGGCAATGGCTGTAACCACCCCTTTGCCCTGACCACTGGTCACCAACGTTCCACTGAATGCCATGCAACTGCGATCGCCCAGAGGGACTTCCTGCGTGATGGCCGCAGTCTGCTTTTCCACAGGTAGGGATTCGCCAGTAAGAATAGCCTCCTGTATTTGCAAACCATGGGTCTTGATAAGACGCAAGTCCGCTGGCACCTTGTCGCCGGGCTCCAGTAATACGATATCTCCAGGTACCAGCCGCTCGGCGGGGATGCTGTGTCGCTCACCATCCCGCAATACCGAAGCATTCGGTGACAGCATCCGACTGATGGCATCCATGGCCTTCTCGGCCTTGCCCTCCTGAATGAAACCGATCAGGGCATTGATGATCACGACGGCCAGGATGACAGCTGTATCAATCAGGTGGCCGAGCAATGATGTAATCACTGCTGAGCCGAGCAGGACATAAATCAACACGTTGTGAAAATGCACAAGAAATCGCATGACCGGGCCGCGTCGTTGGGGTTTCGGCAGGCGGTTGTGGCCAAAGCGGGCGGTCCTGCTCTCGGCTTCTCTTGTGCTCAAGCCCTGGGGCGTACAATCCAGCTCGGATAATGTGTTTTCGTAGGTGCGTTGGTACCAGGTTTCGTTTTCCATAAAATATCTGAGATCACTCCAGGACGCAGTTCGGGTTGATTGAGTAGTTGCGATGGCCAGTTTGGGGAAGTGTAACCGAACCGGTTCTGGAGAATTATTTTTTGTAGCGCGAGCAAAGTCTGGCCCGATGTATCAGAATACTGCCTGTATTCAAGTGATGTGGCAGCACTTACTTGCAGACTGATACATATCTGGAGAAGTTATAACAATGGCAGTTACTTGCAGAACAGTGGAAGAGGCATTGGCACCGATCAAATCCGGCGACAGGGTCTGGTGTCATTCCATGGCGGCAACACCCTACAGGTTGTTGGAGGCCCTGGCGATACATGTGTTGAATCTCGAAAACGTCACGCTGCTCCAGCTTCATCTGGAGCATGCAGAAGCAGTCTGCCAGCCGCAACTCGAAGGGCATTTGCGCAATCGCTGTTATTTCGTCAGTCACAGCACGCGGGAGCTGGTGAATACCGGCAAGGCAGATTATGTGCCGATATTCCTTTCGGAAATCCCCAAACTGCTGCGCAGTGGTCGCCAGCCCATCGATGTCGCCCTGATTCAGGTGTCACCCCCGGATCGTCACGGCAATTGCTCCCTCGGTGTTTCGGTGGAGGCGACTCTGGCAGCTTGCAACATGGCAAAAACTGTGATCGCCCAGATCAACCCGCAGATGCCCCGCACCCATGGTGATGCGGCCATTTCATTGAGATCCATCGACTTCGTTGTGGAGATCGACAGTGAGATCCCCAGCTTTCCGCCATCACGGCCAAAAGATGAACACCTGCAGATTGGTGGTCATGTGGCAGAGTTGATTCGCGATGGCGATTGCCTGCAAATGGGCATCGGTGCGATACCGGATGCGGTGCTGGCACACCTCGGTAGTCATCGACACCTGGGCATTCATACAGAAATGTTTTCCAGTGGTGTACTGCCACTGGTGGCCTCTGGTGTTATCGACAACAGCAACAAGGTGATTCAGCCGGGCAAAATGGTCACCAGCTTTATTCTGGGGTCCGATGCGCTGTACGACTTTATCGCGGATAACACAGAGGTGCTGTTTCTCGATGTCGAGTATGTCAACAACCCGGCAGTCATCCGCAAAAACCCCCAGGTGGTATCGATCAACAGTGCGATTCAGATTGACCTGTCCGGTCAGGTTTGTGCCGATTCCATTGGGGGCAAGGTTTATTCGGGTTTTGGCGGGCAGGTGGATTTTGTTACCGGTTCCCAGCTTTCAGAGGGTGGGCGCTCGATTATTGCAATGCCTGCCACCGCGCTCTCGGGCAGTCAATCACGTATCGTCAGCCATCTGGCCGACGGTGCGGGTGTGGTGACCTCGCGCGCCCAGGTGGATTTCATTGTGACGGAATATGGTGTTGCCCACTTGCATGGTCGCAGCCTTCGCGAACGGGCAGAACGGTTGATTGCCATCGCGCATCCGGATTTCCGGGAGACTCTGGCAAAAGCTGCCAATATCTAGTCCGCTGAAAACCAGATGTCGCCATACCATGCCCGGGCGCGAAGCCCCGTGTTGTCGGTATCGGTCATCAGGGCGACGGCCGCGATCTCACCCGGTTCCTCGCCGAACAGACGCCGATAATCGGCCAGTACATCCCGTTGTTCCTGTACCCATTGACCCTGCAACCCGTGACCACCCCGGACAGCGATCATCCGGGCATTTGAAGTGAAGGCGTTGGGCCATTCGCTACCCGCGGGCTGGTTGCTCGACCAGACATAATTGATGGCGCGGGTGCGCCAGAACATGAGCCCACCGGAAAACACCACATAGAGTCGCGCCGGGTAATCATCACCAGCCTTGCTGCGTTCGTTATGGCCACTGAGCAGATTGTCCACTTTCCAGGACCAGCTCAGCAATGGCGTCTGCTTCAGGTCTATTGCGATTTCCCGGAACAGGCCCGAGGCACTGGCCTGGCTGTCAGCGAGCAGTACCTGTTGGCCGTCATCGACAACCAGTTGATAGTCGGTTTTTGTGGCAAACGCCTTGGTGTGCCACTGGTCGAGTTGGCCGGCGGAGAAATGGCCAACCTCGATTCGCTTTACTTCCGCGAAGGCTATCCCGGAGCAGGGCAACAGTGCAGCGATCAATGCCACTTTCAGCCATACTGCTATTAATTGACAGGTCGTTGATGGTGAATGGGACAAATACATATTTAGATCCGCCAACGTGTGTTGCCCGGTTAGCTGTCACAAAGAACCGGGTGCGCAATGAGCAATTGTTTGTTGGACAACAGGTTAGTGTCGTCTGTGGCGTTGGGCAACCCGTTTGGCGCAACGGTTTCTCTGATCTAAAAAATCAGTTTTCTCGGGACAGGTAACTTGGTAGTTATGGAGCAATTACAGAGTGAGTTGACAGCCATGGAGCGCCGCAGGCTTAAATATCTGGCGGCAGCATTCCTGCTGGTAATCACGCTGAGCATTGCCCTGGCGTTGTACCTTGCCTCCACAGTGGGTGCCATGCTTGTACTGGGGGTCGGTTATATTGTCTGGAAAGTATTCATCATGGTGATTGAAAGACAACTGGCCATGGCCTGTAGCGTTTGTGGGCGGAGGGGCTTGACTGAAACCCCCGGATTGCCCTGCCAGTTGCCGGAATATCAATGTCGAGCATGTGGCATGCGGTTCCGGGGAGGTCGTCCCATACCCGCGACACAAACCGGTGAATCAGGGAGTGCTGACTGAAGAGCGGGTTTCAAAGCCGGTTTGCCGCGTGGCGATTCAGCAAAGCCTAATGTCTGGTGGGACTGATCAACTTGATTATCTGACGGTCCGGTTCGCGAAATTCGCCGGCGGCCTCCAGCGCAGAAAGATATTCCTGCCAGTAATTCTGATAGTTGATGGCTAGATCACGCAGATAATCCCAGGTGAAAATACCGCTGTCGTGACCATCACTGAAAGTCACCTGCAGGGCGTAATTCCCCGAAGGGGCCACATGGGTAATACGGACATTGCGTTTTCCCGACTGCAGTGTTCCTCGCCCCTTGCCGTGCCCGCGAACTTCTGCACTCGGCGAATGAACCCGCAAATATTCCCCACTCAGTGTGAAGTGGCTACCATCGTCGTATTCCAGTAACAGGCAACCCTCCTCAAGATTCAGTTTAATTTTTTTCGGTATCATCGCAGCCATCCTGTCAGTATTATCCGGTGACTATTATCGATCTACCCAGCGCATGGCTATCCAGCACCTAGAGGATGAACCGGGACAAATCTTCATCCCGGGAAATTTCACCCAGGTATTTGTCGACATACGCACTGTCAATGTCAACAAGCTCGCTTTTGCCACCGAGATCAGAGGCTTCGAACGACATTTCCTCCAGCAAGCGCTCCATGATGGTATGCAGGCGCCGGGCACCGATGTTCTCTGTCCGCTCATTGACCTCAAAGGCGATTTCTGCGATCCGCTTTACGCCATCGGCGGTAAAATTGATACGAAGCTGTTCCGTGGCCAGTAGCTCCCGATATTGCTCGGTCAGAGAAGCGCTGGGCTCGACGAGAATTCTCTCAAAGTCCGCGCTGGTGAGGGACTCAAGTTCCACCCTGATCGGTAGCCTGCCCTGTAGCTCGGGAATCAGATCCGAGGGTTTTGAAAAGTGGAAGGCACCAGATGCGATAAACAGGATATGGTCGGTTTTGATCATGCCGTGTTTGGTAGAGACAGTGCAGCCCTCGATCAACGGCAGCAAATCCCGTTGTACCCCTTCCCGGGAAATATCGGTACCCGACGTCTCGCCGCGCTTTGTAACCTTGTCAATTTCATCGATGAAAACAATACCGTTCTGCTCCGCAACTTCCACTGCGCGGACTTTCAGTTCATCATCATTGACCAGTTTCGCGGCTTCGTCCTCGGTAAGTTTTTTCATGGCCTGTGCCACGGTCATTTTTTGCCGGCTGGTTTTGTTTTTCCCCAGGTTGGAAAACATGCTCTGCAACTGGTTGGTCATTTCTTCCATGCCTGGCGGCGCCATGATTTCAACGCCCATCGGCGATGCATTGACCTCGATTTCAATTTCCCGGTCATCCAGCTCACCCTGACGAAGTTTTTTGCGGAACACCTGCCTTGTACCGGATTCTATCTCGGTCTGCTCTTTATCCCGGGCCGGGGGTAACAGGACATCGAGGATACGCTCTTCGGCAGCGTCCATGGCACGGTGCTGAACTTTCTGCATTTCCTTTTCACGCAGTTGCTTCACCGAGGTTTCCACCAGATCGCGGATAATCGATTCCACGTCCTTGCCCACATAACCCACTTCAGTGAATTTGGTGGCCTCTATCTTGACGAAGGGTGCATCTGCCAACCGGGCCAGTCGTCGGGCAATTTCCGTTTTGCCGACCCCGGTGGGGCCGATCATCAGAATATTTTTCGGTGTTACTTCATTGCGCAACTCTTCTTTCAGTTGCATGCGACGCCAGCGGTTGCGCAATGCAATGGCTACAGCACGCTTGGCGGCATCCTGCCCAATGATATGGCGGTCGAGTTCATGGACGATTTCACGGGGAGTCATATTTGACATGGCTTGGGCTCTTGTTTCCGGTTGTCGCTCAGCCAGTGGGCAGTAGCGATATAGTATGGGTAGTGGCGACTGATCGATTGGTACGGCAGAGGTCATCACTCTGCCAGCAATGCATTGCTCAGTAATCGAGTTGTTCAATCGTACGATTGTGATTGGTGTAGATGCAGATATCGCCTGCGATAGCGAGTCCTTTCTCGACGATTTCCCTGGCGCTCAGATCGGTATTGTCGAGCAGGGCGCGGGCAGCGGACTGGGCAAAAGGACCACCGGAGCCGATGGCAATCAAGTCCTCCTCGGGTTGTATCACATCGCCGTTCCCGGTGATGATCAGGGATGCCTCCTTATCGGCTACTGCCAGTAGCGCCTCCAGTTTTCGCAGTATGCGGTCTGAGCGCCAGTCTTTGGCCAGCTCCACAGCGGCGCGGGTCAGGTTGCCGCGATGCTGCTCCAGTTTGGCCTCGAATCGTTCAAAAAGGGTAAAAGCATCGGCTGTGCCACCGGCGAATCCGGCAATGATCTGATCTTTGTAAAGCCGCCGCACCTTGCGTGCGTTGCCCTTCATGACGGTATTGCCGAGGGTGACCTGCCCGTCTCCGCCGATCACAACGGTGCCATTGCGACGCACGGAGAGAATGGTGGTACCGCGATACTGTTCCAAAAGATTCTCCTTTGAGCTGTTCTATCCAGCTGAAATAATTTTATCCAGATGCCTAAATGGGGCCAGAGCCTGAGAATTCAATGCCAATTGTTGCTCTCAAACCCCTGTTATCAGGTCTCCTCGAGATGCAGTGCGCCGTTCTCAATATGGCAGGGCATGCTCTCGAGATACTGGCCGGCACAGGGTCCGGCGATGCATTTGCCACTTTCTATCTGAAACAAGGCACCGTGGGTGCTGCACTGAATGTATTGCCGGTCATAGTCCAGAAAGCGATTTGGCATCAAATTCAATGGTGCGCCCGTATGGGGGCAGCGGTTGCGATAGGCAAACAACGCCTGGCCCCGTCTCACCACCAGAAAGCTTTCGTCGGCGATCTTCACTTCCCGGCTGCCCGGGTTCGCCAGTTCATGCAGATGACAGAGCGGCTGTGCCGACATCAGCTACCTCGACGCAGTGCTTCAATACGCTCGCCCAGAGGCGGGTGTGTCATGAACAGGCGCGAAGCATGTTCTTTCCAGCCACTTGAAATACCGAAGGCGGTGAGGGTGTCCGGCATCTGATTGGGTACGTGGGCCCGGGTTTCCTCCTGAAGTCGCTGCAGCGCCGAAATCATTGCACCCCGGCTGGCCAGGTGTGCACCACTGTCGTCGGCGCGGAATTCCCGCCAGCGTGAGAACCACATCACAATCATCGAGGCAAAAATACCCAGTACGACCTGCAATACCATGACAATCATGAAATATCCCATACCGTGCCCACTGTTGTTTTTGAACACCGCCCTGTCGATAATCGAGCCGAGAATCCGGGCAAAAAACATCACAAAGGTATTCAGAACCCCTTGTACCAGTGACAGTGTCACCATGTCGCCATTGGCCACATGGCCAATTTCATGGGCCAGTACGGCGCGTACCTCCTCACGGTCAAAACGCTGCATCAACCCGGCGCTGACTGCCACCAGTGCATCGTTCCGGTTCCAGCCTGTGGCAAAGGCATTTGATTGCTGTGCCGGAAAAATACCGACTTCCGGCATACCAATGCCTGCTTTTTTTGCCAGATCGGCAACGGTTTCCTTCAGCCAGCGCTCCTCGGGGGTACGCGGCTGGTCTATCAGCTGTACGCCGGTGGACCGTTTTGCCATCCATTTTGAAATAAGCAGCGAAATGAACGAGCCGGCAAAACCGAACAGACCGCACATGATCAGCAATCCGGTGAGGTTCCCCTGAACTCCTTGAGCGGCAAGGTACTGCTCCAGTCCAAGGACTTTGAAAATGATGCTGAACAGCACCAGAATAGCGATGTTGGTGCCCAGAAAAAGGCCGATTCTTAACACGTTGTATCTCTCCTAGTGATGATATTTGCCAGCATGGTGTCGGTAACTGGCTCTCTGTAAGATGCGACTGGTTCTAAAAAATTCAACCGTCGGGCGGGTGAAGATTCTCAAGTGCATTCTGTTTTCATGCCAGTCTTGACTAGTTGACCCGATGTTTTCATAAAAGGCCATTACTATAACAAAGATGATCAAGGCGCTCTTCGGAAGATTTATGTATTCCTGGGCGGAGGTGCAGTAACCCACCATCAATCCGATGTACTATGGAGCAGGTTGGGTTCTGGTTCTGCCAACAGGAGGTTCTTTCATGACTGTAATGAAGTCTTTAGTAATACTGCTGATGGCACAGAGCCTGATTCTGCTGCCCGGGTGCGCTCTGTTGTCGTCGGGACAGCAACCGCCGGAAGTTCGGCTCAGCAATGTGGAGCCTGCCGCCCGACAAGGGCTCGAACAAAATTTCATGATCAGTCTGCGAATCCTCAATCCCAACAGCACGCAACTGAATATTTCCGGGCTATCCTACAGTCTCAAGTTGGAGGGGCATAAGCTGGTCAGCGGGGTCGCTGGGGAACTCCACCCCATTCCGCCATACGGACAGGTTGCCATAAAGGTTCCTGCGTCCACCAATCTGATCAGCGGTTTGAAAATCATTGGTGCTTTTATGGAGAAGAACGAGCAATCGGTAGACTTTCAACTGGAAACCCGGATTCACAGAGGTTGGTGGCGCATGCCGATTACTGTGGTTGAATCCGGCTCGCTCAATTTGACCAGATAACCACAGTCACTTCGGATCAAGCGCGCGTGATACTCCAGCGAATAGGCGAATGGTTAGCAAAAAAGCTGGCTGAGCCCCGATATCACAGTACCATGCCAACCCGCACAGACTTGCTGGCGGCAACACTTCGTCCCGGTGATGTGTTGTTGGTGGAGGGACTGAGTCGTTTCAGTGTGGCCATCAAGTATCTTACTCAGTCAACCTGGTCCCATTCCGCACTCTACGTGGGTTCCTGGCAAGGGCAGACCGGGATGCTAATAGAAGTGGATGTGCGCGAAGGGGTCAGGCTGGTACCGTTGAGCCACTTTTTTGGTCTTCAGGCACGGATTTGTCGACCGGTAAACCTAGATGAACAGGAGATAACCGAGCTGATCAGTTATGCGTCGGACAGACTCGGCTATCATTATGATCTGAAAAATATTATTGATTTGATGAGGTATTTGATACCCACGCCCCCAGTACCGAATCGATGGCGACGGCGGATGTTGTCGCTGGGCAGTGGTGATCCCACCCGGGCCATCTGCTCGTCCCTGATCGCCCAGGCATTTCAGTCAATACGTTATCCAATTCTGCCTAAAGTGACGCTGGAAAAGGCCCTGGATCCCGATATGCAGGAAATTTACCAGGAAATCCTGCATATCCGGCACCACAGCCTTTTTGTGCCGAGAGATTTTGATCTGTCGCCCTATTTTGAGGTGGTCAAGCCGACCCTGGTGGCCGGTTTTGATCCGCATCTGGTGACCTGGAGTGAGCCCCCCGTTGAACTGGAGATGCAGCTTCAGAAATCACCCGGGAACCAATTGCCAGATTAGCGGCAGGCCAGTTAATCCACTGTATTTAACAGGCGGATTTCCCTCTGCGGGAAGGGTATGCTGATACCGGCCTCGGTCAATGCCTGAAAAATCGCACCATTAACCCTGAACCGTGTTTCGTGAAAATATTCTGTGGGCACCCAGAAACGCATCATGAAGTTAATTCCGCTATCGGCAAAATTATCGATGCCGATCAAAGGTTCCCGGGACTCTGCGGCACCCTGTTCCGTCAATACTGACCGCAACACGTCGATGACGTTCTTTGGATCAGACCCGTAACTGACCCTCACGGTAGTTTCTGCCAGTTTGTTGGCAGCGGAGTTGTGCAGTATCTCGCCGACGATATGCCGGTTTGGAATGGTAATGCGTACATCATCCTCATCTTTCGGGATGGTGTAAGCGAGGTGAACCTCGTCCACCAAACCGGTTTCGCCTTTCACGGTGATGGTATCGCCCACCACGAAAGGACGGGTAATGATGATATTCAGACCTGCGCCATAGTTGGATAACAAGCCCTGAACGGCCAGGCCGGCGCCCAGTGAGAGAGCCCCGATGGCCGCCACAAAAGGCGTCACACTGATACCGATTTTGCCGAGGGCAATGATGGCCACGCCCACCAGAATGACAATTTTGACAAAGCTGGCGATAAAGCGGCTCAGGGTAATATCGAGCGCCTTCTTCTCGCAGAGTTTCAGTGTCGCGGCCGAGACCTTGGATGCCACAAACATGCCGATAAGAAAGACGATCAGTGCACCCACCAGCTGGAAGCTGTAGTTCACGAAAAACTGCACGATACTGTTGTAAATCGCTTCGACTTGTTGAAGTTCTTCCTGCATGACTGGCTACCCCGCTGTGTTTTGCAGGAAGCATAGCAAAATAGTATTCGGCATATTAAGGTGTTATTTTCCCGACAGGCTGCATTCTCGGCAAAACCTACATGGCAAGTATCAACAATCGAATGCTAATGGGCTGTGATGAGCAGCTTTTGCGCGAACTGGACAGCGGTGTGTTGTTGCACGGTGATGTCATCAAGCCGTTTCAAACGATGTGCGATACCGCTGCCCGGGATGGTCTGAACATCACCGTGGCCAGCGGCTACCGCTCCTTTGCGCGACAGCTGGCTATCTGGAACGACAAGGTCAGGGGCGTGCGTCCGGTACTAAATGATAGCGGACACCCACTTGACCTTGCCACGCTCGCTGACCATGACAAAGTAATGGCGATATTGCGTTGGTCGGCATTGCCTGGCTGTTCCAGGCATCATTGGGGAACTGATATAGATGTCTGGGATGCAGCGGCTGTGGCATCTGACTATCGACTTCAACTTGTCCCCGGGGAGTACGCCGGCACAGGGCCGTTCAGCAGATTGTCCGAATGGTTGCAGGAACATGCCGCCGGTTTTGGCTTTATCAGGCCCTATGCGATCGATCGTGGTGGCGTGGCTCCCGAGCCATGGCATCTGAGTTACCTGCCGGTGGCCCGGTTGTTTGAAGAAAAACTGGATACAGCATTTCTGTACAAAGTTCTGGATAATGACCGGTTGGAGTTGCGGGATGCTGTTCTGGCGAATCTCGATACAATCATGGCAAGGTTTGTGCTTCCGGGAATGACATAGTCCTGAAATGAAAAATGAAAATAGGTTTAAAAGATACTGATGGTCGATCTGCAACAAGCAACCTCTGCAAATGATGTCCTCTGGCAATCCATTCGTCGTGAAACTGCTGAGCGGGCGAGACAGGAGCCGGTTCTGGCCAGTTTTTTTTATGCTGCCGTGCTCAGTCACAAATCGTTGGAAGCAGCGCTTGCCTACAACCTGGCCGAGCAGCTCGGCAACAGTATTTTATCTCCGCTGGCCATTCATCAGGTGCTGCTGGATGCGATGCAGAGTGACGGTGCTATTTGTGAGCGGATGAGGCGCGACCTGACGGCCCACATGGAGCGTGATCCAGCCTGTAGCCAGTACTGTCTGCCGCTGCTTTATTTCAAGGGGTTTCATGCCCTGCAGGTGTACCGCGTGGCGAACTGGCTCTGGCGGCACCAGCGGCGCTCCCTGGCCCTGTTTCTGCAAAGCCGGGCATCGGAAATATTTGCGGTGGATATTCACCCCGCTGCCGACATTGCCGGCGGGATTATGCTTGACCACGCCACAGGTCTGGTGATCGGTGAAACTGCGGTGATCGGCGAGAATGTTTCCCTGCTGCATTCCGTGACTCTGGGTGGCACGGGCGCGCAGTCGGGTGATCGCCATCCAAAAATCCGCTGCGGTGTACTGATTGCTGCCGGTGCCAAAGTGCTTGGCAATATTGAAGTGGGCGAGGGGGCCAAGATCGGTGCCGGAAGCCTGGTTCTCGATCCGGTGTTGCCACACACCACGGTGGTGGGTGTTCCGGCCAGAGTGGTTGGCGTCCCTGGAGAAGCCGAACCCTCTCGCACCATGGATCAACGCATCAATCTGGATTGTGTTTGATGGAACGCATTTATGGGTTGCTAAAACGCCGTGCGCTTCATGCCACCATGTACTCCTGGCGTGGCTTGCGTGCCTGTCTTGAATACGAGGAGGCCTTCAGGGTTGAAGTGGCGGTTGCCTGCCTGCTTTTTCCGCTGGCGTTTTTCGCAGCAAAAAACCCGGTCGAGCTGGTTCTGCTGCTCGGCTCCGTATTGCTGTTGTTGATTGTGGAACTGCTCAATTCCGCTGTAGAGGCTGCTATTGACCGCATTAGTGAGGAGCACCACGATTTGTCCGGCAGGGCCAAGGATCTGGGTTCGGCAGCGGTTCTGTTGACGATACTGTTGGTGATAATTACCTGGGTTGCTATTGCTATCCAATGAATGGGTATCGTTCGATCGAAAATCAGGATGGGTTGCTATCCGTAATAGGTAAGGGGGTGACGGGTGATGAGCGATAGACGTTTTGAAGTGATTTTTCTTGGTGATGTGGTGCCCGGTCAATCCCTGCCGGAAGTGAAAAGCCGTCTTGCAAAATTATTTGGTGCTCCACCTGCCAAGGTTGAACAGATGTTTTCCGGCAGGCCGGTGGTCATCAAACGTGATCTGGATGAAGAAGCGGCAGAGCACTACAGGAATGCCTTAAAAGAGGCTGGCGCTCTGGTGGATATCCGCCCTGTTGAGACGGTCAGTGAGATCGCCAACCATACCGGCGCCACAGAGGAAAAAGGGCAGGCCCCCACAGGGCCGACCACGGATGATTCGCCAGCCCAACAGACTCTGGCCTCTCCGTCCGGTCCGGAAAATCTGCAGGCGGCAGAAACTATCGATGTCGCCCCGGTAGGGGCAGATGTCCTGCTCTCTGAGTATCGCCGGGACTTTACGCCCAGAGATCTGGACACGTCCTACATGACTGTCGATGAACCCGGTGTCGATGTGCTGAAGGATAATGAGAAAGCCCCGTTCGTAAAGCGGGATGTGGATACCTCCCATCTCTCTGTGAAAGAGCCTGACAGTGAAGGATTCTGAATAGTCAGCATCTGGCCACCCCCATCGCCCGACATTTATACATGACGCGACTGTTGACAATTTTCCAACTGCCTCCTGGATAGAGTCCTGGTGATGTCTTCAGGAACAGCCTGAAAATTTCCGTTAAAGGGGCCTTGTGACGGGTCCGCGCAATACGGACTGACCTCGATCACCAACCTGAATACTGGACTATGCTTTTGATAGGGCAGGATCGGTGATGTGGCACGCTGTGCTTTGTTCAAGTCGGCCGTCCCACCGCTGATGTTAGTGTGGAGGTGTATGTGACCGTTACGCTCAATGACAAGTATCTTCTGGATAAAGGTCGCGCTTTTATCAGCGGCATTGAGGCACTGGTTCGCCTGCCGATTTTACAGCACCAGCGGGATCAGCAGCGGGGGCTGAAGACAGCCTGCTTTACTTCCGGTTATCGCGGTTCGCCCCTGGGGGGCCTCGATCAGGCGTTGTGGAAAGCCAGGCCGTTCCTCGACAAACACGATATTTGTTTTCAGCCCGGGATCAATGAAGATCTGGGTATGACGGCTGTGTGGGGCAGCCAGCAGGTAAATCTGTTTCCGGGCGCCCGCTACGATGGTGTCTACGGTATGTGGTATGGCAAGGGTCCCGGTCTCGACCGCAGCATGGATGTACTGAAACATGCCAATGCGTTTGGCACCTCAAAATACGGCGGGGTACTGGCGGTGGTGGGCGATGATCACGCCAGCAAATCCTCCACCTTGCCGCATCAGAGCGACCACATGTTTATCGGTGCCACCTGCCCCGTGCTGAATCCCGCCAGTGTGCAGGAGGTGCTCGATCTGGGTATTTATGGCTGGGAGTTATCCCGCTACTCCGGTTGCTGGGTGGGAATGAAAGTGATCACTGAAAACTGTGACGCGGCGATTTCTGCTGAAATCGATCCCGGCCGTGTGCACATTGTCTTGCCGGAGGATTTTGAATTTCCCCCGGACGGTGTTCATGGTCGCTGGCCTGATACCCCTCTGGAACAGGAACAGCGTCTGCAGCGCTTCAAGATCTATGCCGCGCTGGCGTTTGCCAGAGCGAATCATCTCAACCGGATTACCCTGGATAGCCCCAATGCCCGATTGGGTATTGTCACCACTGGGAAATCCTATCTGGATACGTTGCAGGCACTCGATGATCTGGGCATCGACGAAACCCTGGCACGCGAAATTGGCCTGCGACTTTACAAAGTAGGTATGAGTTGGCCGCTCGAGCCGTCGGTTACCCATCAGTTTGCCGACGGGCTTGAAGAAATACTGGTGATTGAAGAAAAGCGCAGCGTGATTGAGGACCAGCTCACCGGGCAGCTCTATAACTGGCCGGTGGACAAGCGCCCCAGGGTGGTGGGGGAATACGACGAACACCGTCATCTGCTGGTGACCAACCTTGGCGAACTGACGCCGTCAGTGATTGCCCAGGTAATTGCCGCGCGTATTGCACGTTTTTATACCAGTGAAGTTGTCGAAAAAAGGCTGGCTTTTTTGCAGACCAAACAGCAGGCGCTGACCAGCAAGTCGTCAATGCTCGAGCGGAAACCCTGGTACTGTTCCGGCTGCCCCCACAATACCTCCACTGTGGTGCCGCATGGCAGCATGGCGATGGCCGGCATCGGCTGTCACTATATGGTGCAGTGGATGGATCGTGATACCTATACCTTTACCCAGATGGGTGGTGAAGGGGCCACCTGGATAGGTCAGGCACCGTTCACTGATACCCGCCATGTTTTCCAGAATCTCGGCGATGGTACTTACTTTCACTCCGGGCTGCTGGCGATTCGTGCCGCCATCTCGGCAGGCGTTAATATCACTTACAAGATTCTCTATAACGATGCGGTAGCCATGACGGGCGGGCAGCCGGTGGATGGTTTTCTCAGCGTGGCCCGAATGACCTATCAGTTGCGCGGCGAAGGGGTAAAACGCCTGGCGGTGGTATCGGATGACCCCGCGCAGTTTGATCGCGATTTCCCGCGGTTTGAGGGTTTGACGATCGATCATCGGGACCGGCTCGATGCGATTCAGCAGGAGTTGCGCGAGGTTCCCGGTACCAGTGTGCTGATTTATGTGCAGACCTGTGCCGCCGAGAAACGCCGTCGGCGCAAAAAAGGGCAGCTGGAGGATCCTGCCAAGCGGGTTTTTATCAACGAAATGGTCTGTGAGGGCTGTGGCGATTGTGGTATCAAGTCAAACTGCCTGTCGGTACTGCCCAAAAACACACCGCTGGGTCGCAAGCGGATGATTGATCAATCTGCCTGCAACAAGGACTACTCCTGTGTGAAGGGGTTTTGTCCCAGCTTTGTCACAGTGCACGGTGGCGGCCTCAGGAAGCACCGGGGTCTTGAGGACGATACCCGGTTATCTGAACTTCCCTATCCGTTGTTACCTGAAATTACCATTCCCTACAACATTCTGGTGGCGGGTATCGGTGGCACCGGGGTGCTGACTATTGGCTCCGTACTGGGTATGGCCGCCCACATTGCTGACTTGGGTACGTCTGTATTGACCCAGACGGGCCTGGCACAAAAATTCGGTGCTGTTACCAGCCATGTGCGCATTGCCAACCATCAGGCAGATATCCACGGTGTTCGTATTCCAGCCGGGGACGCACACCTGCTGCTGGGGTCGGATCTGGTGGTTTCGACCGGGCAGGAGGCATTGGCAAAAGTGAACAGTGAATTCTCTGCCGCGGTAATCAACAGTCATGAGACGCCGACCGCCGAATTTACCCGCAATCCGGATGCCCCTTTTCCCTTTGCTGATATGACTCAGGCCATTCGCGATGAAACCGGTGCCGAGCGCACCTGGTTTATCGACGCCACAGCCCTGGGTGCCGGGCTGCTGGGAGATGCCATCAGCGCCAATATGCTGTTATTGGGCTATGCTTGGCAACTCGGTTTGATTCCGCTGCCGTTAGAGTCGATTGAACAGGCGATTACCCTGAACAATGTGTCCGTGGCGATGAACCTCAGGGCATTTCAGTTTGGCCGCCATTTTGCAGTAGATCCGGAAAACATTCTCGCGATGGCGGGGTTGGCAAAAAAGCCGTCCGTCAATCCCGATCCATCACTGAATGAGTCTATTGAATATCGTTACCGGTTTCTGGTGGACTACCAGGATCGGAATTTGGCGGACAGATATCGTCATCTGGTGGAAGCTGTCCGTGTTGCAGAACGCAACCGGTTCCATGAAAGCGATGATGAAAAGCTGTTATTGACTCGTGCGGTGGCTGAAAATTATTTTAAATTGCTGGCCTGCAAGGATGAGTATGAAGTGGCGCGACTGTTCACCAATGGTGATTTCGAGCGTCAGTTGAGAGATGAATTCGAGGGTGATTTCACGCTGAAGTTTCACTTGGCTCCCCCGATTTTCGGTCATCGTGATCCACTAACCGGCCATCTCCAGAAACGCGAATTTGGCCAGTGGATCATGCCGTTGTTCAGGCTGCTGGCAAAATGCCGTTTTCTTCGGGGTACGCCGTTTGATCCTTTCGCTTACAGTGAAGAACGTCGCACAGAGCGACAACTGGTGGCGGACTATGAGGCGCTGGTGGAGATGTTGCTGGTTGAAATATGTCCAGACAACTATCCAACAGCGGTGGAGCTTGCGTCACTACCGGAGAAGATCCGCGGATTTGGTCACGTCAAGGCCGACAACCTGAGTCGTATCCGTCACCGCCAGACAACATTACTGGCCGAACTGCAGGGATCACCGGTGATGATCGTCCCTGTGGCCGGGACCGGAAAATAGCCGGCTTCAAGGCTGGGCAGAGTCGAGTAGAGGAGACAGTGGATGAGCGTGTTTTCCCATCCGGCATATGACCACCATGAAAAACTGATCTTTCACCAGGATGCCGCTTCGGGATTGCAGGCGATTGTGGCGATCCACAACACCAACCTGGGATTTGCATTGGGTGGGTGCCGGATGTGGCATTACGCTTCCGAGCACGATGCCGTGGCTGATGTGCTGCGCCTGTCCCGCAGTATGACCTACAAGGCAGCAATTGCCGGGCTCAATCTGGGGGGCGGCAAAAGTGTGATAATCGGTGATCCGCGCCGAGATAAGACCCCTGGCCGCATGCGTGCTATGGGCCGGCTGATCAACAGTTTGCAGGGGGAGTATGTCTCGGCAGAAGATGTCGGTATCAACGAGCGGGATATTAGCCTGATGGCCAGTGAAACCCCGTTTGTGACCGGCTACCAGGCAGCGAACCGAACCGAAAGCGGCGGCGATCCGTCACCGCTCACGGCCTATGGGGTTTTTCGGGGAATCGAGGAAGCGGTCAGGTTCAAGCTGAACCGGGACAGTCTGGCTGGCGTCAGGGTAGCGATTCAGGGGTTGGGGAAAGTCGGATATGAGCTGGCCCGCCTGTTGACCGGCGCTGGTGCGGTGGTATTGGCAACGGATATTTTTACCGAGAATCTCAGCCTTGCGATCAAGATGCTGGGTGTAATACCGGTACCTTCCGAGGAAATTCATCGGCAGTCTGTCGATGTATTTTCACCCTGTGCCATGGGGGCAGTGCTGAACGCGGGATCAATTCCCGAACTATTGGCACCAATCGTGGCGGGCTCCGCCAACAATCAGCTTGCCAAATCGGCTGATGGTCGACGGCTGGCGGATGCCGGTATTCTCTATGTGCCCGATTATGTAATCAATGCCGGCGGCCTGATTGAGGTCTACTATCAATATGTTGGGGCCGATCGACGAGATGTGCGGCGGCATATAGACCGGCTGGCCGGGGAGACATTGCCAAAAATTTTTCATCTCGCGCAGGAGCGTAATACGCCTACCAGTGAGGTGGCCGATCAGCTGGCCAGAGAGCGTTTCATGATCCCGTCTGCCGACTATGCCGAGACAACCTGATACCCGTCAGCGCTATAATGCGCTTTGTATATGACAGGAAGACCATGTGACTGACGACGATGACGGTATTTTCCGCCAACAGATGAAAGATGTTGAGCCGCTTAAAAAAGCGGCTGAGCGGGTTCCTCTGAAACAATCACCCATGATGACACCCGGACTGGAATCCCGTCGGCGTGCTGCCGAGGCGGCGATCGGCAGTGATGTCGATGGCCTGTCGTCAGAGGCCTATATCCTGCCGGTAAAGCCAAGGGATGTTCTGTCATTCAAGCGCAGTGGCGTCCAGCATGGCGTCTTCAAAAATCTGCGGATGGGGAAGTATGCCGTCGATTCGCGGCTCGATCTGCATCGCCTGACGGTTGAGCAGGCGCGGCAGCAGGTTTACCTCTTTATTCAGGATTGCCTGAAACACGACATACGCTGTGCATTGATAACCCACGGGAGAGGGGACAATCGGGAAAAACCCGCACTTCTCAAAAGCTGCACCAACCATTGGCTGCAGCAGATGGATGGGGTGCTGGCCTTTCACAGCGCCCAGCCACAGCACGGTGGCACAGGCGCCACCTATATCATGTTGCGCAAAAGTTCGCGGAAACGTATTGAAAATCTGGAGCGGCATCACAAAGGAATCAAGTCGCGCCTGTAGTAGAGTGGCAGACGGTTCCACCTGGTGACTGAGAGCCTTTGCTGGGTGCTATTGCTTGCGCTTCAACAGCAGTGAATCAATCCCGTTTCCCGACAGACTCTCTCTCGCGCTCGCCAGTTCCGCGCGGTTGGCAAACGGGCCCACCAGAACCCGGTGCCAGGTTTCCCCTGGACGGGGGCTGACCATCTCGATACTGGCGCTGAGATTCAACAGCAGCAGTCTGGCCCTCAGGCTGTCTGCATCCCGGTTACTTTTGAAAGACCCCACCTGAAGTAGAAATACTTCCTTGACTGTGGGCGTTGTGGGTGTGCTTGAGGCCGGATCAACCGGTGTTTCTTCCACTTGCGGGACCGAGGAATCCGGCACGATCACTTCGGTTTCCCGCAGCAGGGTGTAGAAATCAAAACGTGGTTTAACACTGGATTCCTCCTCGACGGGTTTTACAACGGGTACCTCGGGTGCGGTCTGATCCGGTGCCTGAAGAAGAAAAGTTACCAGGATTCCTACCAGAATACCGGCCAACAGCCACAGCCATCCCGGAAGGGTCTGCCGGGATGGGCTCTTCTTGCGAACATTGCCACTATTGCGGCGGCCAGTTTTTCTCGCGTAGTCCCTGGTCATCTGTTTGTCTATGCTCCGGTGAAGGACGCCATTGTAGGGGTAACCTGCCGAGCCTTCCAGACTCTAATTCTGATGTTCTAGCTCATGTCCTGGGGGTCAACATCCACCGACCAGCGAATTTTCCCCGCCAGTGGGGACTGCTCCAGGATCGGGCAGAGGGTTGCCAGCAGGTGCTGGAGAGCCGGACGCTCTGCGCTGCAAATCGTCAATTGGTGCCGAAAACGACCACCTCTCCGCTCCATGGGTGCGGGTAGCGGGCCGAGGTAGCTGAGGTGGTTTGTCGGGGGCAATAATATCTCTGCCTGTTGGCGGGCGAAGCTGAGGAAGTTTATGGCCAGCTGACCATTTTCAGCCTCGGCACGCAGCAACACCAGATAGCTGAACGGTGGCAGCTGAGCCAGTTTTCGCTCAGTCATCAACAGATCGGAAAACGTCGCATAGTCCTCTCGGGTCAGGGTGGTGAGCAGCGGGTGATCGCAATGATGACTTTGCAGGATGACCGTGCCGGGTTTGTTGCCCCTGCCGGCCCGGCCAGCCACCTGGGTAATCAATTGTCCCATCTTCTCCGGCGCCCGGAAATCCGGGCTGAACAGGCCAGCATCGGCATCCAGAATGGCCGCTAGGGTAACATTGGGGAAGTGGTGCCCCTTGGCCAGCAGCTGCGTGCCGAGCAGAATACAGGGCTCTCCCAGATGTACCCGGTCGACCATTTTCTGCATGGCTTGCTTGCGCCGGGTGCTGTCTCTGTCCACCCGAATAACGGGAAAGTCCGGAAACAGTGCTTCAAGGGTTTCCTCGCTGCGTTCGGTGCCCTGTCCGAGACACTGCAAATGAAGGCTGCGGCAGATGGGGCATTGCGGTGGTACCGACTGTCTGAATTCGCAGTGATGGCAAACCAGCCGTTGAATCTGACGATGAACCGTCAGTCGCGCTTCACAGTGCAGGCAATTCGCTATCCAGCCACATTCATGGCAGGTTAAGGTCGGCGCAAACCCCCGACGATTCAGGAAAACCAGCACCTGATTGCCGTCATTGAGGTGGGACTGAATGGCATCAATCAGTTCTCTGGAATAGCCCCCGGACAGGTTTGCCTTGCGGATGTCGACGGGCTGCCAGCGTGGATGCTGAGCGATACCGGGGCGGCAGGACAGAATCAGGCGGGTGTAGCGTCCCAGTTCGCAGTTGTATCGGGTTTCCAGGGATGGTGTGGCCGATCCAAGGATCAGGGGAATGGACTCCATTCTGGCCCGCACCACGGCGAGATCCCGTGCCGAGTAGCGAAACCCCTCCTGCTGTTTGAAAGAGGCATCGTGCTCTTCATCTACAATCAGAATGCCCGGTGCATGCAGCGGTGTGAAAATAGCGGAACGCGTGCCCATTACAATCGGGGCGGTACCGGTGCGTGCAGCGTCCCAAGCCAGGATGCGCTCCCGGTCCGTGAGGCCGGAATGGAGTACGGCCACCGGGCAGTTGAAACGGGTTTTGAAACGATCCAGGGTTTGTGGCGTCAGGCTGATTTCCGGAATCAGTACCAGCGCCTGACGCCCGTACCGAATTACCTTTTCGATGGCCTGTAAATAAATTTCGGTTTTGCCGCTGCCGGTTTGACCATCCAGTAAATAGGTGTGAAAGCCATGCAACTCAATGCGTTCCATAGCCTGTTGTTGTTCGGGATAAAGGGGCAGGGGGGATTCCGATAATAACTTGTCCGGGTCGAATAACCCGGTGTTCAGTCGGGTTTCCAGCGATTCGATCAGGCCCTTGTTTTCCAGTTGTCTATGCGCGGCAACACTGATGCCATGTCGCTGAAAATCGTCCTTTGTGGCGGAGGGTTGCTGTTGCAGTAAATTCAGTGCCTGTTGTTGTCGGGGGGCACGCGCAAGGGCGCTGTCTGGCAGCCCCTTGCCAGACAGCGTCAGTTGCCAGCGAACTTCGCTTCGCTGGGGTATGGCGTCCCCTTTGCGAAGCGCCGCCGGGAGCGCTGTACTCAGGGCATCGCCAGGGGGGTGCTGGTAATACCCGGCAGCCCAGACACAGAGTTCCAGAAAGGTTTCGGGCAGCAACGGTTCATCTTCCACCAGTTCAGTCACAGGCTTCAGCAACGCGGTAGGATGTTCGCTGGATGCCGCAATTTCGATGACGACCCCGATGACCTGGCGGCTACCAAAGGGTACCCTGACGCGGCAGCCTGGTCGGGGCAGTCGGGGATTATTTTTTGCAGGGATATAGTCGAACAGTCGCCGCAGCGGGGAGGGGACAGCAACACGGATAATGATAGATTCAGTCATTGATGTGTTTTTTTGCTAAAACCTTGAATGGGAATCGTTTTCTGGTAGTATTCGCGCTCCGTTTAAAGGCGGCATGTGGTGCCCGACATTTGAAAGGCATCCCGAGGGATTGAACGCAATCTGTTATCAGCAAACCGAGGCGAGACCCGCAGTGTACCAGAAGTGCACTTGGGTTAGAGTGATCGGTTCGGCAAGCAGGAGTGAATCAATATTCGGGTTGCACAGGTAGGATCGGGTTGGCGATATGCAAGAGACTGAGGCAATGAGATATGAAATCCGAAATCCACCCAAATTACGGCACACTGTCAGCCACCTGCAGTTGTGGCAATGCGTTTGACGTAGGCTCCACCATGAACGGCAGCATCCACGTGGATGTCTGTTCAGCCTGCCACCCGTTCTACACCGGTAAGCAGAAAGTCGCTGATACAGGTGGTCGTATCGACCGTTTCAACAAACGTTTCGCCGGTCGTTCCGCCAAGAAATAATCTGAATATGTCTGCCTTTCGAGGCAACCGATGCGCGCTCTGGATGATATGCCAAAGCGCGTTTTTTGTTGTCTGGCTGTTTGTCGCCGGTGGGCCCGCCAGGGCTGATCTACGCTGCCAGCCTTTCGCCCCGCTGGAGAAGGTTGCTGTCACTCATGTCTATGACGGCGATACCGTCAAACTGGGCGATGGCCGCAAAGTTCGATTAATCGGTATCAATGCCACAGAACCGGGCCGCGATGGACAACCGGGTCAGCCGTTTGCCACCGAGGCCCGTGACAGGTTGCGCAGCCTGATCAGGGCTGCCTCGGAATTACATCTGTTAACGGACCGGCAAACCCGTGATCGCTATGGTCGAATACTGGGCCACCTGTTCAATGAGCTAGGAGACAGTCTTGAACAAACCCTGCTGGAACAGGGGCTGGCCTACCATGTGGCGGTGCCGCCCAACTTGACGCTGGCGGATTGTTTCGCCCGTGCCGAGCAGCTGGCTGTCAAGCAACAGCGGGGACTCTGGAGTGGTGCCGGTATTGCCCCCGTCCTCGCCATAGAAGTGCAAGACGGGGGTTTCAAGCGATTGCAGGGCACCGTAACAGCCGTTCAGACCGGTAGCCACTGGCGGCTCATTCTGGATGATGTGATCAATGTGATGATTTATCCGGAACACCGCCATCGCTTTGAGACAAAACAGCTGAACAGTTTGCAAGGCCAGCGAGTGGAAATACAGGGATGGGTTTACCGCAGCCGAGGGGAATGGCGAGTCAAATTGGAAACCGGCCATGGGCTGGCGGTGTTGTAGCCAGGGATTTTTCGTTCAGTAAATTTTAACATTGTTTCAAAAATCGGCGTCTCCATTCTAACCGTATCAAGCAATACGGTGTTGCAGGGGACTCCCGGGATCAGTAGTTGCGATACCTGCGTGGCCCACGTTTTGGCTGGGATTTTCTGACCCTATGGTCGACACCAAAATCCGGTAACACTGGATGGGGCAGCGTGCTAATCTGATCGCCTGTGATTACTTTGGATGGAGATGTGTCATGGACAAAAATACCGTTTTTCTGAGCTGTGTATTGGCAATTGCGCCATTGTCTGTCAGTGCGGCCAGTTGGTGGGATGCCGGCAAGGAACTGCTCGGTGGCAATACGGGAAACACGACAGAAGCCGCTGCATCGGTCGGTGGCTTGACTGATCTATCCACCGATGAGATTGCCGCTGGACTTAAAGAAGCTCTGCGTGTGGGTGCCGGTAATGTGGTTTCACAATTGGGTGCTCAGGACGGGTTCTACCTCGACGAGGCGATTCATATTCCATTGCCGCCACAACTGCAGCAGGCCAAAGGTGTGCTTGAGCAGGTGGGTATGGGCGCCAGTCTGCAGGAGCTTGAAGTGAAACTGAACCGGGCTGCCGAAGCCGCTACCCCCAAAGCCAAGGCGATGTTTCTCGATGCCATCAGTGCCATGACTATCGATGATGCGAAAAAGATCTACAGCAGCCCAGAAGACGCTGCTACCCGCTATTTTAGTGAAAAAATGCGTGGCCCTCTCGCCGAGGAAATGCGCCCGGTGATTGAAGCCAGTCTCGCTGAGGTGGGAGCATTGCAGACTTATGATGCGATTGCCAGCAAATACCAGACCCTGCCTTTTGTCCCCGATCTCAAAGCCGATTTGACGGACTACACGATAAACGGTGGCATGGATGGCATCTTTTATTACCTGGCCAAAGAAGAGGCGGCAATTCGCGAGAACCCGGCCAAGCAAACCACTTCACTGCTGAAAAAGCTGTTTGGTCAGCCCTGAACGGAGGTTGGCAATAACGTCGGCTAAAAACAGGCTTCTGGTTTTGTGGTCATGCACCCTGTTCTACTCTCCATAGCACTGCTGATCTGCAGCAATGTCTTTATGACCTTTGCCTGGTATGCCCACCTCAAGGCGTTCAATCACAAACCCTGGGTAATCGCGGCCCTTCTCAGCTGGGGTATCGCACTGCTGGAATATCTGTTTCAGGTACCGGCCAATCGTATCGGCTACACGATGCTGAATGTCGGTCAGCTGAAGGTTATTCAGGAAGTGATCACGCTGAGTGTTTTTGTCCCGTTTTCAGTCATGTACCTGAAAGAGCCCCTCAAGCTTGATTACCTGTGGGCCGGGTTATGTCTGATGGGGGCGGTTTATTTTATGTTTCGCGATCGGTTGCTTTGATTGGCTGTATCGTCACGTTCACGCAGCGGTTTCAGGTCGATACCCATCAAAATTCCCTATCAGCCACTTTGCAGAATACTATCTGTTAATGGGTTATGCTAAGCCCACGAAAAGAGGCATGGAAGTTAAAATTGGCGTAGCATCCTAACTCCACCCGGTCGTATCGGGCGAGTCGTTGAATCATCAAACTCGGCATGGTAGTCAAATTTATTGTGAAACTGACGTGATCAGCTGAAATGAGAGTGAGCCCGCAGCCAGGGTTCACATGTTTCGATCAGCGCACCAGACATCTGGTGCTCAGGCCTGGAGAGTAGGCGAATGATAAAAATAGGTATTCCGAAAGAAATTTATCCCGATGAAAGGCGCGTTGCCGCCACCCCCGCCTCCGTTCAAAAGTTGCTAAAGCTCGGCTACGAGGTGTTGGTTCAGTCAGGGGCCGGCGAGCCGGCACATTATGATGATGAGGCCTATACCAGTGCCGGTGCTGCCATTGTTGTGGATGCCCCTGCACTCTGGAGTCAGGCAGATTTTATCCTGAAAGTGCGTGCTCCCATGTATAACCCCATGCTCGACAGGCATGAAGTTGACCTGATGAAGCAGGGCGCTTGCCTCGCAAGCTATATCTGGCCTGCACAAACCCCCGAGCTGCTGGAGAAATTGGCGGCAAAAGGGGCTACGGTGTTTGCTATCGACAGCCTGCCCCGGATCAGTCGCGCACAGAAGATGGATGCCCTGAGTGCCATGGCCAACATTGCCGGTTATCGTGCCGTCATCGAGGCAGCCAATCACTTCGGGCGCTTTTTCACCGGTCAGGTGACGGCAGCTGGCAAGGTGCCTCCCGCCAAGGTCATGGTGATCGGTGCCGGGGTGGCGGGTCTTGCTGCAGTGGGCACCGCCAACAGTATGGGTGCCATCGTACGTGCGTTTGATACCCGTCTGGAGGTGAAGGAGCAGGTGGAGAGCATGGGGGCCGAATTCCTGGAACTGGATTTTGGCGATGAAGATGGCAGCGGTGGCGGTGGTTATGCCAAGCAGATGAGCGATGAGTTCATCAAGGCCGAGATGGCCCTGTTTGCCGAGCAGGCAAAAGAGGTGGATATCATTATCACCACCGCGTTGATTCCCGGTCGTCCCGCCCCGAAACTGATTACCGCCGAGATGGTGGCCTCGATGAAGCCGGGCAGTGTCATCGTCGATCTGGCCTCGGAGCGGGGCGGCAACTGTGAACTCACCGAGCCAGGCAAGGTGGCCGTACACCACGATGTGTCCATCATCGGCTATACCGACCTGCCCAGTCGTATGGCAAAGGTGTCCAGTGATCTCTATGCCAGCAATCTGACGCATCTGGTGAACGATCTGACGCCGGAAAAGGATGGTCAACCCAGCGTTAACATGGAGGATACGGTGGTTCGCGGACTCACGGTCGTCCACCAGGGCGAAATTACCTGGCCGCCACCAAAAGTCGAGGTGTCAGTGAATGCTGCGCCGACACCCAGTACTGAAGAGCCGTCACGCAAAGATAAAGAGGTCAAAAAAGAGCCCTCGGTGATTGGCCGATGGCTGGGCAAAGGCGTGCTGCTGGCTGTCACCGTGCTGGCCCTGTTGGGCATTGGTGCCTATGCTCCCACCAGCTTTCTCAGCCATTTTACGGTGTTTGTACTGGCCTGTTTTATTGGCTGGCAGGTGATCTGGAATGTGACGGCGTCCCTGCACACCCCCCTGATGAGTGTGACCAATGCGATCAGCGGTATTATCGTGATTGGCGCATTGCTGCATCTGGCTCAGTCTGAAACCGGTGCAGTTGGCATCATGGCCTTTATCGCCGTGCTGATTGCAACCATCAATGTGGCCGGCGGCTTTCGGGTCACCCACCGCATGCTGAAAATGTTTCGTCGATAGGAGGGCACACCATGAGTTCAGGAATCGTCAGTGTGGCCTACGTTGTGGCCAGTGTTTTATTCATTCTCAGCCTCGGTGGTTTGAGTCATCAGGAATCCGCCCGTCGTGGTAACTATTTTGGTGTGGCCGGGATTCTGATTGCGGTTGGCGTCACCATAGCCAATGTCGGCACGGGCGACATGATTGCCATTCTGATTTCGATTGTGCTCGGTAGCATCATTGGCATTTTTCTCGCCAATCGGGTCGAAATGACTCAGATGCCGCAATTGGTGGCGCTGTTGCACAGTTTTGTCGGTTTGGCTGCCGTATTGGTGGGGTTCTCCGGTTACATTGAACCGTTGATCGTAACCCACGGTGCAGAGCACACCATCAAGTTGATCGAGATATTTCTCGGAATTTTCATCGGTGCGGTGACTTTTACCGGCTCGCTGATCGCCTGCGGCAAACTGGATGGTCGTGTGTCCAGCAAGGCATTGACGCTGCCGGGTCGTCACCTGATGAATCTGGTGGCGCTGGCCGTTACGGTAGTACTGGGTGTCATGTTCGTCGGTGCCGATAACCACTGGGCCGGGTTGCTGGCGCTGGTTATCATGACCATTATTGCCAGTGTGCTGGGGATTCACCTGATCATGGCGATCGGCGGAGCCGATATGCCGGTGGTGGTCTCCATGCTCAACAGCTATTCGGGTTGGGCAGCAGCCTCAATCGGTTTCATGCTGGGCAATGACCTGTTGATCGTGACCGGTGCTCTGGTGGGCAGCAGTGGTGCCATCCTCAGTTACATTATGTGCCGTGCCATGAATCGCTCCTTTATCAGCGTGATTCTCGGTGGCTTTGGTCAAACCACCAGTAGCATCAGTGCGGCTACGGGGGATGAAAGTATCCAGGAAACCTCCATCGATGAGCTTACCGAGGAATTGCTGTCATCGGATTCTGTGATCATCGTTCCCGGCTACGGTATGGCAGTCGCCCAGGCGCAGAATGCGGTGGGCGACATCACCAAGCTGTTGCGCGAGAGAGGCGTCACCGTGCGGTTTGGTATCCATCCGGTGGCCGGTCGATTGCCGGGGCACATGAATGTGTTGCTGGCAGAGGCTCACGTTCCCTATGACATTGTGCTGGAGATGGATGAAATCAACGAAGACTTTCCTTCAACAGACGTGGTGCTGGTGATTGGCGCCAATGACACCGTCAACCCGGCCGCTGCCGAAGATCCGGCTAGTCCGATTGCGGGTATGCCTGTTCTTGAAGTCTGGAAATCCCGTCAGGTGGTGATCCTGAAACGCGGTATGGCAACAGGTTATTCCGGTGTCGAAAACCCGCTGTTTTACAAGGACAACGCCCGGATGCTGTTTGGCGATGCCAAGGAGACAGTAGATAAACTACTGGGTGCATTGCGCTCATGAGGGCGTATTTCAAGTCAGACGGCCTGCGGAGCAGGCCGTTTCTCTGTTACCGGTGATTCATCGGGTATATGCTTGAGCCACGAAGCAGTATATTGGTGTGGTAAAGACGATCCCCGAATTCCAGTCCGAGCTGGAAGGTTTTTTCGAGGATTTCCAGAAAGATCGGGCTGTCACTCCTTCATCCATTCTGGTGCAGCTGTTCTTTTCCTCCGATAACCCGGAGTGGATAGACCACGTCTGCCATGTCGTGCTGAACGTCATGTCGGAGGCGGTTGTCATGGGCGCTACCAAAGATGGCGAGATTGCTCATGGAAAAACGCTGACCAATAGCACGGTGTTTTCCATCTCGGTCTTTGAAAAAACCACTCTGCGGGTCGTTGCCGATACCTGTCTCCCCGGGGAAGAGCTGGTGCTTGGGGAAAACCTGCGACACCAGTTGCTCAAGCAGGAGCAACAGATTTGCGGTGTGCTTTTTCTCGCGACACCCCTGTCAATCAATGTCAGCAGACTGTTGGATGAGTTGGCGTCTGGTGGGCTTGATTTTCCGCTGTTTGGTGGTGGTGCGGGCGATTATGCCGTGATGGAACACAGTCTGGTGATGGCCAACCACCAGACCATTGATCGGGGTGCGGTGGTGGTTGCCCTGATCAGTGATGACCTGTTCATCAAGGAATACACGTATTCAGGCTGGATGCCGTTGACCAAAGAAATGACCATTACCGCCACCAAAGGCGACAGGGTTGCCACCGAGATTGATGGCAGACCTGCCTACGATGTGTATAGCGGTTATCTGGGTATCAAGAACGATCAGCAGTTTTTTCTCAATTCACTCGAATTCCCGTTTCTGATCGAACGCGATAACGAACTGCTTGGCCGCATGCCCATGAAAGTCACCGAAGACGGCGGTATACATTTCATTGCCGATATCATGCCTGGCGATAAATTTCGTATTGGCTACGGTGATCCCAAGGAGATTATTGCCCATGCCAAACATACCCGTGATGAACTGAGTGAATTTCGACCCGAGGCAATTTTTCTCTATACCTGTGCCTGCAGACGTTTCCTGATGCAAAATGATGTTGAAATGGAAACGTTGCCATTTGAAGAGGTTGCACCAACAGCCGGTTTCTATACCTACGGTGAGTTCCTCGGGCAGGGCAGTCACATCAGTCATTACAACTCCACCATGTTGGTGGTGAGCATGCGGGAAGGCGAGCCGAAACAGCCGGTGGCGGTTATCACCACCGATCAGACAGCCAAAACCAGCCCGGCAGACAAACCCGATCTGTACAAGGATCAGCACATTCGTGTGGTTTCCCAGCTCATTCACTTCATCGAAACCATCACCGTAGAGCTTGAAGATCGAAACAGAGAACTCATGCATCTGGCGATTACGGACAAACTGACCGGGTTGTTCAACCGCGCCAAACTCGATCAGGTGCTGGACGAAGAGATTATCCGCCATAACCGTTACGGCAAGGAATTTTGCGTCATCATGGCAGATATTGATGATTTCAAGATGATCAATGACACTTTCGGACATCACATGGGTGATGCAGCGCTGGTGGTCTTTTCCGACATACTGCGGTAATGCATTCGTGCCAATGATACCGCCGGTCGCTGGGGCGGCGAGGAGTTCCTGATCGTCCTGCCACACACATCGGTCAAAGCTGCCGCACAGACAGCGGAAAAGATTCGCGCACTAGTGGCGAGTGGTGATTACGGTGAGGTTAAAAGCGTCACGGCCAGTTTCGGTGTGCTGGCGCATAATCCTGGTGAAACTGTTGACGCCCTTTTTTTGCGGGCAGATATGGCGCTCTACGCTGCGAAGCGAAAGGGCCGAAATGCTGTGGTGTGCCAGTAAACTAATTGCTGGTCATTCTGTCGATTATTACCCTGACCTCTTCTTTAAATAGCCAGATAGCCCATGATCAGTACCGCATATCGCAGGCCTTTTCCTGTGGCCACCAGAATAAAAAAAGTGCTGGCGGGGACTTTCATCAGCCCGCCGACCACCGTCAGGGCATCGCCACCGATCGGTAGCCAGGTCATCAGCAGGCTCCATTTTCCGTAGCGGTTGAACCAGTTTTGCGCCCGCGCTATATCCGCCTTGCGGGACGTCAACCAGCGGCGTTCCGAGTAGTCCCCCAGGCGCAGCCCGATCCACCAGTTAACCCCCGCACCCAGGGTGTTTCCGGTGGTTGCAAACAACCACAACAGCAGCGGGTCTAGCCCGTCCCGGAGTTGGGCAACCAACAGTATCTCGGAATAAAACGGCAGCAGGGTGGCCGCACCAAACGCCACGGCACAGAGCAATAAATAATCAATCATTGGTCTTGAGGTGGCCGGGATAGGTGAGCGAAACCGCCAGAACGGGCTGTTTTCGGTGGCTGGGGTGTATCCTTCAGCTCACCGGGTTTGCCGATATGATAACCCTGGATAAAATCAACACCCATGTCCTGAAGCAGTGCCTGAATTTCTGCATTTTCTACAAATTCGGCGATGGTCTGTTTGCCGAGGGAATGGGCGATATGATTGATTGACCTCACCATAGCGAGATCGGCAGGGTCTTTGTCGATATCTCTGACAAAAATTCCATCGATTTTAATCAGGTCTGCAGGCAAGTATTTGAGGTATGCAAAGGAAGAAAAACCGGTTCCAAAATCATCCAGCGCAAACTTCACACCATATTGCTTCAGCTCATTCATAAAGCCTGCTGCGCCCTCAATATGTGTAATCGCCTCCGTTTCAGTAATTTCGATAATCATGGCATCGGCGATGGCGTTATTATTTTTTATTTTTGTCACCAGAAATGAAGATATCTCGTTATTGTTGATAGAAGAGCCGGAGATGTTGACCGAGAAGGTGTATCCCGGGTAGTGGTTGCTTTCAATCATGCTGACCACCTTTTCCATCACCCACATATCGATCTTCAGCATCATTGAGTTGCGTTTGGCGACAGGAATAAAGATATTGGGGGTAATCAGTTGGTCGTGGTCGGGCAATCTCAGCAGTGTCTCGAAATAGTCCAGTGAGCTGCCGTCAGCGTAGGTAATGGGCTGGAACAACAATTTAAACTGGTTTTTGAGCAGCGCATCATTGATTTTATTCAGCAGGGTGAACTCACCAATATCCTGCATTTTGTTATCGGTGGCATCATTATAAAAATGGTACTGGTTCCTGCCGTTATTTTTTGCCACATAACAGGCGATGTCAGCCTGTCTCAATACTTCGGCCTTGCTGGCAGTATGATCATCAATCAGGGTGACACCCATACTGGAGAAAACATTGAATTGCTGGTCACCCCATGTATAGATAAAACTGGAAAGTGTGCTCTGGTAGGAAGTGACAACGTTATGCAACTCCTCAGTGTTGACGTTCTGCAACAAAATGCCAAATTCATCGCCACCCAAACGAGCCAGAATATCGCCGGACCGCAACCGGGCGCCAAAAAGTTTGGCAACTTCAATCAGTAGGGAGTCGCCCACCCCGTGACCGGCGGTATCATTGACTATCTTGAACTGGTCAAGATCTATATACAGCAGGGCAAAAGTGGTTTTACCGCGATGGGCTATGTTGATCAGACGCGATAATTCCTGTTCAAAATAAAAACGGTTATGCAGCCCGGTCAGCATATCGTGTTGGGCCAGGTACTGGAGCTGGCGTCGGGCCAGCCGGTCTGCTGTCACGTCATGAAAAACCACCACGGCACCCAGTACTTCCCCGGATTTGTTTCTGATGGGCGACACAGAAAACTCAATGACATATTCAGTGCCGGTTTGTGAGATCAAAGTTGTATGGTTGTTCAATGCAATGAGTTTGTTCATTTGCAGGGAATGAATCACAGGATCGTGGCAGGAGATACGGCTGTCTTCATCGATAATATTGAAAACACTTGCCGAGGGCTTTCCTCTGCATTCGTCGCTGCTCCAGCCCGTCAATTTTTCCGCAACCGGGTTCAGCGACATCACCTTGCCCTCGACGCAGGTGGTGATGACTGCATCAGCGATACTGCTCAATGTGACAGCCGCCAGTTGAGACTGCTGTTCAAATGCTTCGCGTGTTTCGAGGAGTTTTCGCAGGCTGGCCTGGGTTTTCTCGAGTTCCTTATTCAGTGCTGTGAATTCGTTACGATTATGTGCTGCAGGAATACAGCGGAGAACCATTTTTGCGGATTCCGTGTCAGTGGCCGGTTCAAACAGAAATCCTTGAAAAGTCCACGACTTCAGCGCATGAGAGTTCCATTTTAGCGTTGAAGGTAGGGGCGAGTTGCTTCTCGACCAGGTGCGGAGAATCTGTTTTAACTGATCCTCGGTGTTGAGGACATAGTGTTGCAGGGAATGCTGCTGTTTTACCTGGGGAAAGTGTTTGCTGAGAAACACCCCGGCATGATTGTTCAGCGCGAGAATTTCCCCGTCTTTATTGAGCAGAATCAGTGCCTCCGGAAAACCGTTGGCAATTTTGACGAAGCCTGAGACATCCATCTATTGAGCCTCGCTATGACTTGTAGTTTTCTCGTCCGTCCACCGATTCACTGCTACCATTTCTGGCAAGATGAATGACTACCACGCAGCCGTCATCGCCGGCGGCAATGGTTTCTTCCAATGTCACCTTGGCGTAGCCCAGATTTTCCGCTGCTATCGTACCGAACACATTGGACGTCATCATGCAGAGAGAGCTCCGATCAATGACTTTATCGCCGAAGGGGCAGCGCCGATTGCCCAACACGATTTTTTCCCTATCGACGGATATGACGTAAAAATCGCCACCAATACGGCGTTTCAGATCTACCAGGGTGCTGGTCATCTGGTCGAGATCAAGTTGCTCTACACCAAGCCCCCTGCGATATTCACCGTTGATCCAGTCACCGATATTTTGCCCGACGATACTGATAAAGCCTGACGCATCTTCCACGCCGACAGTATCCTCAAGCGTTCCGCTCAACTCCCGCAACTGGTTGACCAGAAACAGGTCGTGGTTCAAGGGTATTTCCAAAGCCGAAATCAACTGATTACCCATAGCCTGTAACCTTTTCTTATAGTTTTAATGGCAGAGGCGCACCGCCATGAATGGCTGAATATTTACTCGACGCTAACCGCAATTGCACCTGACGGGACAGTTCCTATCAGGCTAGCACAGCCGGATTTCGGCTGTCACTTAATTGGGTACATTAATACGCTAAAACAGCCTGATACCGGGCCTGTTTTCGTTATATTGAGGCTTTCCGGTGATTTTGTGACGTATGTCTCGCTATCAGTGGTAATTGGCCTGAACGATCAATCCGATACTGCATACAAAAAGTAATATTCGATCTACCTGAAACCTGTTCGGATCGGAGAGTATTTGTGCCCCAGCGTAAATACCGATCTTGCTAGTCGTGTACGCAATCATGTTAAGGAATTTTTTGTTCAGCCAATTGCTGAGATGGCGGGAGACCAGTGGTAGACGGTATGATCCTTTGTCACGACTCAATGAGCATAGCTGCTACTATGGACAAGAGGGCTTAATCCATGAGGTTACTTAATTCTTGCGACCGTTTCGCCACATTGGTGACGGTATTGTTGATTCTGCTGGGCGGCTGTACCGCCGAGTCAGACCCGGAAGAATCGACACCTGATTCATCCAGGACCAGTGAGCCAGCGATAAATCAACCGGCGACCGGCCATAACAGTTCCAATTCATTGACGTGGCAGGGCAGCTATGCGAGGGTGTTGCCCTGTGCGGATTGCCCGGGAATCGAAACCAACCTTGTTTTGCACAAGGATAATACCTTCAGCCTGACAACCCGCTACCTGGGCAAAGACGATCAGGTCTTCAAGAATTCCGGCACCTTCCGCTGGAATGAGGCGGGCACGGGAATTCGTCTGCAGGGGCTTTCCGATGGCCCGGTTCAGTATCAGGTTGGAGAACACCAGCTGATTCAACTGGACAAGCAGGGCCAACGGATCAGCGGTGATCTGGCGGATCAATATGTGCTGAAGAAACAAATTGCCTTACCCGATCACACGCCAGTGGCTATTTTTGATGCCCCTAAATGGCAGCTGACCGAACTGCTGGGAAAACCGGTGACATCGTCGGAGTCGGCCTGGTTGGCCTTTGAGAAAGAGGACGGCAGAGTCACCGGCTTCAGCGGCTGCAATAATCTGGTCGGGAATGCGGTCTTTGGTGAAGGTGGCAAATTGCATTTTTCCCAAATGGCCGGCACCCGCAAAGCCTGTCCCGATTCAACCCCCGAAATGGAGTTCCTGCAGGTATTGAGGTCGACGGCCAGCTACCGTCTTGATGACAAAATACTGGTGTTGATACATGCCGAAATGGCACCGCTGGCAACCTTTGAAAGGCTCTGAGCCTGGGTTTTCAGCCGGATTTTCCGGTCAGTAAAACCGCAGGCCCGACAGCGCCAGATCCACCTCGAATTCACGCCCGATAGCCACAAGGCCTATCCGTTTCAGTTTGTCGAGATTAAGCGGTATCTCGGTGCGGTGGGCAACAAAGTTATTGAATGATAGCCTGAGCGTTTGCCACTCCGGTTTGACCTTGAAGGTCTGCCGGTAAGACTGCCAGGGTCTGCTCAGTTCGGTGGTTCTCAGGTGAACGGCATATTCTTCCACCGGACCACAGACATCCAGTTCGATGCCCTGCCACGCGCTACCGTCCACGGCTGTTTGGTCGGCGGATAAATCCAGTGCCATCTGCAGAAACCCGCCGTTATTCTCGAGGCTCACCCGGCCGTGGATGCGCAGTGCCAGACGGTTGCCGATGGTTTCACGAGTCAGAGTGCCTTCCGATAAGCCTCCCATCACACCGTCGGTTACCAGCCGCCATTGGCCTGCATTGCCGTCGGCGGGGAGGTCTGATTCAAAGCTGTCAAAAACAATGGCGGAGGCAATCACTATTATCGATCCCTTTTACTTGTTTGAGGTGCCGGTTTGGGGATAGCCATAAAAACCAGATAAACCAATGTTAGAACGACTGTCGCGGCAAAAAAACCCGCTATACGGCGGTAGGTTGGACGATCTGGAAAACGGTGACATATCACCGTGTAGCGCACAGCGATAGTCTCTTTAATCCATTTGGCCGAGAGTGGTTTGGCGTCGGAAAACCTCGGAATCCGGCCTCGAGAAGGGCTGTTTTCGGCGGCTGTGGTGATGGTCTGTGGTAGGTCGATGCCGTAATTGACGGCAATGTTGATGCCGGCCAAAAAAAGCGTTTCTTTCTTCTCGGCAATTGCAAGTTCGTGTGCTTCCTGCCAATCCTGTGCCGTAAGGCTTTTCGACATCTTAGCTAGGTCGACAAGCCAGTTCAGGTTGTCCTCGAAGTTACCCATGACCGCATGCAGAACCACCATGAATAGCTCGATGGGTCTGGCCGGTTTTAACAATCCGGTTGCTGCTGAATGTGCTGGTTGGGCCCAAGCCAGTTGCGTAAGCCGGTCGGATGTATAGCTGCCCAGGCGACGGTGCAGATCGAGCTTCACATCACTCTGGGGGTGAACAAGTTGGACACCGTGGTTCGGATCCAGGCCAAAAAAGCGATGAACGGTGCCTTTCCTCTTCAAGTCGGCATACTCATGCGCCCAACCATTCTGCAGTAGCAACTTCAGCGCGCGAGCATGGTGTTCTCGGGCCACCAAAAGATCCATGTCGGCCATCGACCGCAGGGTCCGTTGGGGGTAGTAGTCAGCCAGGCCGACCCCCTTCAAAGCCATGACAGGTATAGCCTGCTGCGCAAACAGGTTGACTACTTTTTCTAACTGATGGGTGCGATGTTGATACGCTATCCACCAGTATTGATAAAGTATTTTGAGACGAGCCTGGTGGATTGATGACAGACCAAAGCGCTGTGTCTGGTGATGGATCAGTGGCGACAGGCGCATAATACCGAAACTCATGGTATCGATGACGATCGTCTGATCCCAGGCATCCTGTAGCTCGCCTGCAGTGACCGCATCCTCAGCCAGACAGAGTTTTAGTGAAAGCTCTTCAATAGATAGCGTTGTCAGCATGGTGTGAACTTTATGGTCTGATCGGCAATGTCATCAAATTCGTCAAGGTGGCTGATGATAATGATAATTTTGTCATCTTTTAACTGCGCGATAGTACGCTTTAGTAAATTGATGGATGTGCGATCGAGGTGATTGGTGGGCTCGTCGAGAACCAGCAGCGTATGGTTCGTGTAGAGCTCGCGGAGCAGTGCAATTCGCCGGGCTTCTCCCCCCGATAACGCACCGCCACATTCGCCAACCTGATAGTTTTCCGGGTCCTTCTGCACCGGTAACAACTGCCGTTTCAGTTCGGGGTCGCCGTCACTCCATTGCTGTTCTGCCGTAGGGTGGCCGAACAGTACATTGTCTTTGATCGTGCCGCCGAACAGGGTCACATGCTGATCAATCAAGGCTGTTTGATGCCGCCAAAGGGATAGTTCCGGCCAGGGTGTTGGCGCACCGTTAATACACAGCTCACCGGCACTGGGCGTTAAATGGCCCAGCAGAATTCGGGCCATGGTGGATTTGCCAGCGCCATTTTCACCTTTCCACAGATAAATATTGCCCTGTTCGAGGCCGAGCGATTTGTTTTTGATGACTGGCTTATCGGGATAGCTGAAGCAAACGTTGCTCAGGACAATCGACTTTAGCGGTTCTGTGGCACACGAATAGGCGTTTTCGTGCTCGCGGTCTGAGTTTGTGGGGTTTAGCTCGGATGGCAACCTGAAAAACCTGTCGAGGGTTATAGCTGCCTCTTGCGCATCCATAAAGCTGAACAGTGCGGTGCTGAGCGGTTGTATAT
>NZ_CBFHYF010000007.1:0-35172 GCF_965660005.1 Porticoccus sp.
GTGGGCGCTTCCGTAGACAGTATTACCGGTGAAGAATCCACCGCACTGGTTGATCTCAAGTTACAACTCAAAAAAGCCCTGAAAAACCGGACTGAAAAGTTGAGCTGGTTGTGTCCCGGTCGTACCGAAGCCGTGGCTGTCAGTATTGTCTATGTCGGTGATGACAACAGAGAGCTGGTGGTCACCCTCGATAATCAACAACTGGCCAGCGAGTTTGTTTCCCAGTCGGACAATGAGCCACTGATATCCAATGCTGATGTTGTTGAAAATGTCGAAGATATCGAGCTCACCCATGGTGTGGTGCTGCCCGGCAGTGATATCTACGATGGTGCGGTGATCATCGACGAGGCGAGCCTCGGCGACCTGTCTGCCGGACCCCGGGGGCAGTTTGCAAGAGATCATTACTATGACAACCTTACCGGCTTGCCGAATCGACAGTTATTGATTCAGTCCATCAGTCAGTATCTGGATCGCCATCGTGATCGCCCGATATGTGGTGCCCTGATGATTGTGGATATTGATCACTTCAAGGATATTAATGATTCCTGGGGTAACGCTGTCGGTGACCAGGTGATCATGAAAATTGGCCAGGCGTTGTCTCGCCGGGTTTCCGGAAGCAATGTCCTCGCCCGCATGAGCGGCGATGAATTCGTACTTTTTGTCCCCCACCTCTCTGACGACCTCTCCAAAGCGGCCTGGGATGCGCAATCGTTGGCAGAAAAGCTTGGTGATGTGGTTGCCAGTCCACTGTTCCTTGATGGTCACGAAGTCATACTCACGGCAAGTATCGGTATTGCGCTTGTTTCGGACAGCAGCCTCAGTGCCGAGCGCGTGTTGCAGTTTGCCGATACAGCCATGTACGAAGCAAAGCGAAAGGGTCGCAACAGCATCGCCTTTTTTGATCCGTGCATCACTGAAAAAGCCCAGCGGCAAATCGGTATGAATACCCGGTTGCGCAAGGCGATGGATAACCATGAGTTCGTGCTTTATATACAGCCGCAAATCTCTGTCGAAACCGGCCAGCTATTGGGTGGCGAGGCACTATTGCGTTGGATGAACTCGGATAAAATTACCAACATGCCATCGGAGTTCATTCCGGTACTTGAATCCTCCGGCTTGATTGTCGATGTAGGTCGATGGGTCATTCGCACTTCCTGTGAGTACATCAGGAATTTCATTGATCTGGGCATCTGGCAAGACCATATGCGACTGGGCATCAATATTAGTCCGCGCCAGTTTCGCGACCCTCAATTGCTGGATATCGTCCAGCACAGCATGAAAAGTTACAATATAGACCCGAGTTTCCTCAATTTTGAGGTCACTGAAAACCTGGTTATTGAAGATGTGGACGAGGCCATCCGTAAAATGGAGGCGATCAAGTCTCTGGGTTGCATGTTTTCAATCGATGATTTCGGTATTGGCTACTCTTCCATGATTTATCTAAAGCGTCTGCCGTTTGATCAGCTGAAGATTGATCGTGAGTTTATTCGAAACATTCATCGCGATCCGGAGAGTCGGGGTATTGTGGAGGCGATTATGGCCGTGTCCAGGCAATATGGTTTGAAGGTGACTGCCGAGGGTGTCGAGACGCCGGAGGCCCTTGAAATACTTCGGGAACTGGGCTGTCATTCCTACCAGGGTGCTCACTTTAGTATGCCGATTTCCTGTGATCGATTTACTAAATTGCTGGCCGCCTGAGTTTCCAGAAGAATCGGATCTTACTTTTGCTATTCCTTGTAACCCTTTGTATCGAAGCGTAAAATGGCGCCTTTTTAAGCAGGCATTTACGGCCTTGTTTTTTGTGGCCTTTCTCATCTTTATTCCCGCTGCCATCTTTTTGGAGACCCTAAATGGCTATAGAACGTACCCTTTCCATTATTAAACCTGATGCCGTGAGCAAAAATGTTGTTGGCCAGATTTATTCGCGGTTCGAAGAAGCCGGCCTGAAAATAGTTGCGGCAAAAATGATGCACCTTTCAGAGGAAAAGGCCGGTGGGTTTTATGCTGAGCATAAAGAGCGTCCGTTCTACGCTGATCTGGTTGGATTTATGACATCAGGCCCGGTCATGATCCAGGTGCTTGAAGGGGAAAATGCCGTGGTGACCAATCGCGATCTTATGGGCGCAACCAATCCAAAAGAAGCGGCAGCGGGAACCATCCGTGCCGATTTTGCCGAATCCATTGACGCCAATGCAGTGCACGGCTCAGATTCAGTGACTTCAGCTGCCCGTGAAATTTCCTATTTCTTTAATGATGGTGAACTTTGCCCACGTTAGTTTCCAGTATTCCCGGTATCGCCGAGTGGAATAGGCCATGAGCCAAATTTCTGCTGACTTCAATGCCGTCATTGAGCCCCAAGGGTTGAAGACCAACCTGCTGGGGCTTTCTGCTGAAAAACTGTCAGATTTTTTCGTCAATACGCTGGCAGAAAAACCCTTTCGTGCTACGCAAATGTTGAAGTGGATTCACCAGTTGGGAGTGGACGACTTCGATCTCATGACCAATCTGTCAAAACCCCTGCGTGAGAGACTAAAGCAAGTTGCGGAGATTCGAGCCCCGGAAGTGGTTTCCCGGCAAGATTCTGCAGACGGCACTCGAAAGTGGTTGATTCGCGTTGAAGGTGGCAGTTGTATCGAAACGGTCTTTATTCCGGAAAAGGATCGGGGCACACTCTGCGTCTCCTCTCAGGTGGGCTGTTCGCTGGACTGCAGTTTCTGTGCGACGGGGAAGCAAGGTTTTAATCGTGATTTGACAGCTGCTGAAATTATTGGACAAGTCTGGATTGCCGCTAAATCTTTTGATTCCCTTGGCGCTGGAAAAGACCGCGTGGTAAGTAATGTGGTCATGATGGGCATGGGTGAGCCACTACTTAATTTTGATAATGTTGTCGATGCGATGGGGCTGATGCTTCATGATAATGCCTACGGACTATCAAAGCGCCGCGTTACATTGAGCACTTCAGGTGTCGTGCCGGCACTCGATCGCCTCGGTGACGTTTCCGATGTGTCTTTGGCAATTTCACTTCACGCACCCAATGATGCACTGCGCGATGAGCTGGTGCCGATCAATAAAAAATACCCAATTGCCATGTTGCTTGATTCTGCTCGTCGTTATCTTGATAAGATGCCTGATGTACGTCGCAAAATCACTATTGAATATACAATGATGGATCAGGTAAATGATCGCGATGAGCATGCGCGGGAACTGGCTGTTTTGCTCAAGGATATTCCCTGTAAAATTAACCTGATTCCGTTTAATCCGTTTGCCAATTCGACCTACAGGCGAGTGACCAACACGGCGTTAAATCGTTTCAGGGACATCCTCCATCATGAAGGTTATACGGTGACCGTTCGAACTACCCGTGGAGATGATATTGCAGCAGCCTGTGGCCAGCTTGCTGGTACCGTTAACGATCGGACCCGCCGCAGTCAGCGCTATCAAGAAGAGCGGGAAACATTGCCCGTGAGGTTCGTGAGTTGATAAACACGATGAGTGGGTCACAGGAGGTGTGTGTATGAAGTTCAAATGGTCCTCCATGTTGTTCGCTGTTGGATTGTTCTCGGTACTTCTTTCGGTCGGTTGTGCGACGACAAAAAGTGGAGCCAGTGTTGATAAGCAAAAGGTACTGGATAATCGCCTGGATCTTGCCATGGGCTATTTGACAAGAGGAGATCACGAGCGCACCCGCTATCACCTCAACAAGGCAATGGAGGTGGATGGCAGTGCCCCCGCTGTGCACGATGCCTGGGCATTGTTGTACCAACAGGAAAAAGAGTTTGAAGAAGCGGAGAAACATTTCCGGAAGGCATTGAGTCACGATCCGAAGTTTACCCGCGGGAGAAATAACTACGGTATGTTCCTGTTGAGCCAGAACCGTTTCGAAGATGCCTACCATCAGTTTCTTGAAGGCTCTGAAGATCTCGGCTACCCCAGACGTGCCGAGCTTTTTCTCAAAGTTGGTTTGACGGCATTGCAGCTCAACAAGCTGGCAGAGGCGGAAAGTGCTTTCAACAAAGCGCTGGACCTTGATTCGCGAATGTTACTGGCTCATATCGAGTTGGCTGATCTGGCTTATAAGAGGGGCGACTACCAGCTAGCACAACAACGATTAAACCAGTACAACGACACCAGAAACAGCCCTACGCCTCGAGGTCTTTGGCTGGGTGTCAGACTTGCAAATAAACTCGGTAATCGTGATGCACAGGCTAGTCAGGGACTGGCGTTGAGAAACCTTTATCCAGATTCGCGGGAGAATCAGGAATATAAGAACTGGTTGAATGATGAGCAAAAACCTTAGCGAAGAACCATTGCAGCAACCCGTGCCCGAGAAATCCTCACCCGGGGAAATCCTGCGTCGGACCAGAAAGGAGCGTGGCTTAAGTGTTGAGGATGTCATTGCGGAATTGGGTGTAACGAAGGCGACCCTGAGTGCACTGGAAAGTGATGATTTTGACCGCCTGCCTTCCCCCCTTTTTGTTAAAGGTTACGCAAAAACATACTGTGCCCTGTTGGGGCTGGCTGATCAGGATCTGCTTGAAAGTCTTGAACAGTCGATGAGTGAGCAGGGGATCCATCAACGTGAACCCGCTATAAAATTTCCACCAGCACCCAATAAAATCGGCCATTTTTTTAAAAATGCCCTTCCTCTGGCAGCGCTCACGATTTTGGTGGTGATTATATTGCTGCTGGTTATCCAGGCCGCTGATAAGATCAAATTACCCTTTTTTGACAATGACAAACCGCTGCTTGATTCAGCCAAATCTGCTGTTCTCAGTATGAAGCCGGCAATGGCTTCAGTAATGGATCAGGAGTTCGATGGGTTGGATGTTAAGGCAGACAAGCAGGATATTCTGCAAACACTGATACTGGATGTGGCTCAACAGAGTTGGGTAGAAGTTTTCGACGCCACGGGTGATCTTTTGATTGCGGACCTCCAACCATCAGGAACACAGCTAGAGATATCTGGTGAAGCCCCTTTTAAAGTGAGTCTGGGTTATGCCCAGGGTGTGCAGATTCGATATGGTGGTAAAGTCGTGCCGGTACTCAATATCGGGACGGATAACACGGCAGTTGTTAATGTTGGTCTTGATGCTAACTTGGAAAATTAAAAGATTATGCATTCTCTGTCACCCATTGTAAGAAGAAAATCACGTCAGATTATGGTGGGCAACGTGCCAGTGGGTGGCGATGCGCCAATTTCTATTCAAAGCATGACCAATACAGAAACTACTGACGTCGTGGCCACAGTTGCACAGATCAATCGGTTGATCGCCGCAGGTGCTGATATTGTCAGAGTTTCAGTGCCCTCCATGGAGGCAGCAGAGGCGTTTGGTGCTATCCGAAAACTGGTTGCTGTGCCTCTAGTGGCTGATATTCACTTTGATTATCGTATTGCTCTCAGGGTGGCTGACCTCGGGGTGGATTGTTTGCGCATAAACCCCGGCAACATAGGGCGTGAAAAACGCATTCAGGCCGTGGTCAACAAAGCACGGGACCTGAATATTCCGATTAGAATTGGTGTCAATGCCGGTTCGTTAGAGAAAGACCTGCAAAAAAAATACGGTGAGCCGACACCCGATGCGCTGGTTGAGTCCGCCATGAGACATGTGGAGATTCTCGACAGCCTAGACTTCCACAATTTTAAACTGAGTCTGAAGGCATCAGATATTTTTATGGCCGTGGCCGCTTATCGAAAAATTGCCACCTTGATTGACAACCCGCTGCATTTGGGAATTACCGAGGCAGGTGGTCTGCGTGGTGGAACCGTCAAATCCTCCATTGGTCTCGGGTTGCTTTTGATGGACGGTATTGGTGATACCATTCGTGTATCACTTGCCGCGGACCCTGTGGAGGAGGTTAAAGTCGGCTGGGAGATGCTGAAAAGCCTCAGACTGCGGAGCAAAGGGATCAATTTTATTGCCTGCCCCAGCTGTTCCCGACAAAACTTTGATGTCATCAAAACCATGAATGAACTGGAATTGCGCCTTGAAGACATTACGACTCCGATGGATGTGGCCGTTATCGGTTGTATCGTCAACGGACCCGGAGAGGCAAGGGAAGTGGATATTGGCTTGACTGGCGGAACGCCCAATAATCTGGTTTACATTGATGGCAAGCCGAGCCAGAAGCTTTCCCAGGAAAATCTGGTGGATGAGCTTGAGAATTTAATTCGCAACAAAGCCGCTTGCAAAGCAGCACAACAAGAAAATCTGATAGCGAAATCCTGATGAAAAAAATGCAATCCATTCGGGGGATGAATGATCTCCTCCCCGAAGAGTCACCTGTTTGGCAATACCTGGAGCGTTCGGTTGCGGATTTGCTGGCGAGGTACGGGTATCGTGAAATTCGTTTCCCCATTATTGAGTCGACTGATCTGTTCAAACGTTCAATAGGTGAAGTGACCGATATTGTCGAAAAAGAAATGTATACCTTTGATGATCGTAACGGAGAAAGTTTGACTCTCCGCCCCGAGGGTACAGCAGGCTGTGTTCGTGCCTGTGAGCAGCATGGCCTGCTCTTTAATCAGACCCAACGACTCTGGTACCAGGGGCCGATGTTCCGTTATGAGCGGCCACAAAAGGGCCGTTTGAGACAGTTTCACCAGATCGGTGTCGAGGTGTTCGGACTCGATGGTCCGGATGTCGACGCCGAATTGCTGGCAATGACCTGGCGGCTATGGCAACAGCTCGGTATCGACACCCGGGTTACCCTACAGATCAACTCACTGGGCACGAATGCCGCGAGAGCGAACTACCGCGATGCACTGGTCGAGTACCTGACGCATCACAACGGTAATCTGGATGAAGATAGCCAGCGGCGACTGCACAGCAATCCCATGCGAATTCTCGACAGTAAAAATCCCACTGTTCAGGCAATTCTCGATGCGGCACCCGCACTGGATGACTTTCTGGATGATGAATCATTGCTCCATTTTCAACAGTTGCAGGTGTTACTGAAGCAGGCGGGAGTGCCCTATCAGATTAATAATCGCCTCGTCAGAGGGCTCGATTATTATGGCAAGACGGTCTTCGAGTGGGTGACGGATGCGCTGGGGGCTCAGGGAGCCGTTTGTGCCGGCGGCCGCTATGATGGTCTGGTTGAACAGCTGGGAGGCAAACACACTCCTGCTGTTGGTTTTGCCATGGGACTGGAGCGGTTGGTATTGCTGCTTGACGCGGCTGGTGTGGTGCCGGATAGTATCGCCCGGCAATTGGATGTCTATCTCGTTGCTGTTGGTGATGTGCAGGGTAAAGCCATTCAATTGGGTGAGGCTCTCAGAAGCCAGTGCCCCCAGCTGCGTCTGCTCAACCACTGTGGCGGCGGTGGTTTCAAGGCACAGATAAAGAAAGCTGACAAAAGCGGTGCTTTGATTGCCTTGATCCTCGGTGAGGACGAAGTGGCAAATGATCGTGTTACAGTTAAATTTCTGCGTGAAGACAGACCGCAGGAAAGCATTGCCATTGATGATGCAATGGCCTTATTGAAGCGTATTTTTCTGGTTAACGGGAGCTAGTTGTGGCAGAACATCTCAGTGATGAGGAACAGCTTGATAACTTTAAACGCTGGTTTAAAGAAAATGGTCTCTCCACGGTAGTGGTTGTCGTACTGGCTGCGGGTGGTTATTTCGGGTGGGATTTCTGGAAAAGCTACAGTGAGAAAACGGCCCAGTCTGCATCGATTATCTATCAGCAAATGATGGATACAGCAATGGTTGATCCTGGTGAGTCCCTCAATGACAGCCAAAAAGACCAGGTCAGTGAACTGGCTGTCCAGTTGAAAAACGATTATTCGAGAACGCAGTATGCCCGTTATGGTGCCATGTTGCTGGCCAGACTGGCGGCCGAAGAGGGCGACCTCGAGGTTGCTGCTGAACAACTCGAATGGGCACTAAAGGGTGCTGACGAAGGCCTGTCACTGGTGATTAAACTGCGACTTGCCCGCATTGAAGTGGCCCAAGGCAACATAGATGCCGGGATAGAAATGCTGAATGTGAAAGATCCGAAGACGATGAACAGCGCCTATGCCGAGGCACGAGGGGATTTTTATCTGATGAAAGGGGACCGGGAAGCAGCCCATACGGCTTACTTGGAAGCGTTGCAATCAGTGGCAGAAAACGATAACCAAAGTCGTTCCATCATCGAGCTGAAACTCACATATGTGGCCCCTGCCTCAGAACTCGTCCCTGACCCAACCGACGCCTCATTGGGGGACAGTTAATGAGAAACCTGTTATGCCTTTTTCTTATCTTGTCGCTGGTTTCCGGTTGTGCGTCCTTAAAAAAACTCGGTAGCGCTGGCAAAGAGTCAGACAAAACCCGCACCGCGGCTCTCGTTGCTTTTGAAAATGAAATAAAAATCGCCAAATTGTGGTCGACCAATGCTCTGGGTGAGTACGGATCCATTAATGGCGGGATTCGTCCAGTATTGGCTGCTGGCATCATTTATGCTGCGGATAGCGCTGGTGATGTCATTGCCCTCGATGCCGATACTGGTAAACAGATATGGAAGAAGAGTCTCGACTTTCCACTGGCTGGAGGGGTTGGATTCGGTGGTGGCCTGGTGGTTGTGGCGGGCACAGATGGTGGTGTCTTTGCGCTCGAGGCTGAAACAGGGGAACAGCGATGGAATGCCAGGGTAACGAGTGAAGTCTTGGCCTCTCCAGCAGTGAATGAGACGGTTGTCGTGGTGCAAAGCCATGATGGGAAGCTGGTGGGTTTACACCCGTCCAATGGTGAAAAACGCTGGCAGTTCGAAATTGATATCCCGATTTTAACCCTGCGGGGAACCAGCCCTCCGATTCTGTCGGACAACATGCTGATTGCCGGATTCGCAAATGGCAAAGTAATCGCGCTGACAGCTGACTCCGGTTCGATACTTTGGGAAAACCGGTTAGCGATTCCTCAGGGTAGAACTGAGCTCGAGCGACTAGTTGATGTTGACGGTCGCGCTGTGTTGGTGGATGAAGTTATTTATGCTTCTTCCTACCAAGGTCGAATAGGCGCTATCGCGAAGGCCTCGGGTAGAGGCATCTGGTATCAGGACGCCTCCTCCGTACATGATCTCGCGTATGGTCTTGAGCAGGTCTATTCAGTGCAGAAGGACGATGAAGTACGCGCCATCAGGGGTAACAGTGGACAAATACTCTGGAGCAACGATCAACTGACATTACGCAAGTTGAACGCCCCGGTTACCATTGAAGGCAATTTGGCCGTCGCAGATGGGGAAGGGTACCTTCATTTTCTATCACAAACAGATGGCCGCTTTGTCGCCCGGGTCAGAGTAGACAGTGATGGTGTTACCGCTCCCATGATCGCTGACGGGCAGACACTGTATGTGCAAGATAACAGTGGTGGAATAACTGCTTATCAGCTTGATTGAAGTCGCTGTTGAAATACCGTTTTCTGTTCGCTGCAGTTCAATATCTATAGACCGGCAGTTCTTGCCAGGCACTGTATGCTGGTGTTGCCAACGGCCCTTCCCTGCACTCAGAAGCCATCAATGGGTATAAAAAAATGATTCCGGTAATTGCTCTGGTTGGACGGCCCAATGTGGGAAAATCCACACTCTTTAACCGACTGACGAAAACCCGTGATGCCCTGGTTGCCAACTACCCGGGATTAACCCGCGACCGTAAATATGGTGAAGGGGAGATGTTTGGCCGCCGTTATATGCTGATTGATACTGGCGGTATAACAGGTGAAGAGGAGGGTATCGATTCAGCGATGGCTGCACAGTCGATGCTGGCTGTCGATGAAGCAGATGCTGTTTTGTTCATTGTGGATAGTCGGGACGGCCTGACGCCTGTCGATCGACATTTGGCCACCTATCTTCGTGAAAAAGGTCGTCTGGTCTATCTGGTAGCGAATAAGATTGACGGGGTCAATTCTGATGTAGCGATTGCCGAGTTTTACGAGCTGGGTTTTCAGGAAGTATTCCCTACCACAGCCACCCATGGACGTGGTGTCAGGCACCTGATGGAAACCGTACTGGAGCCGTTTCCTGAACTGGAAGAGGTTGTTCAGGCCGATATTCAGCGACGTATCAAAATTGCGGTTGTCGGGCGTCCTAATGTGGGTAAATCCACCCTGGTCAATCGCATGCTTGGCGAAGACCGTGTTATTGTTTTCGACTTGCCCGGCACTACCCGCGACAGTATATATATTGACTACGAACGGGATGGCAAATCCTATACATTGATCGATACCGCAGGTATCCGTCGTCGTAAAAATGTTTCCCATACAGTGGAAAAATTCTCTATTGTAAAAACGCTCCAGGCGATTGATGACGCCAATGTGGTGGTTTTACTGATCGATGCCCATGAAGGCCTTGTGGATCAGGACATGCATCTGATGGGGACTGCGATAGAGTCAGGCAGGGCATTGGTGGTAGCGATAAACAAGTGGGATGGCCTGGATGTGGATGCCAAAGCGAGGATTAAAACCGAGCTTCAGCGTCGTCTGAGGTTTGTCGAGTTCGCGGATATTCATTTTATATCTGCACTTCATGGGACCGGTGTCGGGCACCTTTATAGGTCTATTGAAAAGGCATATGCGTCCGCGACTGACAAATTGGGCACCAACCGCCTCACCCGAATTTTGCAGGATGCCGTGATTGAACATCAGCCACCCTTGGTCAGGGGGCGCCGAATTAAACTGCGTTACGCCCATGCCGGCGGACAGAATCCTCCGCTGATTGTCATTCATGGCAATCAGACAGCGGACGTGCCCAGCCACTATACCCGTTATCTGGAAAAGGTATTTCGCAAGGCACTCGACCTGCAGGGCACACCGATCAAGATTGAGTTTCGTTCGGGAGAAAACCCGTTTGCGGGAAAAAAGAACCAATTGACAACTCGGCAGCTCGCCAAAAAACGACGGCTAATGAAACATGTCAAAAAGAAAAAATAGTTACGCAGTTGGCGCAACTGTTGTTTTTCAATCAAGCCGCGGCTTTCGGTCTGTCTTCAACCAGTAGCGTATAACTGGCGACAAAGTCATCCTTTGAGCCGGAATACCTCGGGTGGAAATAACGCAACCAGTTAGCGCCCAATCCTCGAATATCACCTGCATCAGGTAGCGGCTGTTCGGCCTGTCGATAAATCATCCAGGCGATAGCAGTGGCGTACTTGAGGTTTGTAATGAGTTCCGCGTGGGGATCTTTGAGGAAACTGTGTTGGCCGGCCAGTCCCCGTATTTCGCTGGCGATGTGTGCATGATGAATCAAATATTTGTCCCAGACAGCTTGATGCCTTGCCGGGGTAATACGATAAAGGCCTACACGTTTCCCCTGGTGCCATCCACCGACTCCGGATTCCTGTGCAGCGGTGCCTACTAAAAGATTCTCTTTTGCGAGTGTCCACTCGTTAAGGTAACACAGTGTTTCTTTGATCACTAAATAACGGAGATCTTCAGCAGTAAGAATCATGGTGTCTCCAAATTTTATCGTCTAGATAATTTAACAAAACTAAAATTACCTTCATATTTAGCATGTTAAGATAATTAATTAAATTTAAAATAACAATATTTCTATAACCTGAAATTTAAAAAATAAACAAATTGTATAATTATTGATCAACAATAGCTGTTTGGCTGGGCTGTTATTGATTTTTACGTTTGCAGGGCTTTTGAAGATCATTTTTACCAACACCGGTGCTTGTAAAATATGCTGTAGCGGCAAATTATTGGTCCCAAAATCGCGCCACGTCTTTATTTGGTCCATGCTAGTAAATAAAACCAAGGTGGTATTGTCATGAGCTATAGAATTGAGAGTGATTCCCTGGGCGACATTGAAGTGCCAGATGAAGCCCTGTGGGGTGCGCAGACACAGCGGGGAAGTACCCATTTCCCGCACCTCGGTTACGCAATGCCCAAGGGCGTCATTCAATCACTTGCAGTGGTAAAAAAGGCTGCCGCACTGGCCAATACGGAGCTTGGCGAACTGCAACCTGAGCAAGCTGCGCTGATTGCTGCAGTCTGTGACGAAGTTCTGAATCATCAACATGACGGGCAGTTTCCTCTATCAGTCTGGCAAAGTGGCAGTGGTACCCAGAGCAATATGAATATGAATGAGGTGATTGCTAACCGTGCCAATGAATTGGCGGGGTATAAGCGTGGCCAGAAAACGCCAATTCATCCAAATGACCATGTCAATCGTTCCCAGTCATCGAACGATGTATTCCCGACGGCGATGCATTTGGCCGTACTGTCGGCCTTACAGGAAGTGCTCCTGCCAAACCTTGTAACTTTGCGTGATGCGTTAGCCGAAAAAGAGCGTGAGTTTGCACAGCAATGGAAAGTGGGGCGAACCCATTTGATGGATGCTGCACCCATGACATTGGGGCAGGAGTTCAGCGGTTATGTTGCGCAACTGGACTTCAGTCTGGAACAACTACGGCAGGCGAAGCAGGATCTGCTGCCGCTGGCTATCGGTGGGACGGCCGTTGGCACTGGGTTGAACACGCCGAGCCATTGGCGGGAAACAGTGATAAAGCATCTCCATAATCTAACAGGCATGCCTGTCGAGATTTCGGCCAACAAATTTGCCTCACTCTCCACGCACAATGCCATGTTGCACGTTAGTAGTGTGCTGCGGCTGGTTGCCACTGATTTTATGGTAATAGGCAATAATTTACGGCTGCTGGCCAGTGGCCCCAGGGCAGGACTTGCTGAAATAGAATTGCCGGCAAATGAACCGGGCAGCTCGATTATGCCTGGCAAGGTAAATCCGAGTCAGATCGAATCGCTGACCATGATTGCGATTCAGGTAATGGGTAATGATACAGCTGTGGCCATGGCCTGTTCCCAGGGACATTTGCAGTTAAATGTCTTCAAGCCGTTGATTATTCATAATGTATTGGCCTCTGTTGAATTATTGGGCATCGGTGCGGATTACTTTACTCGCTATTGTGTAACCGGGATGAAATGCAACGAGGTCCAGCTGGCAAGTAATGTGGAGAGATCATTAATGATTGTGACGGCCTTGACCCCTGAATTGGGTTATGACAAGGCGGCCGAAATTGCCAAATATGCCCAACAACACAATCTGACCATCCGCGAAGTTCTGATAGAGCAGAATATTCTCAGTGGTGAAACCTTTGATGCGCTAATCAGGGAGCACGTGCTGATTAATAGCTAAATTGGTTACCTGGGTATTTTGGCTTATTGCGAGTATTTAACCGAACCAATGAGTCAAGCGCTGCTGGGCACGGTTTTTAACCTGCTGATCGATATACCCGGGAATGGCTGCGACGGCACTGGCAATGACTGCCAGATCGTCGGTATAGCCTCCGGGAATAAAATCCGGAATGGTGTCAGTGGGTAGAATGAAGTAGGCCAAGGCACTGTATACAGTAGCCTTGGCCCAGGCCGGGGCATCCGGCCGTCTGGCGGCATAATAGAGCCACAAGCACTTCTCGATTAATTCCCGGCCGGCTGTTTTCGCCGCATGCCTGACCTTTATCCAGAAGTCAGTACCGGAATAGTGGCTCTTGTTTTCCACCTTGAGAGGTGATGTGCCTGTTTTTGTCACCATCAATAAAGGTTAGTCTGATCTTGGTCGAAGTCAAAGACAGTTTGGAGAACAGAAAGCCATTGCTGGTCAGTTCAAACTTGAACAGGGGCCTTACATTTGTTCCATCACTTCAATGCCGAGCAGATCCAGTCCCTTGGCCAGGACTTTGGCCGTGAGCTGGGCAATGGCAAGGCGGCTGGATCGTATATCCTCTGGCACATCTTCCTTGAGTATCGGGCAGTGCTCGTAAAACGTCATGAAATTGCTGGCTAGATCATAAAGATAATTACAGAGAATATGGGGGTAGCCTTCAAGCGCCAGCTGATCCAGCGTTGTCCCAAACTGTAAAAGTTTCAGGGCCAGATTTCTTTCCTGTGGTGTACTGACAGCAATGTGTCCTGTCGAAAACTCGAAATTAATTTCAGCCCGGCGAAAAATACTGCGTATCCGGGTATAGGCATATTGTAGATAGGGTGCGGTATTGCCCTCGAAACTGAGCATGCTGTCCCAATCAAAAATGTAGTCGTTGGTGCGTGTTTTACTTAGATCTGCATACTTGATGGCACCAATGCCCACTTTTCGCCCAATGGCGGCAACCTCATCAATGCCGAGATCGGGATTCTTTTCTCTCACTAGCGTACAGGCGCGTTCAATGCCCTCCTGGAGTAGTTCTGTCAGCTTGACGGTGCCGCCACTGCGGGTTTTGAATGGTTTGCCATCTTTCCCCATCATGGTGCCGAAAGGATGGTATTCAAGTGCGAGCTGTGCATCCACAAACGCGGCTTTCTTTGCCACAGTGAATACTTGTTTCATGTGAAGTGACTGTCTGGCATCGATAAAATACAGGATGCGATCTGCATTCAATACCATGCCCCGGTAGCGCAGCGCAGCAAGATCCGTGGTCGCATAGAGAAATCCGCCGTCAGATTTCTGGACAATAACAGGGCTGGGCTTACTTTCCCTGTCTGCCAGCTCTTCCAGAAAGACAACCTGGGCACCCTGGTCTTCGACAAGCAGTTGCTGTTGCCGGAGAGATTCAACAATACCGGCCAGATCATCGTTATAAGCACTTTCTGCCCTGATATCACTGTGTTTCAAAGTAACGTTAAGATTGAGGTAGACGGCTTCGCTATGGGCGATTGAAATGTCGATAAAACGTTGCCAAAGCTCGCGACAGTGGTGGTCACCCGATTGCAGCTTGACAACATATTGGCGCGCTTTCCGAGCAAATTCTTCATCTTTATCAAAATGCTGTTTGGCCTGTTGGTAGAAAACTTCCAGGTCCCCCAACGCCAGCTCAGGCCGCTCTCCTTCCCCTAAATGCTCCTCAAGTTCAGCGATGAGCATGCCAAACTGGGTGCCCCAATCTCCCATGTGATTCTGGCGAACCACATCGTGGCCCAGGAATTCCAGCGTGCGAACGACAGCATCGCCAATAATCGTGCTGCGCAGATGGCCTACATGCATCTCCTTGGCCAGATTGGGTCCTGAATAATCAACCACAACTTTCTGTTGGTTCGGTACTTGTATCCGGAATTTTTCATCTCCGGTAAGTTTTTGTAACTGATTGGCAATGAAGTGGTTTGACAGGTGGATATTGATAAATCCTGGGCCGGCAACCTCGACGTGATCAGCAATATCGGTCAAATCGAGATGCTTGATAATCCCGCATGCCAAGTCCCGCGGGTTGCTTTTTTGTCGCTTGGCAGCTGCCATGGCACCATTGGCCTGGAAATCGCCAAACTCGGGTCTGGTGCCGAGAGTGATATTGGCAGGGCAGTCATCTGGAATGCCCGATGCTGACATGGCAGCTCGAACACGGTGTTCAATCAGGTTTTTAATACTCATAAGCTGGCAGGATGTATCTTGTTAAGAGAAAACGGGATTGTAGTCCCCCGATCCCAAAAAGCCAGTAGTGACTGTTGATGGACAAGGGGGCTGCCAGTATAGTCGAAGATCCTGTTTATGCTTGACAGTAATCCGCTATCAGCCGGGTCTTATTTCGATCAGGGAGTGATTCGAGATTGGCTTTCTGGCAAGAGTCTTATTCACACAGGTATTTTCGCAATGAGTATTTTTAGTGTCCACTGTTAAGCGGTTCAGATTCTTTTGAGGTGACATTGCAAGTTCAAAAAGTGATTGAAAACAAATTAAAAACGGCATTTACACCGGATTTTTTGCAAGTGCTCAATGAAAGTCACATGCATGCCGTTCCTGTGAATTCAGAAACTCATTTCAAGCTGGTTATTGTCTCTGATTTGTTCGAGGGCATGAGGCCAGTTCAGCGCCATCAGCGGGTGTACAAGCTGCTCTCTGAGGAGTTGGCTGGTGGTGTCCATGCTCTGGCGCTGCATATCTTTACATCCGAAGAATGGCAAGAGCAGGAGCGTGTCCTTTCGTCACCAGCTTGCATAGGGAAAAACGGATAGTTCTGCCGGCACTCACTGCCGCTGAGCGAAATGTATGACTCCTGATTATTATTCACGAACAAAAAATGAGGTATAGCATGAAAAAAATGCAAGGTTTGCTGGTGGCGTTACTGATGATCATGTCCCCGACAATGTATGCGGGTGGAACGACAGACTCCGGTGCTGTGAAAGCCTATATTATTTCTCCCAAAAACGGCGAAACCCTAAGCAGTCCGGTGACGGTACGATTCGGTCTGAGTGGTATGGGTGTTGCGCCCGCAGGAATTGAACGGGAGCACACAGGGCATCATCATTTGTTGATCAATGTGCAACAATTGCCCGATATGAATAAACCAATTCCGGCTGACGATCAGCACCGTCACTTCGGTGGTGGTCAGACTGAAGTGAGTATTGATCTGCCCCCGGGAGAACACAGTCTGCAATTACTGCTCGGGGATCATTTCCATGTCCCGCACAACCCTCCAGTGCTCTCCGATCCAATAATCATTAAGGTGTATTGACCTAGCGCAACTCGATGATTCTGTTTACTTAATCTAGATCAAATAGTGGTAGTGCAACTCTTGCTCTAATGGCCCTGTCTTTTAGTGCTACCTTTCTGGAGAAAGTAAATGTTGAAGCAAAAAGCATTATCGCTGGCAGTTCATGTGGTTCTGAGCGGGGCCCTGTTGGTTGGAACTACTGCTGCTATGGCCTATGAATCGGGCGATGTTATTGTCCGTGCAGGTGCGGCGACGGTTGAACCGAATGACGACAGCAGCCGTCTTACACTGAACGGGGCCGGGTTGACGAACAGCAGAGCCTATGTCGATTCCGACACCCAGCTTGGTCTGACGCTGACGTATATGCTGACGAATCACCTGGGTTTGGGGCTGCTGGCAGCAACGCCTTTTAAACATGATATCAAAGCAAAAAATCTGCTGGTGCCCGGAAAGATTGACGCGGGTTCGACCAAGCATTTACCGCCTACCCTGACGCTGCAATATTTTCCGATGGACGCTGAGTCCAAATTCCAGCCCTATGCAGGCGTCGGTATCAACTACACAAAGTTTTTTGAAGAAGATGTGGCCGGTGAACTTGAGGGTGTTGTGGGGGCGTCCGGCAAGCTGAAGCTCGATGACTCCTGGGGTGTAGTATTTGAATTGGGTATGGATTACGCATTGACTGACCGTTGGGTGGTTAATGCCGCAGTGTGGTATCTGGATATCGATACCGATGCAAAATTCAACTTCCCTGGTGCTGAAGTCAAGACGAAGGTTGAAGTTGATCCACTGGTCTACATGGTCGGGATAGGGTACAAATTTTAACCCATCAAGTCAGTCATACAAAAAAGCCGGTTGTTCAAACCGGCTTTTTTGTTATATGTATCATTGGGAAATGAGCGGGGGATTAATTGAAAACACTAATTGGCTAACTCTCGGAGTCTGTCCAGGTTGAGCAGTTCTACTTCTTTCTTGTCTACTTTCAGAAGATCCTGCTTTTGAAAACGACTCAATACCCGGCTGACAGTCTCTACAGTCAACCCCAGATAATTGCCGATGTCTGCACGGGACATTGGTAATCTGAACCGTGTGGCAGAGAGTTTAAGTCGGAAATTGCGGTTTGAAATGCTCATCAACAGTGTTGCTACCCGCTCTTCCGCTGTATTTTTACTGAGCAGGCTGAGGAGCTGCTGTTCACCGGTGATTTCCAGACTCATCAATTGGAAAAAGTGGCGTTGCAGCGTGGGGATTGCAATACTCAGTTCCTGAAGACGGTTAAAGGGAATTTCGCAGATGGAGGACGTTTCCATCGCTACTGCAGAATTGGTGTAACGATTCTGGCCTATGCCATCCATACCGAATATCTCACCTGGAAGATGGAATCCGGTGACCTGCTCCTGGCCATTATTGCTGATCGTATAGCTTTTAATTGAGCCACTGCGAACCGCAAAGACAGAATCGAATTCTTCTCCGGCATGGTAGATATGGTGGTCTTTTTGAAGGGGTTTGCCTCGCTGGATGATTTCATCCAGACGCTCCACTTCTCTGGTTTGCAGAGCAAGTGGCAGGCAGAGCGCATTCATGCGGCAGTCGCTGCAATGAAATGTATTGTTATGAGGGCAGACGGAATCCATCAACATCTCTCTGGTTTCAGCGATTGTTACTGATTCATTGTAGCGATGATAAGAGTGTCGGTCATTAATAACTGTCACATGGGCACGCTTGAAGGTTGGTGCAGAAGAGTCGCAGGTGATCGATGCCGAGAGTGGTCAGGGCCAGATAATCAGATTCCCTGATGAGCCAGCCTCTGGTTAAAGCCTCTTGAAAAAGTGCGGCGAGATGCGGACATAACTTGATGGTCAGGTCGCAACTGGTTAAATGTACCGGGTGGAAGCAGAGCAACTGATTGACCAATTGCCAGGGTGGAAAATTCGGCTGTTGATGGCTCTGGAATGATCCTGTGCAATGGACGGGGAGGCGCTTTTCATCAAGTGCTTGCCGATAATAACGAATTGAGTCGGTATTCTGGTAATAGCCCTCACCAAATTTCCCCAATGCCCCGAGGCCAACACCCACCCAGTCGATCAGGTTGTCTCTGGCTATTCCCCAGGGGGTGTATTGGAGATTCCTGTTCAGGCGAAGTTGCAGAAGTTTGTGCCCTTGAGTGACAAAAAAACGATCCGCCAAAAGTTGATAGCGTTGATCGTCCATTTTCATTGAGAGCCGGCTGAGTGTTTCAGCATCTTCCATTGATTGCAGTCCTTGCAGCTCAATAATTGCCGGTTGATAGTGGATTACCTCAGCAAGCCAGTGGTTCAGTGTATCCGGATCTGTCTGATTGACTTGCAGGCAGCAGTGCCACTCTCTGAAGTGAAATTCTTTGGCTGTTGTCAGTATCGATGAGAATTGCTGCTTATTTGGTGGTATTGCCGCATTGATTGTGAGCTGGAAGCAGTCAAAATGGAGTCCCTTCATCAGTGCCAGTTTTTTGGCGGTTAGATCCGGCAGTGCGCACTCAAAGCCATATTCACAGGTCTTCTTGTTTTTGATATTGAAATAACTATTGGACCAAAAGACCAGTTCTGTGAGCTCGCCGCTTCTCATGCCTTGCAATGGCCTGTTCCTGAGCCAGAACTTCACCAGAGGCTGATATTTGAAAATGGGCTGAATCAGCTCGACCTCCCTACTGACCAGCCCGGGATAGCTGCCGCTGGCGTTGTCTGGAATATAAATATTCAGCGCAAACGGTGAAATGGATGTGCGCTGCTTCTTCAGTTTTTCCTTGGGGCAACTGACCAGAGATTTAAAAAATTCTGCCTCAATATCAGAATGGGGGCAGAACAGATTGTTGGGTAATGTCGCGACTTGCATTTGTCGGCAGACTCGTAGATAACAATAGAATTGATTGCGAAGATTAAGCGGAAAGGCCGAGTATCCCCATGATATGGGTCAAATTTCTGCTAGGCAGGATTACAGGGCGTTATCTTTATTTGGTGATTCTGAAACAGCCGTTATCAATACCATTTCTGGACGACGCAGCCCAATTGGGATATGCGTGATTGTCAGTCATGCCGTCAGAGGGGAAGTTCAGCGTTGTTCCAGAGACGCTTCAATCGCATATCACGACCACAGCCGTTTCGGTAGTAACGATAACGAACGGGATTTTTCAGGTAGTAATCCTGATGATACTCCTCAGCCGCATAAAACGTACTGGCTGGAAGAATGCGTGTGGCTATTGGCTTGTCAAGGATATTACTGTCGATTAATGCGGCTTTGCTTTTCTGGGCGGCGATTTTTTGCTGATCATTCAGGGTAAAAATGGCACTCAGGTACTGACTGCCCCGATCGCAAAACTGGCCTTTGCCATTCTCCGGGTCAATATTTATCCAGAAGGTTTTTAGCAAGGTTTCATAGTTGATTTTTTTCGGGTCGTAGGTTACTTCAACCACCTCGAAATGACCGGTTTTGCCACTGGTGACTTCTTTATAGGTAGGATTTTCAATTTTCCCACCCATGTAACCCGAGATCGTACTGATCACGCCATCCAATTTATCAAAGGGTGGTTCCATGCACCAAAAACAGCCGCCGGCAAAAATGGCTCTCTGGATGTCGGCGTGGGTTACAGGGAGAAATCCGGCCAATAAAACCAGAAAAATGAGTTTTTTTATCATGAGGACTGCCCGTTGAGTTATCTGATCGACCTTTTTTGACCTGCGAGGATAAGCAGGGTTCAAAAGAAATTGGCGGATCTTTATTTTAATCAATCGTGGCTCAGTGACTTACCCGTCATATCGATTGAGGCTAAGATCGAAATCTGTCTCAGGTAGCTGTTATGCACTTTCAATCGACCCTTCAATTGTTTTCTCCGGAATGCTTTTCTGAACATTACCAGCAGGGCTGTGAGCTCTGGCAGAGGGCATTTATGTCACAGAAACTGTCGACCTCACGGTTTGACTTCTCCCACTCCTCAGACGTCAACTTGCTCTGTCAAGCCGGGTGGATTGGTCACCCTGATGCCCACGCTGTTCTGGTTGTGATTGGTGGTACCCACGGTATTGAAGGTTTTGCCGGGACCGCAGTAGAAGTGGACTGAATGAACAGCATTGCAAACGGCATTGTGCAACTTCCGGCTAACACCGCGATGCTGCTGATCAATGCGCTTAACCCCTGGGGATATGCCAATCTTCGTCGTTGTGATGATCAGGGCATTGATGTGAACCGGAATTTTATCGACTTCAGTCTGCCGCTCCCGACAAATCCGGGATATGAGGCGTTGCGGCCACTGCTGGGTATCTGTGATCGAGACACCAGAGTGACAGCCATAAATGACTACCGTCTCCGGGTGGGACAGCGTCCCTACGAAATTGCATTCAGTGGTGGTCAGTTTAGCGATCCCGCCGGACCATTCTACGGTGGGCAAGGACCCAGCTTCAGTAGACAGGTTATAGAGTCCCTGATAGAGCATTATTCCCTGGCTAAACGGCATCTGGCTGTTGTCGATGTACATACCGGTCTCGGTCCCTACGCTTACGGGGAAGTTATCTGCGACCATCCAGAGGGAAGTAATGGTTCAAGGAGGGCCATTGAATGGTATGGTCCCGGTTGTGGTCTGCCCTCGACAGGCACGTCCTGCTCTGTGCCAAAACTGGGTCTGCTCGACTACGCATGGCATCAGATCATGGGATCGAAGAGCTGTTTCGTGACACTGGAGTTCGGCACATTTGGTACCAAGGCTCTTTTTGATACGCTCCTTGACGAGGCCGCCGCATGGGCAGGCCATCAACCGGTCTCTCAGCAAACAATGGTAGCGGTAGCCAAACAGATGAAAGCGCATTTTTGTCCATCGGATGACTACTGGCGAGAGGCTGTGATATTCAGAGCAAGACAGGTGCTGCAGCAGGCACTCGAAGGGCTCACCTCATGATTCAATTACCAGTATCAATGCGCCCTGCAATACCCGAAGATCTTTCGGCTTTACTGCGTCTGGAGAATAAATGCTTTACTACTGACCAGCTTAGCCGTCGCAGTTTTCGGCATTGGATTCAGGCAGAAAACTGTACATTTATCGTTGTGGAATACAGTGATGTTATTGTCGGTTACAGCCTGATTATTTTCTTTAGGGGCACAGCGCTGGCTCGTCTGTACTCTATTGCCATAGACCCGGATTATCGTGGGCTTGGTCTTGCCAGAAAACTGATGATGGAAGGTGAAAAAATCAGCAAGCGAGCGGGCAGGGTATTTCTGCGTCTCGAGGTGAGTATGGATAATCCCGCGGCTATCAGCCTGTACGAGTCCATGGGTTACCAGCCATTTGGTATTTACCGCAACTACTACGAGGACAACAATGACGCCCTTCGTATGCAGAAATGTGTCCGTACGGCACCCTCAGTGGCGGAGAACCGGGCTATTCCATGGATTCAGCAAACCACTACTTTCACTTGTGGCCCGGCAGCACTGATGATGGCCATGCGTGGGTTGTCAAAAAATTATCAACCAACGCAGCACGAGGAATTACAGATTTGGCGTGAAGCCACTACAATTTTTATGACTTCCGGTCATGGTGGCTGTCACCCTGTCGGTCTGGCCTTAGCCGCCAATCAGCGAAATTACCCGGTGGAGGTATGGATTAACAAGGAAACCACGCTCTTTATCGACGGGGTAAGAGGAGAGAACAAAAAACGGGTTCTGGCGCTGGTTCATCAGGATTTTATCCTGCAGGCAAAAAAGGAAAAAATAAAAATCCGCTATAGAGATTTTCATCACTCTCATCTGATCAGTGAATTCAAGAAGGGAAACATACCGATCATCCTGATCAGCACCTACCGGCTCGACGGCAGAAAGGCTCCCCACTGGGTTACCATGAGTGGCTATGACGAAGACTGTTTGTATGTGCATGATTCGGATCCGGATCCCGATGAGCAGAGTGCCAGCGGTCTTGACAGTCAGCATCTTCCCATTGCCCACGAGGATTTTCTGAAAATGTCCCGGTTTGGCAGGAACCCGATTCGCACTGCGATTATTGTCAGAAGGGCGGTTACTGCGGATCAGGTTAAACAGTGACTTATAGCTATCGCGAATAAGGGTTTATTTTGCGGTAGATGCGAGTAACGCGGGGATAAATTCAGCGGCCACGGGTTTGCTGAAATAATAGCCCTGATATTCATTACAACCGTGATCGTGCAGAAACTGCCACTGTTTTTGTGTCTCTACACCTTCAGCGACAGTTTTAAAGCCCAAGCCTTTTGCGATACCGATGATTGCCAGCACAATGGCCTGGTCTTCTGCGTTATCCCCCAGTCCGTCGACAAAGGATTTGTCAATTTTGAGTTTTTGTACCGGGTAGCTTTTCAGATAGCTGAGCGATGAATAACCCGTGCCAAAGTCATCTATTGAAAGAGCGACACCCAAGGCTCTTAACTGATGCAGGATGATCAGGGCTCTGCTTGAGTGCTCCATTGCAATTCGCTCTGTCAACTCGAGCTCCAGCATCTCGTGGGGTAGCTGATATACATCAAGGGTGCGCTCCACCGTTTCAGAGAAATTAGCCTTGTAGATTTGTAACGCAGAAAGATTGACCGCAACTGAAGCGAGGGGTAACCCTTCGGATAGCCATACTGCCTGTTGTTTGACGGCGCTGTTCAATACCCAATTGCCGATTTCGACGATCAGGCCACTTTCCTCTGCCACAGGAATAAAGCGGCTGGGATAGATTGTACCTATCTCGGGATGTTCCCACCTGATCAACGCTTCAACACCAATTACCCGGCCTGATTGCATATCAACCTGAGGTTGATAATGAACAGTCAGCTGTTGTTTGTTAATCGCCTCGCGCAATTCATTTTCAATCAACAGTGTCTCGTCGGCATGGTTGCGCATCACTTCATTGAAAATTTGATAATTGTTGCGGCCCTTTTATGTGGCTTGGGCAAGGGCGGCATCGGCAGATTGGATTAACTGCTCAACATTTCTGCCGTGATCAGGAAAAAATGCAATACCTATACTGGCGGTGAGGGTCAGGCGACGTTCGTTGATGTCCACAGGATAGGTAATGATATCCAGTAGCTGTTGCGCCATTCGCGTTACCTGGGTGGAATCGATACTTGGCAAAAGCAGACAGAACTCATCTCCCCCTGTTCTGCTCAGTGTCGCCGTCAGATTCAATTGAGCGCTGAGCCGCTGGGCCAGTTGTTTCAGAACCGTATCGCCGACACTGTGACCGAGGGAGTCATTGATGATGGCGAAACGATCAAGATCAATGAAAAGTAGTGATAACTGCGTATCAGATGCTTTTGCCGATGCCAATGCTACTCGCGCTTTCTCGTTTAACAATGTGCGATTTGGCAGGCGCTGTCAGCGCATCATAGTTACTCAAATAGCGTATTTTTTCCTCACTTGCCCGGTGCTCGGTGATATCTGTTGATATACCGCAGAGGGCATAGATTTGGCCGTTTGCATCCCGCAAGGGTAACTTGATTGACCAGAATATTCGGGTGATACCGCTGTTTTTGACAGTGTGGGTTTCTTCCCGTTCTATGATCTGACCATGATCAAAAACCCGCTGATCATTTTCCTTGATACGCTTTACTGTGTACTGGTCAAAAAACTTATCATCGCCGAAGCCAATGACTTCGGATGTCTCAACTCCCCATAATTCAAGTACTTGCTGATTGACGAAGGTGTAGTTTCCCTCGGTATTCTTGAGATAGATACAGGCACCAATGTTGTTCATGATGGTTTTCATGGTGGCCTCACTTTTGGCGGGCGCCGTTTCCATGACCATTTTCTGGGCTTCGCGGTCAAAATTATCCAGTGCAAAACTGATGTCACTGCTCATTTCGACAAGCAGGTTGATGGCGTCTTCGTCGAAAGCTGTTGGTTTGTCGTGGTACACATTGAGCACAGCATAGGGCTTGCCCTGACGCTGTATGGGGAAAGCAGCAGCTGATTTCCAGCCATAGCGTTTTGCCCGCTCATGCCAGAGTCTGGTGTTCGGGTTGGCCAAATAGTGATTAATGACCACGGGATGATTTTCGCGCATGGCCGTGCCAGTCGGACCCTGTCCCTCCGGCAGATCCTTATGGATCGAGACGCGAAGGCTGTTGATGTAGTCGACGCCGATACCATGGCTTGTGAGGGGGATAATATTTCCAGTGCTTCCATCCAGCAGGCCAATCCAGGCCATTTTCATCCCGCCAAAATCCACTGCCATTAGGCACACTAGGGGCAGCAGGCCACCCTCTGCTTCCATTCTGACAATAGCCTGATTGACCTCGCTCAGGGCATGATAAAGGTGACCAAGCCGCAAAGCTCGTCGTTGGCTCTGATTTCTGCTTTGAGTGATGCTCAGTACCAACAGTGCCAACCCCAGACTGAGTGAACCGCCGGCAGCGGAAATAACCCAAGAATTGGTAGACAGCACCGCGTTTTCTCTAAAAGCGGGTGTGCTGCTCAGCAACAGGGTCCACTTTCTGTTGCCAATATCTATTCCCTGCTGTTGCTGCCATTCGCCCAATGCTTTTCGCTGTTGATGAGGTACGTCATCAGCATCAAATAGCAGGGTGTGGCTATCGGGCGCTGATAAATCGTGGATTTCAATATCGATAGATGGATTGATCTGGTCTTTCAGTCCTGCCAGCAGATCTGTTACCCGGAACGGCACATCTACCCAGCCCACTAACGCTGCCCGACGTTCCTCAACAGTGGCCAGTGAATTGCCATGTCTGTAAACCGGCAGGTACATAACAAAACTTGAGCCTGCTTGTTTTGAATGATCCTGGACCAGCCTCTACGGACTGGTGATAACGATCTCGCCGCTGTCCCTGGCTGACTCTGCCGCTTCACGGGCTAGCGGGTTTGTCAGAATATCAAATCCGAGGGCGGTGAGATTGTCGCCTGACAGTGGTTCGATATAAATAATGGGTGCAAATTCACCCCGATCTGCGACCGGGGGTTTTATCTGATAGCTGTGAGGAAGTTGCCTGTGCATGGTTGCCATGTGCGCTGCCAGGTCTTTCTGTGCAACAGGGATAACAAAGGCGATACCCTGAATACCCTTCAAATCCCTGGTGATATCCAGCGAAGCGATATAGCTCGAGAACTCAGGGTAGGTGACATACTCGGAGCCCCGGAAGAACCCCTGTATTCCACGTATCACTACCGTGTAGCTGTTGAGCTGTTGCGAAATATTGGCGGTCAACAGGTCAGATTCTGCCTGAAATTTGAGATTCACAGCATGTTTTTGCTGTTTTTCAAAGTGGTGCCAGTAGGCCAGCGTAGCCGTACCACCCATCAGAAAAGTGAGTCCCGACAGCAGCCATGGCAAACATTAATTGTACAACTTGCGCTTCGGGTTGATGTTCATTGCTGGAGACTGTGTTCCTTTTACATGACCCCGGTAAATTGAGCTACTTCCATATAACCACCGTTTTGTATGCATGACAATCACGATTGGCATAGATGAAAGTCAAGGGTCAAATGACGGCTGGTCGACCGGGAGGTCTGGATTTACAGCTTGTCTGTAAAATATTGGCAGACTTGGTCGTGACCGGTATTGGCTAGAGCTTTGATCGTGGTGTCCGAAGCAGTTGTCATCTGAAATATACAGGTCGCCAGCACAGATCGTTTGTAATTGGAATATGAGAGTGTTTCGACAGTTTCTGTTCTGATCCATCGATAGGTTTTGCCCCCGTCTGCCAGAGGTGTAACGGATTCAGGTGTCGGCAGCTTCTGTATCAAATCATTTGCAGAAAGGCCATGCCACTTTTCGAGTGGTGTTGAGTTGGCAATAACATCGGCGGGTGATGATGCACAGCCGGTGATAATTTGGCTAAGGATGAGTGCTATCAACAGTAGGTGCGTTGATTGAATTATTGTGGCATCCAACGTCATTTGTCAGCACCGCAGATTTGTCCAGGGACTGTTAGGATAGCAGACAATGTGGCCGGAAGTTTTGATCTCTGTTCTTGTCGAACAGGTGGAGAAATGGAACAGGCGGGGGGGGTGGCTGGATATAGCCTTGTATCCAATGATGAGGTGTCTTTCGAATAGAAAGGCCCTTGCTGCCTAAACGACCTGCCAGTACGTCCCTGCCCAAACTGCCTTGGCTTTCATGGTCTTGAAACTGTCTTGATGGTAGCCAACAAAGAGTGAACCGTCTTCACGGACATTATAGACCCGGGCTTCAACACCCTCTGCATCTTCTGACGGTTTGAGAATAATCCAGTCGCCGCGCTGAATATCGGGCTTATCCATAGCTAAAACCTTTTGCTTTATTTTTAACGAAATTTTTTGTCGTCAATTTTTCATAAATGCCCTTGAAGACAAGGGCACTATGAATTTGGCGGAGGGACAGGGATTCGAACCCTGGGTAGGCTATTAACCTACGCCGGTTTTCAAGACCGGTGCTTTCAACCGCTCAGCCATCCCTCCTGTGAGTGTTTTTTGTGGCTTTGTGTCCAGGAAACAACAAAGGTCACACCAAGCCTGATGGCCGGAAAATAGCGGCAGATTATACAGCGGATTCAATCGCAAACAAGGTCAAACTGTATCCCTCATCGCTTTCAGACCGGTTCAGTTTTTGCTGTTTCCGCCGATTTTTCAGTTGCAGCATGCTCTGATGATGCTGCTTCATCCCTATCTGCCTTGTGGCCACGGGGATCATTCAGTGCCCGTGGTATATCAACCGGATTGACGATCACAGGTGCCGGTTGAGAGGCATCCAACGGCTGCGGGAGTGGTTTGTTGCGTATGTCAGTGGTAATAGCAATATCTGATACAGGGCGGGGAGCAATTCTCGGGTCATTGCTGGCGCGGGTGGGTTGCTTCTGAATACTGTCCGTGAGGTCAGGGACAGGTTCGTCAGAAACATCAACGTTTTCTGTCAGTATTTCCACCTCTCCGTTGATGCCGGTTTCGGTATCTGTATCAGAAGCCAACTCAGGGCTGTCGAGGCGTGCACTTTCGTCAGTGCCAACAGTATTTTTATTGGTCGACGCTGTTTCAATACTCTGTTTAAAGGAGCTTTCGTCGGTCTCGATTTCTTCGGACTCAACTGCCTGTTCGTCGATCTTACTGGAAGCTTCAGAAGCAGGCATTTCTGTGCTGCCGGTTACTTCATCAGTGGCAGGTTCGCTATTAATTGCATCAAAAGCTGCAGAGGGATTGAGTGGTGCCTGGCCGCTATCCTCTGACTGAGGTGAGTCAGATACAGTGTCGTCAAGGGCCATTAACAGGGTATTGTCTTCATCCTTTTGCTGGCCCGACTTGTCTCTGTCGCTGGGTGACGGACTGCTTTCCGCGTAAGTCGCTGTTTCGATGGGTTCGACCAGGGATGAGGTCGGTAATGCTTCATCAGCAGAGCTTTCGACAACGGCGAGTAGTTCAGCTGGAACTTCCTGGCGTTGACGGCGCTGGCGAGGAGCACGTCGTTTGTCACCCTCCCGGCGGGGTGGATGCTGACTGTGCGAAAATTCTTCTTCACGATCAGTTTTTACGGTATCGGAATCAGGTTGTTTTTCCTGCTGCGGTTTGCGGTTCTGACGGGTCTGTCTGGGTTTTTGTTCATCGTTTTCGGGCATACCGGTGTTATCGCGATGCTCGGTTTTTTGGCTGCCGGGCTTGTTGCGGTTGCGGTTGTTACGGCGAGCATCCGGCCGACGATTGGGCCCTTGAGAGCGGCTATCGTTTCTTCCACGGTCTCTGGATTCAGGCTTTTTATTGCTCTCGACCGGTTTTTCAGCCTTACCAAACAGCAGGTTGATCAGACGTCGCAATAGGCCTGGTTTCGAGGCTTTTTCGACAATTCTGGTGATTTTCTCTAAAGGCACCGGTGCAGGCTGGGAAGGTGTCGGTGTTTTGACCGCAGGCTGTAAAGCCGGGGGTACAGGTTGAACATGATCATTCTCCTGAGCGGCAAAATCTTCAGACAACGTGTTAGTAAGACGGTAGCTGTACTCACTTGTGAGGCCGTCCTGCTCACGAATACGCTGTACTTCGAAATGTGGTGTTTCAAGATTTTCGTTGGGGAGAATGATAATTTTCGAGCCGTGACGTTTCTCTATCTCGAAAATCTCTTTGCGTTTTTCATTCAGCAGAAAGGTTGCTACTGAGACAGGGGTGATAGCCCGAATTTCTGCACTGAATTCTTTCTGTGCCTCTTCCTCTACGAGGCGTAGAATCGACAGGGCAAGAGAGCGGGTGCCGCGAATGGTTCCCTGACCAAGGCAGCGCGGGCAGACCTTCGAGGTGGTTTCTTCCAGTGATGGGCGCAACCGCTGACGGGACATTTCAAGCAAACCAAAGCGGGATATTTTGCCAACCTGCACCCGGGCACGGTCCAGTTCGAGGGCGTCGCGCATACGGTTTTCCACGTCGCGCTGGTTTTTGGCAGAGCCCATGTCGATAAAGTCAATCACGACCAGACCGCCAATGTCGCGAAGTCGCAATTGACGAGTGATTTCATCGGCGGCTTCAAGGTTGGTGCGCAGCGCAGTTTCCTCGATATCACTGCCGCGGGTTGCTCTTGAGGAGTTGATATCAATGGAAACCAGCGCCTCAGTGATATCAATCACAATGGAGCCGCCGGATGGCAGTTTTACTTCCCGCTCAAAGGCAGTCTCAATCTGGTTTTCAATCTGGTAACGATTGAACAGGGGGAGGGGATCTTCATAGTACTTTACCCGACTCTGGAAGTTGGGCATAACCTGCTTGATGAATGCCGAGGCAAGTTCATAGGCTGCGCGGTTATCAACAATGACTTCACCGATATCCTGTCGCAAATAGTCGCGAACGGCACGGATAATGACATTACTTTCCTGGAACAGAAAGTGGGGTGCCTTGCAATTATTGGCCTCTACCTGAATGGTTTCCCAAAGTTGCAGCAAATAATTAAGATCCCATTGCAGTTCTTCTGCGGATCTTCCTATGCCAGCCGTGCGCACAATGACACCAACCCCGCTGGGAATCTGTAGATCTCTCATAGCTGATTTCAGCTCCGAGCGTTCTTCACCGTCTATGCGGCGCGATATGCCTCCAGCTCTGGGATTGTTTGGCATCAGGACCATATAGCGACCTGCCAGGCTGATAAACGTGGTTAAGGCAGCCCCCTTATTACCACGCTCTTCCTTTTCCACCTGAATAACAACTTCGGTGCCTTCTTTGATGACATCCTGAATCTTGATGCGACCATCGGCATCGGATGACTTTCTTGAGAAGTATTCACGGGAGATTTCTTTCAGAGGAAGGAAGCCGTGACGCTCTGCGCCATAATCGACAAAAGCAGCTTCGAGGCTGGGTTCAACCCGGGTAATTCGGCCTTTGTAAATATTCGCTTTGCGTTGTTCTCTGGTGCGGTTTTCAAGGTCGAGGTCATAGAGACGTTGTCCATCGACCAGTGCTACCCGAAGCTCTTCTGGCTGGGAAGCGTTGATAAGCATGCGTTTCATTAAATAATCCTACTGTCTTGCGCCTTACAAAAGCAGCAGAAGTACCACTATAAAATGAACAATAAACTGTGTAAATAGCAAAGCAGTGTAGACCGTTAGCACGAGGTCAAACGGCAGAAGTAATATTATAACCCCTTGTTTTTTAACACTTTACTTTTTTCAATCACTGAGTCTGTCCGGTTTTCCCATCGAGTTTTCAACTTGATTGCTATGGCGCTATTTATTCGTTCTAAGGGCAAAATGCCGAGTGGTAGCTTACTAATGCAACCAGCAACTGGCTGGTGAAAATAGCGTATTCTTGGCTGGCGATGCCTGACGAACGATATATCGTTCAAAAAATCTTGTGGTAACCTCTGCGCGTTCAGCGCGGTTTTCTAAGGCAGCTGTCCTGTATGATTTGCAGAACAACTGGCGTAATAAATCATAAAGGGCTTTCGCCGCGTTGAGCGGGGGGCTGCTCTGTCATATTGATTTGGCAGAAGTAGTCGTTTTTGCCGACTAATCTCGAACCCGGATCAACGAGGATACAATATATCAGCAATTGTCTTTCTCTTCAATTTTCAGCCCCCATAAAAATCGGGTTAATTACATGATTATCAGTGATTTTTTCTTCATCATGGATGCCTCTGTTTGGCGTAGCTGCTAAAATTCACCTCCATATTTCCGGGCTCATCCAGTGACTGATATGCAAAATGGCTGTTTTGGGGTTCACTTCGTTCATGTAGATGAAAATCACGCAGGCCAGCGAATAGATAATTTTTTATTGGGCCGCTTGAAGGGCGTTCCGAAGTCGCGAGTCTACAGAATTCTTCGTAAAGGTGAAGTTCGTGTGAATGGCTCCCGGGCTAAAGCGGAATATCGCCTGCAGGTGGGTGATGCTGTTCGGATTCCACCTATTCGTGTGGCTGAACGTGAGGTGTCAGCGGGCCCCAGCCCAAAGTTGCAGCAATTACTTGAGCAGAACATTGTTTATGAAGACGCCGGATTTCTGGTTATCAACAAACCGGCCGGTTTGGCGGTTCATGGTGGTAGTGGCGTCAGTCAGGGGCTGATTGAGTCACTCCGAGCCACCCGGCCTTCTGCACCGTTTCTTGAGTTGGTCCACCGACTGGATAGGGAGACATCCGGCTGCCTGATGATTGCAAAGAAACGTTCGATGTTGCGCCACCTTCAGGAAGAAATGCGTGCCAGCCGGGTGGTTAAAGTCTATCAGGCCCTATGTTGCGGTCGGTGGCCAAAGGGGATGAAGCGGATCAGTGCTCCATTGCGCAAAAATGAGCTGAAGTCGGGGGAGCGGATAGTCAAAGTGGATCCCGATGGTAAGGTGTCAGTTACGCATTTTCAGGTTCTGCATCGCTATCATGCTGCAACTTTACTTGAAGTGGCCCTGGAAACAGGGCGTACTCATCAAATTCGTGTCCATTGTCAGTTTGCCGGTTGTCCCTTGGCCGGTGATGAGAAATACGGAGTGGATGACTGTAACCGTCAAATGCGACAAAAAGGTTTGAGGCGTATGTTTCTGCATGCGGCGCAACTGCAAGTCCATTTGCCCGGTGACCAGGTTGTCGAAATCCGATCGCCATTGCCAGATGATCTAGCTTCTTTTCTGACGACACTGGAGTGATCTTGGTGCTCAAGCTGTTGATTTTTGATTGGGATGGGACGCTTTGTGATTCGCTATCCCGTATCGTTCATTGTATCCGCTATGCCGCAATATCAGTTGGTTTGCCGCCGCCACCCGATCGCGAAGCGCGCGACATTATTGGACTGGGGCTAACTGACGCTTTGGAAACCTTGTTTCCCGGAATAGAGGCTGAACAGATTGCAGCGATGCGGGATAGTTATTCACGCTATTTTGCAGAAATCGATCGTGAGCCCTCACCCTTTTTTAACGGTGTGTCGGAGACCTTGTCCAGATTGAAGGATCAGGGGTATCTGTTGACTGTTGCTACCGGTAAAAGTCGCCGCGGTCTGAATAGGGTATTACAGGCCCGCCAGCTGCATCAATTTTTTGATGGCTCCCGTTGTGCTGACGAAACGGCGGGGAAACCTCACCCATTAATGCTGATTGAGTTGATGAATGAGTTTGAGTGTGCCCCCGGTGAATCAATCATGATAGGCGATACAGAATATGATTTGGCGATGGCCGCCAATGCCGGGATGTCGAGTATTGGGGTCAGTTACGGCGCTCACGATCCGGGTCGGTTCCAGAAGTATCAACCACTTGCGTGCCTTGATGATTTTTCTGATGTTGAGTTGGTAATTAAAAACTATAAAAAACAATAATCTATAATATTTTTATGATGTTATTTTGAGAATATTTTCAGCATCCGGTTAAGGCTGATCAGGGGCAGTCCGACCAGGGCGGTCGGGTCGCTACTGTAGACAGCCTCAAACAGTGTGATGCCAAGCCCTTCACTCCGAAAGCTGCCGGCACAGTTATAGGGGGAATCCTTTTGAAGGTATTCAGTAATTTCTATGTCACTTAGCGGCCGAAAGACGACCTCAGTGGTTACCACATCGACCTGATGCTGTTGGGAGCCGCTATCCAGTAATACCAGCCCGGTGTAGAAAAGAACCTTTTTGCCGGACTCTGAGCGAAGCTGCTTAAAGGCATTGTCAAAATCGCCCGGTTTCGTCAGCAGTTCTCCATCGCCAACGGCGACCTGATCTGAGCCAATAATCAAATGATTGTTGAAGTGAGCTGCTACTGTCATGGCCTTTTGTAGAGAAAGCCGTTTTACCAGTGCTTGTGGGGTTTCATCTGCGAGAGGGCTCTCGTCAATATTGGGTGAAATGATTTCAAACGGTATGCGTAAGCGTTCTAGCAGCTCACGCCGGTAAGGTGAGGACGATGCCAGCACCAGATTTTTCATGTTAAAACTCCAAATGAGTATTTAATGTTCTGCAACCACGCACACCACTAGACATTGCCGACATCTGACCCAGTTTTTCTTTGACAGATCAAGGTCATATCACTATTATGGCGCGCCTATGTCAATGCCCCCCATGAGAAATGTATTGCCGCGGATGTTAGAGCCCCGCCGCCTTGCCCATCAGGGTGTGGCCATTTCCGGCGAGCTGGATCACGCATTCTGCGACAGGTTGGCAGAGGCAGTGATTGAAATTACCGAACCCATTGTTGTCGAGCTGAGGTTTGATACAGCCGAACAGGGTCGCAGAGTGATGGCAGGCTCAGTTTCAACGTCTGTATTGATTCCCTGCCAGCGATGCTTGGAAGCGATTCCGATGGTGCTGTCTGCAGAGTTTAAATTGGGTATAGTCTGGTCAGAAGAAGAGGCCAAGTCATTACCCAAAGACCTGGATCCATGGCTCGTCGATAGCGATGTTGCGGATGTAGTGGAAGCACTCGAGGATGAATTGCTTCTGGCGTTGCCGTTAGTATCCTATCATCCCAAGGATCAATGTAATGCAATTGCCGGTTACTCAACGGGAGAGGGCCCTGCTGAGAAGTCGGGTAAAAACCCTTTTGGTATTTTGAAGCCACTGAAAAACAGTGGCTTCAATAGTTAACAAGCAGTACTTGCAGGAGTAGAAAATGGCCGTTCAAAAAAGTCGTAAAACTCGTTCCAAGCGTGGTATGCGTCGTGCCCACGACGCCCTGACAGGACCAACCCTGTCCACTGATCCGGTTAGTGGAGAAAAACACCTTCGTCATCAGGTTACTGCTGATGGTTTTTATCGCGGTAAAAAAGTGATCTCTTCAGCCGAAGACTGATCCACTGCATTAGATCTATTATTTTTGGCTGATTCATGCTGTCTAGCGATTGACGCAATGGGCGGGGACCTCGGTCCTCGCGCAACCGTTCCTGCGGCGCTGGATATTCTTCGTCAACAGCCCAATCTTCGGGTTGTACTCTTTGGTGATGCTGAACTGATTCAGCAGCAGCTCTGCCTTGTCAGAGAAAACTTTCCCGATCGTCTTGAAGTCCGTCATAGTCCCCAGTCAGTTTCCATGGAAGACAGGCCATCCTCTGTCCTGCGCAATAAACGCGATTCATCAATGTGGCATGCGATTCAGCATGTTGCAAATAAAGAGGCGGGGGCCTGTGTCAGTGCAGGCAATACGGGTGCGCTCATGGCAATGTCCCTGTTTCAGCTGGGCACCCTGCCCGGTATTAGTCGCCCTGCGATCTGTGCCCGGATTCCAACCGCCTATGGATCTACCTATTTGCTGGATATGGGCGCGAATCCTGAGTGCACGGCGCTTCAGCTCTATCAGTTTGGACTGATGGCGTCTTTGGTTGCCTCGGATGTAGATGCCAATACCCACCCGGCAGTGGGATTGTTGAATATCGGTGTCGAATCGCTCAAGGGGAAACAGGAAATTCTTGATGCCGCAGCCTTATTCAAAGATGACCCGGATATCCACTATATCGGGTTTGTCGAGGGTGGTGCACTCTTTAGTGGGGATGCGGATATTGTGGTTTGCGATGGATTCAGTGGCAACATTGCCCTGAAGACCGGGGAGGGTGTGGCAAAGTTACTCCAAGAGCAGATCAGGGATGCGCTGAGCGAAAGTTTGCGTGCCAGGTTCGGTGCGTTGTTTGTGAAACCCGCCCTGGGTCGTTTGCTCAAACGTGTTGATCCGGCACAGTATAATGGGGCCAGTTTTCTTGGCTTGCAGGGTGTTGTTATTAAAAGCCACGGCGGGGCTGACCGGTGGGCTTTCGGTAAGGCAATTGAGGTGGCTTGCCATGAAGCGGAGCGTAACCTCCCGACACTAATTGAAAAACGCTTATCTGAAAAAAATAACAATCTGCGGCAATAACAGAGGTAATCAATGAAAAATAATCTGGCATTTGTTTTTCCGGGGCAGGGATCCCAGAAACTTGGCATGCTCTCGGAGCTGTCAGAAAAGTACCCTATGGTCCGTACTACTTTTGCCGAAGCCTCAGATGTGCTCCATTACGACTTATGGCATATGGTACAACAGGGTAGCGAGGAGGATATTACCCTGACAGAGCGTACGCAGCCCCTGCTCTTGACTGCCAGTGTCGCCGTTTGGCGAATTTGGCAGCAAGAGGGTGGCGCGTCCCCTGCATTGATGGCGGGACACAGTCTTGGTGAATGGTCTGCTCTGGTCTGTTCCGGTGTCGTAGCATTTCACGATGCCGTGCGTTTAGTACGCAATCGCGGCGCCTATATGCAGGATGCTGTGCCCCGTGGTGAAGGTGCCATGGCTGCCATACTGGGGCTGGAGGATCAGTTGATAAAAGAAATTTGTGCGCAAGCCTGTGAAGGGCAGGAAGTGACGGCCGTTAATTTCAATTCCCCGGGCCAAGTGGTTATA
>NZ_CBFHYF010000007.1:35182-62462 GCF_965660005.1 Porticoccus sp.
GCGTGCGATTGAAGGTTGCAAGGCGGCTGGTGCCAAGCGTGCCATGCCGTTGCCCGTGAGCGCGCCATTCCATACCGCCCTGATGAAGCCTGCAGCAGATCGTCTGGCAACCGACATTCTGGACACTGATTTTTCCGCACCTGAAGTATTGATAGTCCACAATGTCAACGCAAAAACCGAACCCGATCCTGAGCGGATCAAGCAATTGATGATTGAGCAGATTTTCATGCCGGTGCGCTGGGTGGACTGTGTCAACACCCTCGTCTCTTCCGGAATCGATACCGTGGTGGAGTGTGGTGCCGGCAAAGTGCTGGGTGGCTTGTGCAAGCGGATCGACCCCTCATTGACTGCGTATGCCACGGAAGACAGTGATAACCTGATAAAATCACTGGCAGACCTGTAACTGGTTGCAGAATACGAAGGAGTAAGCGATGAGTGTTGTAGACAAAGTGGCTCTGGTTACCGGGGCCACCAGGGGAATTGGTGCTGCTATTGCCGATGGTCTGGGCGACCAAGGTGCAATTGTTATTGGCACAGCGACCTCTGTATCAGGGGCAGAGCAGATTTCCACCCGATTCCGACAAAAGAACATCAAAGGGGTTGGTATGGTGCTCGATGTCGTCAGTCAGCAATCGGTGAAGAAGGTGTTGACGGCTATCCTCGAGACCTATGGAGCGCCACTGATTCTGGTCAATAATGCAGGCATCACCAAAGATAACCTGTTGATGCGGATGAAAGATGAAGAGTGGTTCGATGTGATTGATACGAATCTCAACTCTATCTACCGGCTATCCAAGGCATGCCTTCGTGGTATGACCAAGGCCCGCTGGGGCAGAATTGTCAATATCAGTTCTGTTGTCGGTGCCATGGGGAATGCTGGACAAACCAACTACTGTGCGACTAAAGCGGGCGTTGGTGGATTTACACGATCTCTCGCTAAAGAGCTTGGACCACGCAATATTACGGTTAATACGGTTTCTCCCGGATTTATTGACACTGACATGACAAAGGAGCTGCCTGAACCCACCCGGCAGGCAATTTTGTCACAGATCCCACTGAATCGTTTGGGTGCGGCTGAAGAGGTTGCCGCAGTTGTGAATTTTTTGATTGGTGATGGGGGCAGCTACATTACCGGTGAAAATATACATGTTAATGGGGGCATGTATATGTCTTAACCCATTGAAAAAAAACATTAAATGAGGATTTTCCTGAAACCGGTTACACACTGCGGTTTTTACAGGTAAAATGCGCGCCCGACGTCCCGTTATTTACAATTTTTTTTTGTCGGGTAAATCTACAAGCCGGGCAACAGACTACCCTATAAGTTTTAAAGGAGAGAATAAATATCATGAGCAGCATTGAAGAACGTGTCGCCAAAATGGTTGCAGAACAGCTGGGTGTTAAAGAAGCAGATGTAAAACCCGAGTCTTCCTTTGTTGAAGATCTGGGTGCTGACTCCCTGGATACCGTTGAGCTGATCATGGCTCTCGAGGAAGAATTTGATACTGAAATTCCCGATGAAGAAGCTGAAAAAATTGCTACAGTTCAGAATGCGATTGACTATATCAACGCAAATCCTGGTTAATCAAAGCCGGTTCCTGTATTGACCGCTGAAAGAGCCGCTCTGACCGAGCGGTTTTTTTATACCTGTGTTTTACCGGTTTATCTGGTTTAATTTGTTGCTATGAATAACCACTCCCCCATCACCCGGATAAATGGCGAAGATGCCGATGGCGTCAATGCGTTTGATCGTGGTTTTTATTATGGGCATGGTCTGTTCGAAACCACCAGGCTCGCTGATGGTGCAATACCCCTATGGCCGTTACATTTAAGACGGCTTGTCTCAGGTGCCGGCCGTCTGGGGATACCCTGTGATGAAATATTACTGGAGAAGTACCGGGAGAACCTGTTGGCGCAGTGCCCGGATGACGGTATCGTCAAGATAGTATTGACGGCCGGTGCAGGCGGTCGGGGTTATCGTGCACCTGACACTGTGTCTTCGACTTATGTGTTTCAATGGGTTCCGCTCCCCGAGTACCCTCTTGAGTGGTCTGTCACAGGTATACCTCTTTTTTTATGCAAGCATAAACTGGCTATTGCGCCTTTATTGGCGGGTATGAAACATCTCAACCGCCTGGAACAGGTGTTGGCCAGAAACGAGTGGGGTGATGAATACCCCGAAGGTCTGCTGCTCGATCGCCGGGGATTTGTGGTTGAAGGGGTGAGCAGTAATTTGTTCTGCTACTGTGATGGTGAATGGCTTACCCCCGTCCTCTCGGATTGTGGTGTTGCTGGTGTGATGCGGGAGTATCTGATGTCGGTACTTCTACCCGAGTTCTCCTATCCAGTTACAGAGTCACGATTCACGCTTGAAAAGCTTGTCTCCGCTGAAGAAGTTTTCGTCTGTAACTCTGTGATAGGTATATGGCCGGTAGTGTCACTGGCTGATCGGCATCATTGGCCGCTGGGTGAACGTGTCAGATTCATTCAACAGCACCTCAAGGAAGTTTTACCGTGTTACGGGTGATGTGGCGTTATCTGTTGCTTGCGATATTTATATTGGTGTTTGTCGTGACAGGCGCTTTACTGGCCATCAGCCGACACCTCGATACACCGATGCAGCTGGACGAGGAGGGGTTTGTCTTCACCGTGCCTTCCGGTTCTTCGCTGACCTTTTTGTCCCGCAGTTTGGCAGAGACCGGTATATTGACGTGGCCTGATTTGTTGGTTGCCTGGAGTAGAATCACGGGGCAAAGTAAAATTAAGGCAGGGGAATACAGGTTAAAATCGGGTGATACGCCCAAAGACCTGCTCGAAATGTTGACTGAAGGCAGTGTTCTTCAGTATCAAATTACCTTTCCCGAAGGCTTGCGGTTTGCTGAATGGCTGGATCTGTTGAATCAGCAGCCCAAGTTGAAAAAATTGTTGACGGGGTTGAGTGAGGAAAAGATCATCGACAACCTATCGCTGGAGATTGAGCATCTCGAGGGATGGTTTTTTCCTGACACATATCTATACAGTTATGGCGATAGCGATCGCGATATTTTATCGCAGGCTCATCAGCGAATGAATTTGGTGCTGGCTGAGGAGTGGCAGCAGCGGATACCGGATTTGCCCTACAGATCATCGTATGAAGCATTAATTCTGGCATCAATTGTGGAAAAAGAGACGGGCATCATCAGCGAGCGGGGTGAAATAGCGGGTGTTTTTGTGCGACGGCTTAAACGTGGTATGAAGCTGCAGACAGACCCCACAATCATTTATGGCCTGGGTGATGACTATCAGGGATATATCAAGCGGCGACATTTACAACAAGCAACGCCCTATAACACCTACCTTATTGAGGGTTTGCCGCCTACACCGATAGCCATGCCTGGTCGCGGTGCAATTCATGCTGTATTGAATCCTGCAGAAGGAGATGGTCTGTTTTTTGTCGCAAAAGGTGATGGCAGCCACTATTTTTCTGCCACCTATGAAGAACATTTGAAGGCTGTCCGGCAATTTCAGTTACAGCGACGTTCTGATTACCGCTCAACTCCCCGTTAGCGAGCTTGATGACAATTGACATGAACTCTAAAAGTGCCAAATTCATAACCATAGAAGGAGGAGAAGGTGTTGGGAAAAGCACCAACATGGCCTTTATCTGTGAGTGGCTTGATAACCATAATATCTCCTATATTGCCACCAGAGAGCCGGGGGGAACCCCATTGGCCGAAGAGATTCGTGCGTTATTGGTAGCACCAAGAGCAGAGCGTGTCGGCGAAGACACCGAGTTATTGTTGATGTTTGCTGCTCGTGCCCAACATCTGTCAGAGGTCATCCTGCCGGCATTGCGCCGTGGCCAGTGGGTTCTATGTGATCGCTTTACCGACGCGACCTATGCCTATCAGGGTGCTGGACGCGGAATCGACAAGGGAAAAATTGCCCAGTTGGAAAATCTGGTGCAGGGTGAGTTACGTCCTGACTTGACCTTATTGCTGGATATTTCGGTCGAACAGGGATTAGCCAGGGCGAGGGAGCGGGGCGAGCCCGACCGCTTCGAACAGGAGGCACTGGTATTTTTTAATGCTGTTCGTGATTGTTATTTGCAACGTGCCAGGCAAGAGCCGCATCGTTACCGTCTTATCGATGCATCACTGCCACTTATTGATGTGCAAAACTCCATGGCCATGCACCTCATGACGTTTTTAGGCAGTGATGTGTGATGCCGGGCATATCTGAGCCCTACCCATGGCAACAGGATCAGTGGAAACGACTGAACAGACTGATCCGTCATCAGCGGCTCCCTCATGCCCTGGTCCTTTGTGGGCCTCGACACCTTGGAAAAGCACAATTTGGCTATGCTCTTGCACAAAGACTGCTCTGTGAAAATCAGCAAGCAGAAGTAGCTTGTGGTATTTGTAAGCAATGCACTCTATTTGCTTCGCAAAATCACCCGGATGTTTTGCTGATACAACCGGAGGAAGAGGGCAATGCTATCCGGATTGACAGTATTCGTCAGTTGAGTGAGTTTACCGAGAAGACGGCTCAGCAGGGTGGCTGGAAGGTCGTGATTATTTCTCCGGCTGATGCAATGAATATCAACGCTGCCAATGCGCTGCTGAAAACGCTTGAAGAGCCAGCCAGCAAAACGCTGCTGATACTCGTCTGTCATCAACTATCCAGATTATCGGCCACAGTCAAAAGTCGCTGTCAGAAAGTTGTTTTTCCCGTTCCAGTTCTGGCTGAGGTCGATTCCTGGCTATCATCGCAGATGGGAGATTCCCGGAGTACGGTGGCTGAACTATTGCAGTATGCAGAAGGACGACCCCTGTTGGCGCTGGAGTTGTTGCAGACTGATCTGCTTGAAAAGCGCCGCGCCTTCGATAGCATGCTTGATGAACTTGCTATCGGACAGCTGAGTGCAATTGTCGCTGCACAAAAATGTCAGTATCTCGACGGATTGATGGCGATCGACTGGCTGTATGGTCGGCTGGCCCTACAGTTGAAAACAAAAAATATGCATCCCGGTGCCTATCGCTATCTGGATCGACTTTTACAGATTAAGAGGCGGCTGCATGGTGGCGCAAATCCGAATAAATCACTTTTGTGGGAAGAGTTGATGCTGGATTGGCAGCATCTATTTTTGCTGGCTCCGTTCGGGCGAGCAGGGTAAAATTGAGAGTGGTTCTCGTTTAAAAGATACAGGTTGGCTGACCCCAATGTTTGTATAGTAGACTTCAGTTAACTTTTTCGGGTTGATTATGGATATGGAAGCGTTTGGTGGTAGCTTTCGAAACGGTATTTTGAACCTTTCGATCAAAGACGAGCAGGCTCTATACGCCGCTTACATGCCGTTTGTTATCAATGGCGGATTATTTATTGCCACGCGTAAAAACTACAATCTGGGCGATGAAGTATTCATTCTGCTGGACCTCATGGAGGAACCGGATCGTTTACCCCTGACAGGAAAAGTTATCTGGATTACACCAAAAGGCATGGGTGGCAACCGTCGCGAGGGTGTTGGCATCCAGTTGAATGAAAAACACAGTGACATCCAGGGCAAATTTGAAACCTATCTCGCGGGTTTGATGGATGCGGGCAAGCCCACCAATACCATGTAATTTCTCAACCAACAGGCTTTAGACCGTGCTGGTGGATTCACACTGTCATCTGGATCATCTCAATCTGGACGACGATCATAGTTCTCTTTCCTCAATACTTGATGACGCTCGGGAACGCGGCGTTACGGCCTTTCTTGCTGTCGGTGTTGACCTGAATAGTTCAGCCAGATTGATTGATCTGGCTGAATCCAACCGGGATATTCTGGTTTCGGTGGGTGTCCACCCACTTCAGGAAACCTTGCCTGCCTTGCCCGAACCCGATGATTTGATGCAAATGGCTAACCATCCGGCAGTGGTGGCTGTGGGTGAAACCGGTCTTGATAACTACTACAGTCCGGACACATCGGGATGGCAGGAGGAAAGCTTCACTCGTCATTTGAAAGTGGCCGATCAGCTGAACAAGCCGGTGATCGTCCATACACGTCAGGCCCAGCGGCAGACGTTGGCCATTTTGCGGGCACACGCCAATCAGGAAGTCGGCGGTGTTTTGCATTGCTTTACCGAGGGCTGGGAGATGGCTGAAGCGGCCATGGCGATGAATTTCTATATTTCCTTTTCCGGCATCATTACCTTTCGCAACGCCTCTGCATTGAGAGAGGTTGTCAGGAAAGTGCCACTTGAGAAAATGCTGGTGGAAACCGATGCCCCCTGGTTGGCACCGGTTCCCTACCGTGGCAAACAAAACCTGCCCGGCTATGTGGTGGAAGTGACGCAGATGATAGCCGAGATAAAAGGCCTCTCTTACCAGCAGGTTGCCGAAACGACCACGGCCAACTTCTCTGCACTTTTTCTCGGTGGACGATCGCTCGATTAGCTTCCATAGTCCAGCTTGGTGACGTTAAACAAGCTTATTGTATTGGCGCCTGGGTTTTTACGGCTAATCCACCCTCTTTCATGGGCCGACCTTTTCAGACCTGTTCCACCTGATCCTCGACCGCTCGATTTTTTCATAGTCACTTTTCAGGAAAATGAATAATGAATTGAAATCGTTGCGCTGAATGAAGTGCCGTCCGTTGTGTTCATGGAGCGTATAGTGCCATGAGTTATTACCGGAAGTGACGTCCAGTTTTATGGCAGCACTCTCGGCGAGATCAGGCCTGTCTTCCATCACCCCGGTAACGCGAAGTTTTTCCAGGGTGCTTAGCAGACTATCAGGCTTTTGCTTATTTTCGGCCACCGGATTCTCCTGATCAATCAGAACAGCTGGCCCCTTGCGTGATAACTGCCAGTCATTTCTGGTCTGTGCCCATACAAAGTTATCTCCTTCAATACGGTCAATATTTTTAGCCGAGAGCAGAGACTTATCCAGCCAGTCAGTGGTTTTTGGCGGAATGTCTGCTAGATCAAGTGCGACCACATAGACTTCGTCACTTCCAGCTTTTCTGACGTGTAGCTGCTTCAACCCCGGCGAGGAGCCAATCAGAATTTCACCGAAAACCCTGTCTCCGCTATGGAGTGCTATTCGGCGTTGAGCCTCTTCCTCGCTGACTTCAAAACGTGAGTGGCTGGTTTTGTTGGAGGCAATCGGCCATTTCACCTGAAGTTGTTCAAGTTTATCCAGTAGATCCTTCACTCTGCTGTTTTGGACGGGCAGCCCATGTTCCAGCAATTGCCACTGCGCATCCTGCCTGCCCAGAGAGACCGTGTCGTTGTCAGAGGTGATCATGACTTTATCGACATCCTCCCAGTGGATATTCAGCAGAGCGTGGGGCAGATTGTTGTTTGATTGATTCTCGGCGTACCACCACAGGCCGGCAACCAGAATCAACTGGATGACCAAAAGGCTGATCAACCAGATTTTTATATGCTTCATCTGAGGTCCCCCCCTTATTTGGCTAATACGTCGAGATAGTGCTGTTGACGCGAACGCTGTCGTCTCCGCTGAAACAACGCAATGATCGCCAGTGCTAAAATAGGCAGCCCATAGTTCAGATACTCCCAGAAAATCTGGGTGTCATGGTCCATTGGCGGCAGCGTCCTGTTGAACTGGCCTCTTGCGCGGATACTGAGCATGTTGGCATCCTCCAGCGCCCAGTCCACGGTATTGGCCATCAGCTGCATCGGATTCAGGTATTCGCTACCCGCTGCGGAATTCGCCATAGTCATGGTTTGATCGCGCAGAAAATCGTTTGAGCTGTAGAGGATGATCCTGGCTGACGATGGTGAATGCTCGATCACACTGGAAAAATCGGCCAGGGAGACCTCGGTCTCTGCATCGCTTTCCGCATTATCCTCAGCCAGTAGCGGTGATTCCTTTCCAGCAAAGTAAGAGGTAAACCGACCTTCACTGATCACACCGAGTAAATAGGATTGTTCCTCCTTAGGAAGTGGAAAGGCTGCGAAACCGTTTTCGTCAATCTCGGGCATGATATCCATATTGTCGGATATCCAGGAGCGTTCCGAGCTGCGAATTAATTCAGTAACATCTCTGTCAGCCTGCTTTTCAGCGTCGATCATGATTGGCGAGGCCCAGGCCACGGTGACCTGTGGGACGCTGGCCGAGATGAGGTTTTCCTGATTTAACCCATCGCCGCGAACATCGACAAAGTAGGGGTAATCAATGACCCGGATTTCCTGTACCTGATAGCCGCGAACATTGCGGATCATTGGCATTGGGAAAGCGGCATTTTTCGAATCGAGAACCAGTTTGTTTTCAACGCCGAGGCCATGATGGCTCAGCCAATCCTGGAACGCACCCTGCAGCTCTGCTACACCGAGTCCCTGTTGTGTCAGGGTGGTTGTGAACGGTGATGCTGACGCGATCACCGTGCCACCTTTCATCAGGAACTGGTCGATAGCAAACAGCTCTTTTTCTTCCATATTGTTCGGTGCCGCAATCACCAGAATATCCGCATAAGCCGAGACGCTGCCGTCAGTCAGGTCTTCCCGGTTAACGTTGAGTTCGGCGCCGAGGGTTTCTTCCAACTGGACAAAGCGGGGGGTAGATATCCCGTATTGTTCTGTTTTCTCGTCCACCTTCGGTGTTACCAGCGCTACAGTTTTAGTGATGCCGGAGGCAAAGCGCTTGATACTGGCTTTCAGGTTGCGTTCGAAACTTGCTTTGCTTGGCTCTTCAAAGGGAATTTGTTGTACCTGATCACCTTGCTCCAATGTCAGATAAAAATAAAAACGCTCATCGCCGAATAGGCTTCTTGACATGGGTTTGAAACCGTATTTATTGGCCAGCCTCTCTACCACTTCAGTATCACTTGCATCCGGCGCTATCTGATTGACGGTTAGCTGATCGCCAGCCTGCTGCTTGAGAGTGTCGATGACTTCAGTGATGGCTTTTTTATACTCGATCAGCTCGTCAGGGAGCTGCTGGTTCGGCGAGATATAGGTGTTCAGTACCAATTTGCCTGCCACGCTATCGAACAGATTCCCGCCGCTGCGATAGCTGTTAAGGACTTTCTTCAGGCTGCGGGTGAGGTCATATTCGGGGTTGCGCAGTTGTACCTCGAGACTGTTGTCCCCCTGTGACTTCACTTCTATCAAATCCTGAAAACCCAACACTTCAAATTCGTCACCGTATTGGATCAGGATATTAAAATAGGAGTTTACGATGGCAGACTGATAGCGGTCTGCCACTTGTAGTGGCGTGGCACGAATACTGAATTTGGTATTAGCCTCTTCCTCCAATTCCGGATCGCTGACCGGGTCGAGAAATTCCACGCGGACTTTACCTTTGCCCGCCATTTCATATTCTCGAATCAAGTCCTTCATCCGGGGCACTAAAGGCGCCAGCAGTGGATGGGTTTTGCTACTGAAATACCCGCGAATTAACAGTGGTTCCTCAACCTGGTCCAGATATTGATGAGTGGCATCGGAGATTGAATAAATATTGCCCTCGGTCGTATCGATGCGGAGCAGATTCACTTGTCCAAGCCACAGGTTGGCAAAAATTGCGTTGGCCAGCAGCAGGCCGGTTATGGCGCGCCAGTTCTGATGTCGGGGGGTGCGCTTGAGATTGGACCAGCGTTCTTTTTCGAGAAAAAAGGTATTTAATGCGAGGAACGCAATAATGATGCTCAGATAGTAGTAGAGATCCCTGATATCGATAACCCCGCGGGTAATCGAATCAAAACGGGAGCCTGTGCCGAGCATTCTCAGCCACTCGCCTGTCACATTGCCAAACAAATCTGTAATGGTGGCTGTCCCCACCAGATAAAACAAACCGCAGACCCCGACAGAACAGATGAGACTGATAATCTGATTATCACTTCGGGCGGAGACAAACAAACCGATCGACAGATAGGCGGCACCCAGCAACAGGGCCGCTATGTAGCCTGCCCAGATCGGTCCCCAGTCAAGCTCTCCCATTTGCGCCACGGTGATGGGTAACGGAAGCGTCATCAGTAACGCTATTGCCAGTAATAGCAAACAGCCGAAGAATTTGCCCAATACGAAATGCCAGAGGGGAAGTGGCTGGGTCAACACGTGTTCCAGCGTGCCGGTACGCCGCTCTTCACTCCACAGTCGCATGGTCAGTGTGCTGGTCAGAAAAATCAGCAGCACGGGTATCCACTCAAACAGTGGGCGCACGTCGGTGATATTCCTGGAGAAAAACGATTCACCCCAGAAAAAAATAAACAGGCTGACACCGGCAAATGTCGCCAAAAACAGGTATGCAGTTGGAGAGGCAAAGAAAATGGCTATTTCTTTGGCGGCAATGCGGCGAATCAGGGGCAGATGTCTTTTTTCAGGCTGCATTTTTTGTCTCCTCTGCTGATGTTTGTGCCGGGGCGGTATTGACCTCCCTGAAAAGGGTTTCCAGATCGCGTTTTTCCTGACTGATGCCATAGATATCGATGCCGGCCTGCACCAGAAGTCGGGTTGTTTCGGCAACCAGTTTTTCTGGGTTGGCGCTGTTCTCAATACGGAGGCGATAGTTGTGAGTTTGCTGCTCTCCAGGGGTGTCCTGGCTTGGCAGATAGTCTGCGATAACAATATTTTTCAATGAAGAGAGTGCTGCACCTACGGCGGTTTTATCGGCGGATGCTGTCAGAAGCAATGTATTGCCTCGGCGCAATTCTTCGAGGCCGGCATCCACGGCCAATCGGCCATGTCGAACGATCAGTGCCCGATCACAGATGGCGTCCACTTCTTGCATAATGTGGGTTGAGAGGATCACGGTGGCTTTATTGGCCAGTGCTTTAATAAGCCTTCTCATCTGTTCGGTCTGGGATGGATCAAGTCCGTTGGTCGGCTCATCCAGAATCAGTATTTTTGGCTGGCCGAGAATTGCCTGTGCCACCCCGACACGCTGCTTGTAACCTCTTGAAAGTGTCGCTATGGGAGAGAGCAGCTTGTCCACCAGCGAGGTTTCCCGGATAACCCGCCTTATTTCCCGAACTTTATCTTCCGCTGCAAGACCCTTTATATCTCCCACATAGTCCAGATAATCGGCGACGGTCATTTCGGGATATATGGGCAGGTTTTCCGGAAGGTAGCCGATCTCGCGCTGTGCTTTTTTTGGGTCGATCTGCAAGTCAATATCATCAATTGTAATTCTGCCGTCATTGGGTTCCAGATAACCACTGAGCATTTTCATGATGGTGGTTTTTCCGGCACCGTTATGACCAAGTAGGCCGACGATTTCGCCGTGATCAATTTTGAAGTTCACCTCATCGACGGCTTTAAAATCGCCATAGAAACGAGTTAACCGGGTAACTTCCAGCATGTGTCCTCCTGCGCTGATATGGTTTTATTGTTTTCTAACGGAGTGTGCAATCGGCTGACATTCCCCGGGCGGGGGGCGAGCCAGTGTTGACTGGCGAGAGAGGGTTTTATGAAAGAGTATCGATATCACGTTCGTATTTCCTGTTCTTCCGGATGAGCTCCTCAGGCTTCAGCTAGTCATGGTTGGGGCTTGGATAAAAAATTCAAGCATCCGAAATCACAGATGGGATAGGACAGAAAAAGTTCCCGTAGATGATGAAGTTGCTCAATCCGGCGTCACACTTTTCAATAATTCGAGGCAACCAATCTGGTCAAGCTGAGTGAGCTGGTGGTCATCTTTGACCAGTATCGTGCCGGCAAATCCCAGAGCATTTATCGCCAGGTGGTTAAAACTGCCCTGATTGCGTGGAACAACCCACAAATGATCTCTGGTCATCAGAAGATTGTGTGCTGGCGCCAGGCCGTCAGCCAGGATATCTAGCTTGAGTTCATTGAGAATTTTGTGGTAATTCCGGCAGTTGCGTTCGGCGCAGCGCCTGATCTCGTCGGGCAAGTTGCTGATTGGATAATGGGTTCTTGTTACCCGGTGCGGAAATGGCAACGGTGACTTTTTAATATTGTCCACAGGTAGTGATAATTGTTTGAACAGTTGTTCGAATGGATGGCCGCTGTCAGTATCGGTGAGTGGGATCATTTGCAGATGTCTGTGGGTAATGCTTGATCCGGCATCGGGCCCGCCATTAAAAAAAACCAATCCCGGCTGGGCCTGCAGGCAGATCAATGCGACGAGAAAGTCTTCGTCATTGAGCGGCTCACGCTGATCGGCAAACTGTTTTGTCACCATCAGTATGTGATGATCGATCACATTGAATTTATTCAACAGGCAGCGGTAATGACCGGTTAGCTCTCCCACATAAAGGGCCGGTTCGTAGGGTAAAAAAGGGTCAAAGTCGCCGGGGTTTTTAACTTGGGAGGCCGCATCCCTGGTCGCCTTTGATTTGCGGGCAAGGTTGGCTACAACGCGGATTTGTAACCGCATGATCTCCGAGCCAAGCACTACCTGTCGTTCGAAACAGCGGGTGGGAATTGACTCCAGTGCTCCGGAGCAAATAGCCGACTTTGTAACAGCCTGTACCTGTTGCCAGAGTGTTGCCCCGGAAAGATGGGTCAATGGAGACTCCTTATTAAACCGTTGATGGTAAATAGTTGCATAGAAATTATTTTGCGCATGACTCCATCTACCTGCAAGCCTCAGGTTACAATTTGTTGGGTTATAAATCCGCCACATGTCAGGCATGAAAAAATGACCCCACAACGCTTTGAGAAAATTCAACAGGTTCTTGATCGTCGTCAACCTGATCTGACGGTCATTACCGATCAGGTTAACAAAGGGCAGAATCTTTCTGCCATTATTCGTACCTGTGATGCTGTCGGTATTCACCGGGTGCACGCTATTTATGATGCCGGGAATTTTCGCCCGCACACCGGGACGGCAATGGGCTCTCAGAAATGGGTCAAAACCGAGGTTCACCGGAAAATTACGACGCCCGTTGAGCAGCTTCAGCGGCAGGGTTTCCAGGTCCTTGCCGCCCATTTTGAGGAAGGTGCCATGGACTACCGTGATGTCGACTATACCAGGCCAACCGCGCTGCTCTTAGGTGCAGAAAAGCGCGGCGTCAGCGCACAGGCACTAGACAGAGTTGATGGCTGTGTAGTGGTGCCGATGATGGGTATGTCCGAATCGTTTAATGTCTCGGTCGCCTGTGCGATTATTCTTGCTGAGGCACAGCGACAGAGACAAGTTGCCGGCCTTTACAGGCAGCGCCATCTTCCTGACGAAGAATATCGCCAGCTGCTGTTTGAGTGGTGTCAGCCGGTGATTGCCAGGTTTTGTCGGGTGCGGGGTCTCGCTTACCCTGAATTGGATGACACCGGCCACATGCGGGATCCTCAGCAGTTTTCCAGTTTGACTAGGTGCTCGTAGCGGATTCCGTTTTTTCAGTTTCTGCTGGCAGTACTAATAAGTCACAAACTTGCCGTGGGATACGATAAAAAAACGCTAGAATCGGTTCACCGCATTCATTTTTTAGAAGCATTTTTCAGAAGGTTCAGACAATGACAGTTTACAAAGCACCCACAGCCGACATGACCTTTTTGCTCAATCATGTCCTGGGGATGGATGAGATTGCGAAATTACCGGGTTTTGAATATGCCACACCCGACATGGTGGATGCCATTCTCAGTGAGGCCGCACGCTTTTTTGGTGAAGTGGTGGCTCCGACCAACCAGCCTGCTGACAGGCAGGGGACGCAGCTCGATGGTACGACGGTCAAAACCGCACCGGTACTGGATGGGGTTTATCAGCAGATGTTGGCAGCTGGGTGGATGGGGTTGGCCGCCGATGTGAATTTTGGCGGCCAGGGTATGCCTGGCGCACTCTCCATCGCCGTTGATGAGATGAGTCAATCTGCCAATATGGCATTCAGTTTGTGCCCGATGCTGACCAAAGGCGTGGTGACCGCCCTGAGCCTCTATGGCACCGATGACCAGAAAGCGTTCTATCTGCCGACACTTGTTTCCGGTGAATGGAGTGGCACCATGAATCTGACTGAGTCACAGGCCGGCTCAGATCTGGCCGCGGTGCGAACCAAAGCCACGCCAAATGGCGACCATTACCTGCTCAGTGGCCAGAAGATTTACATCACCTGGGGTGACCATGAGTACACCGATAATATTATTCACTTGGTGCTGGCTCGGACCCCGGATGCCCCAGCCGGTGTGAAGGGTATTTCGTTGTTCCTGGTGCCCAAGTATCGATTTAATGTGGATGGGACTCGCGGTGAACGCAATGACGTCTATTGTGTTGGACTTGAACACAAAATGGGCATTCATGCGAGCCCCACTTGCACGCTAGCGTTCGGTGACAACGGCGGCGCAGAGGGTTATCTGATCGGAGAGGAAAATCAGGGGCTGGTTTACATGTTTGCCATGATGAATGAAGCACGTCTCGCCGTTGGGTTACAGGGTGTCGCTGTCAGTGAACGGGCTTATCAACAGGCAGTGGCTTTTGCCAAAGAGCGAATTCAGGGGGCTATTCCGGGTAAAAACAGCGTTGCCATTATCGAGCATCCTGATGTCCGCCGTATGCTGATGCAAATGCGTGCACTGACCGAAGGTGCCCGTGCAATGGCCTATTCGGCCTTGGCTCACGAAGATCGTGCCCACAAATTGGCGGATCGGGAGCTGGCCAGCTATCACCAGCGGCGGGTTGACCTTTTGACACCGCTGGTAAAGAGTTGGTGCACGGAAGTCAGTCTGAAAGTTGCATCCCTCGGAATACAAGTGCATGGCGGTATGGGTTTTGTAGAAGAAACGGGTGCGGCACAACATCTGAGAGATGCCCGAATTCTACCAATCTACGAAGGTACTAATGGTATTCAGGCCATGGATCTGGTAGGTCGTAAAATTGCCAGGGACCGGGGTTTGGGCGCAATGGAGTTGATCAAGGATCTTCACCCTGTGTTGCGTGAGTCCAGTGAGGCTGGCCTGTCGGTAATCGCTGAGTCCTTATCGGCGTCCCTGGCTGACCTAAAAGAAGCGTTGGAGGTGCTTCTCTCCAATAAGACGGATGATAACTGGGCAGCGCCGGGTGCAGTGGCACATAACCTGTTGATGCTGATGGGCACTGCCGTGGCCGGTGCCATGATGGCAAAAAGTGCCGTGGCCGCATTCAGTCTGCAGCAGTCGGACGGCGATAATGGCCCGTTTAACGACAGTAAGCTGGTAACTGCCAATTTTTTTGCTGAGCATATCCTGCCCCGTACGGCCTCTTATCTGGCGGCGATCAAGGCTGGTTCCGACTCTGTCATGGCGTTGAATATTGAAGCGTTTTGATTATTTTCCGCAGTCAGCGACGACTTAATGATTGTCGTCCAGCAAATATAAAAAAGCTCTGGCGGCATTGGAGAGACTTTTTTCTCGGTGGTGAATGTAGCCGAGCTGACGCTCAATGGCTATGTCGGGCAGTTTGATGATTCGGATGCCCGGTTCCACCATGCTGATCGGCAGCAGGCTCCAGCCAAGGCTGATGCTGACCATCATTTTGATCGTTTCCAGATAATTGGTGGTCATGGTGGTTGGCAGGGAGATGCCGTGCTGCTCAAATACGTTGCGAAGCATCTGGCCTGTGTAGGTGCCCGGCCCCGGAAGAATCGCCGGGTAGCGCCGCAAGGTCTCGAGTGTCACCCGGGGCTCTTGCAAAAGGCTGTGGTCATCCGCCACCATGAACGCCAGCTCGTCAGGCCAGATGATTCGTGATTCGATTTTGGGGTGAGCCTGTGGTGCCAGGGTGATCACGGCCACTTCGAATTTGCCCTGTAAAATCCCTTCATACGCTTTTTCTGAGTCCATGAAATCCACTTCCATGGTGACGGAGGGATATTGTTGGGCAAATCGTTTTAGAACCGGTGGCAAACGGTGCAGACCGATGTGGTGGCTGATAGCCAGTCGCAACCGCCCGGCAATCTCTCCGGTCAGGTCACTGATGGCCTGTTGTGTGTCTGCCACCTCGCACAGGATGCGGACTGCCCTGGGCAGCAATGCTTCTCCAGCCTCGGTCAGGGTCACTGATCGGGCAATCCGGTCAAACAGCCGACATTTCAATTTCTCTTCAAGCAGCGCAATTCGTTTACTGACAGCGGGTTGTGTCAGATGGATTTGCTCAGCCGCGATGGAGAATGAGCCTGTTTCAGCGACGGCAATAAACGATTCAAGTAATTGAGTATCCATAACTATTCAGTATATCTATTCCATATAAGAATCAAAATTATAAAAAAGATGAATTTGTGTTATTTGTATCCGCTCCTTAAAATGGCGTCAATGATACATTTTGCTGGTGGATAAAATGGCTGGAAAAACCCTTTACGACAAGCTTTGGGATGCGCATCTGGTGCAACAACGCGAAGATGGTTCAGCACTTTTGTATATCGATCGCCATATTCTGCATGAGGTGACGTCACCGCAGGCATTCGAGGGTCTGCGTTTGGCTAATCGCAAACCCTGGCGACTGGATACGAATATTGCGACACCTGATCACAATATCTCGACAGACCGCGATGAGCGGGCGGCGGGTGTGGATGCAATCCCGGATGAAACCTCCCGGATTCAGGTGAAAACGCTGGATGAAAACTGCGAAGCTTTCGGTATTCGTGAATTTAAAATGAACGAAATGGGCCAGGGCATTGTGCATGTGATGGGTCCCGAACTTGGGGCGTCACTGCCCGGTATGACTGTTGTCTGCGGAGATTCCCATACGGCGACCCATGGTGCGTTTGCCTGTCTGGCCCATGGTATTGGCACCTCAGAAGTGGAGCATGTGCTCGCCACCCAATGCCTGGTGACCAAAAAAATGAAAAACCTGTTGATTCGGGTAGACGGTGAACTGGGTGCCGGGGTTACTCCGAAAGATGTGATTCTTGCCATCATCGGCGAGATAGGTACGGCAGGCGCGAACGGCTATGCGATTGAATTTGCCGGTCAGGTTTTTCGTGATATGTCCATTGAGGGGCGTATGACCGTCTGCAATATGGCTATTGAGGCAGGTGCCAGAGTGGGTATGGTCGCTGTTGACGATAAAACCATTGCCTATTTCAAGGGCCGCCGTTTTGCCCCGGCTGGCGAAATGTGGGACAGGGCTGTCAGTTACTGGCGCACACTGCAAAGCGATTCAGATGCAGTTTTTGATAAGACGGTAACCTTCAATGGCAATGACATTGTACCGCAAGTCAGTTGGGGGACTTCACCGGAGATGGTGGTCCCAATTACAGGCACAATTCCGCGTGTGGAAGATGAAGTCGATCCGGTGAAGCGTCAGGCTATTGAGCGCGCACTTAAATATATGGGGCTGCAGGGAGGCAGTCCTGTGACCAGTATTCCAGTGGATCGTGTATTTATTGGTTCCTGTACCAACTCCCGCATTGAGGACTTAAGGGCCGCAGCGGCGATTGCCAGAGACAGAAAGGTCGCGTCAACGGTCAAGCAGGTGCTGGTTGTGCCGGGGTCACAAATGGTCAAGGCACAGGCTGAAGCGGAAGGACTTGATCGGATCTTTATCGAAGCGGGCATGGAGTGGCGGGAGCCCGGATGTTCGATGTGTCTGGCCATGAATGCCGACAAGCTGGGTGCCGGGGAACACTGTGCATCGACCTCCAATCGGAATTTTGAAGGGCGCCAGGGTAACGGTGGGCGCACCCATCTTCTGAGCCCTGTCATGGCTGCTGCCGCTGCTATTGCAGGCCACATTGCTGATGTTCGCGCACTCACCCGGGAGGAAACGGTATGAAGGTGTTTGCAGTGCACAAAGGGTTAGTGGCTCCCATGGATAGGGCCAACGTCGATACCGACATGATTATTCCAAAACAGTTTTTGAAGTCAATCAAGCGCACCGGGTTTGGCCCCAACCTCTTTGATGAATTGCGTTATCTGGATGAGGGTCGCCCCGGTCAGGATTCTCGCGAGAGACCGCTCAACCCCGATTTCCCGCTCAACTGGGCTCGCTATCAGGGCGCTTCCATCCTGCTGGCCCGGGAAAACTTTGGCTGTGGCTCCAGTCGTGAACATGCCCCGTGGGCCCTGGAAGACTATGGGTTCAGGGTGATTATCGCTCCCAGTTATGCCGACATTTTCTTTAATAACTGCTTTAAAAATGGATTTTTACCAATTGTTATAGAAGAGAATATTGTTGATGAGTTGTTCCGGGAAACTGAGCAAAACACAGGCTATACCCTAACTGTGGATTTACCTCGTCAGCGGTTGGTCAAGCTGGATGGCACAGAAATATGTTTTGATATTGATCCGTTTTACAAACAGTGTTTGCTGGAAGGGCTCGATGAAATTGGTTTGACCCTGAAGGAAGCCGATACCATTCGTGCCTATGAGGCACAACAAGAGATACGTTGTCCGTGGCTGTTTCATGCCATCAAATAAAAGGGTTTGCGTGGTGAGTAGAAACATACTGATATTGAAGGGGGATCATATTGGTCCTGAAATCGTCAATGAGGCACTTAAGGTGCTGCGTCGAATTGATGAGAAATACCACCTTGGGCTGCAATTTGAAGAGGGCCTGTTAGGTGGTGCAGCCTATGATGCGGTGGGTGAACCATGTCCTGAAGCGACACTGGAGAAAGCCCGCCAGAGTGACGCTATTTTAATGGGATCAGTGGGCGGCCCCGAATGGGATAAGGTCGAGCGGCACCTGCGCCCCGAGAAAGGTTTGCTCAAATTGCGCTCCAGCCTGGGGCTGTTTGGTAATTTACGCCCCGCCATACTGTACCCCCAGCTGGCCGAGGCCTCATCTCTGAAACCCGAAATCGTATCCGGTCTGGACATTCTGATAGTTCGTGAGTTGACCGGTGGGATCTATTTCGGTGAGCCCAGGGGTATCCGGGTGCTTGAAAACGGCGAAAGAGAGGGTTTCAACACCTATAAATACTCGGAGTCTGAAATTGTTCGCATCGGAAGGTTGGCGTTTGAAGCGGCCAGAAAAAGGGATCGCAGGGTTTGCTCTGTTGACAAGGCGAATGTGCTGGAGGCGACCATCCTTTGGCGTGAAGTGATGGAATCGCTATCGAGTGACTATCCTGATGTCGAGCTGAGTCATATGTATGTGGACAATGCCGCAATGCAACTGGTCAAGGCACCTAAGCAGTTTGATGTCATTGTTACCGGCAACATGTTTGGCGACATTCTGTCTGATGAGGCCGCTATGTTAACCGGGTCGATCGGAATGTTGCCATCCGCTTCGCTCGACAGGAATGGCAAAGGCCTTTATGAGCCCTGCCATGGTTCAGCGCCGGATATTGCCGGCTTGGGCATTGCCAATCCACTGGCAACCATACTGTCTGCCGCGATGATGCTGCGGTATTCGCTGCAGGCTCCCGAGGCGGCCGTTGCGATTGAGCAAGCGGTGAGTGTTGTGCTGGATCATGGATTACGTACCCTGGACATCTATACTGAAGGCGCCCGGAAAGTCAGTACCGCCGAAATGGGCGATGCAGTGCTAGCTGCCCTTTAACGCCTTGTTTTTTATTAATGCATTTTCTTTAATTAATTTTATAATAGGTTGAATTAAATGGATAAAGTTGGTTTTGTCGGATGGCGAGGAATGGTGGGCTCGGTCCTTATGGATCGCATGTTGCAGGAAAATGACTTCGCTTTGATCGAGCCTATTTTTTTTACGACTTCCCAGTTGGGCCAGCCAGGTCCCGAAATGGGTGTGGATGTTCCGCCACTGCAGGATGCCAATGATGTCAAATCACTGGCAAAAATGGATATTATCATTACCTGTCAGGGGGGCGATTATACCAAGTCGGTTTATCCACAATTGCGCAATGTAGGTTGGCGCGGCTATTGGATTGATGCTGCCTCTGCACTGCGGATGGCCGATGATGCTCTGATAGTTCTCGATCCGGTTAATTTGGCCGTCATCAAAGACGGCATCAGCCGCGGGGTCAAAAACTTCGTCGGCGGCAACTGCACGGTCAGTCTGATGCTGATGGCGATGGGCGGCTTGTTTAACGAAGGATTGGTAGAGTGGACCTCGGCGATGACTTATCAGGCAGCATCGGGTGCAGGTGCACAGAATATGCGGGAACTGATTGCCCAAATGGGTGCCATTGAGGGCTCGGTAGCGCCAGAACTTGCCAGTCCGTCTTCTGCCATTCTTGATATTGACCGAAAAGTTACCGCTGCTATGCGCAGTAGCACAATGCCAACGGATCATTTTGGTGCGCCTCTGGCCGGCAGCCTGTTGCCCTGGATCGATGTGCAACTGGATAGTGGGCAAAGCAAGGAGGAGTGGAAAGGGCAGGCTGAAACCAACAAAATTCTTGGCCGCTCAGGCAATACTCTGATTCCGGTCGACGGTATCTGTGTCCGTATCGGTGCAATGCGTTGCCACAGTCAGGCATTGACCGTCAAGTTGGCTCAGGATGTCCCTCTGGATGAACTAGAAGATATCATTGCAGCCTCCAATGACTGGGTTAAGGTTGTTCCCAACACGCGTCAGGCCTCGTTGCGAGAATTAACGCCGGCAGCAGTTACCGGCCACCTGCATGTGCCGGTAGGTCGCTTGCGTAAAATGAACATGGGTAGCGAATATCTGTCAGCATTTACGGTGGGGGATCAGCTGTTATGGGGGGCCGCTGAGCCGCTGCGCAGGATGTTGCGCATATTGCTGGAAGCGTAACGGTCGGAAAAGCTTCCTTGGATTTAAGGCCGGTTTTGTGCAATCGGTCATAGTTCAGTGGCATTAACCCCGTTATTTGTCGATATTTGATTGTCATGGCAGTTGAACAATTGTTATCAGTCATAAATACTTGCAGGCGGAACCTAATAAAGTGTGAACAGTTTTCTGAACAAACCTCAAATCCGGGCAGGGAACTTTCTCACAAAGTAAAACAGGGAATATCGTATGAAGCTGCGTAACTTGATGTTGACCACCGGCTTGCTGGGCATGTTGCTGACTAACACCGTTTTGGCTCTGGGGTTGGGAGAGATCAAGCTTAACTCATCGCTCAACGAGCCACTTGATGCCGAGGTGCAATTGACCAGCATTGGTGAGTTGACGGATATCGAAATACTGGTGGGGCTGGGTTCCCCCAGGGATTTCGACAACGCAGGTGTCGAGAGACTTTTTCTGTTGACAGATTTAAGCTTTGCCGTGGATCTCACGAACCGCGCCCGGCCTCTGCTGCGGATCACCTCGAGAAAGCCTGTCCGTGAACCCTACCTGAATTTTCTGGTAGAGGTTCAGTGGCCAATCGGTCGTCTGGTGCGTGAATACACATTGTTGCTCGATTTGCCGGTCTATGCCCAGGAGAGAGAAGCCGCAAAAAAGATTGAGGCTGCGAGTTCCGGCCCGCAGCTATCCAACAGTACAGCGGGGTCGCAATCCGCATCCAATCGGTTGGGCAGCCAGCCCCTTTCTGCAGGTGATGGCGAGTACAGCGTTAACACCGGTGATACGGTCTGGGCCATTGCCCAGCGTATTCGTCCCGAGCAGGCCAGCATGAACCAGACCATGGCGGCTATCAAACAGCTTAATCCGGATGCGTTCATTAATGACAATATCAACCTGTTAAAAAAGGGGGCTGTTCTTCGATTGCCGGAAGGGAGTGATATCCGCGCATTGACGGAAGCCGCCGTTCAGAAAGAACTCAACCAGCCCGAGCAAATTCCTGCTGAAGATGCGGCAGTGCCTCCGGTACTGGATGCTGGCGATTCCGATGCAGTCATAGCCGACTCCCCGGCAACAGCGGGAGAGGGACGTCTCAAGCTCCCCGCACTGGGCGTCGATGATGATTCCAGTGCGGGTGGGGAAGAACTCAGTGAAAGCGCGAATAGCGATATGACTGTCGGATCTTCTGGCTCTGGACAGGACGAATTAATTGCTGCACAGGAAGAACTGGACAAATCTCTTCGTGAAAATGATGACCTGAAAACACGTATTGCCAATCTGGAAGAGCAGTTGGCCACCATGAACCGTCTGGTGGAAATTCAGGATGACTCTCTGCGAGCTACTCAGCTGGCTGTTCAGAACGAGGAACCTGAAGTGTCTGATGAGACTGCCAACAGCGGTGCCGATGCGCCTGCGCAGACTGCGTCAACTGATGAAGGTAGCGATTCCGATAAGTCCATGGGGCTGGCTGGATGGATGGACTATCTGCTATACCCCTTGATTGCATTGCTCGCGCTATTACTCGCGGTGGTGATGTTTTTCCGTAACCGGAAGCATGATGATGACGAGCACGAGGAGCTTTCCTTGCAGACGCTCGCGAGTCGTCAGCAGCCTGAACCAGCTGAAGAAAGACTTGCTGAGGTGTTTACCGAGTCAGAGCGGCAGTATGTCCCTGAAGTTGCTGCAGAGTTGGACGAATCTGGCCTGAAAGACCTCGAAGAGCTTGAACTCGGCGATGGGGAGGGTGTTGATCCCAAGGGAGAGGCAGACATTTATCTTTCTCTGGGCAATTACCGTCAGGCTGAAAACATTCTTCGCAAGGCAATCGAGTCTGATCCGCAGAACAGTTCTTTGTGGCTCAAATTGCTGGAAGTCCATGTCAGCGCCAACGACACAGCTGCATTTGAAAGAGACAGAATAGCGCTGGCAAAACTCAATGATAGTCATGCTGACGAGAGAGCGCTGGCACTTGAGTCCGAGTTGTTGTCCGGGAAAACGGATGAATTCGATGTTGTTACCGAAGGGCAGGCAGGTATTTCGGCTGAAACAAGTGATTCTTCCGCTGACTCGGCTGATTTTGAGAACCCGACGCTCGATTATGATCTGGGTGACGTGTCAGCCAATGTGTCCCCTGTGGATATGGATTATCCGAAAAATGATGAAGAAGACACCTCTTCTCCGGAAGATCGCGATTTAAACGAGGTTGACCTTTTTTCATCTGAAACAGCTTCTGCTGAAGAGGATGTGACACCCGCATCGCTCACTTCTCCAACAGCTACCGGGGATGCTCATCAGGACTTTGATCTGGACCTGGATCTTGATGACATGGATATAGGTGCTTTATCGACCGAAATCGATGAAAGCATGCTGGATATTGAGTTTGATGAAGAAGACCCTGCTCTTGCGGAAGATGGCAGAGAGGCTGCTGAAAACTCAGCAGATACAGCCACTTCTGACGATCAGGGTTTTCCGTTGGAAACGACTGAAGTTTCCATAATTGAATCTGCTGAACCCCAAGTCGAAGGGGATGGTTTTGACAGCCTTGCCAGTGTTGAGGATTCATTTGGTGAGGATGATGAGTCGGATACCAAGCTGATACTGGCTGAAGCCTATGTGGATATGGGTGGCCCAGAGAATGCTCGTGAGCTGCTTGAAGAAGTACTGCAAAATGGGACTGAAGAGCAGCGCGCAAAAGCCAACTCGATACTTGAGAATATGTCCTGACAACAATGATCCCGGGGCCAACCCGTGAGACTCGGTCTCTGAAGCATCCGGTTGAAGACTTCGTTCTTCCTGCCGGGGTAAAGCGTATTGCTGCTGCCGTCGAATACTGCGGCAGTGCTTTTTCCGGCTGGCAAAGACAGTCGCATAGTCCCAGTGTGCAGGCTTCCGTGGAAGCGGCGCTGTCCAAAGTGGCCAATGAGGGGATTTCGGTCATTTGTGCAGGCCGCACGGACACCGGGGTGCATGCAACCAATCAAATAATTCATTTCGATACCGCTGCAAAGAGGAAAGATTCCAATTGGTTGCTGGGTGCTAATGCCAATTTACCCTTCGGGATAAGATTGCATTGGGTGTCTGAACAAACAGCAGATTTTCACGCGCGTTTCAGTGCCACAGCGAGAACCTATCGCTACCTGATTGTCAATCAACCCCAGCGCTCAGCGCTTTTTTATCATGGGTTGAGCTGGGAAAAGCGGTCATTGGAGACGCCCGGCATGCATCGTGCCATTCAGCTGTTGATTGGAGAACATGATTTCAGCTCGTTTCGCGCATCCGGCTGTCAGTCCAACTCACCCAATCGCAATGTGCATCGGGCAAGGGTCTGGCGACAGGCCAATCTTGTGATCATTGAAATAACGGCCAATGCATTTCTTCACCATATGGTTCGCAATATTGTGGGAGCGCTGGTCTGTATTGGTCGTGGCGACAGGTCAATAGAGTGGTTGAGAGAACTGTTATTGCTGCGAGATCGTACCAAGGCGCCGCCAACAGCACCGCCCAACGGTTTATATCTGGTGAAAGTGAACTATCCGGATGGTTTTCGCGTACCACAAATGGTACCTGGCCCCCAATTTATCGCAGAAGTCTGAGCAGACACAGGCGCTATGCAATAGGCAGTAAACAGTGCTTTTTGCTACAATTCTCCCCCGGCTGATGGAACTCATTGTGAAACGAACTCGTGTCAAAGTCTGCGGTATAACCCGGCCGGAAGATGCCCATGATGCCGCCGCTGCCGGGGTCGATGCGATAGGGCTGGTGTTTTATTCAAAAAGCCCTCGATTTGTAGGCCTGTCAGATGCTGCGGTCATTTCTGCCGAGGTAGGCCCTTTTGTCACAACAGTTGGGCTGTTTGTCAATGCCCTGCCAGAACAGGTGACAGAAATACTTGAAAGGGTGGGGCTGCAGCTTCTGCAGTTCCACGGTGATGAGGACGATGAGTACTGTCAGCAATTTGGCAGGCCATTCATCAAAGCCATAAGAATGGTGCCGGGGCTGGATTTATCAAATGAGATTACCCGGTTTCCAAGTGCCAGCGGATTTCTGTTTGATGCCTGGCATAAAGACAAGTATGGCGGTACCGGCGAAACGTTTGAATGGCAACGCCTGCCAACTGATTCAGCCTTTCCGATTATTCTGGCGGGCGGCTTGAATCCTGGGAATGTGGCTGATGCCATTTCCCAGGTCCACCCCTATGCAGTGGATGTGAGTGGTGGTGTAGAAACAGCTCCGGGCATTAAATCCGCCCGACTCATAGAACAGTTTATTGCCCGTACTTCGGGCGGGTAATACGTCGGAGAACCCAGTGAACAAAAAAACCTCAATTGATTTCAGTCTGATGCCCGATGCCAATGGTCACTTTGGTCCCTATGGCGGACGCTTTGTTTCTGAAACCCTTATTTATGCATTGGATGAGCTGGAAAGCATCTACCGGAGCTTGAAGGATGATCCCGATTTTCAGGCCCAGTTTGATTATGATCTTGCTCATTATGTCGGGCGGCCATCCCCGCTGTACTTTGCCGAGCGCTGGACCAGGCAAACCGGTGGCGCGAAGCTGTTCCTCAAGCGCGAGGACCTGAATCATACCGGCGCACACAAAATTAATAATACGATCGGTCAGGCGCTGCTGGCCAAGCATACGGGCAAACAGCGGGTGATTGCCGAAACTGGTGCCGGTCAACATGGCGTGGCTACGGCGACTGTTGCAGCCCGCCTTGGTCTGGAATGCCATGTGTTCATGGGTGAGGAGGATATTCAGCGCCAATCCCTGAATGTCTATCGTATGAAATTGCTCGGTGCGACGGTTGTTCCGGTGACTTCCGGCTCCAAAACCCTTAAAGATGCCATGAACGAAGCCCTGCGTGATTGGGTGACCAATGTGGATAATACGTTCTACATCATTGGAACCTGTGCGGGACCTCACCCCTATCCCGAGTTGGTGCGGCACTTCCAGTCGGTGATTGGCCGCGAAGCCCGTCAGCAGTCACTGGCTCAAACAGGTAAATTACCGGATGCTCTGGTTGCCTGCGTTGGTGGCGGTTCAAATGCCATTGGCTTGTTTCATCCGTTTCTGACGGATGACTCGGTTGCCATGTACGGTGTGGAAGCAGGGGGCTTTGGGCTCGGCACCGGCAAACACGCTGCGCCGCTGAATGACGGTATCCCCGGTATTCTCCATGGTAACCGTACCTATCTGATGGAAGATGAAAACGGACAGATTATTGAAACGCATTCCATTTCAGCCGGGTTGGACTACCCCGGAGTTGGTCCGGAGCACGCCTGGTTGAAGGATATCGGCCGTGTCAAGTATGTGGTGATAGATGATGATGAGGCTATGGATGCATTTCGTCGCCTCACCAGAGTGGAGGGCATCATGCCGGCCCTCGAGACCAGTCACGCGATTGCCTATGCCGAAAAACTGGCTCGTGAGATGGCTCCGGAGCAGACCATTGTCGTGAATCTTTCTGGTCGCGGTGACAAAGATATTCTGACGGTTGCAGAAATCGATGGTATTACCCTGTAATAATGCGTTAATAAACAAGAAGTTGGAAAATTGTCTGTGAACAGAATTAAACAACGCTTTGAAGCGCTTCAGCAACAGGGCCGGAAGGCCCTGATTCCTTATATAGTATTGGGTGATCCTGCCGCTGATGTGACGCTGCCGGTGATGCATGCACTGGTTGAGAAAGGTGCGGATATCCTTGAGCTGGGTGTTCCTTTTTCGGATCCGACAGCCGAGGGGCCAGTGATCCAGAAAGCTCATGAACGTGCCCTTGCCCATGGCAGCAGTCTGCGTGACGCATTGGCGCTGGTAAAACAATTCAGAGAGACCAATACCACCACCCCGGTAATTTTGATGGGTTATGCCAACCCAATAGAACGGCTTGGCTATCAGCATTTTATTGAGCTCGCGCTTGATGCGGGAATTGATGGTGTATTGACGGTTGATCTTCCCCCCGAAGAAGCTGGTGATTTTAATCAGCATCTCGGTGAAGCCGGCATTGAAAATATTTTTCTGCTGGCTCCCACCAGCAGCGAGAAACGTCAGAAAATGGTCACGGAAATGGCCGGCGGTTTTATTTATTACGTTTCACTGAAAGGTGTGACCGGGGCGGGCAATCTCGATATTGTGTCAGTGAAGGAGCACGTAGATCACATTCGTACATTGACTGACTTGCCAGTCTGTGTAGGATTCGGCATTAAAGATGGTGCTTCAGCGCGTGCTGTTGCCGACCTCTCCGATGGTGTAGTGGTTGGTAGTGTGCTGGTCAATAAGATGGCTGAGCTGGCTGCGCGCGGTGAAACATCACCACGGGCTTTTTCACAGGCTGTTTCAAGCCTGGTCGCAGAAATGCGGGATGCACTGGATAACTGACGGAATACACTATGAGCTGGTTGGAAAAAATCCGCCCCAAGGGTCCAGCGACCCAGAAAAAAGATCGCACTCAGAGTGTTCCCGAAGGGCTGTGGAAAAAATGTCCGAAATGCAGTACACCACTTTATCGACCAGAGCTTGAAAAAAATCTTGAAGTCTGTCCGAAATGCGATCATCACCTTCGTATAGGCGCTCGTCGTCGGCTGGATTTTTTCCTTGATCGGGAAGGCCGCGAGGAGCTCGCGACAGAGGTCAAGCCCGTCGATCGTCTCAAATTCAAGGATGTACGTCGTTACAAAGACCGTTTGAACGATGCGCAGAAACTGACAGGCGAAGACGATGCACTGATAGCAATGAATGGCACATTAAAAGGCATGCCCGTTGTTG